>NZ_WUWN01000034.1 GCF_009846865.1 Puerhibacterium puerhi
CCGGGGCGGCGACGCGCGCGAGGGCGACCCGCAGCAGCCGGCGGCCGCCCGCCCGGCGCAGGAGCCGCCCGCCGCGACGCGGGAGGACACGGACCCCCAGGGCGCGGGGACCGGCACCGCGCCCGTGGCGGCCGGCGCCCGCCCCGCCACCGCGGCACGCGGGGTGCCCGCGACGCGACGCAGCCGCAAGGGCCGCCCGCAGGTGCCGAGCTGGGACGAGATCGTCTTCGGCGCCCGCCCCGAGAGCTGACCGCGCCAGGCGCCCGTAGGGTCAGCCGAGGTCGAGCATCCCCTCGCCGACCTCGGCGAGCCGGCGCGCCGACGCGGCGGTCATCCGTCGCATGTGGTGGCGCCGGCAGAGCACCTCGTAGGCGACCTCGCGGGTGTCGGCAGCGGTGTCCCCCACGACCACCTGCTCGCCCTCGACGACCATCACCCCGTCGACGGTGCGGGCGTTGTGCGTGGCGCGGCGCCCGCACCAGCACAGCGACTGCACCTGCAGCACCTCGGTGCGGTCGGCCAGCTCGAGCAGGCGCGCCGACCCGGGGAACAGCCGGGTGCGGAAGTCGGTGGTGATCCCGAACGCGAAGACGTCGATCTCCACCTCGTCGACGAGCCGCGCGAGCTGCTCCACCTGCGCCGGCGAGTAGAACTGCGCCTCGTCGCACACGACGTAGTCGACGTAGCGTCCCTGGCGCCGCTCGGCGGCCACGACCTCCCAGAAGTCGGTGGCGTCGTCGACCTCGCGCGCCGCGACCTCGAGCCCGAGGCGCGACGACACCCGCGCGGCGCCGGCCCGGTCGTGACGCGTGAAGATCACCCCGGTGCGCCCGCGTGCGGCGTGGTTGTGGTCGAGCTGCAGCGCGAGCGTCGACTTGCCGGAGTCCATGGTGCCGGTGAAGAACACGAGCTCGGCCACGCCTAGCTCCTCCCCGCCTGGACCGCCACGAGCGGCACGGTCATCTCCAGCGCGGTGAACGACCCGTGCACCCCGAGCAGCTCCAGCGACGCCGGCGTCTGGGTGCGGGAGTCGACGACGGTGAGCCGCTCACGCGGGGCCACGAGCACGTCGCCGACCCACGGGCGGACGTGGTCGGTCACGGGGCCGAGCCAGCCCGCGGCGGTGGCCTCGTCGCGCAGCGCGACGACGGCGCCGTCGCCCAGCACGTCGCGCCACCGGTCGGCGACCGCGACGGCCCCGTCGAGGCCGTCGGCGCCGTCGACGTACAGGTGCAGGGCGCGGGGCTCGCCCCCGACCAGGGCGACGCCCTCGGCGAGCGCGGGGGTGGCCGCGACGTCCAGGCGGGCGGCGCGGTCGACCTCCACCTGCCCGTGGTCGGCCGTCAGGAGCACGAGGGTGCCCGCCGGGACCGAGCGCACCAGCCTCGCGAGCTCCCGGTCGAAGGCCTCCAGCTCGTCGCCCCACTGCCACGACTGCCACCCGTGGTGGTGGCCGGTCTTGTCGACGTCGCCCCAGTACATGTACACGAGCGCCGGGCCGCCCGGCCGCAGCGCCCGCACGACCCCGTCGACCCGGCCCTCGAGCGACTCGGCCGGCACGTACGCGCCCCCGCGCAGCGCCGCCAGGGTCATGCCGGACCCGGCGAACCGGGCCGGGCCCACCGACGTCACGGGCACGTCGGCGGCCACGAGGCGCTCGAACACCGTCGGCTCCCGCTGCAGCTCGTGCGCGGGCACCGGCAGCGTGCCGGGGCCCGGGACGGGCCGGTAGGGGTCGGGCTGCTCGGTCCAGGACACCATGTTGGCGAGCCCGCCGGTGGCGGGGTTGCGCTGCGTGTAGCCGAGCATGCCGCTGCGGCCGGGCGCCGTGCCCGTGCCGAACGTGCTCACGGCCGCGGCGGTGGTGGACGGGAACGTGGTGGTCAGCGACCGGGTGCCGGGCAGCAGCGACCGCAGGAACGGCGCGTGGCCGGCGCGCTCGGCGAGGTTGAGGTGGCCCAGCCCGTCGCACAGCACGACGACGACCTGCTCGGCGGCCGGCAGCCCGAGCGCGGCGGCGCACTCGGCGGAGGTCAGGCCCGTCGCCGTGGTGAGGTCCACGCCGAGGGCGCCGGCGGCGCCGGGCAGGACGGCCGCCAGGGAGTCCGTGCCGTAGGTGGGCGCGACCATCCCGGCAGGCAGCAGGTCGGCGGCGGCGCTCACCGCGCCCGGCCGGACGTCGCGGCGGACAGCGTGCGCGCGAACTCGACGGCCCGGCGCACGGCCGGGCGGCCCTCGGCCGTGCTGGACACGCGCACCACGACGTCGTCCGGCAGCATCTGGCCGGTCAGGCCGTGGTCGGCGTCGCAGCCCGGGTCGCCGCAGGAGGCCGGCTCCAGCTCCAGGCGGGAGACCGCGCCCCACCCGACCACGAGGTTGATCTCGCTCGCGGACTCCCCGCCCGAGGTGTACTCGGCGGGCCGGGCCACGACGTGCGTCAGCGTGACCGACCGGATCTCGGCCAGCGGCACCGCCTCGGTGGTCGCGGCGGCCGAGGCGGGCGCGTCCTTGTCGCCCTCGTGGTCGTCGACGTGCGCGGCGACCAGGCGGCTCGGCGTGAGGACCAGCACGGTGAGGTGGCGGCGCACCTCCTGGTCGAAGGTGGTCTCCGCCTGCACCAGGTGGGCGACGACCTCCTCGCCGGCCAGCGCCACGTCGAGGACGTCCTCGACGAGCTGCGGGTAGTAGCCGGCACGGACGATGTCGGCGTGCAGGTCGGCAGTCAGCGGTCCGGTGTAGGGCTCGGCGTGCGGCACGCGCTCATTGTTCCACCGCCGGGGTGTGCCTCGCTGCACGCCGGCGCGGGGCTGGGGACGGGCGAGCAGGAGGCCGCGACGTGGACGGGTCAGGCGGGCGGCGACAGGTCAGGCGGGCAGCGCCCGCCGCAGCCCGTCGGCCCGCTGCTCGGCCGGCCGCAGCCGGACGCTGGCGTGCAGCACGCTCGCGCCCTGCTGCGCCACCACGACGGGGTACAGCTCGAGGCGCGCCAGCTCCGGCAGGTCGTCGGCCATGACCGCGACGCGCGCCACGACGTCCTCGAGCGCGGGCACGTCGGCCGGGGGCGCCTCCTGGTAGCCGAAGAGCCGGGGCGCGGCGCGCACCGAGCGCACGAGCTCGCGCACGTCGACGTCGGTCAGGGGCGCGATGCCGTAGGCGACGTCGTCGAGCAGCTCCGTGGCGTCGCCGGACAGCCCGAACGACACGACGGGCCCGAACAGCGGGTCCTCGGTGGAGCGGACCACGCACGCCACGCCCGTCGGCACCATCGCCTGCACCTCGAGCACCGGCTCGCGGTCCGGCGCGAGGGCCGTGGCGACCGCCCGCATGCGCTCCACCGCCTCGCCGAGCTCCTCGGCGTCCTCCAGGTCGAGGCGCACGCCGCCCAGGTCGGCCCGGTGCCGCAGCGTGGGCGCGGCGGCCTTGAGCGCCACGGGCCAGCCGAGCTCGTCCGCCGCAGCGACGGCCTCCGCCGCGGTGCGCACCCGCCGCGAGCGCTGCAGCGTCAGCCCGTAGCAGGCCAGCAGCTCGGCGGCGGCGTCCTCGTCGAGGCGCACCTCGGCGTCGCCGGCCGCGGCGGCCTGGCGAAGGGTGGCCTCCACCAGCCGCCGGGCCCGCGCCTGCTGCACGCCCGCCGGCCGCGCCGCCGTGCCGTGGTCGCGGCCCCGCCACGCGGCGTGCTGCACCACCTTGGCCAGGGCGGTGACGGCGTCCTCGGGGGTGGAGAAGGCCGGCACCTGCACGCGGCGCCCGTCGGGCGCGGTCGCGGCGAGCTCCTCGGGCATGCCGTGCAGGCCCAGCATCGAGGCGACCGTCGGCCGGCCGGTGCGGGCCGCGGCGCGCGCCACGGCCCGCGCGACGGTGCCGCTGCGCGGCATCACGACGGGCACGTCGACGGCGACGACGACGTCGCACGCGCCGGGTGCGTAGAGCGCCTCGACCGTGCGCTCCACGTCCTCGTCGGACATGTCCGGGGCCAGGAAGTCGCTCGAGGTGGCGACGACGAGGTCGTTGGCCGCCGCCGCCTCCGCCACCAGGGCGGCGAGCGCCGCGGAGCTGGCGAGGATCCCCACCCGCCGCCCGGCCGGCAGCGGCTGGTGGGCGACCACCTGGGCGACGTCCATGAGCTGGTGGGCGTTCTCGGCGCGGATCACGCCCGCCTGGCGCAGCAGCTCGTCGAGCATCCGCCGCGGCGCGCGGGTGGCGCGCACGGCGTGCCCCGGCGGCACCACCTGGCCGGAGCGGCCGGCGACCACCGCGACCACCGGCTTCTCGGCGGCCAGCCGCCGCGCGATCCGGGAGAACTTGCGCGGGTTGCCGATCGACTCGAGGTAGAGGCACACCACCTGGGTGGCCGGGTCCTGCAGCCAGTACTGCATGAGGTCGTTGCCCGACACGTCGGCGCGGTGCCCGGCGGACACGAGCGAGGAGACGCCCAGCCCACGCCGCTCGAGCGTGGCCGACAGCGTCACCGCGGCGGGCGCGGACTGGCAGAACAGCCCGACGACGCCCGGCGCGGGCGGGCGCGTGGCGAGGCTGGCGTGCAGCCGGGCGCCCGGCGTCGTGGTGAGCAGCCCGTACGACGCCGGCCCGACGACGCGCATGCCGTGGGCGTGGGCGGTGCGCACGAGCGCGCGCTGGCGGTCCAGGCCCCGCTGCCCGGTCTCGGCGTACCCGGCCGAGAGCACGACGACGCCGCGCGCGCCGTGGCCGGCCAGGCGCCGGACCACCTCGACCGCCTGCTGCGGCGGCACCGCCAGCACCGCGAGGTCGACCTCGCCCACCTGGGCCCAGGAGGTCAGCGGCGTGACGCCCGGCGCGGCCTCGACCGGCCCGGGCACGTTCAGCACCGACAGCTCGGTGTCGCCGGGGTCGGCGAGGGCGGCGTCGACGACGCGGCGGGCCATCAGCGCGTCGACGGAGGTCGGCGCGGCGTCGGTGCCCGGGCCGACGAGCAGCACGCGGCGCGCGGCCAGCAGTCCCTGCATGCTGCGCGCCTCGGCGCGGTGCTCGCGGTCGGCCATGACCTCGCGGGAGCGCTCGGTGGGGTCGAGGTCCACCGACACCGTCACGACGCCGTCGTCGAGCTCCTGGTGCACGTCGTAGCCGGCCGCGCGGAAGACGGCGAGCATCGAGGCGTTCTGCGGCAGCACGTCGGCGGTGAAGCGCCGCACGCCCCGCTCGCGCGCGGCCGCGGCGAGGTGCTCGAGCAGCACCGAGCCCAGGCCCTTGCCCTGGACGGAGTCGGCGATGTTGAAGGCGACCTCCGCCAGGCCCGGCTCGACCACGTCGTAGCGCGCCACGCCGATGATGTCCTCGACCTCGCCGGCGCCGCCCGCCGCGGCGTCGGCACCGGGCGTGTCGGCGGCGGCGCCGGAGGTGTCGGCGGCGGCGCCGGCCTCGGTGGTGGCGGCGCCGGCCTCGGTGGTGGCGGCGCCGGCCGGCCGCACGGCCACCAGGGCGGCGCGCTCCACGTGGTCCACGTGCGTGAACAGCCGCAGCTCCCGGTCGGTCAGCCGCGTGACCGGGGCGAAGAACCGGAGGTAGGCCGAGCGCTCCGACTGGCCCTGCTGGAAGCGCTGCAGCGCGTCCGCGTCCTCGGGGCGGATGGGCCGCACGTGCGTCGTGCTGCCGTCGCGCAGGACGACGTCCGCCTCCCACCCCACCGGGTACGCCGTCGTGCCGTCCGCTACCACGGCCCCAGGGTAGCGGCCCGCCCCGCGGGCCCCGGAGGCCGCCGGCGCCTCGGCCGCCGGCCCGAGCGTCCCTCCCCGTCGCCCTCCCGGACCGGGACGACGACGTCGCGGGACGCCCACCGCTGTCCGGACGGCGGGCGTCCCGTCCCGTCCGCGTCCGACGGCGGGACGACGACGTCGCGGGACGCTCGGCGCCGCCCGACCGCCGGCGCGGAGCGCCCCGGGGGTGCTGCGGGTGACGCGGTTCCGCGGGATGTCGGTGGCCCCGCGGTACCGTGGGGTGCTCGGCGGGGCACCGCCCGCGCCGAGCCCTCCATGCAGTCCCCCACCCTCCCGGGAGCCCGAACGCCCATGGCGCGCAAGACCGCCGCCGTCCCGCCCGAGCCGGTCGACGAGAAGATCGTCGACGTCGACGTCGCCTCGGAGATGGAGACGTCGTTCCTCGAGTACGCGTACTCCGTCATCTACGCCCGGGCGCTGCCCGACGCCCGCGACGGCCTCAAGCCGGTGCAGCGGCGCATCCTCTACATGATGTCGGAGATGGGCCTGCGCCCGGACCGCGCGCACGTGAAGTCCTCGCGCGTGGTCGGCGAGGTGATGGGCAAGCTGCACCCGCACGGCGACGCGGCGATCTACGACGCGCTCGTGCGCCTGGCGCAGGACTTCTCGCTGCGGCTGCCGCTCGTGGACGGCCACGGCAACTTCGGCTCGCTCGACGACGGCCCCGCCGCCCCGCGCTACACCGAGGCGCGCCTGGCCCCGCCGTCGATGGCGATGACCGCCGGGCTCGACGAGGACGTCGTCGACTACGAGCCCAACTACGACAACAAGCTCACCCAGCCGTCGGTGCTGCCCTCGGCGATCCCCAACCTGCTGGTCAACGGCGCCTCGGGCATCGCCGTCGGCATGGCCACGAACATGGCGCCGCACAACCTCGTCGAGGTGGTCGCCGCGGCGCAGCACCTGCTGGCGAACCCTGAGGCGACCCTCGAGGACGTCATGCGGTTCGTGCCCGGCCCCGACCTGCCCAGCGGCGGCAAGATCGTCGGGCTCGAGGGCGTGCGGGACGCCTACCGCACGGGCCGCGGCTCGTTCCGCACGCGCGCCACCGCCCGCGTCGAGAACATCACGCCGCGGCGCAAGGGCATCGTGGTCACCGAGCTGCCCTACACGGTGGGCCCGGAGAAGGTGGTCGAGAAGATCGCCGACGGGGTCAAGAGCAAGAAGATCCAGGGCGTCGCCAACGTCCAGGACCTCACCGACCGCGAGCACGGGCTGCGGCTCGTGGTCGAGGTCAAGACCGGCTTCGACCCGGACGCCGTGCTGGAGCAGCTGTACCGCGCGACCCCGCTGGAGGAGTCGTTCGGCATCAACAACGTGGCGCTGGTCGAGGGTCGGCCGCGCACCCTCGGGCTGCTCGACCTGCTGCGGGTGTGGGTGGACCACCGCATCGCCGTGGTGCGCCGCCGCTCGGCGTTCCGCCTGGGCAAGCGCAAGGAGCGCCTGCACCTGGTCGAGGGCCTGCTCCTGGCCATCGTCGACATCGACGAGGTCATCCAGGTGATCCGGTCCTCCGACGACGCCCCGGCCGCCCGCGAGCGGCTGCAGAGCGTCTTCGACCTGTCGGAGCCGCAGGCGAACTACATCCTCGACCTGCAGCTGCGCCGGCTGACGAAGTTCTCCCGCATCGAGCTGGAGAAGGAGAAGAGCGACCTCGAGCGCGAGATCGCCGAGCTCGAGGAGATCCTCGGGTCCCAGGAGGTGCTGCACCGCGTCGTCTCCGAGGAGATGGGCGAGGTGGCGCGCACCTACGGCACGCCCCGGCGCACGGTCCTGCTCGACTCCGCGGGCGGCACCGCGACGTCGTCGGCCTCCGTGAGCCCGGCGGGCCGCGGCCGCCGCGCGGCGCCGATCTCGCTCGAGATCGCCGACTCCCCCACCCGGGTGCTGCTGTCCGCCACCGGCCTGCTGGCGCGCACGACCGGCGAGCAGGCCGACGCGGAGGTCGAGCGGTCCGGGCGGCGCCACGCGCACGACGCCCTGCGCGGCGACGCGCCCGCCACCACCCGCGGCCACGTGGGCCTGCTGACCACCGCCGGGCGCCTGCACAAGGTCTCGGTGCTGGACCTGCCGGCGCTGCCGCCCACCGACGGCGCGCCGTCCCTCTCGGGCGGCATCCCGGTGAGCGAGCTGCTGGCCCTGCCGGCCGGTGAGGAGGTGCTCGCCGTGGTGTCCCTCGCCCCCGACGCTCCCACGCTGGCGCTCGGCACCGCGCAGGGCGTGGTCAAGCGCGTCGCCGCCGGCGACGCCCCGGCGAACAAGGACGAGTGGGACGTCGTCGCGCTCAAGGACGGCGACCGCGTGGTCGGCGCCGCCGCGGCGGGCGACGAGGACGAGCTGGTGTTCGTCTCCTCCGACGCGAGCCTGCTGCACTTCGCCGCCTCGGCGGTGCGCCCGCAGGGCCGCGCGGCCGGCGGCATGGCCGGCATCAAGCTGGCGCCCGGCGCGCGCGTGGTGTTCTTCGGCGTCGCCCGGGCCGCCACCCGCGACCTGCACACGGTGGTCACGGTCGCTGGCTCGACCGGCCAGCTGCCGGGGGTCGCGGGCGGCTCGGTCAAGGTGACGCCCTACGAGCTGTACCCCGGCAAGGGGCGGGCCACCGGCGGGGTGCGCTCGCACCGGTTCCTCAAGGGCGAGGACGAGCTCGTCCTCGCCTGGGTGGGCCAGGGGCCGGCGCGCGCCGTCGGCTCGGGCGGCCAGCCCGTGGAGCTGCCGGCGGACGACAACCGGCGCGACGGCTCCGGCACGCCCGTCGCGGCGCCGGTCGCCGCGGTCGGCTGAGCCGGCCGCCGTCCGGGCGCCGGACGGCACGCCGGGTATGGGCCGCGCGGGGCGCGGGCCGGGAGGACGCTCCCGGCCCGCGCCCCGCGGCCTGTCTGCTCAGGCCGCGGTCTTGTCCACGGCCGCCAGGATGATCTCCCCGAGCTCCGCCGGCCGGGTGAACATCGGCCAGTGGCCGGTGGGCAGGTCGACCAGCTCGTAGTCGCGCAGGCTGGCCAGCTCCGCCACGAAGGGGGCGCCCTGCTCGATGAACGTCCGGTACATCGCCGAGGCGGTCTCGAAGCCGGGGTACGTCTCGCAGGCGATGATCGTGCTCGGCACGTCGCGGCGCCGCTCGTCGGTGAGGCGCAGCGGGTCGAGGAACACCCCGCGTGGCTCCGGGACGGCCCAGGCGCGGAACTGCTCGCGCAGGGTGTCGTCGAGGTCCTGGAGGTCGGGCTCCTCGAAGAACTCCCACGCCGGCAGCGGCACCTCCCCGTCCACCACGGGTACCTCGTCGTTGACGGCGCTGCCCTCGGGCGACGGCCCGGCGTCGACGTAGACGACGCGGGCCACGAGGTCGGGCCGGCGGTCGCTGGCGGCGAACGCGATCGTGCCGCCGGCGGAGTGGCCGACCAGCACGACCTGGCCGCCGCCGGTGGTCAGCCGGTCGACCACCTCGACGACGGCGTCGACGTGGTCCTCCAGGCCGACGCCGGACCGGTCGGCGTCCGGCGACTCCTTGCCCGGCAGGGTCAGGGCGTGCACGGTGTGGCCCGCGGCCTCGAGGACGGGGCGCACGTCGTCCCACGCGGAGGCGTCCAGCCACGCCCCGGGGATCATCACGATGTCCATGCGGCGACCCTAGGGGCCCCCTCCGACACCGCGTGTGACCGGCCCCACACCGGCTCGCACGGCCGGAGCCGGCCGGCTCCGGCCGGCTCAGAGATCGAGCGCGTAGGTCCGCGAGCCGGACGTCTTGACGTACCCGAGGCTCGCGTACAGGCCGGCCGCCCCGCTGGGGTTGGCGGTGTCGACGTCGAGGCTCGCGTAGCGCATGCCGTCGGCCGCCATCGCCCGCATCCCGGCCGCGAGCGCCGACACCGCCACGCGCCGGCCGCGGTAGCGCCGTCGGGCGCCGAGCAGGTCGGAGTAGCCGAACGGGTACCCCTTCGCCGCGAAGGAGTCGGTGTAGCGGCTCGCCATGTGGTAGCCCACGACGAGCGGCTGGCCGGCACGCAGGGCCGCGGCCGTGTCGGCGTCGGTGTCGGGGTCGGCCAGCAGGGCCTCGACGTCGGGGCGGTCGTCGACGACGAGGAACGACCAGCCGGGCTCGTGGTGCGTCGCCCCGCGGCGCCACTGCTCGGGCGTCTGCGGCTCGCTGCCCCAGTGGTCGCGGAACGCGTCGTTGTGGGCCAGTCGCGCGGCGTCGTCGAGCTCCGGCGTCCACGGCACGAGGCGCAGGCCGGCCGCGGGTGCCACCTCGGGGACGGGCACGGCGAGGTCGCGCTGGAGCTCGTGCCAGTACCGCACCGGCGCCAGGCCGGCCCGCTCGAGGAGCCGGTGCTCGGCGGCGGGGGCGTCGTCCTCCGCCCACGTCTGCAGGCGCGCGGGCAGCTCCTTGCCGGAGGCGTCCAGCAGCTGGCGGGCACGCCCGAGGCCCCACGCGAGGATCTCGCGCCCGACGCCCCGCCCGCGCCGGTCCGGGTGCACCCCGCCGTGGACGAGGCCGCGCGCGACGCGCACGTCGCCGGGCGGGGCGAGGACCTGCATCCACGCGCGCACCTGGCCCGCCTCGTCGACGCCGAGCAGCCAGTCCGTCGCCGGGTCCGTCCAGGGCGCGGTGAGGTCGTCGCGCACCTCCGCCTCGGACGTGCGGTGCGGGGCGCCGTCGGCCGCCAGGACGGCGTTCTGCAGCGCAGCCACGGCCGGGGCGTCGTCCACCGACGCGCCGCGGTAGACGAGGCCACCGGCGGTGGGCAGCGGGAGCGTCGCCGGTGCGGCGGCGCGGACGGCGAGGGGCGCGAGGTGCTCGGTGGGCATGGCGGCCACGCTAGGTGCTCGTCCCGGCACCGGCCACGTGATTCGCCCGCATGATTCGCCCGGCCGTCGTCCCCGGACCGTCGCCTTCGCCGCGCCGTGCCCCTAGGCTGCCTCCGTGGGAACCGTCCCGGACACCGACGTCGCCACCGCCCGCGCGGACGCCCTGCGCGCCGCGCTGCACTCGCGCGTGGTCGTCGCCGACGGCGCCATGGGCACGATGCTCCAGGCCGCCGCGCCGACGCTGGAGGACTTCGCCGGCCACGAGGGCTGCAACGAGATCCTCAACGTCACCCGCCCGGACCTCGTCGCAGGCGTCCACGACGCCTTCCTGGCCGTCGGCGTCGACGCCGTCGAGACGAACACCTTCGGCACCAACTGGTCGAACCTCGCCGACTACGGCATCGAGGACCGCATCCGCGAGCTCGCCCGCGCCGGTGCGGCGATCGCCCGGGAGCGCGCCGACGCCCACGCCACGCCCGACCGCCCGCGCTGGGTGCTCGGCTCGGTGGGCCCCGGCACCAAGCTGCCCTCCCTGGGGCACGTCACCTACGCCCACCTGCGCGCGACGTTCGCCGAGCAGGTCGCCGGGCTGCTCGAGGGCGGGGCCGACGCCGTGCTCGTCGAGACCAGCCAGGACCTGCTGCAGGCCAAGGCGGCGATCGCCGGGGCGCGCCGCGCGATGGCCGAGGTGGGCCGCACCGTGCCGCTCGTCGTGTCGGTGACGGTGGAGACCACCGGCACGATGCTCATGGGCTCGGAGATCGGCGCGGCGCTGGCCACCCTGCAGGCGCTCGACGTGGACGCCATCGGCCTCAACTGCGCCACCGGCCCCGACCGGATGAGCGAGCACCTGCGCTACCTCTCCCAGCACTCCCCCGTGCCGATGACCTGCATGCCGAACGCCGGCCTGCCGGTGCTGGGCCCGGACGGGGCGACCTACCCGCTGACGCCGGCCGAGCTCGCCGCCGCGCACCGGCAGTTCGTCCGGGAGTTCGGGGTCGGGCTCGTGGGCGGCTGCTGCGGCACGACGCCGGAGCACCTGCGCGCGGTGGTCGACGCCGTGCGCGGCGCCGAGCTGCCCGAGCGCCGGCCCCGGCGCGAGAACGCCGTCGCCTCGCTCTACTCCCCCACCGAGCTGCGCCAGGAGACCTCCTACCTGGCGATCGGCGAGCGCACCAACGCCAACGGCTCGAAGGCGTTCCGCGACGCCATGCTGGCGGGCCGGTGGGACGACGTCGTCGAGATCGCCCGCGCCCAGACCCGCGACGGCGCGCACCTGCTGGACGTGTGCGTGGACTACGTCGGCCGCGACGGCGTCGCGGACGTGCGCGAGGTGGTCTCGCGGCTGGCCTCGGCGTCCACGCTGCCGCTCGTCATCGACTCCACCGAGCCGGGGGTCATCCAAGCCGGCCTGGAGCTGGTGGGCGGGCGCGCCGTGGTCAACTCCGTGAACTTCGAGGACGGCGACGGCCCGACGTCCCGGTTCGCGCGGGTCATGCCGCTGGTCAAGGAGCACGGCGCCGCCGTCGTCGCCCTCACCATCGACGAGGAGGGCCAGGCACGCACCACGGCCACGAAGGTGGCCGTGGCCTCCCGCCTCCTGGACACCCTCACCGGCACCTGGGGCATGCGGCTCGAGGACATCATCGTCGACATGCTGACGTTCCCGATCGCCACCGGGCAGGAGGAGACCCGGCGCGACGCGATCGAGACGATCGAGGCGATCCGCGAGATCACCCGCCGCTACCCCGGCGTGCACACCACGCTGGGGGTGTCCAACGTGTCGTTCGGCCTGTCGCCCGCCGCGCGCGCCGTGCTCAACTCGGTGTTCCTGCACGAGGCCGTCGAGGCCGGCCTGGACTCCGCCATCGTCCATGCGGCGAAGATCCTGCCGCGCACGGCGGTGCCGGACGAGCAGTGGGCCGCCGCCGAGGACCTGGTGTGGGACCGGCGCCGGTACGACGAGTCGGGCGCGCTGGTGCACGACCCGCTCGCCCACCTGCTCGACCTGTTCTCCGGCGTCGACTCCGCGGCCCTGCAGGACGCGCGGGCGGCGGAGATGGCCGCGCTGCCGGTCGGCGAGCGGCTGGAGCGGCGCGTGGTGGACGGCGCGCGCAAAGGCCTGGAGGACGACGTCGCCGAGGCGCTCGGCGCGGGCATGAAGGCGCTCGACATCGTCAACGACCACCTGCTGGCCGGCATGCAGACGGTCGGTGAGCTGTTCGGCTCCGGGCAGATGCAGCTGCCGTTCGTGCTGCAGTCCGCCGAGGTGATGAAGGCGGCGGTGGCGCTGCTCGAGCCGCACATGGAGCGCGTCGAGGGCGGCCCCACCAAGGGGACGATCGTGCTGGCCACGGTGCGCGGGGACGTGCACGACATCGGCAAGAACCTCGTCGACATCATCCTCACGAACAACGGCTACCGGGTGATCAACCTCGGCATCAAGCAGCCCGTCTCGGCGATGATCGACGCCGCGCTGGAGCACGACGCCGACGTCATCGGCATGTCCGGCCTGCTGGTGAAGTCCACGGCGGTGATGAAGGAGAACCTCGCCGAGCTGGTCTCGCGCGGCCTGGAGAAGCGCTGGCCGGTGCTGCTGGGCGGCGCCGCCCTGACCCGCACCTACGTCGAGGACGACCTCGCCTCGGCGTTCCCCGGCGTCGTGCGCTACGCCCGCGACGCGTTCGAGGGGTTGCGGCTCATGGAGCCGCTCGTGCGGATCGCCCGGGGCGCGTCGCCCGACGACGTCGGCCTGCCGGCGCTGCGCAAGCGGCGTCACGGCGTGGTGACCGTGGCCGAGACGCCGGACGAGGCCATGCCGGCGCGCTCCGACGTCGCCGCGGACAACCCGGTCCCCGAGCCGCCGTTCTGGGGCACCCGGACCGTCAAGGGTGTCCCCCTCGCCGAGTACGCCGCCTTCCTGGACGAGCGGGCGACGTTCATGGGCCAGTGGGGCCTCAAGCCCGGCCGCGGCGACGAAGGCGCCACCTACGAGGAGCTGGTCGAGACGGAGGGCCGGCCGCGGCTGGCGGAGTGGCTCGAGCGGATCCGCACCGAGCGCATCCTCGACCCGTCGGTGGTCTACGGGTACTTCCCCGTCTGGTCGGAGGGCGACGACGTCGTCGTGGCGCACCACGACGGGCCCGACGGCGGCTCCGGCGGCGAGCCCGGCACGGAGCGGCTGCGCCTCACGTTCCCGCGCCAGCGCCGCGACCGGCACCTGTGCCTGGCCGACTTCGTCAAGCCGCGCGCGTGGGTGGAGGCCACCGGCCGGTTCGACGTGCTGCCCGTCCAGCTCGTGACGGTCGGCGACACGGTGTCGCAGCACACCGCCCGGCTGTTCGCCGCGGACCGGTACCGGGAGTACCTCGAGCTGCACGGACTGTCGGTCCAGCTCACCGAGGCGCTGGCGGAGTACTGGCACGCCCGCGTGCGCGCCGAGCTCGGCTTCGCCGACGAGGAGCCCGGCGACGTCGAGGGGCTGTTCAAGCTCGAGTACCGCGGCGCCCGCTTCTCCCTCGGCTACCCCGCCTGCCCCGACATGGAGGACCGGCGCAAGGTCGTCGAGCTGCTGCGCCCCGAGCGGGTGGGCGTGACGCTCTCCGACGAGCTGCAGCTGCACCCGGAGCAGTCGACCGACGCGTTCGTCTTCCACCACCCCGAGGCCAAGTACTTCTCCGTGTGACGCCCGGGGTCAGCTGCGCCGGGGCGGTCCGGCGGCCGGCCGGCCCGGCGGGGCGCCGGGTGGGGCGCCGGGTGGGACACGGTGCACGAGCAGGAACAGCCGGTGCGCGGTGATCAGCAGCGCGAGCCACGCCAGCCCGAGCAGCCAGGCGAAGCACACGTCGGTGAACCAGTGGTGGCCGAGGTACACCCGGCTCAGGCCCATCGCCACCGCCCAGACCACCGCGGCGGCCACGGAGACGACGCGCGACCAGCGGTGCCGCAGCAGCGGCAGGGCCAGGTACACCACCATGCCGGCGATGACCAGTGCTGTTGAGGGCATGCCCCGACGGGAAGGAGAAGGCGTGCTCGTACGGCGGCACGGCGTCGGCCAGCGGCGGCCGGGGCCGACCCACGACCGCCTTGCCCACCGTGGTGAACGTCAGGGAGCCGGCGACCGCGAGCACCATCAGCAGCAGCGGCGTCCAGCTACGACGCCGCCGCACCAGCACCGCGGTCAGCGCCACCGCGATGACGGTCATGCCGACCGGGCCGCCGAGCTGCGTGAAGGCCGTGACGAGACGCGCCGCCGCGGGCGTGCGCACGGCCAGCGCCTCGTCGAGCGCGGGACGGTCCAGGCCGGCGATCCCGTCCCCCTCCTCGACCGCCTCGTAGACCTCCGCCCCGGCCACGGTCAGCCCGGCGACCAGCACCGCCCCGATCACGGCGGTCAGCACGAGCACGGTCCGGCCCGAGGTGGCCCTCGCGACCTGTGCCGCCACGGCCACCAGCCACCTGCGCACCTGCTGCAGCACCCGCGCCTCCGGCCTGGGGGCTCAGCGCGCGGGCGCCGCCGCGGGCGCGGGGGCGCGCCGCTCGAGGCGCTCCACGAGCGCGACCGCACCGGCGGCCAGCGGCACGAGCACGAGGTTGCCCAGCAGCATGGGCCGCAGGAACGGCAGCCCGGCGACGTAGCTGGCCACCAGACCGTCGACGCCCGCGGGGTAGAACGAGCCGCGGCCGAGCCACCAGACGCCGAGGTTGGTCCACAGGTAGAAGAACAGCGTCCCGCCGACGCCGAAGCCGACGGCGGCGACGTACCGGCGCCAGCCGGCTCCGGAGCGCCGCGTGAGCAGGGACGCCGCGCCGATCACCGCCCACGCGCTCCAGGTGAAGGCGAGCACCGCCGAGTTGCCCAGCAGCAGGTCGCTCGCGGCGACGACGGCGAGCGGGACGAGCGCCGCCACGCGGTGGCGCAGCAGCCCCGCCGCGAGGAACGCGGCCGCCGTGGACAGCTCGAGGTTCGGGGGCGCGCCCAGGTGGTCCTTGACGAGGCGCCAGACGACCGCGAGCGCGGCGGCCAGGACCACGAGGGCGGGCCGCCACCAGCGGCGCAGCAGGTCGCGGGTGCTCAGCCAGGTGCCCGGCCGCGCGCCCGGCCCCTGCCGCGGCATCAGAAGGTCTCCAGCTTCCAGGTGATGGTCTGCCCGTCGCTCGTCTCCAGGGAGCCGGCGCCGACCTGCGCCATCTCTCCGTCGACGTACAGCGCCCAGTACTCGTTCTTCGAGTCGTCGGCCGTGCGGCCGTTGATGCCGGTCACCATCGCCTGCTCGCCCTCGCCCTCGACCTGGGCGTCGGGGTCGTTCTCGAGCAGGAGGTCGAGGGCGGTCTTGCCGTCCTCGCCGGGGTAGCTCAGCTCGGTCGCGGCGCTCTCGCCGGGCGATGCCGACCCGGAGGCCGACCCGGACGCCGGCCCGGACGCCGAGCCGGACGGCGAGGCCGACTCCGAGCGCATCGAAGCGACGTCGGACGGCACGGTCTCCACCTGCGACGGCGCGTCGTCGCCGACGGCGGAGCACGCGGCCAGGCCCGCCGCGAGCACCCCCGCGACGGGAAGCACGGCGAGACGGCGGACGAGGGGACGGCGGGAGCTCGTGGTGCGGGTCACGGCTGCGAGTCTAGGGACGGCCGCGCTCCCCCGCCCCCCCGGGCGGCGGGCGAAGACCGAGGCCCGCGCCGCGCGCCCCGGGCGCGAGCCGCGGACGGGCGCCCGGGGCGGCCCGGCCGCTCAGGCGTCGATCTGCGACCGGTCGAACGCGTGCGCGCCCGCCACGATGAAGTCCTTGCGCGGCGCCACCTCGGAGCCCATGAGGAGCTCGAAGACGCGCTCGGCGGCCTCGGCGTCGGCCGCCCGGACGCGCCGCAGGGTGCGGTGGCGCGGGTCCATCGTGGTCTCCGCGAGCTGGTCGGCGTCCATCTCGCCCAGGCCCTTGTAGCGCTGGATGTCCTCCTTGTAGCGCTTGCCGGAGCGGTCGAGCTTCTTCAGCGTCGCCTGCAGCTCCGCCTCCGAGTACGTGTACAGGTACTCGTTGGGCTTGCCGCGCCCGCCGATCACCTCGACGCGGTGCAGCGGCGGCACCGCAGCGTACACGCGGCCGGCCTCCACGAGGGGCCGCATGTAGCGGTAGAAGAGCGTGAGCAGCAGGGTGCGGATGTGCGCGCCGTCGACGTCGGCGTCGGTCATCAGGATGACCTTGCCGTAGCGGGCGGCCTCCAGGTCGAACGACCGGCCGGAGCCGGCCCCGAGCACCTGGATGATCGCGGCGCACTCGGCGTTGCGCAGCATGTCGCCGATCGACGCCTTCTGGACGTTGAGGATCTTGCCGCGGATCGGCAGCAGCGCCTGGAAGTCGCTGGAGCGGGCGAGCTTCGCCGTGCCCAGGGCCGAGTCGCCCTCGACGATGAACAGCTCGGAGCGCTCGACGTCGTCGCTGCGGCAGTCGGCGAGCTTGGCCGGCAGCGAGGAGGTCTCCAGCGCGTTCTTGCGGCGCGAGATCTCCTTCTGCTTGCGCGCGGTGACGCGGGCGCGCATCTCCGCCACCACCTTGTCGAGCAGCAGGGCGGCCTGCGCCTTGTCGTCGCGCTTGGTGGAGGTCAGCAGCGCGCCGAGCTCCTTCTCCACGACGCGCGCGACGATGCCGCGCACCGGGGCGGTGCCGAGCACCTCCTTGGTCTGGCCCTCGAACTGCGGCTCGGCGAGGCGGACGGTGACGACGGCGGTGAGGCCGGCGGTCACGTCGTCCTTCTCGATCCGCTCGCCGCCGTCCTTCGTCGAGATCTTCAGCCGGCGGGCGTTCGCCTCGACCTGCTTGCGCACGACCTTGAGCAGGCCCTGCTCGAACCCGGCCAGGTGGGAGCCGCCCTTGGGCGTCGCGATGATGTTGACGAAGGAGCGCACCTCGGTCTCGTACCCGACGCCCCACCGCAGCGCGATGTCGACCTCGCAGTCGCGCTGCACCTCCTGCGGGGTCATGTGCCCCCGCTCGTCGAGCACCGGCACGGTCTCGGTGAAGGATCCCTGGCCGCGCAGCGTCCACGTCGCGGTGACCGGCGTGTCCGGCGCGAGGAACTCGACGAAGTCGACGGCACCGCCGTCGTGCTTGAAGACCTCCTCGTGCGGGCCGGCCTCGCCGGGCGTGCCCGGCAGGCCGCGCTCGTCGCGGACGGTGATCTCGAGCCCGGGCACCAGGAACGTGGTCTGGCGCACGCGCGTGACCAGCTCGTCGTAGCTGAACACCGCGCTCTTCGGGAACACCTGCCGGTCGGCCCAGTACCGGACGCGGGTGCCGGTGACGCCCCGCTTGGTCCTGCCCACCACGGCGAGCTCGCTGTGGTCGGTGAACGGCGCGAACGCGGCGTCGGGCGACGGGCCCGACGCCGGGTCGTCGAACGTGCCGGGCTCGCCGCGGTGGAACGTCATCCGGTACGTCTTGCCGCCGCGGTCGACCTCGACGTCCAGGCGCGAGGAGAGCGCGTTGACCACGGAGGCGCCCACGCCGTGCAGGCCGCCCGAGGCGGTGTAGGAGCCGCCGCCGAACTTGCCGCCGGCGTGCAGCTTGGTGAAGACCACCTCGACGCCCGAGAGCCCCGTCTTGGGCTCGACGTCGACGGGGATGCCGCGGCCGTCGTCGCTCACGGTCACCGAGGAGTCGGCGTGCAGCACGACGCCGATCTTCGTCGCGAAGCCGCCCAGGGCCTCGTCGACGGCGTTGTCGATGATCTCCCACAGGCAGTGCATGAGGCCGCGCGAGTCCGTGGACCCGATGTACATCCCGGGGCGCTTGCGGACCGCCTCGAGCCCCTCGAGGACGGACAGGTGTCGTGCGGTGTAGCTGGACTCCGGGGAGGCGGTGGCGGTCACGCCCTCGAGGGTAGACGACCCCACCGACACCACCGCACCGACACCACCGCGCGGGACGGGCGCGCCTGCGCCGCCGGGCGCGACTATGCCCGGAGCGAACCACCCCCTCCGCTGAGGAATTCTGTGGGCGCCTGATGGTTGGATTACCACGTGACCACCATGACGACCGAACCCCTCACCGCCGCCGACCGCTGCGACCGCTGCGGCGCGCAGGCGTACGTTCGCGTGGTCCTGCCCGCCGGAGAGCTGCTCTTCTGCGGTCACCACGCGCGCGAGCACGCCTCCGCCTACGCGGACGTCGCGACCCACGTCCAGGACGAGACCGACCGCCTGCTGGCCGAGCACGGCGCGCGCTGACGGCGCCGTCGCCCGCCCCGGAGGCCGGCGACCAGCGAACCACCACGAGGGCCCGCACCCCGCCCGGGGTGCGGGCCCTCGTGCGTCCCGCGGCGCCCCGACGACCCGACGCACCCGGGGGACGACCCGGGCGCCCCGGACGACGAAGGGCCCGCTCCCGGGGGGAGCGGGCCCTTCGTGCCGCGACCGCGGCTCGCGACGGTCGACGTCAGTCGAGGTAGTCGCGCAGCACCTGGGAGCGCGACGGGTGACGCAGCTTCGACATCGTCTTGGACTCGATCTGGCGGATGCGCTCGCGCGTCACGCCGTAGACCTTGCCGATCTCGTCGAGCGTCTTGGGCTGGCCGTCCTGCAGGCCGAACCGCATGGAGACCACGCCGGCCTCGCGCTCCGACAACGTGTCGAGCACCTGGTGCAGCTGCTCCTGCAGGAGCGTGAACGACACGGCGTCGGCGGGCACCACGGCCTCGGAGTCCTCGATGAGGTCACCGAACTCGCTGTCGCCGTCCTCGCCGAGCGGGGTGTGCAGCGAGATGGGCTCGCGGCCGTACTTCTGGACCTCGACGACCTTCTCGGGCGTCATGTCGAGCTCCTTGGCCAGCTCCTCCGGCGTGGGCTCGCGGCCCAGGTCCTGGAGCATCTGGCGCTGCACGCGGGCGAGCTTGTTGATGACCTCCACCATGTGCACCGGGATGCGGATGGTGCGGGCCTGGTCGGCCATGGCGCGGGTGATGGCCTGACGGATCCACCACGTGGCGTACGTCGAGAACTTGTAGCCCTTGGTGTAGTCGAACTTCTCGACCGCACGGATCAGACCGAGGTTGCCCTCCTGGATCAGGTCCAGGAAAAGCATGCCGCGGCCGGTGTACCGCTTGGCCAGCGAGACGACCAGGCGCAGGTTGGCCTCGAGCAGGTGGTTCTTGGCCCGCTTGCCGTCGTGCGCGATCCACTGCAGGTCGCGCACCAGGCGGCGGGTGTCGGCGTCGGCCTTGGTGCGGTCGAAGTCGGGGAAGTCCTTGGCGAGCTTCTCCTCGGCGAACAGGCCGGCCTCGATCCGCTTGGCGAGCTCGACCTCCTGCTCGGCGTTCAGCAGCGCGACCTTGCCGATCTGCTTGAGGTAGTCCTTGACCGGGTCGGCAGTGGCGCCGGCGGTGACGACCTGCTGCGCGGGCTGGTCGTCCTCGTCGGTGTCGGACACGACGAAGCCGGTGTCCTCCTCGTCGGACTTGGCCGGCTTGGCGGCGGCGGGGGCGGCGGCCTCGACCGTCTCCTCCTCGTCGCCGGCGGTCTCGTCGGCCGCCTCGTCGGCGCCCTCCTCGTCGGCGCTCGCGACGTCCGCCACGTCGCCCTCGTCGGTGACCTCGATCTCGACGTCGTCGATGTCGACGTCCTCGTCGAGGGTCTCCTCGTCGTCGGACGCCTTGGCCTTCGACGCCTTCGCCTTGGTCGCCTTCGCGGCGGGCTTGGCGGCGGACTTCTTGGCGGCGGGCTTGCGCGCGGGCTTGGCGGCCTCCTCGGCGGCCTCGCCGTCGGACGCGTCAGCGGCGGTGCGGGTCGTCACCGGGGCGGGCTTCGCCTTCGTGGCGGCCGGGGCCTTGGCGGTGGCGCGGGTGCGCGTGGCGGACGACGCGGCGGCGACCTTCGTCGCCGTCGGCAGGCCGACCTCCACACCGGCGACGGAGAGCCCCTTGAGCACGGCCTTGAGCCGCTTGGCGTCGCCGACGCCGGCGGTCTCGCAGGCCGTGCGGAACGCCTCGGCGTCCACGCGGCCCGTGGCGGTGCCCTGCGCGAGCAGCTCCTTCAGCGCGGGGTGCTCGAACTCACGGGGCAGCGTGATGTTCTGCGGTGCGGTGGACTGGGTGGTGGACGCCACAAACCGACCTTTCGGCAATCGAGGGGGCGGTGTCCCGCCGGGGTGAGGTGTGCGGGCCGTAGGGGGCCTTGCTTCATCGGACCGTCGACGCTCCGGCGGACCTGGATATTGTACCGTCGCGTCCTGCACCGTCGGTGCTCCGGCCCTCGCTCGGCCGGCACGTCGTGCGCCGTCCCGCTCCGGTTCTGATGGGTCAACGCGCCAGGACCCCGCAGGATTCCCGGAATTCACCCCCCGTGCCGGCGTGGCCGACGCCACCCGCACGGGCCGCCGGCACGGGCCGCCGGCACGGGCCGCCGACGCCGGCGCGCCGGCGCGGCGCTCAGGGCTTGACCGCGAGCACGGGGCAGGGCGACTCCAGCAGGATGCGCTGCGCGCCGGCGCCCAGGATGAGCTTGCCGACGGGGCTGCGCCGGCGCAGCCCGATCACGATGAGCTCGGCACCCACGCGCGCGGCGGTCTGCACGATCGCCTCGGGGAGGTCGCCGTCGGACACCACGACCTCGTGCTGCACGCCGGCCGCCGCCAGCCGCTCGGCGAGCGTCTCCCCGCCGTCGGCCGCGCCGGCCGGCGCGGCGCCCGTCGGGGGCTCGACCACCACCAGACCGGTGCCGCGCGAGCGGGCCTCGCCGATCGCCGTCGCCAGGGCCTCCCGGCCCTCAGGGTTGCTCAGATGGCTGACCACGACCGTCATGGACCGCACGCTACCGGAGGACGGCCGACTCGCCTCGGTCAGGCGTCGTCGGTCGCCGGGCCGGCGGGCCGCCGGCGCAGCCAGCCGGGCGGCAGCCCGGCGCGCAGGGCGGCGTCGAGCAGCCGCGCGAGCCGGTGCCCCGGGTCGGCGGCCAGCGCGGCGTCGAGGCGGTACCCCGCCCGGCCGCCGTCGCCGGACCACCACGCGAGGAACGCCAGCAGGGTGAGCGCGGGGGACGCCAGGCGCCGCGGCGCGTGCGCGACGACCGCCTCGAGCACGGCGGTCGCCGCGGCGGTCCGGTCCGCGTCGGGCGCGGCCGCCCGCTCGCCGTCGACCACCGAGGCGATCGCCGCGGCCGTGGCGTCGTCGAGGTCCGCGCCCGCGTCCCCTCGGGCCGTGCGCCGGGCGGCGTCCTCGTGCCCCGGCACGCACCACAGCAGCACCGCGTCGCGCACGGGCACGTCCGCGAGCGCCGCGGCCAGCCGGCCGAGCGCCGCGGGCCCCAGCGCGTCGGCGCCGGCACGGACCGCCCCCACCCAGGCGTCGTACGCCCCGGCGCGCCGGTCGCGCGGCTCCTCGGCGGCGGCGGTGCGCTCCCAGCGGCGGGCCGCCTTGCCCGCGAGCCCGCGCGCCGCCTCGGGCGCCCGGGCGAGCCGGTACAGCGCGTCGCGGGACGCCGCCGGCGACCACCCGTCGACGACGAGCCGGGCACGCACGGCGGTGGACTCCAGCTCGGCGACGGGTGCCCCGCCGGGCGGGCAGCACGTGGGGTCGGCGCAGTCCGGGCTGCGGTAGGTGCGCTCCCCCACGACCCAGCGCTCGCAGCCCGGCACCCGCTCGCCCACGGCCGCGGCGAGCGCGTCGACGGCCTCGGCGACGACGCTGCCCGGCCCGGTCGCGCCGCCGGCGTAGCCCACGACGAAGGCGACGCGGGCGTCGTCCTCGTGGGCACGGCGCGCGAGCAGGTCGCCGACGGCGGCCCGCCGCCGGGCGTCGGCCAGGTCGTCGAGCCCGGCGCGGGCGACCAGGCCCAGGGTGCCGTCGTGGCGCACGCACACCACGACGACGCACTCGGCGGGCCGGTAGCCGAGCGCGTAGGGGACGGCGGACAGCAGCTCGCGGGCGCCGCGCACCCGCATCGTGGCGGTGGTCATGCCTCGATCCCAGCGCCGCCGCCGCCCCCGTGGCAGGCCCGGCGGCGGCGCTGTGCGCGCCGCGTGCCGGCGAGCGCCTGTGCGCAGCCTCACGGCCGCCCGGCGGTGTCCGGGCGGCCCGCGCGCTGCGGCTACCGTGTGCCCGTGCGTCACCACCCGGACCCGAGCGGACGTCCTTCGCGCCAGCACCTGCGGGCGGTGGGGTCCGCCGCGGCGGCGGCCGTGCTGGCCGGCGCGCTGGCCTTCGCGTGCACCCCCGCGCCGTCCGGGCGCCTGGGCACCGCGACCGACGAGGACCTGCCCACCGCCGCGCCGAGCGCGTCCGCGTCGCTGCCGTCCTACGACCCGTCCACGACGGTCGCCGGCTACGCGCCCGGGTTCCCCCGGGACCTGCTGCCGGCGCCCGAGGGCGCCACGGTCGTGGCGAGCTCGGCGGCGCCGGGCACGGGCGCGCTGACCGACGTCACCCTCAACCTGACCACCCCGCGCACGGCCGACGAGGTGCTGGCCCAGCTCGAGGAGCAGCTCGGCGCCCAGGGCTTCGCGCGCGCGGACACGGGCGTCCCGACCGGCCTGACGGCGCAGACCGCCTTCACCCGGCGCGCGGAGGCCGCCGACGGCGCCAGGGACGACGCGGACCCGCTCGTCGAGACCCTCCTGGTGGGCGTCCTCGACGACGGAGACCAGCGCCTGGTGTCGGTCAGCGGGTCCGTGGTGGTCCCGGCGGGCTGAGCCGCCGGCCGGGGCGCCACCCTGCCCGGGATCCCGACGCCGCTTCCGCATAGGCTGCGGGCATGCCTGCACCGCTGGTCGACCTCGAGAACCTCCGTCCCGACGTCGACGCCGCGGTGCGCCGCCACCTCGACGCGCTCGCCGGGGAGATCACGGGCCACGGCGACGCCGCCCGGGCCCTGACCGACCAGGCGGCGGTGCTGCTGTCGGGCGGCAAGCGTCTGCGCGCCGCCTTCGCCTACTGGTCCTACCGGGCGCACGGCGGGCCTGCCACGGGCCCGCGGCGCGAGGCCGCCGTGCGCGCGGGCGCGGCGCTGGAGCTCTTCCAGGCCGCCGCGCTGCTGCACGACGACGTCATGGACAACTCCGACACCCGCCGCGGCCACCCGACGGCCCACCGGGCGTTCGAGGCGCGGCACGCCGACGGCGGCTGGGCCGGCGACGCCGGGCACTTCGGCGTGTCGGCGGCGATCCTGCTGGGCGACCTGTGCCTGGTGGCCTGCCAGCGCGAGCTGTCGGAGGCGCTCGAGCTCGTCGACCCGGGGGTGGCCCCCGCCGCCCGCGCGGAGTTCGACCGCATGCAGACCGAGGTCATCGTGGGCCAGTACCTCGACGTGCTGGTCCAGGCCGAGCCGTGGGGCAAGGACCCGGCCGCCGACGAGGAGCGGGCGCGGTCCGTGCTGCGGGCCAAGTCGGCCAGCTACTCGGTCCAGAAGCCGCTCGTGGTCGGCGCGCTGCTGGCCGGCGCCCCGCCCGCGCAGGTGCAGGCGGTCCGCGCCGCCGGCCTGCCGCTCGGCGAGGCGTTCCAGCTGCGCGACGACGTGCTCGGCGTCTTCGGCGACCCGGGCGTGACGGGCAAGCCGGCGGGCGACGACCTGCGCGAGGGCAAGCGCACGGTGCTCATGGCCCGCGCGATGGCCGGGGCCGACGGTGCGCAGCGCCGCCTGCTGTCGGAGCGCCTCGGCGACCCGGACCTCGACGACGCCGCCGTGGAGGCGCTGCGCGCCGCGGTCGTGGACTCCGGCGCGCTCGCCGACGTCGAGGCACTCATCGCCGACCTCGCCGGGCGCGCGACCTCGGCGCTCGAGTCGGCCGGGCTGCAGGAGCCGGGCCGCGACGTGCTGCTCGGCCTCGCCCGGGCAGCGGTCGACCGCGCCGCCTGACGCCGGCGCGCCCCCCGGGGCCGGGCCCGGCCGGCCGGGCCCGGCCCGGGCCCTCGAGGAGCCGCGCTCAGGCGACCGCCTGGGCCACCCGGCGCACCTCGGTCTTGCGCCCGGCGCGCAGCGCCTCGACCGGCGAGGTGCCCAGCGCGTCGTTCGCCGCGAACAGCCACTCGACGATCTCCTCGTCCGGCAGCCCCTGGTCGGCGAGGACCAGCACGGTGCCGCGCAGCGACGGCAGCACCTGCTCGCCCGCGCCGCCCTCGGCCGGGACGAGGAACGCGGCCGGCACCTGGAAGACGGCGCGCTCGCCGCGGCGCACGCCGACGACGTACCGGTCGCGCACCAGGTTGCGCACCTGGGTGAAGGGGACGCCGATGCGGTCGGCGAGATCGGGCAGGGGCAGCCACTCGGGGACGAGGGCGTCGAGGTCGGGGGTGGTGCTCACGCCCGCCAGCCTACGGGCAGCACCAGCAGCGCCCGGAGCCCGGCGTCCCGGGGAACCCGACGTCCGGTGCCCGTGGCCCGTGGCGCGTGGCCCGTGGCCCGTGGCCCGTGGCCCGTGGCCCGTGGCGCAATCGTCGGGCGCGGGTCATCCCCAGCCCGCACGCCGCCGCCTACACTCGCCTCCGTGGCCATGGCGACGACCGATCCGCTCCTCGGCCGCCTGGTGGACGGGCGGTACGAGGTCCGCTCGCGCATCGCCCGCGGCGGCATGGCCATGGTCTACCTCGCCCACGACCGGCGCCTGGAGCGCGACGTCGCGCTCAAGGTGATGCACCCCCACCTGGCCGAGGGCGTCGAGGGCGCGGAGTTCGTCTCGCGCTTCCGCCGCGAGGCCCGTGCCGCGGCGCGGCTCACCCACCCCGGCGTCGTCGCCGTGTACGACCAGGGGCTCGACGGCGACACCAGCTACCTGACGATGGAGTACGTGCCCGGCTCCACGCTGCGCCGCGAGCTGCGCACGCACGGGACGCTGACGGTCGGGCGCACGCTGCAGATCCTCGAGCAGGTCCTCGCCGCACTGGCCGCCGCGCACCGCAAGGGGCTGGTGCACCGGGACGTCAAGCCGGAGAACGTCCTGATCACCTCCGACGGCGAGCACGTCAAGGTCGCCGACTTCGGGCTCGCGCGCGCCGTCACCGAGGTCACCAGCACGACGACGGGCACGATCCTCGGCACCGTCGCCTACCTGGCGCCGGAGGTCATCGCCACCGGCGGCTGCGACGCGCGCACCGACCTGTACGCCGTCGGCATCCTGGCCTACGAGACGCTCACCGGGGCGCTCCCCCACTCCGGGAGCACGCCGATCCAGGTGGCGTTCCAGCACGTGCACGACGACGTGCCGCCCCCCTCGGGCCGCGCGCCGTGGCTGCCGGCGCCGGTGGACGCGCTGGTCGGCGCCCTGACCGCGCGCGACCCCGCATCGCGCCCCGCCGACGGCGGCGCGGCGCTCGAGCTCGTCCGGCACGTGCACCTGACGCTCGCCCCCGAGGTGCTCGAGCGGCGCGCCGAACCACCCGTCGCGGCCGCCCCGGCGCCCGGCGGCGACGCCGCCGGCGTGACGCCGGACGGCGCACCCCAGGACGCGACGCTCGCCGCCGAAGGCGCCCCGTCGGCGCCCGACGCCCCGTCCGACGGCGCGGCGGACCTCGACGACACGGGCGAGCTCGACGCCATCCCCGCGGGCGTCTTCGCCACCGCCACGCCCGGCGACGGCGTCCACCTCACCGAGGCGCTCCTCGGCACGACGACCGAGCGCGTCGTCGAGCAGCGCACCGTCGCCCTGGACGCCCGGCAGGCGGCCGGAGCGCCGTCGGGAACCGCCGCCGCCACCGCGCAGGACGCGGCGCCGCAGCGGCCGCGCCGCCGCCGCGCCGCCGTCGCGGCGGCCCTCGCGCTGCTGCTCGCGCTCGGCGGCGGCACGGGGACGTGGTGGTGGTTCGCCGACGGGCCGGGCGCCTGGACCCGCGTGCCGTCCGGCGTGGCCGAGGTCCCGCTGGCCGACGCCCAGGAGCGCCTGGCCGCCCACCGGCTCGACGTGGTGACCACGGAGGCCTACAGCGACGACGTGCCCGAGGGTGCGGTAGTGGAGGCGGTGCCCGCCGAGGGCGAGCAGGTGCGCAAGGACGGCCGCGTGCGCCTGGTGGTGTCGCTCGGCGTGCGCATGCTCACGGTGCCCGACGGCCTCGCCGGCCAGAGCCAGGAGGACGCGACCGCCGCCCTGACCGACGCGGGCTTCACGGTCGCGGACCCGCAGCAGGACTGGAGCGACACCGTCCCGCGCGGCCAGGTGCTGTCCGTCTCCGAGGAGCCGGGCACGGAGGTCCCGCACGACCGGCCGGTGACGCTGACCGTGTCGGGCGGCCCGGCGCCGGTGACCGTCACCCAGCAGGTCGGCCGCGAGCGGGACGAGGCCCGGGCGGCGCTCGAGGACCTCGGCCTGCACGTGGAGTTCACCGAGGACGAGCACTCGGAGACCGTGCCGAAGGGCACGGTGCTGCGCCAGGACCCGGCCGACGGCACGCAGGCCCACCGCCTCGACACGGTGCGGCTGACCGTCTCGGCGGGCCCGCCGGTCGTCCAGGTGCCCGACGTCGTGGGGATGCGCAGCGGCGAGGCGCGCCGGGCCCTGCAGGACGCGGGGCTCGTGGTCGAGGAGAACCGCTACCTCGGCGGCCTGCTCGACACGGTGCGGTTCCAGGACGTCTCCGGCGAGGCGCCCAAGGGCAGCACGGTCACCCTGACCGTGTGGTGACCCTCAGCGCCCCCGCAGCATGTCAGCGACCTGGAACGCGGTCTCCAGCGACTGCTGGTGGTTGAGCCGGGGGTCGACCAGCGTCTCGTAGCGCAGCGCCAGGCCCGCCTCGTCGATCTCCTCGCTGCCGCCGAGCACCTCGGTGACGTCGTCGCCGGTGAGCTCCATGTGCAGCCCGCCGGGCACCGTGCCCAGGGCGCGGTGCACCTCGAAGAAGCCGCGCACCTCGTCCAGCACGTCGGTGAAGCGCCGCGTCTTGTACCCGGTGGCCGAGGTGATGGTGTTGCCGTGCATCGGGTCGGTGACCCAGGTGACCGCCACGCCGGCGGCGGTGACCTTCTCCACCAGGGCCGGGAGCACCTCGCGCACCCGCCCGGCGCCCATCCGGGCGACGAACGTCAGCCGGCCCGGCACGTTGTCGGGGTTGAGCCGGGCGGCCAGGCCCAGGGCGTCGTCGGGCGACGTCGTGGGGCCGAGCTTGACGCCGATCGGGTTGGCCACCCGGGCGAGGAGGTCGACGTGCGCGCCGTCGAGCTGGCGGGTGCGCTCGCCGATCCACAGGAAGTGCGCGCTGGTGTCGTAGGCGGCGCCCGTGCGGGCGTCCACCCGCGTCAGGGCCCGCTCGTAGTCGAGCACCAGGGCCTCGTGGGACAGGTACAGCTCCACGGTGCGCAGCGCGTCGAAGTCGGCGCCGCACGCCTCCATGAACCGGATGGCCCGGTCGATCTCGGTGGCGGTGACCTCGTAGCGCGCGTAGGCGGGGTTGCGCATGAACCCGCGGTTCCACTCGTGCACCTGGCGCAGGTCGGCGTAGCCACCCTGGGTGAAGGCGCGCACCACGTTCGCCGTGGCGGCGGAGATCCGGTAGGCCTGCTCGAGCCGCGCGGGGTCGGGCGTGCGCGCCTCGGGGGTGAACGCGTGGCCGTTGACCATGTCGCCGCGGTAGGCGGGCAGGGTGACGCCGTCGCGCGTCTCGTCGTCGGACGAGCGCGGCTTGGCGTACTGGCCGGCCATGCGGCCGATCTTCACCACCGGCGTCGAGGCGCCGTAGGTGAGGATCACCGCCATCTGCAGCAGCGTTCGGATCTTGTTGCGGATGCGCCCCGCGCTGGCCTCCGCGAACGTCTCCGCGCAGTCGCCGCCCTGCAGGACGAACGCCTCGCCGCGCCCGGCCGCGGCGAGCCGGGTGCGCAGCGTGTCGCACTCGGCGGGGACCACGAGCGGCGCCGCCTGCTCCAGGCGGCCGGTCGCGGCCGCGAGCGCCGCGGCGTCGGGCCACGTGGGCTGCTGGCGCGCGGGCAGGGCGCGGAAGTGGTCCAGGTCCGCGGCGAGGGCGGCGGACGGCGAGTCGACGGCGGTGCTCATGGTCCTCAGGTGACGGTCGAGGCGGCGGTGGAGGCGTCTGGGACGCGGTGGTGGGGAGCGGCGCGAGCCCGCTCGGCTCGAATGATTCGCTCGCTGCGCTCGCTCGGCTCTCGCCGAACGGGCTCGCGCCGCTCCCCCCGGATCGTGCGTCAGTGCGCGGCAGCCGGCTTCAGCGGCTGGCCGATGGCCTCGAGCAGCTCGCCGAACCACGGCTGCGAGACGTCGAACGCCTTGCCGCCGGCGATGCGCGGGAACGCGATGGCCTTGAGCCGGTCGCCGTCCTCCTCGTCGTGGCCGATGACGCCGGCCTCGCCGCGCAGTGCGCACTCGACGGCCAGGTCGGTCATCGACTTGATGAGGCGCAGGTCCTCGGCGTTCGGCGCCGCGGCGCGCGAGTAGTAGCCCGACTTCTGGACCATGACCTTCTCGGCGCCCAGCTTCTCGGCGAACTGCTTGGCGAACCACTGGCCGGGGTTGATCTCGTCGAGGCGCACGTGCCCGAACGGGTCGCGGGCGACTTCCTGGCCGGACGCCTCGAGCTGCTCGACGATCTCGTGCATGCCGGCACCCTCCGACAGGAAGATGTTGACGTTGCCGATCTCGTCCATCACGGCCCGCAGGCGGGCGGCCTCGGCGTCGATGTCCAGCGCGAGCTCGGGCAGGAAGACCGCGTGGACGTCCCAGCGCTCCTTGCTCAGGCCCAGGGACGGCACCCACTCCTGGGTGTCGAGCCACTTGCGGTACTCGGCGGCGGCGGCGGCGGTGAGCCAGCCGCAGTGGCGGCCCATGACCTCGTGCACGATGAGCATGCGGGGCCCGGAGCGGTGCTCGCCGATGATGTTGGCCGCGAAGCCGGCGGCCTCCTCCGCGGCGGTCCACGCGCCGAGGGACTGGCGGATCGGGACCACGTCGTTGTCGATGGTCTTCGGCAGGCCGACGACGGTGAGCTCGTAGCCGTTGTCGTGCAGGTAGGCGGCGAGGTCCGCCGCGGTGGTGTTGGTGTCGTCGCCACCGATGGTGTGCAGCACGTCGACGCCGTCGGCCTTGAGCTGCTCGGCGGCCACCTGCAGCGGGTCCTGGCCCTCCTGGACGAGGCCGCGCTTGACGGCGTCCGCCACGTTGGTCAGCTTGACCCGGGAGTTGCCGATCGGCGAGCCGCCGAAGCGGTGCAGGACGCCCGCCTTCTTGCGCCCCTCCTCGTCGACCACGATCTTGTTGCCCGTCAGCAGGCCGTGGTAGCCGTACTGGTAGGCGATGATCTCGATCGAGGGGTCGAGCTCGTTGTAGCGCTCGATGAGACCGCCGACGGCGGAGGACAGGCACGGGGCGAAGCCGCCGGCGGTGAGCAGGGCCACGCGACGAACCGACATGACAGGACACCTCTCAGACAGGGGTACCAACAGGGGTGATCAAGCGGGGAGCTCGGATACGGCCTGAGCCGATCCTATGGCCCGGCGCGGCGGGCGCCGCCGGCCGGGCGACGGGTGAGACGGCGACGGCGCGGCGCGGTCGCCGGGCCGGGCCGCCCCGGGCGCTCAGGACGTGGCGGCGTCGTCGTCCGCGGCCTTCTCCGCCCGGCCTGCGGCGGCCTTCTCGGCCGCGATCCGGGCCTTGGCGGTGGCGGCGTAGACGTCGACGTACTCCTGCTCGCTGAGGCGCAGGATCGCGTACATGATCTCGTCGGTGACCGACCGCAGCACGAACCGGTCGTTCTCCATCCCCCGGTACCGGGAGAAGTCGAGCGGCTCGCCGATGACCACCCCGATCGGCAGCGGCTTGGGGACCACGCGCCCGAGCGGCTGCGCGACGTTCGTGCCGACCATCGCGACCGGCACGACCGGGGCGCCGGACTCCAGCGCCAGGCGGGCGACGCCCGTCTTGCCGCGGTACAGCCGGCCGTCGGGGCTGCGGGTGCCCTCGGGGTAGATGCCGAACAGGCCACCCTCGGACAGCACGCGCAGGCCGGTGCGCAGGGCGGCCTCGCTCGCCTTGCCGCCGGAGCGGTCCACCGGGATGGTCCCCACGCCGCGCATGAAGCCGGCCACCAGCCGGCCCTTGAGGCCCGCGCCGGTGAAGTAGTCCGACTTGCCGAGGAACTGCACCTGCCGCTCGAGGACCAGCGGCAGCACGAAGGAGTCGATGACCGCCAGGTGGTTGCTCGCCAGGATGGCACCGCCCTTGGCGGGCACGTGCTCCACACCGCGCGTCCACGGCCGGAAGAACAGCTTGAGCAGCGGCCCGGCCAGGACGTGCCTCATGAGCCAGTAGTACAACCGGTCCTCCTCGTCGGGGTCCTGCGGCGGTCGGGTCCGTACGGCGCCCGCCCGCCGGCGCACCGGTGGGGCGGGCGGCGCGCGAGGTCCACAGAACTCTAGAGTGTGGCCTATGGCCTCTTCGAACACGCCGGACGGCGCCGGCCGCGACGACGAGGCCGGTCTCGGGCACGACGGCGACCGCGCCGGGCGCCCGGAGGACCGGTCCGGCGACGCGGCACGCGACCAGTCCGGCGCGCCGGGCGACGGTGACCACCACAGCCGGCCGGGCGAGCTCGAGGACGCCGAGGTCGAGGCGCAGTGGGAGGACATCGTCGCGCGGCTCGAGGCGCCCGAGGCGCCAGGCGCGCCGGGCGCCAC
>NZ_WUWN01000035.1 GCF_009846865.1 Puerhibacterium puerhi
CACCGGCATGCCCTCGAGGGCGCCGGCGAACGTGCGGGCGAGCGTCGCGTACTGCCGGCCGCTGGCGGGCACGAGCAGCACGCCGCGCTCGCGCAGCTCGCCCAGCAGCGGCCCGAGCGTGGCGGGCACCTCGCCGTCCGGGTCGAGCAGGGTGCCGTCCATGTCGACGACGGCGCGCGCCAGCCCCGGCACGAGGTCGCGCCCGCGGCGCACGCACCAGGGCAGCCCGGCGACGACGAGCCACGCGAGCCGCGCGCCGGTCGACGTCGTCGGGCACGGTGCCATCGTCGCGAGCAGCGCCCGGGCCTCGTCGAGCACGCCCGCGCGCCGGTCAGCACGAGCGCTGGCCATGCCCCGCGCTCGTGCTGACACGAGCGCGTCGCCCCACGGACTGTCAGTACCAGCGCACGCCATGGGCTGCGCTGGTGCTGACACGGGCACGGTCGCCCCGGCGGACTCCGGCAGCGCGATCACCCCGGCGCGGTCGAGCGCGACGGCGGCGACCGCCGCCAGCGCCCGGTGCCCGGCCGGGGAGAGGTGCACCCGGTCGGCGTGCCACGCCGCGCGCCCGGCCAGCCGCGCGGCGTCGGCGACGTCCACGACCACGACGGCGCCGCGCCCCCGCCCGTCGTCGATGCCCGGCCCCCGGTCGGTGCCCGGCGCAGCCCGCGATGCCCGCAGCGCGCCCAGCTCGGAGACCGTCCCGGGCCGCGACGCGTGCGCCACCGCGTCGACCACCGCGTTGACCTGGGCCACCCGCGCCCGCACGACCTGCCGCACCACCGGGGGCGTGAGCTCGAACAGTCCGATGGCGGGCAGCCGGGCGAGCACCACGGTGGCACCGACGTCGCGCAGCGCGGTGACGGCGGTGGACAGGTCGCGCGCCACGTCGTGGGCGCAGAAGTCGGAGCGCAGCACGTCGTTGCCGCCCACGACGACGGTGGCGACGTCGGGCAGCAGGGCCAGCGCCCGGGGCAGCTGCTCGGCGACGACGTGCCGCGCGCGGGCGCCGTCGCTCGCCAGGTTGACGAAGCAGGAGGCCCCGGCGAGGTCGGCCAGCCACCCGGCCCAGCCGGGGCCGTGCGGCGCGCCCGGGCCTGCCGCGTCGCCCACGCCGCCGGTGACCGAGTCGCCGAGCGCGACGACCACCGGCCCGTCACCTGGGCCCGGGGTCGGCACGATCGCGACGCTCACGCCGCCAGGACACCGGCGGAGGATGACCGCGGGGCGGCGGCACCGCGTCGTGTCGCCGAAGGCCCGGGGAAGGTTGGCCGAACGGTGGCGGAACGGCCGGGGAACCGGCGCCTCACCCGCGCGGGCCGCGCCCAGCCCGCGCGGGCGAGGCACCGGCCGCGCGGGCGGTGCCTCAGCCGTGCGCGACGGCGGGCGCCGGCTCCACCCGGGGGCGCCGGCTCGCCGCCAGGGCACCCAGCCGCCACACCGCCCCGCCCAGCAGCACCACGAGCCCGACGTTCCGCAGCGCCGCGACCACGACCATCCACGGCTCGCCGGCGAGGAACTCCCCGTAGGCGACGGGGTAGAGGACCTGCGTGCCGAGGGCCACGAGCAGCATCCCCACCGCGGGCGGGGACCACACGTGCCGCGCGCCCGGCCCGGCGAGCACCAGCGCCGCGGCGACGGGCGGGCCGATCCAGGCGACGAACTGCGGGGAGCCCACCTTGTTGAACACGATCAGCGCCAGCAGCCCGGCCGCCGCCGCGAGCAGCAGCACGTCCGCCGACAGGTCGGGTCGGCGTCGGGCGGCCGCCCACGCCAGCGCGGCCACGGCGAGCACCGCGACGGGCAGCAGCCCGTCGAGGCCGGAGGCGACCTGCCGCGCCGCGTCGCCCTGCACCTCGTAGGTGTAGATGACGTCGTTGTAGGCGATGTGCACGGTGGGGTCCCACAGCCGCGCCACGCTGAACCAGGTGGCCGCCACGGACTCGGCCTGCAGCGTGCGCGCCCCCTGCTCGCCGAACACGCTCCACGCGCGCTCGCCGGCGCCGCCGAGCAGCGCGAGGCCCACCACCGCCAGGCTCACCGCCGCGCCCGGCACGACGACGTCGCGCAGCAGGTCGCGCCCGCGCCGCGCCGTGGCGGCGAGGGCGACGACGACGGCGCCCGGCGCGATCTTGATCCAGGCCCCGAGGGTGGCCACCGCCGCCGCCACCGCCGGGCGGCGCCCCGCCCACAGCAGCGCGAGCACGATGAGCGGGGCGACGACGCCGTCGAGCCGGCCCAGGAAGATCGGCCCGAGCGCGACGAGGAACACCAGCCACCACCACGCGGCGACGCGCCCGCGCGGCGCCGAGCGGGCCAGCTGCCACACCGCGACGCCGTCCAGCGCGATCACCAGCGCCGTCCACACCGCCTCGTAGCCCAGCGTCGTGATCGTCACCAGCGCCGGCAGCGTCACGGGCACGAGCGCGGCGGCCGGGTAGACCCAGTCGTAGTCGAGCACGGGCCACTGGCCGGTGGACAGGCCGTTGCGGGCCCACCACTCGTACAGCGTGACGTCGCCGTAGATCTGGCCGCGCCAGGAGATCGCGTCCAGCACCAGCCACAGGTGCGCCAGCACGAACCCGACGGCGAGCGCGGGACCCGACAGGACCGCGCGCTCGAGCGCGGGGCGCGCGCCGGCGGGACGGGGCTCGGCGTCGCGCCCGCCGGCGGGACGGGGCTCGGCGGGGCGGTCGGCGTCGCGCAGGTCGTCGTCTCCGGCGTCGCGGCGCGGGGGCTCGGGGGGCACGGCCACATGGTGTCAGACGCCGCTGCGGGCCGCCGAGAGGCGTCCCGCGGCGCCGGCACGGCGCCCGGCGCCTCCCAGGGTTTCGGGTAACCGAAACCTGTGCCACGATCGACTGCGAGAGGCACGACGGGGCCTCCGCACGGTCGCTGGAGGGGAGCACGGGTGAGCCAGGCTGCAGCACGCGAGGGCGTCGGGACGGTGCCGGCGGGGCGGGGCGTGCCCCGCCGGGAGGGGAGCCCGGCGTCGGGCCGCCCCGCCCGGATCCTCGCGCTGCTGGGCCCCGCCTTCGTCGCGGCGATCGCCTACGTCGACCCCGGCAACGTCGCGGCCAACCTCACCGCGGGCGCGCGCTACGGCTACCTGCTCGTGTGGGTGCTGGTGGCGGCGAACGTCATGGCCGTGCTCGTGCAGTACCTGTCGGCCAAGCTCGGCGTCGTGACCGGGCGCTCGCTGCCCGAGGTGCTGGGGGAGCGGCTGCCGCGCCCCGCCCGGCTGGCGTACTGGGGCCAGGCGGAGGTCGTCGCGGCGGCCACGGACCTCGCCGAGGTGATCGGCGGCGCCATCGCGCTGTACCTGCTGTTCGGCGTGCCCCTCGTGGTCGGCGGCATCATCACCGGCGTCGTCTCCCTGGTGCTGTTGGCGCTGCAGGCGCGCCACGGGCAGCGGGTGTTCGAGCAGGTCGTCACGGGCATGCTCGCCGTGCTGGCGATCGGGTTCTGCGCCGGGCTGCTGTTCTCGCCGCCCGACGCCGGCAGCGTGCTCGGCGGGCTCGTGCCCCGCCTGGAGGGTGCGGACTCGCTGCTGCTCGCGGCGTCGATGCTCGGCGCCACGGTGATGCCGCACGCGATCTACCTGCACTCCTCGCTGGCGCGCGACCGGGTGGCGTACGACGTCGCGCAGCGCCGCCGTCAGGGGCTGCCGCCCGAGCTCGCCCGCGGTGCGTCCACACGGCGGCTGCTGACGGCCACCCGGTGGGACGTGGTGCTCGCCCTCGTGCTGGCGGGCGGCGTCAACATCGGGATGCTCCTGCTGGCGGCCTCGGCGCTGCACGGCGCGGGCGTCGCGGGCACCGACACCATCGAGGGCGCGCACGCGGCCATCACCGCCGCCCTCGGCCCGGCGGTGGGCCTGCTGTTCGGCATCGGGTTGTTGTGCTCCGGCCTGGCGTCGACGTCGGTGGGCGCCTACGCCGGCGCGGAGATCATGGCCGGCCTGCTCAGGGTGCGGGTGCCGCTGCTGGGACGGCGGCTGGTGACGCTGGTCCCGGCCGTGCTGCTGCTGGCCACCGGGCTGTCGCCCACGTGGATGCTCGTGGTGAGCCAGGTGGTGCTGAGCTTCGGCATCCCGTTCGCGATGATCCCGCTGGTGGTCCTGACCCGACGCCGCGACCTGCTCGGCGAGCACCGCAACGCGCTGGGCACGCAGGTGTTCGCGGGGCTGGTGGCGGGGGTCGTCGTGGTGCTCAACGTGGCGCTGCTCGTGCTGACGTTCACCGGCTCCTGACGCCCCGCCCGTGCCCGTCGCTCGGGGCGGCTCTCACTCCGGGCGGCTGTCACTCCGGGCGGCTGAGCCGGAACTCGCTCGGGCTGCACGCGTGCACGCTGCGGAACTGGCGCGAGAAGTAGAACGGGTCGTCGTACCCGACGGCGCGGGCGACGTCGGCGATCGGCAGGCGGGTGGTGATGAGCAGCTCGCACGCGCGCGCCATGCGCTGGCGCTTCACGTACTCGACGACGCCCCCGCCGGTCGCCGCCCGGAACAGCGCCGCGAAGTGGGAGGTGCTCAGCCCGCACCGCCGCGCGAGGTCCCCGACCCGCACGGGCGCGTCGAGGTGCGTGCGCAGGTACTCCTGGGCCGCCCTGACCGGCTCGCCCCGCGCGGGGCTCCCGGCGGCCGCGTCCGCCGTCACCTGCGCCATGACCGACCACGCCGCCCCGGACGCGCGCAGCAGGGTGGGATAGGTCTCGTCGGTCTCCAGGGCCACCACCGCGCGCTCGAGGTCCGCGACCACCCGCAGGAGGTCGTGCAGGTCGACGACGGCGACCCCGTCCTGCCCGGCGTGCTCGGCGAGCTGGTCCTCGAACGCGGTGGCGTCCGGCCCACGGGCGTGCATCCACCAGATCGTCCATGGGTCGGTGTCGTCCGCCCAGTAGACGTGCGGCGTGCGCGCCGGGATGACCAGCGCCTGGCCGGCGGCGACGTCGTAGGTCCCCTCCGACGTGCGGCACGCCCCGCGGCCGGCGACCGCCGCGATCAGGATCGTCCCGCCGGCCCCGTGCCGCCGCGTCCGGCCGTGGTGCGCGGCGTGGGGGAAGTAGCCGGCGTCGGTCACGAGCAGGCGCGCCGTCGGCCCCGTGGCCGAGGCGGCCCGGACGACGTCGGCCGGCAGCACGCGCAGACGCTGGCCGGGGAACCCCTCGCGGATCCGCACAGCCGGATCGTAGCGGCGGCGCGGCGGCGCGGACAGGTCTCGCGACCGTCGGATCGTCCAGGCGAAGGCGTCGATCCGTCCCTTCACCGGGCCGGGGCCGGGCCGTAGCGTCGGCTCCATGCTCGACGACGAGTACACGCTCCGGCTCCCGGACCGTCCGGCCGACCAGGCCGGACGCCCGGCTGCGGCCTGGGAGGAGCCCCTGACGCTGCGGACGTACGAGCCGCTGCCCCCCGACAGGTTCCCGGCGTACCTCGACCGGCGCGTCTACCAGGGGTCGTCGGGCCGGGTGTACCCGCTGCCGTTCCACCACCGGATCGCGACCGAGCCGCACCTGCGCCGGTGGCGCGCCGTGCACCTGCAGAACGAGTGGCTGCACGTCGTCGTGCTGCCGGAGCTCGGCGGACGGGTGCACGTGGTGCGCGACCGGGCGAGCGGCCGGGACCTCTTCTACACCAACCCGGTGATCAAGCCGGCGCTCGTCGGGCTCGCCGGGCCGTGGGTCGCCGGCGGCGTCGAGCTCAACTGGCCCCAGCACCACCGCCCGGGCACCTATCTCCCCGTGGACGCGGAGATCGAGCACGAGCCGGACGGCGCCGTCGTCGTGCGCTGCTCGGACCACGACCCGTTCGCGCGGATGAAGGGCATGCACGCCCTGCGGCTGCGGCCCGGGTCCGCGCTGCTCGAGCTCGCCGTCCGGCTGTACAACCGCTCCGAGGTGCCCCAGACCTTCCTCTGGTGGGCGAACGTGGCCGCGCGCGTGGACGACGACTACCAGTCGTTCTTCCCGCGCGACGTGCGCTTCGTCGCCGACCACGCCCGGCGGGCGGTGACCGCCTTCCCGCGGGCCGACCGGCCCTACTACGGCGTCGACTACCCGGCGCGCGCCGGGGAGCGGAACGTCGCGAGCGACGGGACTGTCCACACCGGCGACCGGATCGACTGGTACCGCAACATCCCGGTGCCGACGTCCTACATGTGCCTGGAGAGCGACGAGGGCTTCTTCGGCGGGTACGACCACGGCGCCGGCCTCGGCTTCGTGCACGTGGCGGACCAGGCGATCTCGCCCGGCAAGAAGCAGTGGACGTGGGGCAGCTCCCCGTTCGGCCACGCCTGGGACGCGAACCTCGCCGACGACGGTGCCCACTACGTCGAGCTCATGGCGGGGGTGTTCACCGACAACCAGCCCGACTTCGCCCACCTGGCCCCCGGGGAGACGAAGGTCTTCTCCCAGTACTGGTACCCGATCCGCGGCACGGGACCCGTGGACCGGGCCACCGTGGACGGTGCAGTCCGGCTCGAGCGCCGCGGCGACACCGCCGTGGTCGCGGTGGCCGTGCCGCGCGCCCTGGCCGATGTCGAGGTCACCGTCACGGCGGACGGGCGGACCGTGGCCGCCGTCGTCGTCGACCTCGACCCCGGAAGGCCGTACCGGGGCGCGCACGTCCTGCCGCCGGGGGCGGGCCCCGCCACGGTCGCCGTGACCCGCGCGGGCCGGGAGCTCGTCGTCTGGTCGGAGAGCGCGGCGGGCGGGGGGACCGCCCGCGAGCCGGAGCCGGCGACCGAGCCGCCGGAGCCGGCGGCCGTGGACAGCGTCGAGGAGCTGGCCCTCGTCGCGGCCCACCTCGAGCTCTACCGGCACGCGACGCGGTCGCCCGAGCCGTACTGGCACGAGGCGCTGCGCCGCGACCCCGACCACGTGGACAGCCTCACGGGGCTGGCGGTCCGGGCGTACGGCGCGGGGCGGTACGCCGAGGCCCGGGACCTGGCGGAGCGCGCCGCGGGGCGGCTCACCCGCCGGCACCGCAGCCCGCGGGACACCCGGCCCCTGTACGTGCTCGGGCTGGCGCTGGAGGCGCTCGGCGACGACGACCGCGCGTACCGGGCGCACGCCCAGGCGTCCTGGGCCCGGGCCTGGCGCGCGCCGGCCGGCTACCGCATGGCCAGGATCGACGCCCGCGCCGGCCGGCACCCGCGAGCGCTCGAGCGGCTCGCGGACGTCCTGCGCACGGAGCCCGAGCACCTGCAGGCGCTGGCGCTCGCCGTCGTGTGCCACCGGCGCCTCGGCCACGCGGACCGCGCCGCCGACCTCCTGGCCCGGGCGCGCGCGCTCGACCCGATGGACGCGTGGCTGCGGTTCCTCGACGGGCTCCCGCCCAGCGGCGACGCGCAGACGTGCCTCGACGTGGCGATCGAGCTCTCGGGCGCCGGAGAGGCCGCCGCGGCGCTCGACTGCCTGGCGCACGCGGACGACCGCGAGTCCCGGCGCGCGTCCGGCCAGACGGCCGCCGGACCCCTCGTCGCCTACCACCGGGCCCACGTGCTGGGGCTGCTCGGCCGGCCGGACGACGCGGCGGCCGAGCGGGCGCGCGCCCGTCGCCTCGACGCGACCTGGTGCTTCCCCGGCCGCCTGGCCGACGCCGCCGTGCTGACCGAGGCGGTCGCGACGGACCCCGGCGACGCCCGCGCGCGGGCGCTGCTGGGGCACTGGTGCTACGCCGTCGGACGGCACGGCGACGCCGCGGACCTCTGGCGCGCGGCGGCAGCCCTGGACCCCGGTGACGCGGTGGTCTGGCGGAACCTCGGGCTGGTCGCCGCCGACCGCGAGCGCGACCTCGAGGCGGCGCGCGGCGCCTACGACCGGGCGCGGGCGGCCGCGCCCGACGACGCACGGCTGCTGTACGAGCGCGACCAGCTCGACGCGCTCGCGGGCGTCGCCCCCGCCCAGCGGCTCGCTGCGCTGCTGCGCCGGCGCGACCTGGCGCTCGAGCGTGACGACCTGGCGGTCGAGCTGCTGCACCTGCTGGTCACCGCCGGCCGGGAGGGCGAGGCGCTCGAGATCCTCGGCCGCCACCGGTTCCACCCGTGGGAGGGCGGTGAGGGGCAGGTCGTGGAGGCATGGGAGCGGGCGCACGCCCGCGTGGCGGTCGCCGCGCTCGCCGGCGGCCGTCCCGCGGCGGCGGCCACCGCGCTGCGCGCCGCGCTCGACCCGCCCGCGTCCCTCGGCGAGGCGCGCCACCCCCTGGCCAGCACCGCCCGCCTGCACCTGCTGCTCGGTGACGCCCTCGACCGCGCGGGGGACGAGGAGGGCGCCGCCGCCGCGTGGGCGGTCGCGGCGGCTCAGCGCGGCGACTTCCTGGCGATGAGCGCGCAGCCGCACAGCGAGGCGACCTTCTGGACCGTGCTCGCGCTGGGGCGTGCCGGACGTGACGCCGAGGCCTGGCAGCTGACCGCGTCGCTCCGGGGCTTCCGCGACGAGCTCGCGGCAGCCGTGCCCCGCGTCGACTACTTCGCGACGTCGCTGCCCGACCTCCTGCTCTTCCAGGAGGACCCCGTCCGGGTGCGCGACCGGCGGCTGGCGGTCCTCGACGCCCAGCTCGCGGTGCTCGAGGGCGACGGCGCACGGGCGGTACGCGTGCTGCGCCGTCCCGCGCTGGCCCCGTCCCGCGTCGCCGCCGACCTGCGGCACGCCGTCGAGCACCTCCGCGACGCGCTCAGCCCCGCCCCGACACGACAGGAGGACCCCGCATGAGCCCCCGTGCCCTCGTCACCGCCACCGAGGAGCCGCTCCTCGTCTCGCTGTGGGACTTCACCTGGTACACCCGCACCGGTCCCGGGGAGCCCTTCGAGGACCTGGACCGGGCGTTCGCCCAGGCCCGGGAGCGCGGGTACGACACGGTGCGGATCTGCGCGATGCCGTTCCTGCTGTTCCGGTCGGGCCTCGACACGAGCGCGCTGCGGCTCGGCCCCCTGGGCGGCGACTACGGCCAGCGCGTCCGGTGGTACGACGTGCGTCGCGAGACGACGATCGACGCGCGCGCCCACCTGCTCGAGCTCTTCCGTGCCGCCGACCGGCACGACGTCGGTGTCATCGCCTCGTCGTGGGAGTACCAGCAGTCACCGTCCTTCGCGCGCGACCCCGGCTGGTACGAGGCGCTGCACGCGGTCGACCCCGAGGACCGCGCGGTGGTGCTCGCCGACGCGCACGCCGACCTGGTCGACCTCCTCGAGGCCGAGGGCCTCGCCCACCGCCTCGTCCTGACGGAGCTGCACAACGAGGTGCAGGTCGGCTACCTGACCGACGGGCTCGGGGCGAGCGGCAGGGACGAGGCGGTGCGCGCGCTCACGCCGCGCCTGGAGCGCGGCATCGCCCGCTTCCGCGAGCGGCGCCCGGACCGGCCGGTGACGGTCGACTACGCCGGGGTGCCCGTCGGGGCGCTGAGCGCGCTGCCGCGGGACCTCGACGCCCTCGTGGTGCACCCCTACGTGTACGGCGTGCTCGGGGAGCTCGTCGAGACGTTCGGGCTGCGGGGCCCCCTCGAGGACTTCGACGTCGAGCGCGTGCGCCCCCTGCTGCGCCCCGGGGCGCCGGACCCGCGCGACTGGTCGGTCCCGCCCGGCCAGGAGTGGCGCACCCGCGCGACGATCATGGCGCGGCCCGAGGTCTACGTGCACGACTGGTGCGACCCGGACGCCTGGGACCGGTGGCTCTACGACCGCTGGGCGAACCACCGGCTCGCGATGGAGCAGAAGCTCACGCTGTGGCTCGAGGTGGCTGCCGACGCCGCCGCGGCCCGCGGCATCCCGCTGCTGCTCGGCGAGGGCTACGTCGGGTACACGCCGCTGCACGGTCGGTTCGAGGAGGGGCCCGTCGGCGCGGAGCTGTGCCGGCACGCGCTGCGCGAGGCGCGCCGGCTCGGCGTCCGGGGCGCCGTCGTCTGCTCCAACGCCGCCCCTCACCACCCGATGTGGTCCGACGTCGCGCTCCAGCAGGAGTGCGCCGCCATCTTCACGGGCCGGGAGGTGCTCGAGCCCGTGGTCTGATCGGCACCAGGCGCCGACGACGGCGCGCGAGGAGGAACAACGATGTTCACGAACCTGACCACCACGCCGGTCACGCGACGCCAGCTGCTCCTGGGCGGTGCGACGCTGGGTGCGGCCGGCCTGCTGTCGGCCTGCGTGGGTTCGCCCAGGCAGCAGGGCGGCTCCGGGGCCAGCGGCGGCACGGGGACGGTCACGCTGCAGTCGTCCATCCAGGACGCCGACCCGAAGGCGGCGCTGGAGGCGCTGGTGGCCGGCTACACCGGCGCCAAGGTGACCCTCAACTCGGTGGCGACCGAGCAGTTCCGCGCCCAGCTCACCAACTACCTGCGCTCGAGCAACCCGCCCGACGTCCTGACCTGGTACGCCGGCTCGGTCGCGCGGGCCTACGCCGCCGAGGGCCTGCTCCTCGACGTGTCGCCGCTCTGGAAGGGCGACGGCGCGTGCGCCGGGTACTCGGACGCGCTGCGCAACCTGTCGACCGACGCCGACGGCAAGCAGATCTTCGTGCCCCAGAACTACTACTGGTGGTCGGTCTTCTACAAGAAGTCGGCGTTCCAGGAGTGGGGCGTGCAGCCACCGACGACGTGGGACGAGTTCCACGCGCTGTGCGAGAACCTGTCCGGGCAGGGGGTGGCGCCGCTGGCGAACGGGATCGGCTCGACGCCCTGGATGGCGTCGGGCTGGTTCGACTACCTCGACCTGCGGATCAACGGGGCCCAGTACCACCGGGAGCTCCTGGCCGGCGAGCACTCGTTCACCGATCCCCAGGTCGTGGACGTCATGGAGGAGTACCGGCGCCTCATCCCGTACTTCGACCGCAACATGGCCTCCTACTCGGCGCAGGAGGCCGCCACGCCGGTGGCCCAGAACCAGGTGGCCATGTACCTCGTCGGCGCCTTCGCGACCGGGTACTTCCCCGAGGACCAGCGCGAGGACCTGGACTTCTTCTCGGTCCCCGTCATCAACGACTCGGTGCCCACCGCGGAGGAGGCCCCGACCGACGGGTTCTTCGCCGCCGCGCGGACGGACAACCCCGAGGGCGCGCTCGACCTGCTGTCGTACCTCGTCTCCCCGGAGGCGCAGCAGCAGTACATCGAGGCGTCGAAGTCGTCGAACCTCCCCACGTCGCCCGACGTCGACACGTCGTCCTTCAGCCCGCTGGTGCAGAAGGGCATCCAGCTCCTCAACGAGACGCAGGAGATCACCCAGTTCTTCAACCGTGACTCGTCGGACGCGCTCCAGGCGACGGCCGACACCGCGCTGACCCGGTTCCTCGCCCAGCCGGACGACCTGAGGTCGATCCTCGAGGAGTGGCAGCGCGCCGCCGAAGGGGTCTTCTCCTCGTGAGCGCCGCGCTCGCCGACGTCGAGCCCGAGGTCGCCCCGGGCCGCCCGCCGGAGCCCCGCCGGCGGCGGCGCGGGCGCGTGCCCCTGCTCGTCTGGGTCTTCCTGCTCGTGCCGCTCGTGGTCGAGCTGTTCTGGGTCTTCTGGCCCGCCGGCAACTCGTTCTCCCTCGCGCTGACCCGGTGGGACGGGATCGGGGCGGCGGAGCCCGTGGGGCTCCAGAACTTCCTCGACCTCGCGGCCGACCCGATCTTCCGCACGGCGCTGGTCAATAACGTCGTGTGGGCCGTCGGCTTCGGCGGCCTGTCCGTCGTCGTCGGGCTGTCGCTGGCGGTCGCGCTCAACAAGCCCGGCCCGCTGGTGGGCCTGTACCGCAGCGCGATCTACCTGCCGATGGTGGTGTCGCTCGCGGTCACCGGCCTCTTCTGGCGCGTGATGTACCAGCCGGGGGGACCGGTCAACGCCGCGCTGGAGGTGGTCGGCCTCGGCTCGCTCCAGCGGCAGTGGCTGGCGGACCCGGAGGTGGCGCTCGGGGCGGTGCTCGTGGCCGCGGTCTGGCGGCAGGTCGGCTACATCATGGTGCTGTACCTGGCGGGCCTCAAGAGCTGCGACGCGACGCTCGAGGAGGCGGCAGCCGTCGACGGGGCCGGCGCCTGGCAGCGGTTCTGGCGCATCGTCATGCCGCAGCTGCGCGGCGTGAACATGGTCGTCTTCGCCGTCACCGTCATCGACTCGCTGCGCACGTTCGACATCGTCTGGGCGATGACGCGCGGCGGCCCGTACAACGAGACGCAGCTGCTGAGCACCTACATGTTCCAGCAGGCGTTCACCACGGGGAACCTCGGCTACGCCTCCGCCATCGCCGTCGTGATCTTCGCCCTCGCGATCGGCTTCATCATCACGTATCTCGCCCGCCAGGCCAGGACGGAGGACTGATCGTGAGCGCCCTCACCCTGGGAGCCCAGCAGCCGCAGGCCGTCGGTGCGGCGCCGCCGCAGCGTCGCCGGCGTCGCCCGGCACGCTCGCCGTGGCTGCACGTCGTCATGGTGCCCGTCACGCTGCTGTGGCTGAGCCCGATCGTCTTCGTCGCCTTCGTGGCGGTGCGCTCGTTCGACGACATCGCGGCGCGCGGGCTCGGCGCGCTGCCGGCGTCGTTCAGCCTCGAGGGCTTCAGCACGGCGTTCGCCGACGGCGGCGTGCTGCGCGCGCTCGGCAACAGCATCACGGTCACCGCGTTCGCGGTGCTCGCGTCGCTCGCCCTGTCGGCGTGCGCCGCCTACGCGCTGAGCCGGTTCGCGATCCCCGGACGGCGCACCATCCTGCTGACGATGCTCGCCGGCAACCTGCTGCCCCCGCAGATCCTGCTCGTGCCCGTCGCGGCGATCTGCGAGTCGCTCGGGATCGCCGACACGCGGCTGGCGCTCGTGGTCGTCCAGGTCGGCTTCGGCATCGGCTTCTACACCTTCGTCCTGCACGGGTTCATGCGCGGGCTGCCGGTCGAGGTCTTCGAGGCGGCCCGGCTCGACGGCGCCGGTGCGGGACGGATCTTCTGGCAGATCGTCCTGCCGCTGTCGCGCCCGTCGCTCGCGGCGCTGGCGGCGCTCGCGACGACGTGGGTCTTCAACGACCTGATCTGGGCGATGACCGTGCTGCGCACCGAGGCCAAGTTCCCGATCACCGCCGCGCTGCTCAACCTGCAGGGCGGCTACGCGAGCGCGTGGAACGTCGTCGCCGCGGGGTCGCTCGCCGCGGCGGTCCCGACGGCGATCGTCTTCTTCGTGTTCCAGAAGCAGTTCGTGTCCGGGCTGCTCGTGGGGACGAACAAGTGACCCTCCGGGAGGCGCGCGCGGCACGGCGGGGCCGGCCGAGCGGCGCCGCCGGCCCGTGGGTCCTGCCGACCAGGTCGGGCGAGTACGCGGTGGGGCTCGCCCCCCGCGGCGCAGGGCTCGTGTCGCTGGGCTGGCGCGGCGCGGGCGGCGCGGGCGACGACGGCGTGCCCGCGGGCGTCCCGGCGGCTCCGGCGTCGCCCTTCGAGACGGACCTCGACCGCCTGCCGCTCGAGGCCACGGCCCTCGGCACCCGCAGCGTGCACGGCGTCGAGCTCGTCGTCCGGCGGGCCGACGGCGTGCGGGGCGCCCGCCTCGCCGTGCGCGGCGAGGTCGCGCTCGAGGTCACGGACGAGGGTGCTCACCTCGCGTGCCCGCTCGCGGACGACGTCGTCGGCCTCGGCGTCACGCTGCACCTGCGCACCTCCCGGCAGCACGACGTCGTGGAGAAGTGGGCGGATGTGCGCAACGACGGCGGGCAGCCGGTCGAGCTGCTCCGGGCGTGGGGCGGAGCGTTCAACCTGCCGGTGGGCCCCGGGGCCGTCGTCCGGCTGCTCACGGGGGCGTGGTCGCGGGAGCTCGCGGCCGTCGACACCGACCTCGCGGCCGGGACGCTGAGCATCGGCAGCCGGCAGGGGATCACGTCGCACACGTACGCACCGCTGGTGGGCGTCCGGCGTCGTCCCCGGGGCGGCGACGGTGCCGTCCCCGGCGTGCCGCCCGCCGACCACCCCGCCGCACGCTTCGGCGTCGCCCTCGCCTGGAGCGGCTCGTGGCGGCTCGCGGTCGACGCGGTGCCGGCGGCCCCGCACGTCCGTGTCTCCGCGGGGCTCGACGACGAGTCCGGCGTGCACACGCTCGGGCCCGGTCAGGTCCTCACCACGCCCGCGCTGCTCGGCACCCGCGTCGAGGGCACGGCGGACGACCTCGCGCACGCCTGGCACGGCTACCAGCGGACCCTCGCCCGGTCGACCGGGCCCGAGCACCGGCCGGTCGTCTACAACTCCTGGTACGCCACGGGCTTCGACGTGCGCGCCGAGCACCAGCTCGCGCTCGCCGACGTCGCCGGCGACGTCGGGGCCGAGGTGTTCGTCGTCGACGACGGGTGGTTCCGGGGGCGGACGAGCGACGCCGCCGGGCTGGGGGACTGGGAGGCCGACCCGGCGCGCCTGCCGCGGGGCCTCGGCCAGATCGCCGACGGCGTGCGGGCCCGCGGCATGCGGTTCGGCCTGTGGATCGAGCCGGAGGGGGTCAGCCCGGACAGCGACCTGTACCGGGCGCACCCGGACTGGGTGCACCGGGTGGCCGGGCGCGCGCCGACGACCCAGCGCCGCCAGCTCGTGCTCGACCTGGGCAGGCCGGACGTCGAGGAGTGGGTCCTGGGCACCCTGCGACGGCTCCTGGGGCCCGGGGACGTCAGCTACCTCAAGTGGGACATGAACCGCTCCGTCACCGACGGCGGGCAGCCCGGCGCGGGCGGGGACGACTGGTCGTGGCGGCACACGACGGCGTACTACCGCGTCCTGGAGGCGCTGCGCGCCGAGTTCCCCCACGTCACCGTGGAGGCGTGCGCGGGCGGCGGCGGACGGGTGGACGCCGCGGTCCTCGCCCGCACGGACGTCGTGTGGCCGAGCGACGAGACCGGCCCCCGGGACCGGCTCGCCATCCAGCACGGGTTCCTCGAGGCCTACCCGCCCTGGGTCATGAGCTCGTGGGTGACGGACATGCCCGACCGGGTCGACACCGAGCCGTCGAGCCTGGCGTTCCGGTTCGTGGTCGCCATGTCGGGCGTGCTCGGGATCGGCGCCGACCTGCTCCGCTGGGACGAGGCCACGCGGGCGACGGCACGGGACCTCGTCCGGCTGTACACCTCGTTGCGCGACGTGGTGCACCACGGGCGGGTGCGGCGGCACGGCACCCCGGCCGACGCGGCGTCGGCCGTCCAGTACACGACACCGGGCTCCGTCGTCGTCCTGGCGTGGCGCCGCGCCGCCGGCGGGCAGGGGTACCGCGTGCGCCTGCAGGACCTCGACCCGGCCGCCCGGTACCGGGTCCGCGGCACGCCAGTCGTGCACGAGGGTGGCGCGCTCGCCACGGACGGCCTGCCGGTCGGCTGGCGGTGGGGCGACTGCGACGTCGTCGTCCTGGACCGCGAACCGTGACCGCGGGCGGGGCGCGGTCCCGCCCGCTGACCGCCAGCACCGACCTGGCCCACGGCGGCCGATGGACGTCGCTGCGCACGCCGGAGCGCGAGTGGCTCTGGCGCAACCCGCGGGTGCCCGCCGCCGCTCGTGCGGCGGTGCGGCCGGGCGACGCGTTCGTGGACGCGGGCGGGGGCGAGGAGTGCTTCCCCACGGTGGTGGGGACGCCGGACCACGGCGACGCGTGGTCGCGGCCGTGGACGCGCACGCGCGGCGGCGCCACGGTGGACGCCGGCGGGCTGACGCTCGCGCGCCGCCTCGACGTCGTCGACGGGGCGGTCCGGGCGCGGTACCGCGTGGGAGCACCGGCCGGCGTCGGGCTGCTCCACGCGGTCCACCTGCTGCTCGACCTCTCGCCCGCGGCGCGGCTCGTCGTGCCGGGCGAGCCGGCGGTCGTCGTCAGCGACTGGCCGCGCCCCGGCAGGGACACGGCGACGGTGTGGCCCGACGGCGGCGGCGTCCCGCTCGACCGGCTGGGCGCGGACGACCGGACGGCCCGGTGCGCCGTCGTGGCCACCAGCGCGGTCGACGTCGTCGACGGCGAGGACCGGCTCCGGCTGCGCTGGCGGCTGCTGTCCGGCCGTGCGCCGCTGTCGCTCGTGGTCTGGCGGAACCTCGGGGGGTGGCCGGACCGCGCGCCGTACCGGTCCGTCGGGGTGGAGCCGCTGCTCGGCGCGGCGACGGACCGCGCGCGGGCCGACCCGGACCGGCTCGCACGGTGCGACGGCGGCGCGGGCCTGGCCTGGGAGCTGGTGGTCTCCGCGCAGCGAGGGCGCACCGCCGCGCCGAACACCTGATACTCGGTATCGCTTGACGTGAGACGCCGTTGCGGAGAACCATGAGAGGGACGCAGCAGCACCTCGACGAAGCGGAGCACCGATGACCGCCGACCGGTCCCCGATCATGCCCGGGGTCACCGCCCCCGACTACGACGTCTCCCAGCCCCTCGACGTCGACTACCTCGGCGCCTTCGCGGACGTCACCCCGCAGGAGCGTGCCCACCAGCTCGCCGTGCGCGAGTTCGTCCAGACCGAGGTGCTGCCGGTCATCGACGGCTACTGGGAGCGGGCCGAGGTGCCGTTCGACCTGCTCAAGCGGATGGCCGACCTCGACTTCCTGCGCGACGGCGTGGACGTGCCCGGCCTGCCGCGGATCTCGCTCATGGCCGAGGGGCTGGCCAGCATGGAGATGTCCCGCGGCGACGGCTCGGTCACCACGATCTGCGGCGTGCAGGGCGGCCTCGCGCTGCGCTCGATCGTCATGCACGGCTCCCCGGAGCAGGTCGACCGGTACGCGGGCCCGATGGCGCGCGGGGAGATCCTCGGGGCGTTCGCGCTCACGGAGCCGACGCACGGCTCGGACTCCGTCTCGCTCGAGACCACGGCCCGGCGCGCGGTGCGCGACGGCGTCGACGGCTACGTCATCGCCGGCGAGAAGAAGTGGATCGGGTTCGGCTCCTGCGGCCACATCGCCGTGGTGTGGGCCCGCCTGGTCGGCGAGGGCGGCGACGACCAGGTGCACGGCTTCGTCGTGCCGCAGGACGCGCCCGGCTACCGGGCCACCACGATCGAGGGCAAGACGTCGCTGCGCGCCATCTGGCAGGCCCACATCGTGCTGGACGACGTCTTCGTGCCGGCCGACGCCGCGCTGCCCGGCGCGACGTCCTTCAGGGCGACGTCGCAGGTGCTGTTCGCGACCCGCCTCGGCGTCGCCTGGTCCGCCGTCGGGCACGCGATCGCCTGCTACGAGGCGGCCGTGCAGTACGCGGGCCAGCGCATCCAGTTCGGCCGGCCGCTGGCCGCCAGCCAGCTCGTGCAGGAGCGGCTCACCCGGATGCTGGCCACGATCACCCAGATGCAGCTGCTCGTGGCGCAGACGACGCGGCTGGCCGAGCGCGGCGCGCTCAGCGGGCCGCAGGCGTCGCTGGCGAAGTTCACCTGCACCCGCGGCGCCCGCGAGGTGGCGTCGATCGCGCGCGACATGCTCGGCGGCAACGGCATCCTGCTCGGCAACCGCGTCGCGCGGCACTTCGCCGACATCGAGGCCCTGCACACCTACGAGGGCACCGAGTCGATGAACGCCCTCATCGTGGGCCGCGACATCACGGGTGTCTCGGCCTTCGCCTGAGCACCGTCCGCGTGTGACCCGCAACGGTCAGGGCGGCGAGGCGTCTCAGCGCGGCGAGGACGCGGCGAGGCGGGCCACCAGGCGGTCGACCAGCTCGGCCTGCGCGCTCACGATCACCCGGCGGGCGTCGTCGGGCGCGAACCACGCCGCGCGGTCGATCTCCGGCACCTCGATCCGGCGCCCCGAGCGCGGCGGCCACTCCACCTCGACGACGTTGCTGCGCACGTCGGTGAGGTCCACGCCCGGCGGCGCCGCGCGCGCCCAGGCCAGCACTCGTTTGCCGCCACGCTGGCGCACCTCGCCGAGCTCGAGGTCGGGCACCGGCGGGGCGGGCAGCGCGACGCCGAGCTCCTCGGCCGCCTCGCGCAGGGCGGCGTCGTGCGGGTCCTCGCCCTCCTCGAGCTCGCCCTTCGGGATGGTCCAGGCCCCGGCGTCCTTGCGCGCCCAGAACGGGCCGCCCATGTGGGCGAGCAGCACCTCGACACCGGCCCCGGCGTCCCCGGCGCCCCGGCGGTACAGCAGCAGCCCGGCGCTGGTCGTCGCCACCGGGGCCTCAGCTCGTGGCCGGCAGGATCGTGGTGGCCATGAAGACGGCGGTGAGCGCCGCCGACATCGCCGCCTGCGCGGCCAGGGCCGCCGCGACGCCGTCGGCCACCCACGCCGACGCCGCCAGCTCCTCGACCCGCTCCTCGGCCCGCTTCCGGTCAGGCTTGTCCACCAGCCGCGCCACGAGCCCCGAGCCCTTGAGCAGTGCGGCCAGGGCGGCGGTGCGGGGGTCGGGGGTGAGCCCGTCCACGAGCACCGCGACCAGCCGCGTGCGCAGCACCTCCTCGTGCGCCCGCTCCTCGGCGGGCCACCGCGTGACCGGGAAGATCGCGACCACCTTGCGCTCCTCGCGGCGCAGCACGCCCCGGTCGGCGAGGGCCTGGAGCAGCCGCTCGCGCACGCCGTGCGAGAGCGGCTCGACGAGGTCCTTGGCGCGCCGCGGCCTCTCGCCGACGACGGCGAGGGCCGCGTCCAGCGCGGGGTGGCCGGTGGGGGAGGGGTCCCGCACGACGACGGTCGCCCTCGCCGGGTCCTGCGGCATGCCCTGGGCCGCGTCCCCGGCGACGTCCACGCGGCCGTCCATGGCCAGCTCCACCAGCAGCGCGCCGGCGAGCCGGTAGTCGAGGCCCAGGGCCCCCGTCTCCGTGCCGGACTCGTCGTCGTACGCGAGCAGCAGCAGGTCCTCGGCGATGAGCATGGCTCGACACTGCGCCGGCGCGCGGCGCACGGCAACCGGGGCGCGGCCCGTGCTCGTCCCGCTCGGCGCCGCGCGCGGCGCGGCGGCCGTCAGTTCGGTGATTTGTCGGCTGATCGGCGGTCCGGACCACCGATCAGCCGACGATTCACCGAACAGACGGCGAGTCGCCGAACCCGATCGGCCGACGATTCACCGAACAGACGGCGAGTCGCCGATCAGCCGGGGAGAGCCGGGCCGAGGGTCCCGGCCGGCGCTGCGCGTCAGGCCGGCGCGGCGACCTGCTGCGCCGCGGCGCGCTCGCGGGCGTTGATGCGCCACCAGACGAAGAACCCGGTGAGCGTGAACACCCCGTAGAACACGTACATCAGCGCGGACGCCCAGTAGCCGGCGCTGAACAGCAGCGGCACGCCCACGACGTCGACCGCCACCCAGATCAGCCAGAACTCGACCCAGCCCTTGGCCATGCCGTAGGTGGCCAGCAGCGAGCCCATGAAGATCCACGCGTCCGCCCACACCGGCTCGTAGGAGCCGAGCGCCCGGAACACCGGGGTGAGCGCGAGCGTGCCGCCCACCAGCGCGACCGCCAGGCCCAGGCGGGCCCGCCAGGACGCCCAGTGCGGGTGCACGGCGGCGCCGTCGTCGGCGGGCACGGTGCCGTCGGCCCGCACCTCGAGGTTCTGCCGGCGGGTGCGGCGCCACTGGACCCAGCCGTAGACGCTCACGGCGATGAACATCACCTGGCGGCCGGCCTGGCCGAGCATGTCGGGCAGGGGCGAGCCGCCGAACCACGAGCCCAGGAACACGGTGAACAGCAGCACGTTGCCCACGATCCCCACGGGCCACGCCCACACCTTGCGGCGCATGCCGCCCAGCGCGGAGGCCAGGCCGAACACGTTGCCGATCACCTCGCGCCACAGCAGCTGCTGGTCGCCGATCTGGAAGGTGGCGTCGAACAGCCAGCGGATGACGTCCATCTCAGTCCTCTCCTCGGGCACCGGTGCCCGAGGAGAGACGAGGGGAGGGGCCGACGACGCCGCCACGCCGCCCGGAGGGCGGCCCGGCACGTCCACGACCGGCGGCGCCACCCCGCCGTCGACGACGGCTGCGGGCACGCCGCACGTGCTTCCTCCCATCCGGACTTTGACCGTCGGCCCTGGAGTTCCACCAGGTCAGCCGCTCTCCGTCGGGAGAGCGGGTCGCGGGCTGTCACCGCCGGCTCGGAATTTCACCGACCCCGGAGCACGTCGTGCGTGTCTTGCTCTCCACAAGGATGCCACGCCCCGCCGCTATTCCCGACGGCGGGTCAGCCCAGCGCGTCCCGCACCGCGCGGGCGACGTCGTCGGGCCGCGTGCCGGGCTCCAGCACCGCGACGACGACGCGTGCGCCCGCCTCGCCGCTCACCGTCACCGGCAGCGGCGCTGCCACGCGGCCGGACAGGTCCGCGGTGGCGGTGGCGCGCAGGTCGGCGAACGCCTCGTCGAGCTCGGGCCCGAGGTCCTGGTCGGGGTTGCGCAGCCAGCGGCGCAGGAACGCGTTGTGCACGGCGACGACGCCGGCGGAGAAGGCGATCGACTGGGTGGTCGAGGAGCGGTCCGGCCGCAGCGTGTCGCGCAGGTACCGGGTGAAGGCGCGCTCGTAGCGGTGGGTGGTGACCAGCTCGCGGTCGCGCAGCGCGGGCACCTGGCGCAGCAGGCGGTAGCGCGCCAGCGACGTCTCGCGCTGCCCCACGTGGTGGTCGAACACCAGGCGGGCGGCCCGGCACACCTCGACGTACGGGTCGACGGCGGGGTCCCAGGTGGTGCGCCCGGCCGGCACGTCGCCGTCCTCGCGCGCCTCGGGCCCCGTCTCGGAGAGCATCAGCACCACCTGCTCGAGCAGCAGCTCGTGGTCGGCGAAGACCACGTCCTCCTTGGACCGGTAGCGGCGGAAGAAGGTGGCGCGACTGACCTGGGCGGCGTCGGCGATCTCCTCGACCGTGGTCTGCTCGTAGCCCTTGCGAGAGAACAGCTCGATCGCGACGTCGACGGCCTGCGCGTGCGTGTGCGACGTCCGGGCCATGCGCCCGAGGCTAGCGCGTGCCGGGCGCTGCCGGGCGAGCGACCCGGGGCGACGCGGCCGCGCCCAGGGCCGGTCAGCGGCGCGGCTGGTCGAAGCCGGCCTCGCGGCCCCGGCGGCCGTCGCGCTGCAGCCAGCGCAGCTCGCGCACGGCGACGGCCACGGCCAGCGCGCACGGCAGCCACGCCCAGACCCGGCCGCGCAGCGCGGTGACGAAGAAGACGAGGGCGACGACGACGGCGCCGGCCACGGTCGCCACGCTCTTCCAGCGGATGCCCACGGCCGCGAGCCTACGGGAGCGCCGGCCGGCAGGGGCGGCGAGCGGGCCGGCGGTCGGGCCGTCGGGCCGCGGCGAGCGGGTCGCGGGCGCGCGAGTAGGGTCGCGCCGTGAGCACCGAGACCGCGACCACGCCCGCCCCCGCCCGGCCCGACGACGTCGTCCCCGTGGTCGACGTCTACGTCGACCCGATGTGCCCGTTCGCCTGGATCACCTCGCGCTGGGCGCTCGAGGTGGCCGCCCAGCGGCCGGTCGAGCTGACGTTCCGCCTGATGAGCCTGTACCTGCTCAACGAGGGCCGCGACCTGCCCGCCGACTACCGCGAGCGGATCGACGCCTCGCGCGGGATCGGCCGCGTCGCCGCCGCCGTCCAGACCGAGCGCGGGCCCGAGGCGTTCTCCGCCTTCTACACCGCCGCCGGCACCCGCATCCACGCCGGCGGCCGCACCGACCTCGACGCCGTCGCCCGCGAGGCGCTCGCGGAGGCCGGGCTGCCGGCCGACCTCGCCGACGCCGCCACGTCGGACGCCTACGACGCCGCGCTGGCCGCGTCGCACGAGGCGGGCATGAAGCCGGTCGGCGAGGACGTCGGCACCCCGACCGTCCACGTGGACGGCGTCGCCTTCTTCGGTCCGGTGCTCACGCGCATCCCGCGCGGCGAGGACGCGGTGCGCGTCTTCGACGGCGCGGTGGCGCTCGCGTCGTTCCCGCACTTCTTCGAGATGAAGCGCAGCCGCACCGAGTCGCCCGCGTTCGACTGAGCCGCCGCCGTCGGGGCGGACGGGCGAGCCCGTCCGCCCGGGCGGGGCAAGATGGACGTATGACCCTCGATCTGCGCATCTTCACGGAGCCCCAGCAGGGCGCCACCTACGACGACCTGCTCAAGGTCGCCCGGGCGACCGAGGAGCTCGGCTTCTCGGCGTTCTTCCGCTCCGACCACTACCTCGCGATGGGCGGCGACGGGCTGCCGGGCCCGACCGACGCCTGGACCACGCTCGCCGGCCTGGCCCGCGAGACGACGACCCTGCGCCTCGGCACCCTGGTCACCTCGGCGACCTTCCGCCACCCCGGCGTGCTGGCCATCCAGGTGGCGCAGGTCGACCAGATGTCCGGCGGCCGGGTCGAGCTCGGCCTGGGCGCCGGCTGGTTCGCCGAGGAGCACGCCGCCTACGGCATCCCGTTCCCGGCCAAGCGCTTCGGCCTGCTCGAGGAGCAGCTCGAGGTCATCACCGGCCTGTGGGGCACCCCGGCGGGGGAGCGCTACTCCTTCTCCGGCGAGCACTACACGCTCACCGACTCCCCGGCGCTGCCCAAGCCGACCCAGGCGCAGATCCCCGTGATCGTGGGCGGCTCGGGCCCGAGGCGCACGCCGGCGCTCGCCGCCCGGTTCGCCACCGAGTACAACCAGGCGTTCCCCGAGTTCGGCGACATCGCGCCGCGCATCGACGTGGTGAACCGGGCGCTCAAGGAGGCCGGCCGCGACCCCGAGACGCTCACCCACTCCGCCGCCCTCGTGCTCGCCGTCGGGCGGGACGAGGCGGAGTTCGCGCGCCGTGCCGCCGCGATCGGCCGTGAGCCGGCCGAGCTGCGCGAGCACGGCGTCGCCGGCACCGTCGCCGAGGCCGTCGACCGCCTGGCCCAGGTCGAGGCCGACGGCATCGAGCGCGTGTACCTGCAGGTGCTCGACCTGCACGACCTCGACCACCTCGAGCTGATCGCCCGTGAGGTCGCACCTCAGCTGTGACGGCGGTCTGACGCCGCCGGCGTCCCGCTGCGGCGGGACGCCGGTCCGACGGCGGCGCGGTCCCGGCGGGGCCGCGCCGCCGTCGTGCGAGCAGCCCGTGCCACCAGCCCGTGCGACCAGCCCGTGCCACCAGCCCGTGCCCTGGCCGACACGGGGCTGAAACAGGGCGGGTCGCCGCGGCGACTACCCTCGCCCCTGGTCTTTTCACACCCCCTTCACGGACGGAGCGCCATGAGCCTCGGCTGGACCCTGCACGGCGACGGACGCACCCTCACCCCGGGCGCCGTCGTCGCCCCCGACGAGCGGCTGAGCTGGCCGCGCACGATCGGCATCGGACTGCAGCACGTGGTCGCCATGTTCGGCGCGACGTTCCTGGTGCCGCTGCTGACCGGCTTCCCGCCGTCGACCACGCTGTTCTTCTCCGCGATCGGCACCGCGGCGTTCCTGCTCATCACGGGCAACAAGCTGCCCAGCTACCTGGGCTCGAGCTTCGCGTTCATCGCGCCGATCGCGGCGGCCAAGGGCGCCGACGGCGACCTGGGCGTCGCCGTCGGCGGCATCCTCGCCAGCGGCCTGCTGCTCGCGGTGATCGGCGCGATCGTGCACGTCACCGGCGGCGGCTGGATCGACGCCGTGATGCCGCCGATCGTCACCGGCACCATCGTGGCGCTCATCGGCCTCAACCTGGCCCCGAGCGCGTACACCAACTTCAAGGGCGCGCCCGCCACGGCGCTCATCACCCTCGTCGCGATCATCCTCGTGTCCGTGCTGTTCAAGGGCATGCTCGGGCGCCTGTCGATCCTGGTCGGCGTGGTGATCGGCTACGTCGCCGCCGTGATCCAGGGCCAGGTGGACTTCACCGCCGTCCGCCAGGCGGACTGGCTCGGCCTGCCCACGTTCCACGCGCCGTCCTTCGACCCCGCGGTGCTGGGCCTGTTCCTGCCCGTGGTGCTCGTGCTCATCGCCGAGAACGTCGGCCACGTGAAGTCCGTGGCCGCGATGACCGGCCGCAACTACGACCGGCTCACCGGCCGCGCGCTGCTGGCCGACGGCGCCGCCACCACGCTCGCCGGCCTGGGCGGCGGCTCGGGCACCACCACCTACGCCGAGAACATCGGCGTCATGGCCGCCACCCGCGTCTACTCGACGGCGGCCTACTGGGTGGCCGCCGGCGCCGCCCTCGTGCTGTCGCTGTCGCCGAAGGTCGGCGAGCTCATCGCCACGATCCCGGCGGGCGTGCTCGGCGGGGCCGCCACGATGCTCTACGGCATGATCGGCATCCTCGGCGCCCGCATCTGGGTGCAGAACAAGGTGGACTTCTCCAACCCGGTGAACCTCACCACGGCCGCCGTGCCGCTGATCATCGGCATCGCGAACTACACCTGGGTGATCGGTGACCTGCGCTTCGAGGGCATCGCGCTCGGCACCGCCGCTGCGCTGCTGATCTTCCACGGCATGCGGGTGGTCTCGCGCCTGACCGGTGCGAACCAGGAGGCCGCGACCCCGGCCTCGGCGCCGAACGGCACCGAGATCACGCGCTGAGCCGCGGCCCGCGGACGACGGAGCGCCCCGTGACCATCGCGGTCACGGGGCGCTCCGTTCGTCCTGGGCATCGCCGCTCGCCCTGGGCATCGCCGCTCGTCGGGACCCGGCCCGGCCGGCGCGGTGGGCGCGCGGGTCAGGCGCGGCTCACTGCTCCGGTGCCGGCGCCGGCGCCGGCGCGGGCACGGGCTCGATCTCGTCGACCGGCGCGCAGCCCGCGGCGTTCGTCAGCGGCTGGTCGGCCGCGAGCGGGACGTCGCCCTCGTCCAGCGGCCGCTCGTACTCCTCGCCCACGAGCAGGTCCACGGTGTCGTCCTCGCGGGCGTCGAGCACCAGCGTCATGTCGGGGAACTGGGCCGCGAGCGTGTAGGCGGCCACCACGCCCTGCGGGCCGAACCGCAGCTCGTTGGCCGGGAGGGTCGAGCCGGAGTCCAGGCCCGCGTCGTACGTGGAGTCGTAGTTGCCGGTGCCGAGCACGTCGAAGCCGCGCGGCGCGAGCACCTTCTGGTTGGCCCCGGCCAGGCCGGACATCCCGGAGGCGTTGATGATGCGCACCTTGACCTGGTCGTACGGCAGCGGCAGCGCGCCGTCGGGCTGGTCCTCCACCGCGGGCAGGCACGGCGCGGGCTCCGTCGTCGTCGCCTGGTCGTCGGAGGTGAACGGGCGCGCGAACGGCGCCGTGAGTGCCCCGGTGTAGATCGCGAGGGCGCCGAGCGCGACGACGATGATGAACGCCACGAGCACCCCGAAGACGACGGCCTGGCGCTCGTGCTCGCGCCGACGCCGGGCGACGCGCGCGGGGTCCTGGACGGGGGTGGTCACCCGGCGAACCTACCGGAGAAACGCCGATCGCGGAGGGCCCCGACGGCGCCTGGGCGGGTCGGCTCGGTCACGCGTGCACGCACGGTCGTCGCCACCTCAGCGGCTCACCGGACGGTGAGCACACGGGCGTGCAGGACGGGGCGCTGCTGGAGCGCGGCACGCACCGCGCGGTGCAGCCCGTCCTCGAGGTAGAGGACCCCCTGGTACTCGATGACGTGGGCGAACAGGTCCCCGAAGAAGGTCGAGTCCTCGGCCAGCAGGCGGTCCAGGTCGAGCGTGCGCTTCGTCGTCACGAGCTCGTCGAGACGGACCTGCCGCGGGGGCACGTCCGCCCAGTCCTTGGCGGTCACGCGCCCGTGGTCGGGGTAGGGGCGGCCGTCCCCCACGGCCTTGAAGATCATGCGGCCCATCGTAGGGGCGCCCTCCCCGGCTGCCGGGGCGCCGACGTCGCGACGGTCACGACGTCGTCACAGGTCCCCCACACGCGTGCCATGGGGCGGCCTGCTCGCGACCCTCTCCGCCGGCCGCTCGCCGGCCGATTCACGCCCACCCGTGGGCGTCCGTTATCCTTCTGGGGCTGGCCGCGCCTCGAGCATCGGTCGTGCACCAGGAGGATTCGCCTAGCGGCCTATGGCGCACGCTTGGAAAGCGTGTTGGGTTCACGCCCTCGGGGGTTCGAATCCCCCATCCTCCGCCCCCGACGGGCCCGCACCGCACGGTGCGGGCCCGTCGTCGTCCTCGAGACCGTCGTCGTCCTCAGGCCCGCGCGGCCCCGGTTTCCGGGTCGCGCCCCTCCTCGGCTAGGCTGGGGGCAGACCCCTCGTGCGGCGTCATCGTGCCGAACTCCCCCAGGGCCGGAAGGCAGCAAGGGTAGGTGCGCTCTGGCGGGTGCGCGAGGGGTCCTCTCATTGCCCCGGGGTGGTGGCCCGCGCCGTCCGGCACGCGGACGGCCTCACCGGCTCTGACCTGCGGTTTCTCATCCAGTGGACCACGAGCGTCCCGGATCTCGGGATTTCTGGGCCGCCGGTTGGCCCCCGCCCGCGACTGCCGCCCATGATGGGGCCATGGCCCGCACCACCACCTCCGTCACGCTGACCTCGCGCACCACGCTGCGCCGGGTCATGTGCTGCCGTGCGGCCACCACCTGCCGAATGCGCGTCGGCCGCTGAGTCGTCCGACCCGCCGGCCAGCGCGAGCTCCGCAGCCCGCGCCCGGCACCCGACGCGTCACCACGCGCCTCCCGCTCCGCACCGCCCACCCGCTCACGGCCGCGACCACGCGGCCGTCGTGTCCCGGGCGCGGCCCACCGCCGTCGTCCGCCACCGGAAGGAACCACCACCATGGCCCGCAGCCTCTCCATCGCCGCCCGCGCGCTGGCGGCCGTCGCCGCGACGACGCTCGCCCTGTCCGCCTGCGCGAGCGACGACAGCGCCGAGCCCGCCGCCGGCACGTCGGACGACCCGATCCGCATCGGCGTCGTGTCCTCGGGCGAGAAGTACTGGGACACGTTCAAGCAGGCCGCCCACGACGAGGGCATCGAGGTGGAGATCGTCAACTTCTCCGACTACCAGCTGCCGAACCAGGGCCTGTCCGACGGCGACCTGGACCTCAACCAGTTCCAGCACCTGCAGTTCCTCGCCGGCTACAACGTCAACTCCGGCAGCGACCTGACGCCGATCGGCGCCACCGCCGTCTACCCGCTGAGCCTGTACTCGACGAAGCACAAGAGCGTCGACGAGATCCCGGACGGCGGTCAGGTCGCCATCCCCAACGACGAGACGAACCAGGCCCGTGCGCTGCTCGTGCTGCAGGAGGCCGGGCTGCTCAAGCTCAAGGACGGCGGCAGCGCGTTCTCGACGCCGGCCGACATCCTCGCCGACCAGTCCAAGGTGACGGTCACGCCCGTCGACGCCGCCCAGACGGCGATCGCCCTGCAGGACGTCGACGCCTCCATCATCAACAACGACTTCGTCGGCGACGCCGGCCTCACGGCCGAGGACGCCATCTTCGCCGACGACCCCGACTCCGAGGCCGCCGAGCCCTACATCAACGTGTGGGTCTCCCGGGCCGAGGACAAGGACAACGAGACGTACGCCAAGCTCATCGACATCTACCACACCCCTGAGGTCGAGGAGGGCGTGCTGGAGGCGTCGGGCAACACCGGCGTGATCAAGGACAACAGCGCCGAGGAGCTCCAGGGCATCCTCGACGGCATCGAGAAGGACCTGCAGGCGCAGGGCTGACCGACCACACTTGTCAGAACCTCAGTGGGCGCATCCCCACTGAGGTTCTGACACGTCCGGTGCCCGGAGCACGTCCGGTGCCAGAAGGAGGACCGTGAGCGCCACCGCCGCGCCTACGACAGGGCCCATCATCAGCTTCCGCGACGCCAGCAAGGTGTTCCCCGCACGCGGCCGGCGGCCCGAGGTGCGCGCCGTCGACGGCGTCACGCTCGACGTCCGTGCGGGGGAGATCTTCGGCGTCATCGGCTACTCCGGCGCCGGGAAGTCCACGCTGGTGCGGCTGATCAACGCGCTGGAGACGACGACGGGCGGCTCCGTCGTCGTCGACGGCACGGACCTGACCGGGCTGAGCGAGGCGCGGCTGCGCGGCGTGCGCGCCGGGATCGGCATGATCTTCCAGCAGTTCAACCTGCTGTCCGCGCGCACGGTCGCCGGCAACGTCGCCTACCCGCTCGAGGTCGCGGGCTGGCCGCGCGAGAAGCGCCGGGCCCGCGTGGCGGAGCTGCTCGACTTCGTGGGCATCGGCGACAAGGCCGACGTGCACCCCGCGCAGCTGTCCGGCGGGCAGAAGCAGCGGGTGGGCATCGCCCGCGCGCTGGCCACCAGCCCGCGGATCCTGCTGGCCGACGAGGCCACGAGCGCCCTGGACCCCGAGACGACGCAGGACGTGCTGGCCCTGCTGCGCCGGGTCAACCGCGAGCTCGGCATCACCGTCGTGGTCATCACCCACGAGATGGACGTGGTCCGCTCGATCTGCGACCGGGTCGCCGTCATGGAGCACGGCAAGGTCGTCGAGCTGGGCGACGCCTACCAGGTGTTCAGCCGCCCGAAGCAGCCGGTCACCCGGCGGTTCGTGGCCACCGCGCTCAAGGACCGCCCGTCCGCCGAGGTGCTGGAGCGCCTGCGCGCGCGGCACTCCGGGCGCATCGTCACCGTGGGCGTCGACGAGGTGGCCGGCTCGTCCGCCGTCATCACGCGCGTGCTGCGCGAGCGCGGCGTGGACGGCACCGTCGTGTTCGGCGGCATCACGGAGGTCGCCGAGCGGCCGTACGGGTCGCTGACGCTGGAGCTGGTGGGCGACGCCGCCGCCGTCGACGGCGCGGTGGCGGCGCTGCGCGGCGTGACCGACGTCGTCGACCTGGGCACCGCGGCGCGGCCGCTCGAGGACCCGTCGGTGGTCCGCCGCGGCGGACCCGTCGGCGCCGAGGAGGACACGGCCGGCGCGCCGCGGCGCGGGGCGCGCGTCGTCGGCGTCGCCGACTACGGCACGTTCGCCAGCGGTGGTGGCCCGGCCGGCGGCCCGACCGGCATGATCGAGGAGGACGGCGACCGATGAACTGGGACACCCTCGGCCCCCTGCTGTGGCAGGCCGCCGGCCAGACCGCCTACATGGTGCTCATCACTCTCGTCGTGGGCGGGTTCTTCGGCCTGCTCATCGGCCTGGGCCTGTACCTCACCCGGCCGGGCAACCTGCTGGCGAACCGGGTCGTGTTCTCGGTCCTCAACGTGCTGATCAACATCATCCGGCCGATCCCGTTCATCATCTTCCTGGTGGCGCTGGGCCCGCTGACGCGGCTCGCGGTGGGCAGCGTCATCGGCATCGAGGCCTTCACGTTCGCGATGTGCGTCATGGCGTCGTTCGTCTTCGCCCGCCTGGTCGAGCAGAACCTCGTGTCGATCGACCCGGGCGTGATCGAGGCGGCGCGCGCCATGGGCGCCTCGCCGTGGCGGATCGTGCGCACCGTGCTGGTGCCCGAGGCCCTGGCGCCGCTGGTGCTGGGCTACACGTTCCTGTTCATCGGCGTGCTCGACATGTCGGCCATCGGCGGCTACCTCGGCGCCGGCGGCCTGGGCGACTTCGCCATCGTGCACGGCTACCGGCAGTACGACTGGGCGGTGACGTTCGTCGTCGTGGTGATCATCGTGGTCATCGCGCAGCTCGCCCAGCTGCTCGGCAACGTGCTGGCGCGCCGGGCGCTGCGGCGCTGACGGCCCGCTGACCGCGGCGCTCGGCGAGCGCTCCACGAAGGCCCCGGGACGGTGTCCCGGGGCCTTCGTCGTGCCGGGGCTTCGCCGGCCGCTCCCGGGCGCCGCGTGCAGCCCATGTCCTCCGCCGCCCGTCTCGCCGCCGCCCGTCCCCACGCCCGCCCCGCCGGCGTCGGCGCACCGCGCGCGGGCGCTGCCGCAGGTCGCGCGGACGGCCTCGTCCGGTGTGGGCGGGTCCGTCTATCGTTGCGGGGGTGACCACCGCGCTGTACCGCCGCTACCGGCCCGAGACGTTCTCCGAGGTGATCGGCCAGGAGCACGTCACGGGACCGCTCATGCAGGCGCTGCGCAGCGGCCGCGTCAACCACGCCTACCTCTTCTCCGGGCCGCGCGGCTGCGGCAAGACGACGAGCGCGCGCATCCTCGCGCGCACGCTCAACTGCGCGCGCAACACCCCGGAGAACCCCGTCGACACCCCGTGCGGGGAGTGCGCCTCCTGCGTCGAGCTCGCCCGCGGCGGCCCCGGCTCGCTCGACGTCGTGGAGATCGACGCGGCCAGCCACAACGGCGTCGACGACGCCCGCGACCTGCGCGAGCGGGCCACCTTCGCCCCGGCGCGCGACCGGTACAAGATCTTCATCCTCGACGAGGCCCACATGGTCACGCCGCAGGGCTTCAACGCCCTGCTGAAGATCGTCGAGGAGCCGCCGGCGCACGTGATCTTCGTCTTCGCGACGACGGAGCCGGACAAGGTCATCGGCACCATCCGCTCGCGCACCCACCACTACCCGTTCCGGCTCGTGCCGCCGGACGTGCTGGGCCCGTACCTCGAGCAGCTCTGCGTCGCGGAGGGCATCTCCCTCGGCGGGGGCGTCGTGCCGCTGGTCACGCGGGCCGGTGGCGGCTCCGTCCGCGACTCGCTGTCCGTGATGGACCAGCTCATCGCGGGCGCCACCGAGGGTGTCGTCGACTACGACCTGGCCGTGGGCCTGCTCGGCTTCACGCACGCGACGCTGCTGGACGACGTCGTCGACGCGCTGGCGGCGCGCGACGGCGGGTCGATCTTCCGCGTCGTCGACCACGTGGTCGCCTCCGGGCACGAGCCGCGCCGGTTCGTGGAGGACCTGCTCGAGCGCCTGCGCGACCTCATCGTCATCGCGGTGTCCGGGGACGCCGCCGACGCCGTGCTGCGCGGCCTGCCGGAGGACCAGCTCGAGCGGATGCACGCCCAGGCCCAGCGCCTCGGGCTGGCGGAGCTGTCCCGCGCCGCCGACCTGGCGAACGCCGCGCTGACCGAGATGACCGGCGCGACGTCGCCGCGCCTGCACCTGGAGCTGCTGTGCGCGCGGCTGCTGCTGCCCGGCGCCGACGACGGTGCCGCCGGGCTGGCCGCGCGCGTGGAGCGGCTCGA
>NZ_WUWN01000036.1 GCF_009846865.1 Puerhibacterium puerhi
ACGATCGCGCCGTTCGAGCCGCCGCTGGCCGACGAGCCGTCGGCCAGCGCGCCCGCCGCACCGTCCGCCGACGCCTCCCCGGGCGAGGATCAGCCGTCACCCGAGCCGACTCCGGAGGTGCGCCCGATCATCGCCGGGGGCGAGCAGCTCGACCCGGAGGGCGGCGAGACGGGTGAGCACCCGGAGGCGGTGGACCTCGCGATCGACGGCGACCCGTCGACGTTCTGGTACACCCGGTGGTACGCGAGCCCCCAGTTCGGCGGCCTCAAGAGCGGCGTCGGGTACGCCGTCACCCTCCGCGACGCGGCCCCGGTGACCAAGCTGGTCCTCACGACCAACAGCGAGGGCGGTCACGTGGAGGTCCGGCAGACCAGCGCCGACAAGCCGACCGAGGGGCCCGTCCTGGCCTCCGGGTCGTTCAGCGAGACCACCGAGCTGACGTTCGACGAGCCGGTGGAGGGCGACTCGTTCGTCCTGTGGGTCACCGAGCTGCCGACGACGAAGGGCAAGTTCTACCTCGAGCTGGACGAGATCCTCGTCCAGTGACCGCCTCGCCGCCCCGCGCCGCCGTCCGCGGCGCGGGCGGTGAGCCGACCCACGGAACATCAGCGGGCCCGCCCGTGTTGACGCAGGCGGTGCCGGACCGCGACCCCCGCGACCACGTCCGGCGCCGAGACGAAGGAGAAGACGTGACTGACCAGGCCACCGAGACCACCGTGCACGACGTCGTGATCGTCGGCTCCGGCCCCGCCGGCTACACCGCCGCGGTGTACGCCGCGCGCGCGGGCCTCGCGCCCGTCGTCCTGGCGGGCTCGGTCACGGCGGGCGGCGCCCTGATGAACACCACCGAGGTGGAGAACTTCCCCGGCTTCCCCGAGGCCGTCATGGGTCCCGACCTCATGGACAAGATGCGCGAGCAGGCCGAGAAGTTCGGCGCGCAGGTCGTGTGGGACGACGCCGAGCAGGTCGAGCTGACCGGCGACGTCAAGACGATCGTCACCGGCGGCGGCGACACCTACCGCGCCCGCGCCGTGATCCTGGCGACCGGCTCCGCCTACCGCGAGCTGGGCCTGCCGGACGAGAAGCGCCTGTCCGGGCGCGGCGTGTCGTGGTGCGCCACCTGCGACGGGTTCTTCTTCCGCGAGCAGAACATCGCCGTCGTCGGCGGTGGCGACTCCGCGATGGAGGAGGCGACCTTCCTCACGCGCTTCGCGTCGAAGGTCACCGTGCTGCACCGCCGCGACTCGCTGCGCGCGTCGAAGATCATGGCCGAGCGGGCCCTGGCCAACCCGAAGATCGAGTTCGCCTGGAACAGCGAGGTCGTCGGCATCACCGGCGAGAACAAGGTCGAGTCGCTGACCGTGCGCGACACCGTCACCGGTGCCACGCGCGAGATGCCGGTCACCGGCCTGTTCGTGGCCATCGGCCACGAGCCGCGCACCGACCTCGTCAAGGGCCAGGTCGACCTGGACGACGAGGGCTACATCCTCGTCGAGGGCCGCTCCACCCGCACCAACCTGCCCGGCGTGTTCGCCTGCGGCGACGCCGTCGACCACACCTACCGCCAGGCGATCACCGCCGCCGGCTCCGGCTGCTCCGCCGCGCTGGACGCCCAGGCGTACCTGACGGCCCTGGCCGACGCCGCCGGCGAGGTGGACATGGCCGGCACCCCCGCCGTCCCGAACCCTGACGGTCTGCCTGCCGCTCTCGAGCAGGTCGGCTGACCGCCCTCACCGCTGTCGAAGGAGCACACCCATGACCGACGAGACCACCACCACCGGCACCTCGACCGGCACCTCCACCGGCACCGTCGCCGTCACCGACGACACCTTCAAGGCCGAGGTCCTGGAGTCCGACCTCCCCGTGATCGTGGACTTCTGGGCCACCTGGTGCGGCCCGTGCCGCATGGTCGCGCCGATCCTCGAGGAGATCGCCGAGGAGTACGCGGGCCGCCTCAAGGTCGCCAAGCTCGACACCGACGCGAACCAGGCCACGACGATGGCCTACGGCATCGTGTCGATCCCGACGCTCAACGTCTACAAGGGCGGCGAGCTCGTGAAGTCGATCGTCGGTGCCCGCCCGAAGAAGGCGCTGCTGGCGGAGATCGAGCCCGTCCTCGAGGGCTGAGCTCCGCGGCTCGCCCGCTGACCGAGCGCTGACCAAGCGCTGACCGAGCGCCAGCTCGGCGCCGACCGACCGCCGCGCGCGGCCTGCTGGCCGAGGCCGGCATCCCGTCCCGGACCGCACCCCACGGTGCGCGCCCGGCCGGGGTGCCGGCCTTCGTCGTGCCCGGTGTGCCCGGTGTGCCCGGTGGGCCCGGTCGGTTGACGAACTCACAGCACACTCACGCGGCCGTCTCGCCCTGCGCGTGTCGCTGTTGTGAGTGATCTGTTTCGTGTACGGTGCCACGCATGCCCCGCAAGCTGCCAGCCGAGCTCGTGACCACGCTGCTGCGTGAGGGCCTCGGCCCGCGCGCGATCGTCGAGCACCTGCGCGAGCACGAGGGCATCGTCGTCTCCCCGCAGGCGATCTCCACCTTCCGCCAGCGGCACACCGACGTGCCGCCGCAGCACTCGACGCGCCGGATCGTGCCGTGGGAGGTGCGGCCCGAGCACCGCACCAGCGGCTACCGGCGCGCCATCCTCGCCTACCACCGCCGGGCGCAGGGCAGGCCCCTGACCGGCGAGGAGCGCCGCAACCTCGAGCACGTCGAGCGCAAGCTGCGCGCCGCAGACCGGGTCATCAGCTATGACCCCGACGAGGGCTGGATCCTCGTCCCCGCCAGGCCCGGTGTCGACACCGGGATCATCCGAGAGCCGGAGGCGTCCATGACGCAGAGCACCCCCCGCCCGCACCAGCACAGCACGACGGCCGCCGGCGCGGCAGCAGCTGCGGCGGGGGCTGCCTCGGCTCCGGCCCCCTCGGTGCCCGCCCCGGCGGCCGGCCCCGACGGCGTCGCCGGGACGCGCCTCGACCCCTGGTTCGGCGCCTACGCCGAGCGCGCGCACGGCATGCGCGCCTCGGAGATCCGCGCGCTGTTCTCCGTGGCGAACCGCCCGGAGGTCGTCTCGCTCGCCGGCGGCATGCCGTTCATCGAAGGGCTGCCCCTGGAGGTGATCGGCGAGGCGATGCAGCGCCTCATCACCACGCGCGGCACGACTGCCCTGCAGTACGGCTCGGGGCAGGGCGACGAGACGCTCCGCGAACGGATCCTCGACGTCGTCGCGCTGGAGGGCATCGCGGCGCACCCCGACGACGTCGTCGTGACGACGGGTTCGCAGCAGGGCCTCGACCTCGTGACGCGCATCTTCGTCGACCCCGGCGACGTCGTCCTCGCCGAGGCGCCCTCGTACGTCGGCGCGCTCGGCGTCTTCCGCTCCTACCAGGCGGAGGTGCGGCACGTGGAGATGGACGCCGAGGGGCTCGTCCCCGAGGAGCTGGAGCGCGCGCTCGTGGCCGCGCGCGACGAGGGCCGCAAGGTCAAGTTCCTCTACACGATCCCGAGCTTCCACAACCCCGCGGGCGTCACGCTCTCCCTGGAGCGCCGGCACCAGGTGCTCGAGATCTGCCGGCGCCACGGGGTGCTGGTCGTCGAGGACAACCCGTACGGCCTGCTCGGCTTCGACAGCGAGCCGCTGCCGGCGATGCGCTCGTTCGACGCCGAGGGCGTGGTCTACCTCGGGTCGTTCTCCAAGACCTTCGCCCCCGGCTACCGGGTCGGCTGGGTCATCGCGCCGCACGCGGTGCGGGAGAAGCTCGTGCTGGCCAGCGAGTCGGCCATCCTCTCCCCGTCGAACGCCTCGCAGATGGCCATCACCACGTACCTCGAGACGTGCGACTGGAAGGGCCAGATCAAGGCGTACCGGGAGATGTACCGGGAGCGGCGCGACGCGATGATCGGCGCGCTCGGCGAGCACCTCCCCTCGGCATCGTGGAACGTGCCCGACGGCGGGTTCTACGTCTGGGTGCGGCTGCCCGAGGGCCTCGACGCCAAGTCGATGCTGCCGCGCGCCGTCACCGAGCGCGTCGCGTACGTGCCGGGCACGGCGTTCTTCTACGACGGCCAGGGCGCCGACCACATGCGCCTGTCGTTCTGCTACCCGACGCCCGAGCGGATCCGCGAGGGCGTGCGGCGCCTGGCCACCGTGGTCAACGCCGAGGCCGAGCTCGTCCAGCTCTTCGGCACGAGCCCGCGCCCCGACGCCGACCCGCGCGACGCCGAGTACCCCTCCCCCGACCTGGCCTGACCACGGCGCGCGGCGCCGGGCCTGAGCGCCCGGCGCCGCGTGCTGCCGGCCGACCACGACTCCTGCCGGGCCGAGCGCTCAGTGCCTCGTCCGGCGGGTCGTCCGTCGCCCGTCCGAGCCCCGCGCCGTCCCGCCGCCCGTCCGCCCCGAGTCCCCGTAGGTGATGACATGACCGCCCCGCAGCCCGCCAGCACCGCCCCGTCCGCCCCCTCGCCCACCACGGGCAGCGGCGACCGCCCTCTGTCGGTGCTCGTGCTCGCCGGCGGCCTCTCGCACGAACGCGACGTCTCGCTGCGCTCCGGGCGGCGCGTGGCCGACGCGCTGCGTAGCGCCGGCGTCGAGGTCCAGGTGCACGACGTCAACTCGGACCTCCTGCCGTTCCTGCGCGACACCCGGCCGACGATCGTGTGGCCCCTCCTGCACGGCGCCGGCGGCGAGGACGGGTCGCTGCGTGACGTCCTCGAGCTCGCCGGCGTGCCGTACATCGGCACCGGACCGCGCGAGAGTCGCATCGCCTGGGACAAGCCGATCGCGAAGGAGCGCCTCCTCGCCGCCGGGCTGGCCACGCCGGAGTGGCTGACGCTCCCGCAGTCGCTGTTCCGGGACCTCGGTGCCCAGGCCGTGCTCGACGCCGTGGTGGAGCGCTTCGGCATGCCGCTCGTGGTGAAGCCGACGCGCGGCGGGTCCGCCCTCGGCGTCACGCGCGTCGAGCGTCGTGAGGACTTCCCGCGCGCCATGGTCGAGTGCTTCGCGTACGGCGGCAGCGCCCTCGTCGAGCGGGCCGTCGACGGCGTCGAGCTCGGTGTGTCGGTGATCGACGGTCCGGACGGGCCCGCTGCCCTGCCGGCCGTCGAGATCGTCATCGACGGCGCGTACGACTACGACGCGCGCTACAACCCTGGCCGGGTCGAGTACTTCGTGCCGGCGCGCCTCGACGCGTCCCAGGCGTCGGCCGTCGCCGAGGCGGCCGTGTCGGCCCACCGAGCGCTGGGCCTGCGGCACCTGTCGCGGACCGACATGATCCTGGCTCCGGACGGCACGATCCAGGTCCTCGAGGTCAACGTCGCGCCCGGCATGACGGAGACGTCCCTCCTCCCCCAGGCGGCGGTCGCGGCGGGTCACGACCTGCCGGCGCTCTACCGCCGCGTCGTGGAGACGGCGGTCGCTGCGGCCCGGTAGGGACTCCACCGGCGGCAGCCCCGCGAACTCAGGGTGCGCCGACGCCGGCAGGGTGGACGACCTCGGCACGCGAGGGCAGCGCACCGGGGGCGGTGCGCTGGAGGGCGCTGGAGGGCGCTGGAGGGCGCCGCCCCCTAGGGGCGGGCTGCGTCCCGCCGGACTGGCTCCCGTGCGTGGCGCCCGCGGGCCGCGGCAGCGGGTGGCAGCTGCCCTGGTAGCGGGTGGGGGCGGATCTCCCGGGTTCCCCTGCTCGGGTCCCTGCGCGGGTCTTAGCACGCCCGCATCGCGGCGCCGCGTCGCGCTGGGAGTCACCCTCCTGGCGGGCGCGGGGTGCCGGGTGCGCCGGCGACCTCGGCGCGGGGCGCGGGGCGCGGGGGCGCGGGGCTTCGGGATTCTCGCGGCCTCGGCGACCGACGCTCCCCCCTGGTCCGCAGTGGTGTCCGTGCCGATCCGCGGTGGTCGTGTCACCGTCGGACAGCGTGCCCCGTTTCACGTGGAACGCCGACGCGGGGGGCTGCGCCGGTGCGGCGTCGCGCGGACACGTGCCGGCCGCCAGCGACCGCCCCCGGCGATCCTCGCCAGCCCGCACTTGCAGGCAACGCGCTCCCCCGGTTCAGCTCCGCCCCGCAGTACGTCCGCCGGCATCAGTACGTCCGCCGGCATCAGTACCCGTCGGCATCCGCACCGCCGCCGGCGACAGCCCGTCAGGAGCGCTCCAGCACGGGCCCAGGCGGACGGCGACGGCGACTCCCTCCCGTGGCTCAAGAGACCGCAGGCTCTTCGTCGGCCACGCGACACGCTCGCCGACCTGAAGCCGGGGCCCGTCACGACAGGTTTGCCCGACCGGGCCACTCCCCCGTGGTCCCTGCGACACGTGCCGCCTCGCGCCGCGCCGCGACGGATGCCCACGGCGCCCGCTGCGCCCGGGACGCACCGGGGTGCCCGTCGAGCGGTCACGCACGAGGGGCGCCGTTCCACGTGGAACGGCGCCCCTCAGGTCGGTGGATTCAGCCCTTGAGCAAGCCCGGGTCGTCCGGGACCATCACCGCGAGGATGCGGTTGAGGTCCTCGACCGACGCGAACTCGACGGTCAGCCGGCCCTTCGCCTTGCCGACCTGGACCTTGACGCGCGTCTCGAACCGGTCGGAAAGGCGCGTCGCCAGCTCGTCGATCGCCTCGCTGCGCTGCCCGGCGCGCGGCGCGCGGCGCTTCTTCTCGGCGCCACCTGCGGCCATGAGCGCGACGATCTCCTCCGTCGCGCGGACCGACAGCCCCTCCGAGACGATGCGCTGGGCGAGGCGCTCGATCTCGGCGCCGTCCGTCAGGCCGAGCAGGGCGCGGGCGTGGCCGGCCGAGAGCACCCCGGCGGCGACACGACGCTGCACCAGCGGCGGCAGCTTGAGCAGCCGCAGCGTGTTCGAGATCTGCGGACGGCTGCGCGCAATCCGGGCGGCGAGCTCCTCGTGCGTGCAGGCGAAGTCGTCCAGCAGCTGTCGGTACGCCGCGGCCTCCTCCAGCGGGTTGAGCTGGGCGCGGTGCAAGTTCTCGAGCAGCGCGTCGCGCAGCATGTCGGAGTCGTCGGTGTCACGGACGATCGCCGGGATCGTCTCGAGCCCGGCCTCCTGCGTCGCCCGCCACCGCCGCTCGCCCATGATCAGCTCGTAGCCGCCGGCCTCGCCGCGGTCGGGACGCACGACGATCGGCTGCAGGACGCCGATCTCCTTGATAGAGGCGACGAGCTCCTCGAGGTCCGTCTCGTCGAACACCGTGCGGGGCTGGCGGGTGTTCGGCCGGATCGCCCCGACGGGGATCTCGGCGTAGGTAGCGCCCGGGACAGGGACGAGATCGTCGTCGCCCTCCCCCGCGTCGTCTGACGTGGGGGCGTCACCGGCCGCCACCGCTGCGTCCTCGGCACTGGCATCGGCTGCCGGCACGTCGGCCTCGGGCGCCGGGACGGACGCGACCACGACGCTGCTCCCGTCACCGTCGAGACCTGTGAGGGCGGCGATCGACTCCGGTCCTGCGGCGGGCGCATCGTCGAGGACCCCGACCGAGGCGTCGTCGGCCGCGCTGTCGTGCGACGCCCCGCTGCGCGCGCGACGACTGCCGGTCGCCCGGATCGCGAGCCGGCCGCTGGCCATCGCCGCGTCCCACGACGTCGAGCGACCGCCACCGCCGCCGACGCTCGACGGCGAGTCGGTCGAGGCGTCGTCGTCCGCGGCCGCGGGCGTCGACCGGTCGGCCGCTGGGAAGAAGACGTCGACCGGCCGCTCCCCCTCCGGCGCGGAGGGGATCAGCGCGCCGAGCCCACGCCCGAGGCCACGCCGCTTGGGCGCGCTCATGCCGAACGCTCCGAGGTGCACTTTACGGTGTTCATCGTCGCCCTTCCGATCTGCCGCACGTCCCCCGTGACCGAGGCCGAACCATCCCGGCGCGTCCGCGCGCCCGACTCCCCCCGCATCATGCCCGGCGCGCCTGGTCGGCGTGCTGCACGGCACGCTCGGCGAGCTCACGTGCCGCCTCGAGGTAGGCGAGCGCGCCCGTCGAGGACGGGTCGTAGGTCATCACCGACTGGCCGTGGCTCGGCGCCTCCGAGATGCGCACCGACCGCGGGACCGTCGTGCGCAGCGTCTGCTCCGGGAAGTGCTCGCGGACCTCCGAGGCCACCTGCTGGGCCAGGTTGGTCCGGCCGTCGTACATCGTCAGGAGGATCGTGGACACCGAGAGCCCGGGATTGAGGTGCGCCTTGATGAGGTCGATCGTCTTGAGCAGCTGGCTGAGCCCCTCGAGCGCGTAGTACTCGCACTGGATCGGGATCAGGACCTCGCGTGCGACGACGAACGCGTTCAGCGTGAGGAGGCCGAGGCTCGGGGGGCAGTCGACGAAGACGTAGTCGATCGGCTCCTCCCCCTTCGCGGCGCGCTCCTCGAGGTACGTGTCGAGCGCGCGGCGCAGGCGAGTTTCACGTGAAACGAGCGACACCAGCTCGACCTCGGCCCCCGAGAGGTCGATCGTCGCCGGCACGCCGTAGAGGCGCGGGATGTCGGGGCACGCCTGGACGGCGCTGGAGATCGGCGCGTCCTCGATCAGCACCTCGTAGATCGACTGCGTGCCGGCGCGGTGCTCGAAGCCGAGCGCCGTGGAGGCGTTGCCCTGCGGGTCGTTGTCGAGCACGAGCACGTTGAGGCCGGCCTGGGCGAGGCCCGCGGCCAGGTTCACCGTCGTCGTGGTCTTCCCCACGCCACCCTTCTGGTTCGCCACGGTGATCACCCGGGTTGTGGCAGGGCGCGGGAAGCGGCGGCCGTGCAGGTCGATCCGGCGTCGCGCGTCGATCGCCAGCTGTGCCGCGAGCGGAGTGTCGTCGTCGACCTGGGGAAGGCTCTCCATCAGGGCGACGCGCTCGTCATCGCCCGCGTCGGTGAGGGTCACCTCGCCCCGCACGGGCGTCGGCTCAGCGGGCGGCGCGGTCACACGGTCCCACGGCCACCTGCGCTCGTCCGTTCCCATGCTCACGACCCTCTCCTCGCCCTGCGTCCGTCGCGGTCGGGCGGCGCGTCGGCCCACGTCAGCGGGCCGGCCTCGCGGTCTGCCGCGACCACCCCGCACAGCCTACGGTGTGCTGCGGCAGGCAAGTGACGACCACACCGGTCGTCCACAGGTTGCCAGCGTCACGCCGCGGCGTTGAGGAGGCGGCCGGCACGCCTGCCGGCGCCGTAGGGACGGCGCTGGCCCCCTTCGCCGTCGGGTCGAGCGGCCACGGTTCCGGTGCTCGTCCTCTCCGGCGCGACTGCGAGCAGGCGACGGGAATGGGCCAGCGCCGCGACGGAGCGGGGTCGGCGTAGCGCCTGCGGCCGCCCCGGGGCCAGGCGCGCGTGCTGCCCGGCCGCTCCGCGCGTGCTGCCTGTGGCGCGTCGGCCGGCGGACGCGGTTTCACGTGGAACGGCGTGCCCACCCTGATGTGAGCCCGCGGCGCTGACCGCCGACGGCGACCGCGGGGCGCGCCGCCGGCGCCGGACCGGGCGATCGGCGATCGAGTCCCCGCCAGCCGCCGGCTCGCGGCGCGGAGCCCAGCACCGGGTCACCGTCGGAAGGGGCGCCGCCCGGAGCGAGCGCACCCGGGTCGCAGCGCGGGCCGCCCGGCCGCCGCCCGCCCCGCCGTCGACGCGAGCCCGCCACCTACCCTCCGGACGAGATGCGTCTCCTCGGTCACCACGGCTAGCGCACACGGCGTGGCGATCGGCAGCGTTTCACGTGGAACCGCGCGGCCAGAATGCCGTGGCGACCGACGTCCGCCCGCGGTGACAGACGACCGTCGCACCGGACGAATCGAGGCCCAGAGCGAGGCACGCGGCCCCCGCTCGGCCTCGGCAGCGCCCTACGGAGCGGCTGGATCGCACCGCCCCGGTCGAGCTCTCCCGGTGTCCTCGTGCATCTGGGAAGTCCTGGGCGCCCGAGCGACGCGGGGGGCGCGGCGAAGCCTGACCCCGAGGCGACCCCGACCCGAGCGGCGCCGCGCGTTTCACGTGGAACAGCCCCGGCAGCGCGGCCCCAACCGCACGGCCCCAACCGCACGGCCCCAACCGCACGGCCCCAACAGCGCGGCCCCAACAGCGCAGCCCCAACAGCGCGCTGCCCTACGGCAGCGCGCCGCCCTACGGCAGGGCGCATACGCCGCGGGGCGCACGGCCTCCGCGGACGTCTCCGCGCCCGACCCCGGCCGACTGTGCCAAGCGCCGACTGTGGCGAGCCTCGGCGAGGAGCGACCTTCAGCCCCGGCGCACCCGCAGGATCGTCGTCGACTCCACGCGCTCCACCGTGGTCCCCTCGAGGATCTCCGGCTCGCCAGCCTTGAACCCGCGGAGCACCTTGCGCGCGGCCGGGACCTCCTGGGCCACGTTGCGCCCCTTGAGGACGACCATCTCGCCTCCGCGGCGCACCAGCGGCATGCTCATGCGGGCCAGCTTGGCCAGGTTGGCCACGGCGCGAGACGTCACCGCGTCCGCCTCGAACGCGTCGTGGTACTCCTCGGCCCGGCCGCGCTTGACCTGCACGTTCGCCAGCTCGAACCGGTCGACGACCTCCTGCAGCCACGTCGTACGGCGCTCCATCGGCTCGACGAGGTAGACCTCGACCGACGGCAGCATCATGGCGACGACCACGCCCGGCAGCCCGGCACCGGACCCGACGTCGGCCACGAGGCCCTGCTGCGGCAGGAAGGGCACCACGGCGGCGGAGTTGAGGATGTGCCGCTCCCAGAGCCGGTCGACCTCGCGGGGGCCGATCAGGCCGCGGAGCTCGCCCTGCTCGCGAAGGAGGTCAGCGAAGCCGGCGACCTTGTCGTACGCCGCGCCGAGGTATGCGCGCACGGCCGCGCTGGCCCCGAGCTCCGCGTCGCGCGCGCCCGTCCCCGGCGCCTCGTGACCCTCCTGGGCCGGCTCCTGCGTCACCTTCACTCCTCCGGTCGTCCTCATCCACGCGAGCGACCCGAGGCCGCACGCCCGCAGGCACTCTCCCACGGCCCGCGATGCGGAGCACCGAGGGTCGGAGCGCCGCGCACCGCGGCCCGCGACCTCGCCGAGGTCACGGGCCGCGTTCCGTCACAGCCGACTGCCGGCACCGTCAGCCCCGCCGGCGCGACCGCCGTCGGCTCGGCGAGCCGCTCACGCCTTCGGCGCGGGCTGCACCACGACGTAGCGCTGCGGCTCCTCGCCGCGCGAGTCGCTCACCAGCCCCGCGGCGGCGACGACGTCGTGGACCACCTTGCGCTCGAAGGCGTTGAGCGGCTCGAGCTCCACCTCGGCGCCGGTCGACCGGACGGTCGCGACCGCTTCCTCGGCGAGCGTCGTGAGCTCCGCGCGGCGCCGCGCCCGGTATCCGGCGACGTCGAGCATGAGCCGGCTGCGCTCCCCCGTGCGGGCCTGGACGGCCAGGCGCGTGAGGTCCTGCAGCGCGTCGAGCACCTCGCCGTCGGCGCCCACCAGGTGCTCGAGGGTCCCTGGCTCGTCGGCCACGATCTCCACAGCCGCGCGGCCGTGCTGGACGTCGATGTCGATGTCGCCGTCCAGGTCCGCGATGTCGAGGAGCTCCTCGAGGTAGTCGGCCGCGATCTCGCCCTCTTCCTCGAGCTGCGCGGTGCGGTCGACCTGGTCGACACCCTGGTCGACGCCCTCGTCGACGCTCTGGTCGACGCCCTCAGGGGTGTGGGTGCTCATCGGCTCAACCCTTCTTCCTGCGGTTCTTGCGCTGCGGCTGCACGCGCTGGCCGCGCGGCTCGACGACCTCGGTCGCCTCCGGAGCGTCGATCACGAGGCCCTTGGCCGCCGCCTTGCGGGCGCGCTTCTCGTTGAGCAGGCGCTCCGCCTCCGAGCCCGGTGCCGGCATGCGCTTGATGGTGTAGAACTGCTGGCCCATCGACCAGAGGTTCGTCACGGTCCAGTAGATGAGCACACCCACCGGGAAGTTCACGCCCGAGATCGCGAAGACCAGCGGCAGCAGGTAGAGCATCATCTTCTGCGTGCTGGCCATGGGGCCCTCGAGGGCCGCCTTCGGCATGTTCTTCATGGTGAGCTGGCGCTGCGTGAAGAACGTGGTGGCGCACATCGCGAGGATGAGGACGACGACGACGATGCGCGACGTCAGCGAGTCGGTCGTCATGAAGACGTCGGAGAGCTGCGCACCGAACAGGGTCGAGCTCTCGATGTCGGCGGCGACGTGCTGGTTGATCGGGCCGATGGCGTCGTGGTTGCCCTCGGAGATCGACTTGAGGTTGTTGAGCACCCGGAACAGGGCGAAGAAGATCGGCGACTGCAGCAGGATCGGCAGGCAGGACGCGAACGGGTTCGTGCCGTGCTTCTTGTAGAGCTCCATCGTCTCGCGGGTCATCGCCTCGCGGGACGCCGGGTCCGTCTTGCCCTTGTACTTCTTCTGGATCGCCTGCATCTCCGGCTGCATCATCTGCATGCCGCGCGAGGCACGGATCTGCTTGAAGAAGAGCGGGATCAGCACGATGCGGATCACGATCACGAGGGCCACGATCGACAGGACCCAGGCGATGCCCGGGCCCTCGGGGAGCCCGAGCGCGGTGAAGAGCGCGTGGGACCCGGTCATGATCCAGGCCACCACCCACTCGATGGGGTAGAGCAGTGCGAAGATCCCGCCGTCCATGCGGTTGTTCTCCTAGCTGTGAAAGTCTGCGAGGTGCCCGGGGTCCGGGCGAAGATCAGTGCTGGTGCGCGTGGTCCTGCGCGTCCGGTGCGTCGTGGCCGGCCGCGACCCGCTCCGACGAGCGGTCCTTGCGCGGCCTGGCGGGCGGCACGTCGTCGACGCCGCCGAGGCTCCACGGGTTGCATCGGAGGATGCGCCACAGCGCCAGCCCTGTCCCCCGCAGCGCACCGTGGGTGCGGATCGCCGTCACGGCGTAGTGGGAGCAGGACGGGTAGTACTTGCAGGTCGGCCCCGTCATGGGCGAGATGACGACCTGGTAGACGCGGATCATGCCGACCAGCACGGTGGCGGGCAGGTCGTGCAGCGCCTGTCGCGACACCCGCACGGGGCGCGGGATCGAGCGAGGAGCGCCCCGACGGGCGCGGGCCTCCGCGGACGCGGCGCTCACGCCGGCCTCGGCTCGGCGGGCACGGCGCGGCGGGTCGCCTTGGCGAGCGCGCCGCTCACGTCCTGGGACAGCTGGGCGTACGTCGCCGTCGACGACGCCGGCAGCGCCCGCACGACGGCGCGGGCGCGCGGGGGCAGGCCGTCGGGGGAGTCGGTCAGGAGCGAGCGGACGACCGCTCGCAGCCGGCGCTTCACCAGGTTGCGCTGCACGGCATTCCCCACGGCCTTGGATACGACGAAACCGACCTGCGGGGTCTCGACCCCCTCGTCGTCGACGAGGAGGTGGACCACCACGGTCGTGCGCCCGGCACGCGCGCCACGGCGCACCGTCCGTCCGAAGTCGACAGGACGACGGAGACGGTGCGCCGCAGGCAGCACGCGTCAGGCAGAGAGCTCGGCGCGACCCTTGCGGCGGCGGGCGGCCAGGATGGCGCGGCCGGCGCGGGTGCGCATGCGCAGCCGGAAGCCGTGGGTCTTCGCGCGACGGCGGTTGTTCGGCTGGAAGGTCCGCTTGCTCACGAGGTGCTCCAAGAAACGTCGGGGGCGTTGCCGCGCCGACGAACGTCGACGGTGCAGGTCCTGTTGCAGGACGGGTCGCGGGCGGGGAGCCCGCGGTGTCCGGCCTACCGTGACCAGGCCTGCGGCCTGGACGATTCTCGACTGAGGGATCTCGTCTGTGGGCGCGCGAAAGTACCTGGAACGGCTGTCCGACGTTACGCGATCCGGCGGGCTTGGGTCAAACCCAGCACAGTCTGCCTACGATGGCACGCCCCCACCCGCCGTGCCGGTCCCGTGACCGGCGTGTCGTGCGTGCTCCCCCGCCCTCGGTCGAGGACGCCGCGCTCCCGCAGCGCGGGCATCCCTGGCTCCACAGGGTGTGGAGAACTATGTGGACGACGCCGCGGCGTGACAGACTCCCTGTGCTCTGAACACGCCCTCCGGTGCGCGCGAGGGCCACCGATACGTCGACCAGGATCAAGGAGCGCCAGCCGTGCCGGACGAGGACATCACCAGGGTCTGGGCACAGGTCGTCGAGACGCTCGAGCAGCGCTCCGACATCACGCCCCGGCAGCTCGCGTTCGTCCGCCTCGCCAAGCCGATGGCCATCGTCGACGGCACCGCGTTCATCGCCGTCCCCCACGAGCAGACGCGCACGTACCTGGAGACGAGCGTGCGCGACCAGCTCATCTCCGCGATGTCCTCGGTGCTCGGCCGGGAGATGCGCTTCGGGATCACCGTCGACCCCGAGCTGAGCAGCGACAACCTCACCGGTCCCGCGCAGGACTACGTCGAGCCGGAGGAGGACCCGGAGCCCGACGTCGCCCCGACGATCCCGGCGCCCGCACCGCGGCCGGCGGCCGAGCCGACGCGCCTCAACCCGAAGTACATCTTCGAGACGTTCGTCATCGGCTCGTCCAACCGGTTCGCCCACGCCGCCGCCGTCGCGGTGGCCGAGGCGCCGGCCAAGGCCTACAACCCGCTGTTCATCTACGGCGACTCGGGCCTCGGCAAGACGCACCTGCTGCACGCCATCGGGCACTACGCGCACAACCTGTACCCCCACGTGCGGGTGCGCTACGTGAACTCCGAGGAGTTCACGAACGACTTCATCAACAGCATCGGCGAGGGCAAGGCCGGCGCGTTCCAGCGCCGCTACCGCGACGTCGACGTGCTCCTCATCGACGACATCCAGTTCCTGCAGGGCAAGGAACAGACGATGGAGGAGTTCTTCCACACGTTCAACGCCCTGCACAACGCCAACAAGCAGGTCGTCATCACCTCCGACGTCCCGCCGAAGCAGCTCAACGGGTTCGAGGACCGGCTGCGCTCCCGCTTCGAGTGGGGCCTCATCACCGACGTGCAGCCGCCGGACCTCGAGACCCGCATCGCGATCCTGCGCAAGAAGGCGGCGAGCGAGCGCCTCGACGTGCCTGCGGAGGTGCTCAGCTACATCGGCTCGCGCATCTCCACCAACATCCGCGAGCTCGAGGGTGCGCTGATCCGCGTCACGGCGTTCGCGAACCTCAACCGCCAGCAGGTGGACCTGCCGCTCGCCGAGATCGTGCTGCGCGACCTCATCACCGACGACGACACGACCGAGGTCACCCCCGCGATGGTGATCGCGCAGACCGCGGCGTACTTCGGCCTGACGATCGACGACCTGTGCGGCACGTCGCGCTCGCGCGTGCTGGTCACCGCCCGCCAGATCGCGATGTACCTGTGCCGTGAGCTGACCGACCTGTCGCTGCCGAAGATCGGCCAGCAGTTCGGCGGCCGCGACCACACCACGGTGATGCACGCGAACAAGAAGATCGCCGGCCAGATGGCCGAGCGGCGCTCCACCTACAACCAGGTGCAGGAGCTGACCAGCCGCATCCGCCAGCAGACGCGCGGCAGCCGCTGAGCCGTCCCGCCCTCGCCGTCCGACGGCGGTCGCGCCCGTGCGCGGCCGCCGTCGCGTCGTCTCAGCCCCGCGTACGAGAGCCGAGCCCAGACAGGCCCGACCTCGCGGCCGGTGCTCGCCCGTCCACAGCCACGCGCACCGGCGCGGAGCCCGGTACCGGGCGCCGGTCCACACCGCTGTCCACAGGATCGTCCCCAGCACGCACAGGCGGCGGACGGCGTCGAGCCGCGCGATCCTGCGGATCCGGGCCGCTGCCGTTGTCCCGGCCGACGTTGTCCCCAGGCACCGTGCACACCCGGGGCATTCCGGTGGACAGCTCGTTTCCACCGATCTGTACACACCGGCGGATCGCTCTGACCTGCGAAGACGCCCATCGCCAGCCGTGCGTCCCCACAGGTGTGGACGTAGTCTGTGGAGAAGTGGTCATGAGTGCCCGGGTCGTCCGTACACACCTGTGCACATCCCTGTGGACAGGTGTGGACAGCCCCGCGAGATGCTGTGGATCGCGGCAGGGGTACCGGTGGACACCTGTGGGTACGAGCAGCGGTGTCCACAGGGCTCCCCTGCTCGTGCACAGGCGCGGCCCCAGCGCGTCCACACGCAGAAAGAGCCTCTGACCTGCGGAAACATGCGATTCCCACATGTTCCACAACACCGATGACAACGACGACAGATCTCTCAGGAAGGAATCCACCGAGCCTTCATCGGGCCGAGGCCCCGTCCCGTGCGCCGGCCGGGACGACAGCCCGTGGCCACGACCGAACCACAGCCCGGAGGGGCCGGCAGCCCGGAGGGCGAGCACGGCACCGCACCCGTGACCTCGTCGACGGCGCGCCCCGGTCGTCCCGCACCCCGCTCGCCGCACCGGTCCCCGTGGGCCCCGCCCTGCACCGCCACCGACCGCGCGTGCCCGGGCGGGTCCCGGTCGCGTAGGGTTTGCGTCGGACCAGAGTTCGCGACGCCGTGCGGCGTCGCAGACACACGAGGAGTGGGATGAAGTTCCGGGTTGAGCGTGACGTCCTGGCCGATGCCGTCACCTGGACCGCGCGCACGCTCCCCACGCGCCCGCCGGCGCCGGTGCTCGCGGGCGTCCGGATCGAGGCGGACGCCTCGGGTGTCATCGGGCTGTCGAGCTTCGACTACGAGGTCTCCGCGCGCTCGGAGATCCCGGCCGAGGTCGCCGAGCCCGGCACGGTCCTGGTCTCCGGCCGCCTCCTCGCCGAGATCTCCCGCGCGCTGCCGCACAAGCCCGTCGACGTGACGCTCGAGGGCACCAAGGTCGTCGTCACCTGCGGAGCCTCCCGCTTCACGCTCCTGACCATGCCCGTCGAGGACTACCCGACCCTGCCGCAGATGCCGGAGCTCACCGGCACCGTCGGCGGCGACGCGCTCACGCACGCCGTCGCCCAGGTGAGCGTCGCCGCCAGCCGCGACGAGACGCTCCCCCTGCTCACGGGCGTGCGCATGGAGATCGAGGGCGAGCGCATCACGCTGCTGGCCACCGACCGCTACCGCCTCGCCCTGCGCGAGCTGACGTGGACGCCGACGACGCCGGGCTTCTCCGCCGTCGCGCTCGTCAAGGCCCGCACGCTCACCGACGTCGCCAAGTCGCTCGGCAGCGGCGGCGGGCTGGTGAACGTCGGCCTGTCCACCGGCAACGGCCTCGACCTCATCGGCTTCGAGGCGGGCGGCCGCCACACGACGTCGCAGCTCGTGGACGGCGACTACCCGCCGGTGCGACGCCTGTTCCCGGACACCAAGCCGATCCACGCCGTCGTGCCGACCCAGGCCCTCATCGACGCCGCCCGCCGCGTGGCCCTCGTCGCGGAGCGCAACACCCCGATCCGCCTGTCGTTCACCGACGGCCAGGTGGTCCTCGACGCCGGCCAGGGCGACGACGCGCAGGCGTCGGAGGCCCTCGAGGCCGTGCTGGTCGGCGAGGACATCACCGTGGCGTTCAACCCGCAGTTCCTCCTCGACGGCCTGACGGCCCTCGGGACGGACTTCGTGCGGCTGTCGTTCACGCACCCCAACAAGCCTGTCGAGTTCACCGGCCAGGAGTCCCTGGACGGCGACGACTCGGACACCTACCGGTACCTGCTGGTCCCCATCCGCTTCGCCGGCTGAGGTCCCGCCGGTCCAGCGCCGCACCGACGAGAAGCCAGCGTCATCACCACCGCGCAGCGACCGCTGCGCGCCACGCCCGGGCTCCGGCCCGAAGGAGGTTACGCAACCATGGTCAGCCACATCGGCCTCGTCGGTCTCGGCAAGATGGGCAACAACATGCGCGCCCGTCTGCGCCAGGGAGGCATCGAGGTCACGGGCTACGACCCGCGCCCGGAGGTGACCGACGTCGCGACGCTCGCCGACCTGGTCGCCGCGCTCCCCGCCGACCGCCGCGTCGTGTGGGTGATGGTCCCCGCCGGGGAGCCGACGCGCGCCGTCGTCTCCGAGCTCGGCGGCCTGCTGAGCGAGGGCGACATCGTCATCGAGGGCGGCAACTCGCACTACGTGGAGGACCAGACCCGCGCCGAGGAGCTCGCGGCGAACGGCGTCGGCTACGTCGACGTCGGCGTCTCCGGCGGCGTGTGGGGCCTGGAGAACGGCTACGGCCTCATGGTCGGCGGCTCGGACTCCGACATCGAGGCGCTCATGCCGGTCTTCGACGCGCTGCGCCCGGAGGGCCCGCGCGAGGAGGGCTTCGTGCACGCCGGCCCCGTCGGCGCCGGCCACTTCGCCAAGATGGTCCACAACGGCATCGAGTACGGCCTCATGCAGGCCTACGCCGAGGGCTACGAGCTGCTCGCCGCCAAGGACGGCCTCATCACCGACCCGCACGCCACGATGAAGGCGTGGACCCGCGGCACCGTGGTGCGCTCCTGGCTGCTCGACCTCATGGTCCGCGCCCTCGAGGAGGACCCGAAGCTCGCGCAGATCAGCGACTGGGTCGCCGACTCGGGCGAGGGCCGCTGGACGGTCGAGGAGGCCATCAACCTGGCCGTGCCGCTGCCGGTCATCTCGTCCTCGCTGTTCGCGCGCTTCGGCTCGCGCCAGGAGCAGTCGCCGGCGATGAAGGCCGTGGCCGCCCTGCGCCAGCAGTTCGGCGGCCACGCGGTCAAGTCCGCGGGCTGACCCACCGTCGGCCGCGGCCGACGTCGTCGTGACCAGCGCCCTCCGGCCGCCCCACCCGGGCCGGCCGGAGGGCGCACCCGCACCAGGGGCCGCGGGCCGGCCCGCGGCCCGTCCGTCGGCCGGCCGGTCAGCACCCCGTCCCGCACCCACGAGCCTGGCCCGCGCCGGAAGGAGCGCCCGAAGCAGCCATGTACGTCTCGCACCTGTCCCTGCTCGACTTCCGGTCCTACGCGGCCGTCGACGTCGAGCTGGAGCCCGGCCCCAACGCGTTCGTGGGCCGCAACGGGCAGGGCAAGACCAACCTGGTCGAGGCGATCGGCTACGTCGCGACGCTCGGCTCCCACCGGGTCGCCACCGACGCGCCCCTGATCCGGGCCGGCGCCCCGCGCGCCCTCGTGCGCACCCGCATCGTGCGCGGCGACCGCGCCTCGACCGTCGAGCTGGAGATCACGCCCGGCAAGGCGAACCGCGCCCGGATCAACCGCGGCCAGCCGGTGCGCACCCGCGACGTGCTGGGCATCCTGCGCACGGTGCTGTTCGCGCCGGAGGACCTCGCCCTGGTCAAGGGCGACCCCGACGGTCGCCGGCGCTTCCTCGACCAGCTCGTGGTGCAGCTGCTCCCCCGCACCGCCGGCCTGCTCGGCGACTACGACCGTGTGGTGCGGCAGCGCTCGGCCCTGCTGAAGTCGCTGCGGGGCCTGCGCGCCGCGGGCCGCTCGGCCGACCTCACCACGCTGGAGATCTGGGACGCCAAGGCCGCGCAGCTCGGGGCGCAGATCCTCGCGATGCGCCTGCAGCTGCTGCAGGCGCTGCGGCCGCTCGTGGCCGGGGCGTACGAGCAGGTCAGCGACGCCGACGGCGCCGCCGAGCTCGGCTACCGCGCGAGCGCGGCGGGGGCCGGCGACGACGACGGCGGGGACGGCCGCGCGCTCCTGCCGGACGACCCGGGGGCCGCGCCGCCGTCGGCCGCCGAGCTCGAGCAGGCGCTGCTGGCCGCCATGGCCGCCGCGCGCAGCCAGGAGGTGGAGCGGGGCGTGACGCTCGTCGGGCCCCACCGCGACGACCTGGTCCTCACGCTGGGCGGCCTGCCCGCCAAGGGGTACGCCAGCCACGGCGAGTCGTGGTCGTTCGCGCTGGCGCTGCGGCTCGCCTCCTACCGCCTGCTCGGGGGCGGGGCCGACGCCGGGGACGCCGCCGGGGCCGCGACGCCGCCGGCGCTGCCCGCCGGCGGCACGTTCTGGGACCCCGACCTGGGCACCGACGCGGACCCGGTGCTCGTCCTGGACGACGTGTTCGCCGAGCTCGACGTCCGGCGCCGCGAGCGGCTCGCGGAGCTCGTGGCACCCGCCCGGCAGGTGCTCGTCACCGCGGCGGTGCCCGGCGACGTGCCCCCGGGGCTCCTGGCGGCACGCTTCGACGTCACGACGGGGCAGGTGCGCCGTGCGGCCTGAGCCGGGCCCCGGCGCCGTCGGTCCCGAGCCGGGCGCCGCGGAGCCGGGGACCGAGGGCGGTGTCGAGCGGTCCGGCACGGCCGGGTCCCCCGCCGGCTCCGCCTCGGCCGGTTCCTCCGCCTCGACGGACTCGGCGGCCTCAGCAGCCTCGGCGGCCTCGCCCGTGGACGACCCGGACGCGGCGCCGCCCACGCCGCCAGCCGAGGTCGCCCGCGCGGCGCTGAACCGCGCCAGGGCCGCCGCGCGCGCCCGCGGCCTGCGCCCGGGGTCCCCCGCCCGGCGGTCGCCGCTGGCGGAGCCGCGCACCGGCTCGGGCTCCGGCCCCGGCGCCCGCGACCCCCAGCTGCTGTCCGACGTGCTCGGCCGGCTGCTGCGCGAGAAGGGCTGGACGGCGGATGTCTCCGTCGGCGGCGTCATCGGGCGCTGGCGCGAGGTGGTGGGCGACCAGGTGGCCGACCACTGCGCGCCGGAGACGTTCGAGGACAAGGTGCTGGTGGTGCGGGCCGACTCGACGGCCTGGGCCACCCAGGTGCGCCTGCTCGTCCCCACCCTGCTGCGCCGGCTGGCCGAGGAGGTCGGCGAGGGGGTCGTGGACGAGGTCAAGGTGCTCGGCCCCGCCGGCCCGAGCTTCCGGCGCGGGCCGCGGTCGGTGCGCGGCCAGGGTCCCCGGGACACCTGGGGCTGACGGGCCGGCCGACCGGCCGCCGACCGGCCCTCACGGCCTTCCCCGGCGCCCCGTCCGGCCCGGTCGTGCACAGGGTTGTGCACGACTACCCACCGATGTGGACATCCCTGTGGACAAGTCGCGACGATCCAGGTGGGGAACCGGGTGCGCAAAGCGCTCGGATCCGGGGAAAACAGCCCCGAGAAGGTAGACTGGGAGCGTCTTCCCGGGCCCGTGCGCAGGCCCCGTCGGGCGGCACGTCATCCAGCCTCGCTGGCTCGGGCTGTGCCCGCGACGGGTCTCGACGCGTGACCGGGGCGACAGCGACCGACCCGCGGTCTCCCCGGCACCCGCCGGCGAGCTCCCGCGGCCCGGGCACGGGGTCCGGGAACCCGTCGGGCGTGCACGGACGACGAGGAGCGAACCGGCCTGTGGCGAATCGGAACGACGGCGGATACGACGCCGGGAACATCACCGTCCTGGAAGGTCTCGAGGCCGTCCGCAAGCGCCCGGGCATGTACATCGGCTCCACGGGCGAGCGCGGCCTGCACCACCTGGTCTACGAGGTCGTCGACAACTCGGTGGACGAGGCCCTGGCCGGCTACGCCGACACCATCGACGTGACGCTGCTGGAGGACGGCGGCGTGCGCGTCCGGGACAACGGCCGCGGCATCCCGGTCGCCATGCACCCCACCGAGGGCAAGCCGACGCTCGAGGTCGTCATGACGATCCTGCACGCCGGCGGCAAGTTCGGCGGCGGCGGCTACGCCGTCTCCGGCGGCCTGCACGGCGTGGGCATCTCCGTCGTCAACGCGCTGTCCACCCGCGTGGTCTCCGAGGTGGCGCGCGACGGGTACCGCTGGCGCCAGGAGTTCGCCAACGGCGGCAACCCGGCCACGGGCCTGGAGCGCCTCGAGGCGACCGAGGAGACCGGCACCACCCAGACGTTCTGGGCGGACCCGGAGATCTTCGAGACCACGACGTTCGACTTCGAGACCCTGCGGGCGCGCTTCCAGCAGATGGCGTTCCTCAACAAGGGCCTGACCATCACGCTGACCGACGAGCGGTCCAAGCACGCGGACACCGACGACGAGGTCGTCGGCACGGACGGCGTGCCGGACGCCGACGGCGTCGCGGTGGCGGCCGCGACGGACGGCGCCCCGCACGCCGACGGCGCGACGGACGGCGCGGCGAAGAAGGCCGCGCGCACGGTCACCTACCGCTACGACGGCGGCCTGACGGACTACGTCAAGCACCTCAACGCCGGCAAGAAGGTCGAGCTCGTCCACGCCGACGTCATCGACTTCGAGGCCGAGGACACCGAGAAGAAGATCTCGGTCGAGGTCGCGATGCAGTGGACCAGCGCCTACAGCGAGTCCGTGCACACCTACGCCAACACGATCTCGACGACCGAGGGCGGCACGCACGAGGAGGGCTTCCGCACGGCGCTGACGAGCATCGTCAACACCTACGCGCGCGACAAGGCCATCCTCAAGGAGAAGGAGGACAACCTCACGGGCGACGACGTCCGCGAGGGCCTGACCGCCGTCATCTCCGTCAAGCTCGGCGAGCCGCAGTTCGAGGGCCAGACCAAGACCAAGCTGGGCAACACCGAGGCCAAGACCTTCGTCCAGCGGGTCGTGCGCGAGCAGCTCACCGACTGGTTCGACGCCCACCCGAACGAGGCCAGGGACATCATCCGCAAGGCCATCTCGGCGTCGCAGGCGCGCATCGCGGCCCGCAAGGCGCGCGAGGCCACGCGCCGCAAGGGCCTGCTGAGCAGCGGCGGCATGCCGGGCAAGCTCAAGGACTGCCAGTCCAACCGCCCGGAGGAGAGCGAGATCTACATCGTCGAGGGCGACTCGGCGGGCGGCTCGGCGGTCCGGGGCCGCAACCCGTACAACCAGGCGATCCTGCCGCTGCGCGGCAAGATCCTGAACGTCGAGCGGGCCCGCCTCGACAAGGCGCTGTCCAACGCCGAGGTCCAGGCGCTCATCACGGCGTTCGGCACCGGCATCGGCGAGGACTTCGACGCCTCGAAGCTGCGGTACCACAAGATCATCCTCATGGCCGACGCCGACGTGGACGGCCAGCACATCGCGACGCTGCTGCTCACGCTGCTGTTCCGGTACATGCGCCCGCTGATCGAGCACGGCCACGTCTACCTCGCGATGCCGCCCCTGTACCGCCTCAAGTGGTCCAACGCGCCGCACGACTACGTGTACTCCGACAAGGAGCGCGACGCGTTCCTCGCCGAGGGGCTCAAGGCCGGCAAGCGCATCCCCAAGGACAACGGGATCCAGCGCTACAAGGGTCTGGGCGAGATGGACTACTCGGAGCTGTGGGAGACCACCATGGACCCGGACAACCGCACCCTGCGGCAGGTCACCATGGACGACGCCGCGGCCGCCGACGAGATCTTCTCGATGCTCATGGGCGAGGACGTCGAGTCCCGCCGCAGCTTCATCCAGCGCAACGCCAAGGACGTCCGCTTCCTCGACATCTGACGGGCCGGCGGCGCGCACCCCTGCGCGCCGCCGCCCCGTGTCGAAGGCCAGCGGTAGGGACGCGCCCGTGGCGGCGTGGGAAGGATCAGATCGATGACTGACGAGACGCCGGGCACCAACCTCCCGGACGACGGCGACCAGGCGCCCGAGGCGGACGCCCCGCTCGCGGTGCACCACGGGCGCATCGAGCAGGTCGACCTCAACCTCGAGATGCAGCGCAGCTACCTCGACTACGCGATGAGCGTGATCGTGGGCCGCGCGCTGCCCGACGTGCGCGACGGCCTCAAGCCGGTGCACCGGCGCGTGCTGTACGCGATGTACGACGGCGGGTACCGCCCCGACCGGTCGTACTCGAAGTGCTCGCGCGTCGTCGGCGACGTCATGGGCAAGTACCACCCGCACGGCGACACGGCGATCTACGACACGCTCGTGCGCCTGGTGCAGGACTGGTCGCTGCGCTACCCGCTGGTGGCGGGCCAGGGCAACTTCGGCTCGCCCGGCAACGACCCCGCGGCGGCCCCGCGGTACACGGAGTGCCGCATGGCGCCCATCTCGATGGAGATGGTCCGCGACATCGACAAGAACACCGTCGACTTCCAGGACAACTACGACGGGCGCGAGCAGGAGCCCACCGTCCTGCCGTCGCGGTTCCCGAACCTGCTGGTCAACGGCTCGGCCGGCATCGCCGTCGGCATGGCCACCAACATCCCGCCGCACAACCTGCGCGAGGTGGCCGAGGGCGTCAAGTGGCACCTGGCCCACCCGGACGCCTCCCGCGAGGAGCTGCTCGCGGCGCTCATGCAGCGCATCAAGGGCCCGGACTTCCCCACCGGTGCGCAGATCCTCGGCACCAAGGGCATCGAGGACGCCTACCGCACCGGCCGCGGCTCCATCACGATGCGCGCGGTGGTCAACGTCGAGGAGATCCAGAACCGGATCTGCCTCGTCGTCACCGAGCTGCCCTACCAGGTCAACCCGGACAACCTCGCCGCCAAGATCGCCGACCTCGTCAACGACGGCCGCATCCAGGGCATCGCCGACATCCGCGACGAGACGTCGGGCCGCACGGGCCAGCGCCTGGTGATCGTGCTCAAGCGCGACGCCGTCGCCAAGGTCGTGCTCAACAACCTGTACAAGCACACGCAGCTGCAGGACACGTTCGGCGCGAACATGCTGGCGCTGGTCGACGACGTGCCGCGCACCCTGAGCCTCGACGCGTTCGTCCGGCACTGGGTGACGCACCAGATCGACGTCGTGCGCCGGCGCACCGAGTACGAGCTGGCCGACGCCGAGCGCCGCATCCACATCCTGCGCGGCTACCTCGCGGCGCTCGACGCGCTCGACGAGGTCATCGCGCTGATCCGCCGCTCCCCCGACGTCGACCAGGCACGCGCCGGCCTCATGGAGCTGCTGCGCGTCGACGAGGAGCAGGCCAACGCCATCCTCGCGCTGCAGCTGCGCCGCCTGGCCGCCCTCGAGCGGCAGAAGATCATCGACGAGCACGCCGAGATCGAGGCGCAGATCCGCGACCTGCGGGACATCCTGGCCCGCCCCGAGCGCCAGCGGTCGATCGTCGGCGAGGAGCTCGACGGCATCGTCGAGAAGTACGGCGACGAGCGGCGCACGCACATCCTGCCGTTCGACGGCGACATGTCGGTCGAGGACCTCATCCCCGAGGAGGAGGTCGTCGTCACCATCACGCGCGGCGGCTACGCCAAGCGCACCCGCACCGACGCCTACCGCCAGCAGAAGCGCGGCGGCAAGGGCGTGCGCGGGACCCAGCTGCGCGAGGACGACATCGTCGAGCACTTCTTCACCACGACGACGCACCACTGGCTGCTGTTCTTCACCAACCTCGGGCGCGTCTACCGGGCCAAGGGCTACGAGCTGCCCGAGGGCTCGCGCGACGCCAAGGGCCAGCACGTGGCCAACATGCTGGCGTTCCAGCCGGGCGAGCGGATCGCCCAGGTGCTCGACCTGCGCGACTACGACCAGGCCGAGTACCTGGTGCTGGCCACGCGCCGCGGCCTGGTGAAGAAGACCCGGCTGGCGGAGTACAACTCCCCGCGCTCGGCCGGCCTCATCGCCATCAACCTGCGCGAGGACGAGGACGGCAACCCCGACGAGCTCATCGGCGCCATGTTGGTGGACTCCGACAACGACATCATGCTCGTGTCCCGCAAGGGCCAGTCGATCCGCTTCCGGGCCGACGACGACACGCTGCGCCCCATGGGCCGGGCGACCTCCGGCGTGACCGGCATGAAGTTCCGCGAGGGCGACGAGGTGCTGGCCGCCGACGTCGTGCGCGAGGACGCCTACCTGTTCACGGTGACCGAGGGCGGCACGGCCAAGCGCACCGCGCTGACGGTGGACAACTACCGTCAGCAGGGCCGCGGCGGCCTGGGCATCCGGGTCGCGAACCTGCCGGAGGACCGCGGCGACCTGGTCGGTGCCCTCGTGGTGGACGACGGCGACGAGGTCCTGGTCATCATGGAGCGCGGCAAGATCGTGCGCTCCGCCGTGGACGAGGTCCGCGCCACCGGCCGCACCACGCAGGGCGTCACCTTCGCCAAGCCCGACAAGGGGGACCGGATCATCGCGGTGGCCCGGAACGTCGAGCGACGGGCCGAGGAGGAGTCCGATAGCGTGGACGGAGCCAGCGTCGACGGCCAGGGGGCCGCCGGGGCTGATCCTGCTGACGCCGAGGCCGACGTCGCCGCGACCGACACCGGTGCCGGCGACCCGGCCGACGTGGACGAGAACTGACCAGCGGACGCGAGGACACGATGAGCAGCGAGAAGAGCGCACCCCGGGCGGCAGGGGGCAAGCAGGCCGCCGGGAAGACGGCCGCGTCGTCGAAGCCGGGGGCGTCCACGTCGCCGGTGCCGCCTCCGCCGTCGGCCGCGAAGGCCGCCACGAAGGCCGCCACGAAGACTGACGAGCGCCCGGCGCAGCGGACCACGCAGCTGCCCGCCGTCTCGGCGCCCGCGGGCGCCGAGACGGGGAACCAGGCGGGCGGCAAGTCGGGGAACCAGGGCTCCGGCCAGCGCGGCGACGCCCCGGGCGACGCCGGTGCGGCCGGCGAGGGCGCCAAGGCGGGTGCCGTGAAGGCCGCGCAGGCGGCCCTGGCCGCGGCGCGCACCGCCGCGAAGAAGGTCCAGTCCGCGGCGACGACGAGCCCGTCCACCACGGTGGGCAAGGGCGCCGAGGCCGACGCCGCGGCGGCAGGCGCCGTCCCGGCCAATGGGCGCCGTGCCCCGGGCGCCGCGGCGCCCGCCGGCCCGCGCGAGATGCACTACGAGAGCGCCGTGCGGTTCACCGGCACGCCGGCGGCCGCGGCGGGCGTCGACTCCGGCGCGCAGCCGCTCGTCGCCGGGCCGCGCCCGGCCGGCGGCGGCCCGCGCCGCGTGCGCCTCGTGGTCTCCCGCATCGACCCGTGGTCGGTGATGAAGCTGGCGTTCCTGCTCTCGGTCGCCATCGGCATCATCACCGTCGTCGCGACGGCGGTGTTCTGGCTCGTCATCGACGGCATGGGCGTCTTCACGACGATCGAGAACTTCATCCGCGACGCGGTCGGCTCGGACACCGACGTCAACGTCATGCAGTTCGTGGAGTTCGACCGCCTGGTGTCGCTCTCGACGCTCGTCGCGGTGATCAACATCGTCATCCTCACCGCGCTGGCCACCATCATGGCGATCATCTACAACATCGTGGCGGCGCTGGTCGGGGGCCTGCACGTGACCCTCACCGACGACTGAGCGCCCGCGGCGCACGTCACACCCGGCAGGCCCGTCACCGGTTTGGTGGCGGGCCTGCGCCTACGGTAAGTTCTCGTGCTGCACGCGCTGCGGCGCGGGCCCGGGGCTATAGCTCAGACGGTTAGAGCGCTTCCCTGATAAGGAAGAGGTCGGAGGTTCAAGTCCTCCTAGCCCCACTCTCAGCACCGCCCGGCGGGAGTCGCCCCCGGGATCGTGCCCGCCGCCGGCGAAGAGACGAGGAGGCCTCGTGAAGAAGCTGTTCCTGTTCCTGGCCGCGGTGGGCGCCGGCTACGTCGTCTGGCGCAAGGTCTCCGAGGGCAACGCCGAGCGCGACCTGTGGTCCGAGGTCACCGACACCCTCGACTGAGCCTCCGCGGCACCGGCACCACCACCCACGGCCCGCAGACGGGCCGGCACGGGGCCATGGCGCAATTGGTAGCGCACCTGCTTTGCAAGCAGGGGGTTAGGGGTTCGAGTCCCCTTGGCTCCACCAGCACGAAGGCCGCCACCCTCGCGGGTGGCGGCCTTCGTCGTGCGGTGCGGTCGGTTGGGGGCGGCGTGCCGGTCGTGGCCGGCGGGAGCCCCGGGGCCCCGCCGGCCGGCCGGTCACTCCGGCTTGGACTCCTCGGTGGCCGAGGTCTCGGGCGTGGCCTCGCCCTCCACCTTCTCCGTGGCGGCCACGGCGGCGTCCTCGGCGTTCTGCTGCGGGGCGTCGCCCGACGTCTCGGCACCGCCCTGCTCGCCGCCCTGCTCGCCGCGCTTGGTCGACGTGCGGGCCCGCTGCGTCGCCTTCTTCGCGGCCTCCGTGGCCTTGTCGACGGCGTCGTTGACGCGCTCGGAGACCTCGCCGCGCACCTCGGTGGCGCGCTCGGCGAGCTTCTCCCCCGCCTCGCGGCCGCGGGCCACGGCCGCGCCGGCCGCCTCGCCCACGGCCTCGGCGGCGTCGCCGGCCCGGTGCTTGGCCTCGCGGGCCACGCCGTCGTAGTCCGGCTTGCTGGTCTGCTCCCAGGGTTCGGCCCAGGGGTCGTTCTGCGGCTGCGCACGCTTCCAGAAGACGTAGCCGACGGCGGCGGCACCGGCCAGCAGGAGCCACACGACGCCGCGCTTGCGGCCGGAGCGCGCCTCCTTGGCGGCCTGCTTCGCCGCCTTCCGGGCGGCCTTCTTCGTGCCCTTCTCGGCGACCGCGGCGACCGTGCCCGCTGCCGCGGCACCCGTGCCGGCGGCCTTGGCGGCGGCCTCGTTGAACGCGGCGACGACGCGGGGCAGGTACTCGTCCACGAGCTTGTCGTGCGCCGTGTCGACGGCCTCGGTGGCCTTGACGTGCGCCGTGTCGACGAGGGGGCCGAGGCGCTCGTGCGCCGTGTCGAGCAGGGGGGCTGCCTTGCCCGCCGCCCGCTCGACGCGCGGCGCCGCCGCCTGGACGCCCTCCTGCCAGGCCTTCTCCGCGCGCGGCCGGAGCCACTCGAGGAAGTCCTGCACGTGCGGCTCGGCCCACTCGCGGGCCTGGCCGGCGGCGACCTTGGCCTGCCCGCTCAGCACGGCGGCCTCCTTGGCCGCCCGGGCGCTCGCCTCGGACAGTGCGGCCGCGAGCTGCGCGGCCTGTTCCTTGATCTTCTCGGAGTCGATCGGGGGCACCGTTTCAGCAACGCTCTTTCGCACCATGGGCCCATGCTGCCACCCGAGGCGACGGAGCGCGCGACGGCTCCCTGGGCGGCCCGCAGGCCAGGCGCCCGTGCGAGGATGGGCGCATGTTCGCAACCCTCCACACCACCCTCGGCGACATCCGCGTCGAGCTGCTGCCGAACCACGCGCCGAAGACGGTCCGGAACTTCGTCGGGCTGGCCACCGGCACCCAGACGTGGACCGACCCCACGACGGGTGAGGAGAAGACCGGCACGCCGCTGTACGACGGCGTCATCTTCCACCGCGTGATCGACAACTTCATGATCCAGGGCGGCGACCCGCTCGGCACCGGCACCGGCGGCCCGGGCTACATGTTCGACGACGAGATCCACCCGGAGCTGCACTTCTCCGAGCCGTACATCCTCGCGATGGCCAACGCCGGCAAGCGCCGCAACCCGGTGACCGGCGAGGTGTCCGGCACCAACGGGTCGCAGTTCTTCATCACGACGACGGCCACGCCGTGGCTCGACGGCAAGCACACGATCTTCGGCAAGGTCGCCGACGACGAGTCGCGCGCCGTCGTCGACGCGATCGGCACGACGAAGACCCGCCCGGGCGACCGTCCGGTCGAGGACATCGTCATCCGCAGCATCTCGATCGAGGACTGACCCCGCCGCGAGGCCCCGGGGCCGCCACCGGCGCACCGGGGCCTCCCACGGCGCGGGCCGGCCGCGGGCACCGACGCGGTGCCCGCGGCCGGCCCGCGCCCCGCGCCCGCCGCAGCCCCCCGCCCCCCCCCCCGCCCCCCCCCCCCCCCCCGCGCCCCCCCGCCCCCCCGCCGCCCTACGGCAGGGCGCATACGCCGCGGGGCGCACGGCCTCCGCGGACGTCTCCGCGCCCGACCCCGGCCGACTGTGCCAAGCGCCGACTGTGGCGAGCCTC
>NZ_WUWN01000037.1 GCF_009846865.1 Puerhibacterium puerhi
CGGGCGGCCGCCGCCCCGGCCGCGGCGCCGCCGGCGGCCGCGGCGCCGGTCCTGCGCGGCGGGACCGAGCGCGGCTGGCGTTCGCCGGCGCGCCGGTCCGGCGGGGTGACCGGCACCTCGCGCGAGGACTGCCGCCGCACCCGCGGCTGACCCGCGCCGGGGACGGCGTCGTCGGGCCGGGGGATGCGCGGGCGCCGCGTGGCACCACCGACCGCGATCGCGTCGTCGGCCTTCGGCGGCTGCGCCGGGCGGCCGGCCGGCGTGAACGACGGCGGGACGTTGTGCGGCTCGGTCATGGGGTCACCCGCAGACAGACGTGACGTCGGCGCCGGTGAAGGCTTCCCTCCCGGCCTTCTTCGTCTCCGACGGGCTCGGGGACGGCTCCGGGGTGGTGGCGGCGGCGGTGACGTCGGCCGAGGCCGCGCCGCCGCCGTCCGTGGTCGACCCGCCGGTCGCGCCCGACGCCGACGGGGCGGCCGAGGGGGACGCCCCGGTCGTGCCGGACGTCGAGCCGGACGTCGAGCCGGACGCGGCGTCGGGGGCGGCGTTGGCGGGCCGGTCGTTGTTGATGTTGTCCCACACGGTGTCCGCCTCGTCCGTCCACACGACGTTGTTCGGGTTGGTCGGGTCGGCACCGTAGGGCACGGTCATGAACGTGATCGTGTCGGGGCGCAGGTTGCGCGAGCTGTACGCGAGCCCGGCGAGTCCCTGCACCGAGGCGAAGTTGTCGCTCATGGTCAGCGACCCCGTCACCGCGCCGAGGAAGCGCAGCAGGGCGGGGGAGTCGGTCAGCAGGTTCTTGCTCAGCACGGTCCGCGCGAGCGCGGCCATGAGCTCCTGCTGGCGGCCGATGCGGCCCAGGTCCGAGCCGTCGCCCAGTCCCTTGCCCTTGCGCGCGCGGGCGTACTGCAGGGCGGTGGCGCCGTCGAGCTCCTGGACCCCGGCGGAGAGCACGAGGTTGCCCGCCTCGGGGGAGTCGATGTCCTGCGGGATGCACATCTGCACGCCGCCGAGCGCGTCGATCATCTTCTGGAAGCCGGCGAAGTCGACGACGATGAAGCCGTCCATGCGCACGTCGGTCAGCGACTCGATGGTGGTCATGGTGCACAGGGCGCCGGAGGCCACGTCGCCGCCGGTGAGGACGCCCTGGGCGAAGGCGGCGTTGAACTTGGTGTGCGACACCGGCGAGGTGGTCTTCCCGGCCGTGGTGGGGCACGCCGGGATGTCCACCGTCGAGTCGCGGGGGATCGAGATCAGCTCGACGCGGGATCGGTCCGCGGAGATGTGCATGACCATCGTGGTGTCCGAGCGGGCACCGCTGGTGCCCTCGGACGAGGCGAAGTCGCCGTTCGCGCCGTCGCGCGAGTCGGAGCCCATGATGACGATGTTCAGGTCGTCGCCGCCGTTGGGGTCCGTGGGCTCCACCGCCTCCGGGCGGTCGATCGTCGCGAGCAGCTCGTCGGTGTTGACGCTGTCGATGTTGCCCGTGAGCGTCAGCGCCGCGGTCGCCCCGCCGGCCAGGCCGAACGCGAGGACGGCGGTCAGCAGCATGCCGACGGCCCGGGCGACGCCGTGCGTCGGCAGGCTCCGGGCGTGCGCCGGCTGCTGGCGGGGCGCCGGGGAGCCGGCACGGTGCGCCGCGACGGCGTGGCGGGGACGATCGTTCACGAGCGACGAGCGTACTGGCAGAGTGTTGCGACTCCGGGGAGCCGCCCGGGTGAGCGCGGTGAAGGGCTTGTGCAGGCTGCGCCGCGCCGACGACCGCGGGGCTCTACGACGCGCGTCGTCCCGAGCCAGGAAGGATGGCGCGATCGACGAAGGTCTTCGGCGGGCGCGGGCGCGGGAACGACCTGACGGCCTCGGTGTCTGCGGTGTCCGGCGACCGCGCCGCCCGGACGTACTACTCGATGGCGGCCAGCGGCCACCCCGACTTGGTCGACGAGATCATCCTGCGCGGGTGGCTGCGCCGGCTGGCCGCTACGGACCCGGGCGCCACCGCCTGGGTCGACTGCCCCGCGCCTGGGCCGACCGCTGCGCTCGTGCGCCATAAGCCCCTTGGCCCGCCCCACCGACACGCTGTACCGGCTGTGTTGGGCGTGTTGCACGTGCTCGGCGGCGGTGACAGCAACGGCCTGTGGCCCGGGGCGCCTCAGTTTCGTCGTCGCCGGGGTGGGTGGCAGGCGAGACCCGCGCCCGCGTCGCGGCGACGGGGCTGGGCGACCCCCGTGGCCGCCGCGGCTGTCGACACCCCCTGACGTCATGGTGGGCGTGCAGGCGACATAGTCGGCGGGGACTACGCCGTGGTGATCGACACAGTGCGCAAGATGCGCGCCGAGTGGGGCGTCTGCCCGGACGACGCCGTGGACTCTGTCGAGTGCATCCCACACGTGGACCGGACTGTTTACGACGCGCTGCGCTACGAACGGCCCCGGGCGCGCTGCTGCTCGCTATGGGAGCTTCTGGCGGACGGCGTGGCGGCGCGCCGGAGCCAGCGGTGGATCTCTTCGCGCTCACATCCGCACCTGCTGGCGGCCTCCGCAGAGGCGTCCGGCATCGCGCTGAGATTGTCCGACGACCGTTACGCCGTGGATCACGGGCAGTTGACCGCTCGGCTCCGGCTGGACTCTCGCGCCCCTCTCCGACCACCCGGGCGAGGCAGGTCCGGGCGACGCAGGTCCGGACGGGGCCGGTCCGGCTGGGCGCCTGCCGGCGCAGGACGACCACCACGTAGCTCGCCTGAGTGCCGTCGCGCACAAGATCTACGGCTGTCGGGCGGGGCGGGAGCCGCTCACGGTCACGTTAGGCTAGTCGCCGCTACCCCAACGTCTGAGGAGTTTTTACGTGGACGCGGATCTTGTCGTCGTGGGGTCGGGCTTCTTCGGCCTGACCGTCGCCGAGCGCATCGCCGAGGAGCACGGACGGAAGGTCCTGGTCATCGATCGTCGCCCGCACATCGGCGGCAACGCCTACAGCGAGGCCGAGGCGACGACCGGTATCGAGGTCCACCGGTACGGGGCGCACCTGTTCCACACCTCGAACGAGCGGGTGTGGGAGTACGTCAACCGGTTCACCCGGTTCACGAACTACGTCCACCGGGTGTACACCACGCACAAGGGCGAGGTGTTCCCGATGCCGATCAACCTCGGCACGATCAACCAGTTCTTCCGGTCCGCGTACGGTCCGGACGCCGCGCGCGCCCTGATCAAGGAGCAGGCGGCCGAGCTGGGCGGCAAGACGCCGGCGAACCTCGACGAGCAGGGCGTCAACCTCATCGGCCGCCCGCTGTACGAGGCGTTCATCCGCAACTACACCGCCAAGCAGTGGCAGACCGACCCGACGCAGCTGCCGGCGTCGATCATCAGCCGCCTGCCGGTGCGCTACACGTACGACAACCGCTACTTCAACGACACCCACGAGGGTCTGCCCGTGGACGGGTACACCGCGTGGCTCGAGCGGATGGCCAACCACCCCAACATCGAGGTGCGCCTCGGTGTCGACTTCTTCGACGCCTCGCAGCCGGTCAACAAGGGCAACGTCGTGGGCAACGTGCCGGTGGTCTACACCGGCCCGGTGGACCGGTACTTCGACTACGCCGAGGGCGACCTGTCCTGGCGCACGATCGACCTGGAGGAGGAGGTCCTGCCGGTGGGCGACTTCCAGGGCACCTCCGTGATGAACTACGCCGACCCCGACGTGCCGTACACCCGCATCCACGAGTTCCGGCACTTCCACCCCGAGCGGGACTACCCGACGGACAAGACGGTGATCATGCGTGAGTACTCGCGGTTCGCCGAGCGCTCCGACGAGCCGTACTACCCGATCAACACCGGCGAGGACCGCGAGCGGCTGCTGAAGTACCGCGACCTCGCGGCCCAGGAGCCCGACGTGCTGTTCGGCGGCCGGCTGGGCACCTACAAGTACCTCGACATGCACATGGCCATCGGCTCGGCGCTGTCGATGGTGGACAACAAGCTGGCCCCGCACTTCGCCAAGGGCGCCGGCATCCAGAGCGGAGGCGTCGAGGCGTGAGCACCCAGAGCACCCCGAGCAAGGCGCAGGGCAGGACGCGGGCCAAGGCCCGGACCACGGCCCAGGCCAAGCCCGCGGAGACCACCGGCGTGCGCGTCCTGCAGCGCGTCGTCCTGCCGCTGCAGCCGGACCAGGACATCCTGCCGCTGTACGTCGAGGGCGCCCTAGGGCAGGTCGGTGAGAAGCCCGTCGCGTCCCACCTCGACGTGGCCCAGGTGACCTCGCGGCGGTCCTTCGCCGTCGAGCCGAAGGCGCGCGCCTCGTTCGGCACCTACTTCAACGCGTTCCCGGCCGCCTACTGGCGCAAGTGGACGGTCGTGGAGAAGGTGCGCCTGGTCGCCACCGTCTCCGGCACCGGCTCGTTCTTCGTCTACCGCTCGAACGCGCGCGGGAACACCTACCGCGTCGAGGGCACGGCGTTCGAGGGTGCCGCCGGCGAGGTGCTCACCTTCGAGCTCCCGCTGTCCAACTTCGCCGACGGTGGCTGGTACTGGTTCGACATCGTCGCGAACTCCGAGGGCGCCACGCTCGACGAGGCGCGCTGGGAGGCGGACTCCGACCGCCCGCAGGGCACGGTCACGGTGGGCGTCACCACGCTCAACCGTGCCGACGACGTCGTCGCGCTGCTGGAGCAGCTCGCCGCGGACCCGACGCTGCTGGAGATCCTCGACCGCGTCACCGTCGTCGACCAGGGGACCAAGCACCCCGAGGACGCCGACGGGTTCGCCGAGGCCGAGAAGGCGCTCGACGGGCGCCTGCGCATGATCCACCAGGCCAACCTGGGCGGGTCCGGCGGCTTCTCGCGCGGCATGAGCGAGACGCTCGACGAGGGCGTGAGCACCTACCACCTCATCTCTGACGACGACGTGCGCACCGAGCCCGAGGGCATCCTGCGCGCGGTGACGTTCGCCGACCTGGCCCGCCGCCCCACCATCGTCGGCGGCCACATGTTCTCGATGTTCGACCGGTCGCACCTGCACTCCATGGGCGAGCGCGTCAACCCGTGGCGGTTCTGGTGGGGCCCGGTGCTCGACGCGCCGGAGGGCCACCACCTCGACCGCGAGGCGCTGCGGACCACCCCGCGGCTGCACCGCCGGATCGACGTCGACTACAACGGCTGGTGGATGGAGCTCGTCCCCGTCTCGGTCATCCGCGAGATCGGCCTGTCGCTGCCGATCTTCATCAAGTGGGACGACGCCGAGTACGGCCTGCGGGCCCGCGAGGCCGGCGTGCCCACGGTCAGCCTCCCCGGCGTCGCGGCGTGGCACGTGCCGTGGACCGACAAGGACGACTCGCTCGACTGGCAGGCGTACTACCACGAGCGCAACCGCTTCGTGGCAGCCCTGCTGCACTCTCCGTTCGAGCACGGCGGCCGGCTCGTGCGCGAGAGCCTGTACCACAGCATCAAGCACCTGCTGGCGGCGCAGTACTCCGTCGTGGAGCTGCGCAACCAGGCCCTCGAGGACCTGCTGAGCGGCCCGGAGCACCTGCACGCCCAGCTGGACACCCGCCTGGCCCGCATCCGCGAGACCCGCGCGCAGTACGACGACGCCCGCATCGAGAAGACGCCCGGCGCGTTCCCGCCCGTCAAGCGCAAGAAGGTCTCCAAGCGCGACGACGAGGCGCGGTTGCCGTCCGGGCGTGTGGGCAAGTACCTGGGCGCCGCGCTGGGCGCGGTCCGGGCGCTGCGCCCGGCCGGCGACCTCAGCCGGCAGCACCCCGAGGCCGAGATCGCAGCGATGGACGCCCAGTGGTTCCTGCTGTCGCGGTTCGACTCCGCCATCGTCTCCCTGGCCGACGGCTCGGGCGCGGCCTGGTACAAGCGGCGCCCCGAGGAGTTCCGCAAGCAGCTGGAGCGCTCCGTGGCGCTGCACCAGCGGGTGCTGCGCGAGTGGCCCACGATGGCCGAGCGGTACAAGGCGTCGCTCGAGGAGCTCGTGGGCCAGGACGCCTGGAAGGCCACGTTCGCCCGGACGGAGACGCAGAGCAAGTGACCAGCGCACCGGCCATGCCCCTGTCCGTCCCCGGGCAGGGGCGTGGCCTCCTCGACGTTCTCGACCGGCGGTACCTGCTGAGCCTGATCGTCCGCAAGGAGCTGCGGGTGCGGTACCGCGGCTCGGTGCTCGGCATGGCGTGGTCGTACGTGAAGCCGGCGATCCAGTTCGCCGTGTACTTCCTCGCGATGGGCATCTTCCTCAAGCTGCGCGACACGGTGCCCGACTACGCGGTGTACCTGTTCTCCGGCATCGTGGTGATGAACTTCTTCGCCGAGGGGTTCAGCAACGCCACCCGGTCGCTGGTGTGGAACGCCCCGCTGATCAACAAGATCTACCTGCCCCGCGAGCTGTTCCCGGTGGCGTCGCTGTGGGTCTCCGCGGTGCACTTCCTGCCGCAGCTGGTCGTGCTGCTGCTCGCCGCCTTCATCGGCGGGTGGCGGCCGAACCTCGCCGAGCTCGGCGCCGGCGTGCTGGGCTTCGTGATCGTCGCGCTGCTCGCGCTGGGGCTGGGCCTGCTCTTCGGGGCGGTCAACGTCTTCTTCCGGGACGCCGAGAACTTCGTCGACCTCATCACGATGGTCGCCACCTGGACCTCGCCCGTGCTGTACCACTGGAACCTCGTGTACCAGGAGGTGCCGCGGTGGCTCTGGTACGTCTACCAGGCCAACCCGCTGACGGCGGCGGTGGAGCTGTTCCACTACGCGTTCTGGTACGGCGCCGCCGGCCGGCCCGCGGTCCTGCCGGGCGACATGCAGACCCTGCCCAACCACCTGTGGACGGTGGGCGGCGTCGCGCTCGTGGTCGTGCTCGTCATCGTGATCGTCGGCCAGCTCGTCTTCCGGCGCCTCGAGGGGCGCTTCGCCCAGGAGCTCTGATCGTGACCACCACCTACATCGAGGTCGCCGACGTCGCCAAGCGGTTCACGCTGCGGCACAACCGCTCGCTCAAGGAGCTGGCGGTCGCGGCGATCCGGGGCAAGAACCTCTCCGACACCTTCCTCGCCCTGGACGGGGTCTCGTTCGACGTGACCGAGGGGGAGTCGGTCGCGCTGCTCGGCTTCAACGGCTCGGGCAAGTCGACGCTGCTCAAGTGCATCTCGGGCGTGCTGACGCCCGACGCCGGGTCCATCCGCACCCGCGGGCGCGTCGCCGGCCTCATCGAGGTCGGCGCCGGCTTCCACCCCGACCTCACGGGGCGCGAGAACGTCTACCTCAACGGCGCGATCCTCGGGATGTCCAAGGAGCAGATCGACGCCCGCTTCGACGAGATCGTCGCCTTCAGCGAGATCGAGCGGTTCATCGACACCGAGGTGAAGTTCTACTCCTCGGGCATGTTCCTGCGCCTGGCGTTCGCCGTGGCCGTCCACTCGGACCCCGAGGTCTTCCTCGTCGACGAGATCCTGGCCGTGGGCGACGAGCCGTTCCAGCGCAAGTGCCTCGACCGGATCAAGCAGCTCAAGGGGGAGGGGCGCACGCTCGTCATCGTCAGCCACGACCTGGATATGGTCGCCCGGCTGTGCGAGCGGGGCATCCTGCTGGAGCGCGGCAAGATGGTGGTCGACGGCGTCGCCACCGACGTCGTGGCCCGGATGCGTGGAGAAGGCTGATCCAGGCGGACGTTGCACGACGACTGCGCCCTCCGGCGGACCGGAGGCGCGCGCACATCGGCAGAAGACGCCTGGTAGCCGCGGGCGCACCGAGAAAGGACCCCAGCACATGCACGCCATGTCCCCGATGCCCCTGGCGTTCGGCGCGGGTGACCGCCGCGTGGCGCCCCGAGGTGGACGGTGGTGGTGGGTTCTCGCGGTAGCGGCGGTCGCTGCTCTCGTCAGTGTCTCGGTCATGATCGCCCAGTCGGCGTGGGCGCCGCGCACGCCGTGGGACGAGAACGGCGTGTTCCAGCTGGCCCGGGTGTTCGCCGGCGAGGACGACGTCCCGGTGATGCTCACCCAGGGCTACTACCCTGGAGCGTCCGCCCTCATCGCGCCGGTGTACTGGTTCACGGACGACCCCAGGGTCGCGTACACGTGGGCGAACTTCCTGACCAACGTCGTCGCTGTCGCGACGTTGCTGCCCCTCACAGGAATCGTCAGGCGCGTCGGCCTGTCCTTGCCGCAGGCGATCACGGTCTCCGCGTTGTCCCTGATGCTCCCGGCTTACGCAGGACTCAACGATTACGTCCTGGCCGAGCAGCTGCTGACTCTGCTGATCGTGCTCACGGCGTATGCGGTCATGCGGTTCTGGTCTGCGCCGGGGCTCGCCAACGGGGCGCTTCTGCTCGTCTCCGCCCTCGCAGCGCTGATCACGCACCCGCGAGCGCTGGTGCTCATCGGGGTGTTGGCGATCTGGCTCATCGGGCTCCTGTACGACAAGGCTCGGCGACGGTCGGCGGCAGTAGTCCTCGTGGCCCTGGTGCCGATCGCGTACGGCGCGAAGGAGCTGGCGGACCATCTCGCCTCGCTCGTCCTGTTCTCCTCGTTCAGCCAGGGGGGTGCGCTGTTCGAGACCCTCACCGACCCCGATGTCGTGATGCTGCTCAAGACGACGTTCCTTCAGTCCTGGGCGCAGCTCGTGGGAACTCTGGGGATCCTCGCGTTCGGCGCGGTGGTGCTGCTTGTATGGGCATGGAACGAGCTCGTCAGGGGTCGGCGGTTCGGGCCAGGCGTCTTCCTGCTGGGCCTCGCGTTCGGGGGCTCGGTGCTGTCCTGGATCGCCTGGGCGAACCCCTCCAGCCACGACTACTCCGGCGAACCGCGCTTCGACTCCTGGGTGTACACCCGCTATATCGCGCCGTTCGTCCTCGTCGCGATCGCTCTCGGACTGTCGGCGCTGCTCCTGCGGCTCTCTTGGGCGATGGCCGCCACATCGGTCGCCGCGACCGTTGTGTTGAGCCTCGTGGTCGTCTACGTGTTCGCCGATACGGTGCCGCTGTGGGGGTCGACGTACGGGCCCGCCAACATCGTGGCTCTGCGGGCCTGGGAATCGATGTGGCCTACGACACCGTTCGAGATCCCGCTCACTCCGACGCTCACGGACGCCAACCGCTTCTGGGTCCTCGCGTCCTTGGCGGTCGTGGGGTCCCAGATCGCCATGGCGCTGGTTTCGCGCGTCCCGATTCTCCTGTCCGCTGCTCTTGTGCCCGCGCTATTCCTCTACGCGAACGCCTCCGACGAGAACCTCCCGCGCGAGGCACCCGTTCACATGGAGCGTGGCCTCGACGCGATCGAGGACGCTGAGGGCGGCGAACTTGCGGCAGTGTCCTTCGACATGGACTGCGACCCTGGCCGCATCACCATCATCGGGCCGCGTGCCACGACCCTCAACTGGATCGGGTTCTGGTTCTCGCCCCGCGACGTCGACGTGTTCCACGCCGACGCGGAGCGCCCGGAGTCGGATGTCGTCGTCGCGTGCGAGGGCTGGGCTGACGCCGATGCCCTCGGCGCCGAGCCGGTGAAGGGGACGGGCGACTACGGGTACCAGCTCTACGTCGTCCGTGGTGAGCTGCAGGATCAGCTCCGTGCCGACGGCCTGGTCGGTGCGGGCGCTGCTGCGCCCTGATCCGTCAGCCGGATGCTCCGACGCAACCCGGCCGGGCCGGCGCCCCACGGCGGACGGTAGTCTGGGGCGGTTCCTGACGTCGAGCCCGGAGGCGGCCTTGAGAGTCCTCGTGACCGGTGGTGCCGGTTTCATCGGTGCCAACTTCGTCCACCAGACCGTGCGGGAGCGTCCCGACGCCGAGGTCACCGTGCTGGACGCCCTGACGTACGCGGGCGACCGCGGCTCGCTGGCGCCGGTGGCCGACCGGGTCACGCTCGTGGAGGGCTCCATCACGGACGGACCGCTGGTCGACCGCCTGGTGGGGGAGTCGGACCTGGTGGTGCACTTCGCCGCCGAGTCCCACAACGACAACTCGCTGGACGACCCGTCGCCGTTCGTGCAGACGAACCTGGTGGGCACGTTCACGCTGCTCGAGGCGGTGCGCAAGCACGGCGTGCGCTTCCACCACATCTCCACCGACGAGGTGTACGGCGACCTGGAGCTCGACGACCCGGCGAAGTTCACGCCGAGCACGCCGTACAACCCCTCCAGCCCGTACTCCTCGACCAAGGCGGGCTCGGACCTGCTGGTGCGGGCGTGGGTGCGGTCGTTCGGGGTGCAGGCCACGATCTCGAACTGCTCCAACAACTACGGGCCGTACCAGCACGTGGAGAAGTTCATCCCGCGCCAGATCACCAACCTGATCGACGGCGGCCGCCCGAAGCTGTACGGCGCCGGGCTCAACGTGCGCGACTGGATCCACGTCGAGGACCACAACTCCGCGGTGTGGGCCATCGTCGAGAAGGGCCGGATCGGCGAGACGTACCTCATCGGCGCGGACGGCGAGAAGAACAACCTCGAGGTCGTCCAGACCCTGCTCGAGATCTTCGGCCGCGACCCGGGCGACTTCGAGCACGTGAACGACCGCCCCGGCCACGACCTGCGGTACGCCATCGACGCCTCGAAGCTGCGCGACGAGCTCGGCTGGGCGCCGCGGTACACCGACTTCCGCTCCGGCCTCGAGGCCACCGTCGAGTGGTACCGGGCGAACGAGGCCTGGTGGCGCCCGGCGAAGGCCGCCGTCGAGGCGAAGTACGCCGCCCAGGGGCAGTGACGGGGCAGCCGCCGTCCCCGGCCCCGGAGTGACGCCCCGCACGGGCGTCCCCGGCCGGGCGGCGGCGGCCGGTCGGTAGACTGTTCGCCCGTCAGGCCCACCCCATCAGCCGACAGAAAGCCGTCATGAAGCTCTTCGTGCAGATCCCGTGCCTCAACGAGGAGGAGACCCTCCCCCTCGTCCTCGCCACCATCCCCCGCGAGATCCCGGGCATCGACGAGATCGAGATCCTCATCGTCGACGACGGCTCGACCGACCGCACCGTCGAGGTCGCCCGCAACCTCGGGGTCACCCACTTCGTGCGCCACACCCGCAACATGGGCCTGGCGCGCTCGTTCCGCGACGGCGTGGACTACGCGCTCAAGCACGGCGCGGACATCGTGGTCAACACCGACGGCGACAACCAGTACCCGCAGGAGCGCATCGCGGACCTCGTGCAGCCCCTGCTGCGCGGCGAGGCCGACATCGCGATCGGCGACCGCCAGACGGCGACCATCGAGCACTTCTCGCCGTTCAAGAAGCTCATGCAGAAGGTGGGCTCCGAGGTGGTGAACTTCGCGGCCGGCACCGACCTGCCGGACGCCGCCAGCGGGTTCCGCGCCTACTCGCGCGCCTCGCTCATGCACCTCAACGTCGTGACGCAGTTCAGCTACTGCATGGAGACGATCATCCAGGCGGGCAACAAGCGCCTGCGCATCGCGTCCGTGCCGATCACGACGAACGCCAAGACCCGCGAGTCCCGGCTGTTCAAGAACATCTGGCAGCACATGGGCAAGTCGGGCCAGGCGATCAGCCGCAGCTACATCATGTTCAAGCCGCACGCCGTGTTCGTGACGCTCGGCGCGATGTTCCTCGTGGCGGCGCTGATCCCGTTCGTCCGGTTCCTCGTGCTGTGGGCGACGGGGACGGCCGGCGGGCACGTGCAGTCGCTCATCTTCGGCGTGGCCATGCTCATCGCCGCGCTGCTGTGCTTCGCGCTGCTGGTGATCGCCGACCTGGAGCGGACCAACCGCGTGCTGCTCGAGGAGACGCTGGAGCGCCTCAAGGAGGTGCAGTACGGCACGACGTACGGCACCGGCGACCTGCGCGCCGCGCTCGAGGCGCACCGCACGACCACCCGGCCGCTCGCGCCGGCGGTCGACGCGATGCTCCCCGGCGCGCTCGGGCAGGAGCGGGCCGTGCAGCCGAGCGAGGTGGCCAGCGCGCAGGACGAGCCCGCGCGATGATCGCGGCGTTCGGCACGTACGACGCCCGCAAGCACCCGCGCGTCGCCGTGCTCGTGGCCGGCCTGCGCGAGCACGGCCACGAGGTCGTCGAGCTCAACCGCCCGCTCGGGTTCTCCACCGCGGAGCGCGTGCGGATGCTGCAGCAGCCGTGGCGCCTGCCGCTGCTCGTGCTGCGCCTGCTGGCGTGCTGGGCCGGCCTGGTGGCGGACGCCGCGGCGCTGCGCCGCCGCTCGGGCCGCCCCGAGGCGGTGCTGGTCGGCTACATGGGCCACTTCGACGTCGTCCTGGCCCGGCTGCTCTTCCCGCGCTCGCGCGTGGTGCTCGACCACCTGATCTTCGCGGGCGACACCGCGAGCGACCGCGGGGCCACCGGCCTGCGCGTGCGGCTCCTGACCGCCCTGGACCGGGTGGCGACGGCGTGCGCCGACGTCGTGGTCACGGACACCGAGGAGCACCGCGAGATGCTGCGCTCGCCCGGCAAGGGCGTCGTCGTGCGCGTCGGCGCCGCCGACGAGTGGTTCGCGGCGGCGGACGCCGCGCAGCGCACCCGGGGCGAAGGCGACCCGCTGCGGGTGGTGTTCTTCGGCCTGTTCACGCCCCTGCAGGGCGCTCCGGTGATCGGCGAGGCCGCCGCCATGGCGCTGGCGGCGGGCGTGCCGCTCGAGCTGACGATGGTGGGCAGCGGCCAGGACCACGCCGCCGTCCGCGCGCGGCTCGACGGCAGCCCGGCGGTGACGTGGCACGACTGGGTCGGCCCGGCGGAGCTGCCGGCGCTGGTCGCGTCCCACGACGTGTGCCTCGGCATCTTCTCCGACACCCCGAAGGGCCGGCGGGTCGTGCCCAACAAGGTCTACCAGGGCCTGGCCGCTGGGTGCGTCGTCGTCACCTCGGACACCGCGCCGCAGCGCCGCACGCTCGGCGAGGCGCTCGTGCTCGTGCCGCCGGCCGACGCCGCCGCGCTCGCGAGCCGCCTCGGCGAGCTCGCGCAGCCCGACCGGCTGGCGCAGGCCCGGGCGCGCGCCCGGGCCGGGCGCGCCGCCGTGCGGCCCCGCGCCGTCGTCGAGCCGCTCGTCGCGGCGCTGGCGACGGTGAGCGCCCGATGAACCTCGTCAAGCGCCTGCTCGGGCTGGTGCGCAAGCCCGCCGTCAAGTGGCTGTTCCTCGCCGTCGCGGTGGGGCTGGCCGTGTACGCCGTCTGGGCCACGTGGGACGACCTCGTGGACGCCGCGGGGCGGCTCTCCGTCGGCACCCTGGCCGGCTCCGCCGTCCTGACGGTCGCGTACGTCCTGTGCACGCTCGTGGCCTGGCGGGCGGTGCTCGCCGACCTCGGCTCGCCGCTGCCCGGCCGCGCGGCCGTCGCGGTGTTCGGCGTCAGCCAGATCGGCAAGTACGTCCCGGGTGGCGTGTGGAACGTCGTGGCAGCCGCCGAGCTCGGCGCGACCCACCGCATCCCGCGGCGCCGGTCGCTCGCCGCCATGGCCGTCGCGCTGCTCGTCTCGATCGTCTCCGGCGCCGTCGTCGGCACGATCTGCCTGCCCTTCGTCTCGAGCGAGTCGCTGGGGAGCTGGACGTGGCTGGCGGTGGTGGCCGCCGTCGTCCTGGCCGTGCTGCTGCTGCCGCCCGTGCTGACCCGGATCATCGGGTTCGCCTTCCGCCTCGCGCGCCGCGAGCCGCTCGAGAAGCCCCTGTCGTGGGGCGGCCTCGGCGCGGCCGCGCTGTGGTCGGTGGTCGCGTGGCTGTTCGCCGGCGCCCAGGTGTGGGTGCTGGCCACGGGCCTCGGGCTCGACTCCAGCCCGCGCACGTTCGCGCTCGCGGTGGGCGGCTACGCCCTCGCGTGGGTCGTGGGCTTCCTCATCATCCTCGTGCCGGCCGGCGCGGGCGCCCGCGAGGGCGTGCTGCTCGCGGTGATGGGTGCGGCGATGCCGCACGCCGAGCTGCTGCTGGTGGCCCTCCTGAGCCGCGTGCTCATGACGCTCGTGGACCTCGGGCTCGCCGGCATCGGGGGAGCGCTCGCGCAGGGGAGCCGGCGCACCGTGCCGGCGGCCGAGCCGCAGCAGTAGCCGACCCGCACCCCGCCCGGGCCCGGCAGTCGACAGGCTGCCGGGCCCGTCGTGCGTCGGGTGCTGGCTGCTTGGTCTGTCGTGCGTTCGGCGCGTCCGGCCCCGTCATGCGTCAGGCATCTGCGGGCCGCGCCGGCCGGCGTCCGCAAGGGTGAGGCCGTGGCGCGTGGCCGTCGCCCCGAGACGCAGGACGCTCCCTGACCGCGGGGTCAGGGAGCGTCCTGGTGCTGCATCGTACCGGCGCGGATGCAGGCCCGGCGGGACCGCTACGGGCGCCGTACGCCGAGCGTGTCCTTGCCGTCGCCGTTCCAGTCGCCCGCGAGCGCGACGTCCGTGCTACGCCCGTACGGGAGGATGCGAGACGCCTCACCGCCGCTGAGCGAGTCGTTGACGTAGTAGGTCCGCCCCCGCCGGACGGCCAAGGTGTCCTTGCCGTCGCCGTTCCAGTCGCCCGCGAGCACCGCGTCGGACGCCTTGCCGTACCTGATCACGACCTCCGCCTCGCCGGTCGCCAGGCGGTTGCTGATGTAGTAGGTGTTGCCGCGTCGCACGGCGAGGGTGTCCTTGCCGTCGCCGTTCCAGTCGCCGACGAGCACCGCGTCGTCGGCTCGGCCGAAGGTGACGACCCGCTCTGCCTCGCCGGTCGCCAGGCGGTTGTTGAAGTAGTAGGTGTTGCCGCGTCGCACGGCGAGGGTGTCCTTGCCGTCGCCGTCCCAGTCGCCGACGAGCGCGGTGTCACCCGGTCGACCGTACGAGATGACCTGGGTCGCCTTGCCGGCGCCCAGGCGGTTGTTGATGTAGAACGTCCGGCCGCGTCGCACGGCGAGGGAGTCCTTGCGGTTGCCGTCCCAGTCGCCGACGTACACCACGTCGGAAGTGACCCCGTACGGGAACACGTGGTTGGCCGATCCGGTCCAAGAGTCGTTGAGGAAGTAGTTCTTGCCGGAAGACAGCGAGACGTCCGAGCAGCCGAGGCGCGGGTTCGACCCGCTGGGCGAGTTGATCGCGTAGACGCACACGGTGTGGTCGCCGGGCGTCAGGGTGACCGTGCCGCTGTAGCCGCTCGTGCCGTGCCCGTTGGCGCGGGCGACGTCGGGCCGCGAGCCCGACGCGCGGAACGAGGCCGCCTTGGCGCCGTCGACGTTGACCTGGACGGTGATCGGCGAGGATGTGTCGGGATCGAACGCCCAGCCGGTGACGCGGATCGAGGTGGTGCTCAGCACGGTGAGGCTGTCCAGTCGGCCGTCCGGGACGCGGTTGGCCGTGGCCCCCCCGAACCAGGTCTTGAAGTAGTAGTGGAAGTTGCGGTTGCCGTACTCCGAGCACGAGTCCCCCCTGCCGACCCCGGCGGCCAGCGCCGCCTTGTTGGGCTGGTACGGCGTGTAGTTGTACAGGCTGGCGGTCGCCTGGTTCCGGATGTACACCGACGAGCTGCCGCACGCCTTGTTCGGGTGGTAGCGCACCTGGTTGGTGGCCCCGGCGCGGTGCGCGTAGCTCGTCGGGTACGCCGCGTAGCGCTGGAGCTGCCGGGCGGCCGAGTAGACCTGGTTGGCGAACCCGGCGTACCGGGAGTCGCAGACGCCGCCGGTGTTGTCCGGGCAGCCGAAGCCGAGGGCGCGCGAGTAGGTGTGGGCCGACGCCCCGTTGCTGTCGGTGATCAGGCCCTGCTCCTTCTGCAGCGTCACGAGGAGCACCTGCGGGTTGATGCCGCAGGCGATGCCGACCTTGGCGATGATGGCCGCAGCCGTCTCGTTCCGCGCGCCGGAGTAGGTTCGGGGGCACAGGTCGGTGGCGGGGCGCGTCGGAGTGCTCTCGCGGTAGTCCTTAAGGCAGGTGTTGCCGGTGGACGCCCGGCAGGACTTGCCCCTCGTGGCGAGGAACGACGCGATCTCGGACTGCGACATCGACGTCGAGTCGTACATGGCGCCGTCGCTGATGATGTAGCCGGCGTTGAAGTCGGTGATCGCCGCGGCCTGGACCGGCCCGGCGGCCTGTGGCGCAGGACCGGAGGCCGCCTGGGCCGGCGCCATGAGCACGGCGGCTGTCACGGCGACCGCGCACAGCGCGGCGGCGAGGCGCACGCCGCGGGGGACGCGGAGACTCACGGGACGACCACCTCGCGCGGCTTGGACGTGCCTGTCGTCGTCGGCGACTCGTACCGCAGCACCGCCTGCCACGTCCCGCTGGAGAGCTGATCGTGAGGGATCGCGAGGCCACCGCACGACGTGGTGGTCACGTCGGAGGTGCCGTCGACCGCCGCGCTTACCGTCGTGCCGCCCTTGGTCAGCACGAGCGTGCACGTGCCGCCTTCTTCGTAGACGGCCGCGTACCCGGACGCCTCGACGTCGCTCGGTCCGGCGTTCCAGGCCAGGTACGACAGCTCGACATCCGCGCCGGCCGGCGACGGGCTGGCCGGTGACGGTACGACCTCGTCGGACGGCGTCGCCGACGGCACAGTCGGCGTGTCTGACGGCGAGGGCTCGAGCGTCGCCGACGGGCCCTCGCCGACGTCGCCCTGGGAGTCGACCGTCGGCTGGGCCGGTTCGTCGAGCGGCGACGGCGCGATGTCGCTCGGGTCGGCGACGTCCGGCGGTGCGGCCGGGGCGCTCGCGGAGGTGGAGGGTGTGGGCGCCAACGCGACGGCATCGGCCGGGCTGGTTCCCCAGGGTGACAGGTGGACCACGGTGCCGGCCGCGCACACGGCGACGGCAGCGACAGTGGTCAGGATTACTCGACGCAAGGTCGGCCCTCTCGACGGCTCGGCAAAGTCGGCTCGACGCTAACCCGAGATGTCCGAGTTGCCTGTGGCGACTCGCGGGGGCGGTCGGGAGCAACGGCGCGATCAGCCAGGGAGGGTGTGATGCCGTGGGAGGGAGAGCCGTCCGGGCCGCGAGGCCCGTGCCTCAGCGGCGCAGCGAGGCGACGTACTCCTGCACGGCGTCGTAGGTCGGCAGCAGGCCCTGGGCGGCCGCCTCGGAGAGGCTGGGGGCGGCGGTGTCCTTCTCGGACAGCAGCGGGGTGACGGGGTTGCCGTGGCGGTCGGTGGTGGGCCACTCGAGCCCGACCTCGGGGTCGAGGGGGTTGATGCCGTGCTCGCCGCTGGGGTTGTAGCCGGTCGAGCACAGGTACAGCACCGTCGAGTCGTCCTCGAGGGCCATGAACGCGTGGCCGAGGCCCTCGCCCAGGTAGATCGCGCGCCGGTCCACGTCGTCGAGCAGCACGGAGTCCCACTGGCCGAAGGTGGGCGAGCCGACGCGGATGTCGACGACGACGTCGAGCACGGCGCCGCGGGCGCAGGTGACGTACTTGGCCTGCCCCGGGGGCACGTCGGCGAAGTGGATGCCGCGCACCACGCCCGCGGCCGAGACGGAGCAGTTGGCCTGCTGCAGGTCGAGCGGGTGGCCGAGGGCCTCCTCGAACGCCGGGGCCTTGAACCACTCGAGGAACACGCCGCGCGGGTCGCCGAACTGCTTCGGGGTGATCTCGAACGCGCCGGGGACCTTCAGCTCGCGGTACTGCATGGGGTCGGGACTCCTCGTCAGGGGGCGGGCGGGCCTTAGGATCCTACGCGTGAACGCCTCCACGGACGCCTCGGCGGGCGCCGCCCCCGCACCCCTGTCCGGCACGCGCTGGCTGGTGGTCGGCGCTGCCGGGATGCTCGGCCAGGACGTGGTCGCGGCGGCCGCCGCGGCCGGCGCCGACGTGGTCGCCGCGGGGCGCGCGCAGGTGGACGTGACCGACCCGGCGAGCGTGGCCGCGGCGCTGGTCGGCGTGGACGTCGTGGTCAACTGCGCGGCGTGGACCGCCGTCGACGACGCCGAGGCGCGCGAGGGCGAGGCGTTCGCCGTCAACGCCGTGGGGCCGGCGCACCTGGCGCGGGCGGCAGCGGCGGCCGGGGCGCGGATCGTGCACGTGTCGACCGACTACGTGTTCGACGGCGCGGCCGACGCGCCGTACGCGGAGGACGCGCCGGTGGCGCCGCGCTCGGCGTACGGGCGCACCAAGGCGGCCGGCGAGTGGGCGGTGCGGGCCGAGGCGCCCGACCACCTGATCGTGCGCACCGCGTGGCTGTACGGCGCCGGCGGCGGCTGCTTCCCGAAGACGATGGCCCGGCTGGCCGCCGAGCGCGACCGGCTCACGGTCGTGGACGACCAGGTCGGGCAGCCGACCTGGACCGTGGACCTGGCGGACCTGATCGTGCGCCTCGTCGCGGCGCGGGCGCCGGCGGGCACCTACCACGGCACCGCCAGCGGCCAGGTGTCCTGGTACGGCTTCACCCGGCAGATCCTCGCGACGGCGGGGCACGCCACGGCGCTGGAGCCGACCACGAGCGAGGCGTTCGTGCGCCCGGCCCCGCGCCCGGCGTACTCGGTGCTGGGCCACGACGCGCTGCGCGCGGCCGGCGTCGAGCCGATCGGCGACTGGGCCGAGCGCTGGAAGGCCGCCGCGCCCGCCGTGCTCGGGCTCTGACCCGCCGCGGCTCCGCCGGGGCGGGGCCCGGCGCGCTCTCCCTCGCCGGACTGCGTCCACTCGCTACGGTGGACTCCCGGGAAGGAGGCGACATGCTCCCGCACGGACGTCCTGCCCCGCTGCCTCCCAACGCATGGTTGCGCTGGGACGTGGTCGCACGGGTGCTGCCGCGCGAACGCTCGCGCGTGCTGGAGATCGGCTGCGGCCGCGGCGCCTTCGGCACCCGGCTGGCGCGCCGCCACGACTACACGGCCGTGGAGCCCGACCCCCAGGCCTACGCCGTGGCGCGCGAGCGGGTGCTCGCCGTCGCGCCCGGCGCGCGCGTGGTGCACGGCCTCGCCGCGGAGCTGGGCCCGGACGCCGCGTTCGACGTCGTGTGCGCCTTCGAGGTGCTCGAGCACATCGAGGACGACGAGGCGGCGCTCGCGGAGTGGTTCGGGCTCGTGCGCCCCGGCGGGCGCCTGATCCTCTCGACGCCGGCCTGGCCGGACCGCTACGGGCCGTGGGACGAGGCCGTGGGGCACTACCGGCGCTACGAGCCGGGTCAGCTGCGCGACCGGATGCGTGCCGCCGGGTTCGACGACCCGCGGGTGCGGTTGTACGGCGCGCCCCTGGGCTACCTGCTCGAGCTCGCCCGGGACCGCCTCGCCGGTCCCGGCGGCCCGGTCGCGGAGGAGCCGACGATGGAGGGGCGCACGGCCCGCAGCGGCCGCGTGCTGCAGCCGTCGTCCGCCGTCGCCGGCACCGTCGCGGCCGTGGGGACGTGGCCGTTCCGCGTCCTGCAGCGCGCCTTCCCGACCCACGGCACGGGGCTGGTCGCCTGGGCGACGCGGCCGCGGTGACCCCGGGGCCGTGCGGCCCGCCGACCGGCGCCGCAGACGGCGACGCGGTGGCGCGCCGGAGCGCACCACCGCGTCGCCGCGTCCGCCCGGAGGGTCAGCGCATGCTCTCGCAGACCTTGCCGTCGTTGTCGCGGTCCAGGTCGTAGACGTCGCCCTTGCCGTGGGCCATCCAGTAGTCGAATGCAGCCTGAGCCTCGGCGCGCGAGCTGAAGTCGTCGCAGTTGAGGTCGGGGGACGCCGGACGCGGCGCGACCGTCGATCCGCCCGACGGCTTCGGCGCGGGCGCGGGCGCCGGCGCCGGCTTGGGGGCCGGGCGGCGGACGCCGAGGGTGTCCTTGCCGTCGCCGTTCCAGTCGCCGGCGAGGGTGGTGTCGGTGGCGCGGCCGTAGGTCAGCACCTTGGCGGCGCTGCCGCCGCGCAGGCTGTTGCTGACGTAGTAGGTGGCGCCGCGGCGCACGGTCAGGGTGTCGGTGCCGTTGCCGTCCCAGTCGCCCACCAGGACCTTGTCGGAGGCCTTGCCGTAGGCCAGGACGGTGGCGGCCGGGCCGGCGGCGAGCTTGTTGCTCAGGTGGTAGACGTTGCCGCGGCGCACGGCCAGGGTGTCCTTGCCGTCGCCGTCCCAGTCGCCGACCAGCACGGTGTCGCCCGGGCGGCCGTAGGTGACCACGGCCTGGGCGGGGCCGCCGGACAGGCGGTTGGTGAAGTAGTAGGTGTTGCCGCGGCGCACGGCCAGGGTGTCCTTGCCGTCGCCGTCCCAGTCGCCGACCAGCACGGTGTCGGTGGCCTTGCCGTAGCGCAGCACGGTCTCGGCGGTGCCGCCGTAGGGCTTGTTGGTGACGTAGTAGGTGTTGCCGCGGCGCACCGCCAGGGTGGTGGTGCGGTTGCCGTCCCAGTCGCCGGTGTAGACGCGGTCGGTCTCGGCGCCGAAGCTGAACGCGCGGTTGGCCGAGCCGGTCCAGGCGTCGTTGAGGAAGTACTGCTTGCCGGTGCCGCCGACCTCGCGGCCGTCGGCGGAGGCGGGGGTGGCGGCCAGCACCGCGGTGGCGCCGAGGGCGAGGGCGGCGACCACGCCGCCCAGGGCCCGGGCACGCTGCTTGATGCGCATCGATGTCGCTCCTGATCTCTGCCCGGTCCGACGCCGGGCGCGAGCGGGATCCTAAGAGCGCGCCGAGGGCACCCGGAGCCATCCGGCGGGTGAAGTCACGCCGCCGGCGAGGCGGCGGGCGAGGAGCGCCGGCGGCTCAGGCGTCGAGCAGGCCCAGCAGGTAGCTCCCGTAGCCGGACTTCGTCAGCTTCTCGGCGCGCTCGCGCAGCTCGTCGTCGGACAGGAAGCCACGCCGCCAGGCGATCTCCTCGGGCGCGCCGATCTTCAGCCCCTGGCGGTTCTCGATGGTGCGCACGAAGTCGGAGGCCTCGAGCAGCGAGTCGAACGTGCCGGTGTCGAGCCAGGCGGTGCCGCGCGGGAGCACCTCCACCTGCAGCTTGCCGGCCTCGAGGTAGGCGCGGTTGACGTCGGTGATCTCGTACTCGCCGCGCGCCGACGGCTCCAGGCCCTTGGCGATCTCCACCACGTCGTTGTCGTAGAAGTACAGGCCGGGCACCGCGTAGTTGGACTTCGGCCTGGCCGGCTTCTCCTCGAGGGAGAGCGCCTTGAAGTTCTCGTCGAACTCGACCACGCCGTACGCGGTGGGGTCGGCCACCCGGTAGGCGAACACGGCGCCGCCGTCGATGTCCCCGAACCGCATGAGCTGGGAGCCCAGGCCGGGGCCGTAGAAGATGTTGTCGCCCAGCACGAGCGCGGCGGCGTCGGTGCCGACGAACTCCTCGCCGAGCACGAACGCCTGCGCCAGCCCGTTGGGCTCGGCCTGCACTGTGTACTCGATGTGCACGCCGAACTGCGAGCCGTCGCCCAGCAGGCGCCGGAACTGCTCGGCGTCGTGCGGCGTGGTGATCACCAGGATGTCCCGGATGCCCGCGAGCAGCAGCGTGGACAGCGGGTAGTAGATCATCGGCTTGTCGTACACGGGCACGAGCTGCTTGCTCACGCCGAGGGTGATGGGGTGCAGCCGGGTGCCGGAGCCACCGGCCAGGATGATGCCGCGCATGGTGCCCCATTGTGCCTGACGACCCGTCGCCACGGGCGGCACGCTGGTCGCGGCGGCAGACTGGCGTCATGCACGTCGCCCGACGCCCGCGACTCCTCGACGTCCTGCTCACGCTCCTCGTGGCGGGCGTGGCCTGCACGTGGGCCCTGCTGACCCCGCCGTTCCAGGCCCCCGACGAGCCGCAGCACCTCAACAGCGTCGTCCGGCTCGCGCACGGGGGCGGCTGGCCGGCGCCGGGCGAGGCGACGATGTCCCTGGCGGTCCGCGAGGCGCGCCAGGAGGTCGCCTTCGGCGCCGACCTGCCGGGCCGGTTCGCCGACCGCTCCGACCGGCCGCAGCTCGTGGACGCCACCCCGACGCCCGCCGCCGAGCGGGTGCGCGTCGACGACCGGAACTCCCAGCCGTACGGCGCGCCGACCGACCCGGCCGACATCGACCAGATGACCCAGCACCCGCCGCTGTACTACGCCCTCGGCGCGGGCGTGCTGCACGCGCTCGGCCTCGCGGACGCCCGCTGGGACCTGCAGCTGCTCGCGCTGCGCCTGTTCGACGTGCTGCTGCTGCTCCCGGTCGTGCCGCTGGCGTCCTGGGCGGTGCGCCGGCTCACCGGGTCGGTCGCGGCGGGCCTGGTGGCCGGGACGTTCACCCTGTTCGTGCCGCAGGTGGGGCACGTGCTCGGCGCGCTGAACAACGACGCGCTCGTGACCCTCGTCGGCACGGTGGTGACGGCGCTGTGCGTGCGCGTGCTCACGGGCGACCGCTCGTGGCGCACCGCGGCGGTCGTCGGCGCCGTCGTCGGGATCGGCCTGCTGACCAAGGTCATGGCCGCGTTCCTGCTGCCCGTCGTCGCGCTGGCGTACCTGCTGGCGCCCCCGGGACCGGGACGCGCCGCGCCGGAGCTCCTCGCGCGCGCCGGGCGCGTGCTGGTCGTGGGCCTCGCCGCCCTGGCCGTCGGCGGCTGGTGGTGGGTGCGCAACCTGCTCGTGCTGGGCACGGTGCAGCCGGTCGGGGTCGACATCCGGCTGTCCGACCTGGAGCCCGAGGGGCCCGTGACCTACGTGGCCACGGCGTGGCCCCGGCTGGCGCGGTCGTTCTTCGGCGACCTCGGCTGGCTCGACGTCCGCACGCCCGTCGCCTTCTGGCTCACCGGCACGCTGGTGCTCGCCGTCCTCGCCGTCGTCGCGCTGACCGCGCGCGGGGTGCGCCGCAGCGTCCTGGTGCTCCTGTCGCTCCCGGTCACCCTGGCCGTCGCGGTGCTGGTCAACGGCTGGGGGTTCTACGCCGCGCACGGCCGGCTCACCGGCCACCAGGGTCGGTACCTGTACGCCGGGCTGCTGGCGCTGGCCGTGGTCGTGGCGGTCGCGCTGTGGCGGCTGGCCGGGCGGGACGAGCGCCGCGCCTGGGTGCTCGTGCCCGTCGTCACCGTCGCCGGCCTCGCGGTGACGTGCTACGGGCTCGCGCTCGGGTTCACCGGCTTCTACCAGGGGCCGGGGGAGTCGCTCGGCGAGGCCGCCGGGCGCTGGGCCGCCTTCAGCCCGGTGGGGGCGGCGTGGCTGGTGGCCGTGCCCGTGCTCACTGGCGTCGTGGCCGTCGCGGCGGTGCTCGTCGGCGTCCTGCGGGCGCGGACCGCGAGCAGCACGGCGCCCGCGGCCGCGGCGGAGAGCACGACGGCCGCGGCGGCGGCCACCCAGGCGGCGCCCGTCAGCGCGGGGTAGCCGGTCACGGTCTCCGCGGGGTGGTCGAGCGCCGCACCCGGGGCGCTCGGGTTCCCCGCGCGCAGCCACAGGAGCATGTCCACCACGACCGCGCCGGCCCAGACCGGGACCGCCACCGGCCACCGGCCCGGCACCCGCAGGAGGCCGGCAGCGATCCCGAGCGCCACCGGCAGCACCACCGGCAGCAGGTAGCGCGGGTAGAGGCCGCCGCCGGTGGTCGCGTAGGTCAGCTGCACGCCCAGCGCGACGCCGGCGGCGACGACGGGCAGCAGCACCGGGAGCGCCCGCAGCGCCCCCGCCCGGCCCCCGCCGGGGACCCGCGCGCGGCCCGCCCCGTCCGCGGGCGGGCCCGGAGCCCGCAGGCGCCGGACCACGAGCGTCGCGAGGGCGCCGACGGCGGCGAGGACCAGCGGGAGCACCACGAGCGCGTCCACGGCCCAGGCCCGCGGCACCTGCGGGCCCCACCAGAAGAGGTTCGGCAGGCGGTCCCACGTCTCGGGGTCGGCGAGGATCTCGGGGAGCGTGCGCAGCTCCCGGCCCTGGTTCTGGGCGGCCCACTCCGGGTGGCCGCCGGTGATGCTGCCGGTGAGCCGGAGGTTGCGGGCGTAGAACCAGCCGGCCGTGCCCGCCACGGCGACGACGGTGGCGAGCGTCAGCGCGGCGGTGCGCGCGAGCCGGCGGTGCAGCAGGCCGGCGACGCAGGCCGCCACGAGGCACACCGCCGCCGTGATCATGGCCGAGGTGCGGGTGAGCGCGCACGCGCCGGCCGTGGCGGCCGTCGCGGCGACGAGCGGCCACGACAGCCCGGTGCGCACCAGCCGCGCCACGAGGCCGAGCAGCACGGTGACGCCCAGCGCCGCGAGCAGGTCGTTGAACACCGTGCCGCCCACCTGCGCGACGACGGCGCAGCACGCCACCACGAACGCCGCGACGGTCGGCAGCGGCGAGCGGGGCCCCGTCAGGCCCACGGCCGCCCACCGGGCGGCGAGCACGAGCGCGGCGGCCAGGACGGCGCCCAGCACCCGCCCGGCGTACAGCGCGGCCAGCGGGTGGCCGGCGTCGGCCAGCGGGCCGACGAGCGGCGCGAGCAGCAGGTAGTACAGCGGCGGGTGCTGCGCGGTCCACTGCACCTCGGGCACGAAGGCGTGCTCGGGCCGCAGCAGCAGCCCGTCCTCGAACACGGGCAGCCGCCCGTGCCACACCTGGTAGGCGTAGTCGAGGTGCGCCTGCTCGTCCCCGGAGAGGAACGGCGCGACGGCGAACGCCTGCACGAGCGCGAACGCGGCGGCCGTCGCCGCGCTCAGCGTGAGCGCCAGGCGGTCGGACGCGCTCGTCCTGGCTAGGGTGTGGGTCACATGCCCAGCCTAGGGAGGACGCCCTGCCGAGGCTGGGACCGTCGTCGACGCGTTCGACCTGGCCCGGAGGTTCTCTCGTGCCGCTGCCGCCGCTCACGCCGTACGCCCGGCTCCGCTGGGACGTGGTGTCCCGAGTCCTCGACGCCGAGCTGCCCGCCGCCGGCGCGCGCGTGCTCGAGGTGGGCTGTGGGCAGGGCGCCGTGGGCGTCCGCCTGGCCGCCCGCCACGACTACACGGGCGTGGACCTGGACGGGGCGAGCGTGGCGGTGGCGCGCCGCCGGATGGCCGACGCCGGCCTCTCCGCGACGCTGGTGCACGGCCCGCTCGAGGACGTCGAGGGCGACGGGTTCGACCTCGTGTGCGCGTTCGAGGTCGTCGAGCACATCGAGGACGACCGCGCGGCCGCCGCCGAGTGGGTCTCCCGCCTGCGCCCCGGCGGGCTGCTGCTGGTCTCGACGCCCGCGTGGCAGTCCCGGTACGGGTCCATGGACGAGGCGGTCGGCCACTTCCGCCGCTACGACCCCGAGGCGCTCGCGGGCCTCCTGGCCGGGGTCGGCCTGGAGCGCGTGCGCACCCGGCTGTACGGCATGCCGCTGGGGTACGTGCTCGAGGCGGCGCGCAACCGCATCGCCGGGCGCAGCCTCGACGTGCGCGAGCAGGACGTGGCCGCCCGCACGGCCCGCAGCGGCCGGCTGTTCCAGCCGTCGTCGGCGGTGCAGGGCGCCGCCATCGCCGCCGCCACCTGGCCGTTCCGGCTCGTGCAGCGCGCCTTCCCGGGCACCGGGACGGGGCTGGTGGCCTGGGGCACCGCGCCCGCGGCCTGACCCCGGCCGGGCGCGTCAGCCCGTGACGCCCTCCTGCGCCACCAGCCGCTCGCGCCGGGCGGCGTCGGCCTCCAGCGCGGCGGCGGTCGCGGCCGAGGTCAGCACCACCGACCCGCCGGCGGCCCAGACGGCCAGGAGACGACGCAGGGCGTCGGGCAGCGGCACGTCGCCGCGCACGAGCACGCGCGCGCCGGGGGCGGCGCTCGCGGCCGTCCCGGCGGCCCACGCGAAGAGGTCGCGGTGGGCGACGCACTCGTCGCCGGCCTCGAGCGCCGGCGCTGCCGGGTCGGGGGCCGGCGCGGCCAGCACGACGTCGGCGTAGGTCATGACGGCGGAGGCGGCGTCCACGGCGCCGGCCGGCAGGCTCCCGCCGAACGTGCGCGCCAGCGCGGGGAGGGCCACGGCGACCACGTCGCGCGCGCCGGCGTGCCGCTCCGGGGTCGCCGTCACCACGACGTCGGCCGGTGCGTCGGTGGGGGAGCCGGCGGCGGCGTCCGGCGCGGGCACGCGCACGGTGGCGCCGCACCGCCAGGCGGCGAGGGCCCACACGGCCGTGCGCCAGTGCACCGGCAGGTCGAGCAGCACAGTGACGCCGGGCGCGGCGTCGAACTCCTCGACGAGGAGGTTGGTCGTCTTGCTCACCCAGTTGTCGAGGACCGCACCGGACAGCTCGATCCGCTCGCCGTCGTCCCCGTACCACGTGAGCCGGGGGCGGCCCTGGTCTCCCGACAGTCTTTTCGTCAGCTCGTCGACCGACGTGAGCATTCCGCGTGCGACATTCACCACATCAGGGTATAAGCACCGCGATGATGACGCCGCTTATGGGTGAAATGCGCCTCCACGGGCTTCTCTAGCACATTGTGGCTTGACGCGTCTGAAAGACACGCGTGTAATTCCGGGTATGCAGTTTCCCTAAGAGCGTGGAGGGGCACGGGGATGTGGAATTTGCTGGACGGGGACGAGCTCCCGTCGGACGCCGACCGCCGTCCGGAGCGCGTCGCGCCGGTGCTGCCGCTGTTCGGCCAGGAGCCCGACGACGCATTGCTGGGATGGCAGGAGCGCGCGCTGTGCGCGCAGACCGACCCTGAGGCGTTCTTTCCCGAGAAGGGTGGCTCCACGCGCGAGGCGAAGAAGGTCTGCGGCAGCTGCGAGGTCCGCGCGGAGTGCCTCGACTACGCCCTGGCGAACGACGAGCGATTCGGGATCTGGGGCGGCCTGTCCGAGCGGGAGCGCCGCAAGCTCAAGCGCCGGGCGGTCTGAGGACCGAGCGGCCGTGGGTGTCGGGGGGGGGGGGGGGCGCCCCCCCCCCCCCCCCCCCCCGGGGGGGGGGGGGGGGCGCCCGGGGGGGGGGGGGGGGGGGGGGGGGGGGGGGGGCCCCCCCCCCCCCCCCCCGCGTCCGGGGTGCCTGGTGCGACGCCCGGTGTGACGCACCAGGTCGCCGCCGCGCCGCGCCGACGCGCGGGAAATCCCGCCGCACCCCGCGGTGCCACCGCATCATGGCGGTGCGATGAGTGCACCCGACATCACCCAGCTCCACGGCCCCGGACCGGACGGCTCCGCGTCCCCGGACGCGGCCCTCGACGTGGTGCACGCGCTGACCGGGGCGCTCCCGCAGGTCGTGAGCGTCACCGCCGTCGTCGTCACCCGCGGCCGCAGCCCCTTCCTGGCCGCCACGCTCGCCGCCGTGCGCGCGCAGGAGCGCGTGCCCGAGAGCGTGGTCGTCGTCGACGTCGACGCCCCGCGCACCACCGGCTCCACCCTGGGCCTGCGCCTGGACGACGCCCGCTTCGTGCCCGCCTCCGGCGCCCGCAGCCTCGGCGAGGCCGTCGACGCCGCCCTCGAGGCCGGCGTCGCGCCCGTCGAGGGCTGGTTGTGGGTGCTGCACGACGACTCGGCGCCCGAGCCGGACGCCCTGGCGCACCTGCTGCGCGCCGTCGAGCACACCCAGGCCGTCGCGATCGCCGGCTGCAAGCAGCGGCGCTGGCCGGTCGCCGAGGACGGCACGCCGCTCGACCCCGGTGCCGACCGCGGCCTGCTCGTGGAGGTCGGCGTCACCGTGTCGCCGCTGGCGCGGCGCATGACGGGCATCGACGACACGGAGATCGACCAGGGTCAGCACGACGCCCGGGAGGACGTGCTGGCGGTCGGGCTGGCCGGCGCGCTCGTGCGGCGCAGCGTGTGGACCGAGCTGGGCGGCACCGACCCCGAGTACGGCGCGTTCGGCGACGGCCTCGACCTGTGCCGCCGGGCTCGGCGTGCCGGCCACCGCGTCGTCGTCGTGCCCGACGCCGTCGTGCACCACGCCCAGGCGTCGCTGCTGGGGCTGCGCGAGCGGCCGCAGGGGCCGCCGGACGAGCGCGCCTCGCACGGCGCGCGGCGCCGCAGCCAGCTGCACCACCGGCTGGTGCACGTGCCGCCGTGGCTCCTGCCGCTCGCGCTGGTCGCGATGGTCGTGTGGGCCCCGGTCGCGGCGATGTACCGGCTCGCGCTCAAGCAGCCCGGGGCCGCGCGCGACGAGATGGTGGCCGCCGTGTGGAACGCGGTGCGCGTCGTGCCGCTCGCGCGGGCGCGGCGTCGCGTCGCGCGCAGCAGCAGGCTCCCGCGGCGGGTGCTGACCCCGCTGCTGGCCGGCTGGCGCCAGGTCCGGGCCGAGCGCCACGACGTGCGGCTGGCGCGGGCCGAGGCCAGCCGCAGCCGCCGGCTGCCCACCGAGCTGGAGCGTGCCGAGCTGCGCGAGCTCGCCCGCCGCCGCCGCGCCGGGCTCACCCTCGTGCTGCTCGCCGTCGTCGGCCTCGCCGTCACGGTCTTCGGGCCGTGGCAGGGCGTCCTGGCGCAGGGCGGCCGCGTGGTGGGCGGCGCGCTGCTGCCCGCCCCCGGCACGCTCGGGGACGTGTGGGTGGCCGCGACGTCGGGCTGGGTCGAGGACGGTCTGGGCACCGCGGCGCCGGCCGACCCGCTGCTGCTGCCGCTCACCGTGCTGACCGCCGTCGCCGGCGGGTCGCTGCAGCTCGGGGTCGACCTGCTGGTGCTGGCCGCCCTGCCGCTGGCCGCCCTCGGCGGCTGGTTCGCCGCCGGCGCGCTCACCCGCTCCCCGTGGGCCCGCGGCGCCGCGGCGCTCGCGTGGACGGCGGCGCCGTCGTTCCTCGCCGCGCTCGCCGGCGGCCGCCTCGGCTCGCTCGTGGCGCACCTCGCCCTGCCGTGGGCGCTGCTCGCCGTGCTGCGCGCGATCGGGGTGCAGGCCCGCGACGTGCTGGACGTCCCGGAGGCCCAGGACGGCACGGAGCCGGCCCCCGAGCAGCGGCGCGAGCGCGCGCCGCGCGGGTCGCTCGGTGCGCTCGGCGCCGCCGGCCTGCTGCTCGCCGTCGCCGTGTGCGCCGCCCCGGTGCTGCTGCCGCTGGCCGTCGTCGCCGCCGTGCTCGGTGTCCTCGCCGCCCCGCGCCACCGCCGCTACCTGCCCCTCGCGCTGCTGCCGTCGCTCGCGGTCGCGGCGCCGTTCTGGCTCGCCGTGGTCCGCACGTGGTCCGACGGCGGGTGGCGGCTGCTGCTGGCCGAGCCGGGCGCCGCCGTCCCCGCCGGCGCGACGCCGGAGCCGTGGCACCTGCTGCTCGGGCTGCCGGCCGACCCCGCCGCGTGGTTCGGCCTGGGCGACGACGCCGGGCCCGTGCTCGCCGCCGTCGGGCTGGTCGGGCCGTTCCTGCTCGGCGGTCTCGTGCTGCTGCTGGCGCTCGTCGCGCTCGCGCGCCGGCAGGCCGCCGGCGGCGTCCGCGTCGCCTGGTTCGTGGCGCTGTGCGGGCTCGCCGCGGGCGTGCTGGCGGTCGCCGCGGGGGCCTGGCCGGGCGCCGGGACCAGCGTGGTCACCCTCGCGCTGGGCGCCGCCGCGCTGCTCGGGGCCCGCGCCGGCCGCCTGGTGCGCGACGCCGACG
>NZ_WUWN01000038.1 GCF_009846865.1 Puerhibacterium puerhi
CGCGCGGCACGAGGCGCGGCCGCTGAGGCCCGCCCCGCGCCGGCGGGGCGACGGCGCGGCCCGCGGCCGGGGACGACAGCACGCCGGCGACCCGGAGGTCGCCGGCGTGCGGTCCAGCAGGCGGCGTCAGCGCGGCGGCGTCACGCCGTCAGCGCGGCGGCGTCACGCCGCGACGGGGAACGGCACCCCGGTGGTGGCGTGGCAGCGGTACCCGTTCGGGTTCTTGTCGAGGTACTGCTGGTGGTAGTCCTCGGCGTAGTAGAACGGGCCGGCCTCGGCGGCCGGGCGCAGCTCGGTGGTGATCGGGTCGTAGCCCTGGGCGGCCAGCACCTCGCCGTAGACCTCGGCGGTCTCGCGGACCGCCTTCTCCTGCTCCGGCGTGGTCCAGTACACCGCCGAGCGGTACTGCGTGCCGACGTCGTTGCCCTGGCGGTAGCCCGAGGTCGGGTCGTGCCGCTCCCAGAAGATCCGCAGCAGCTCCTCCTCGGACACCTTCGCCGGGTCGTACGCCACGAGGGCGGTCTCGGCGTGCCCGGTGCGGGCGGTGCAGACCTCCTCGTACGTGGGGTTCGGCGTCGTGCCGCCCATGTACCCGACGGCGGTGGAGACCACGCCGGGGACCTGCCAGTAGATCTCCTCGGCGCCCCAGAAGCAGCCCATCGCCAGGTAGAGCACGCGGGTGCCCTCCGGCCACGGCCCGGTGATGGACGTGCCGAGCACCGTGTGCGGCCGGGCGGCCGGCAGCACGGGGGACTGGCGGCCCGGCAGCGCGTCCTCGGGCGCCACCATCGTCGTCCTGGCGGAGCCGCCGAACAGCTGGTCGAAGATGCTCATCGTTACCTCCTGAGGTGCTTATCCGCCGGCTCCTCGCGGGCGAGGGCCGACACCGTGACCAACACCCGCGCGGGCCCGGGTGTTCCGCGTGTGGGCGGGCGCGCATACGGTCGGCGCATGGAGATCGAGGAGCGGGTCTTCCCCGACGTCGCGGCGTGGCGCGCGTGGCTGGACGAGCACGAGGACGACACCCCCGACGGCGTCTGGCTCGTGCTCGCGCGGAAGGGCAAGGACGCCCCGACGACGCTCACGTACGACACGGCGCTCGAGGAGGCGCTGTGCAGCGGCTGGATCGACGGCCAGGGCCGCTCGCGCGACGACGTCTCGACGCTGCAGCGGTTCACGCCGCGCCGCGCGCGCAGCCGTTGGTCGACCCGCAACGTCGGGATCGTCGGGCGCCTGACCACCGAGGGGCGCATGCGCCCGCGCGGGCTGGCGGAGGTCGAGCGCGCCAAGGCCGACGGGCGGTGGGACGCCGCCTACGACGGCAGCCGCACCATCGAGGTGCCGCCCGACCTGGCCGCCGCGGTCGCCGCGAGCCCGCGGGCGCAGGCGATGTTCGACGTGCTGACGGCGCAGAACCGGTACGCGTTCCTGTTCCGCCTGTCGGCCGTGAAGCGGGCCGAGACCCGCGAGCGGAACATCGCCCGCTTCGTGACCATGCTCGAGAACGGTGAGACGTTCTACCCCCAGAGGCGCCGTCCGGCGCACGAGGTGGCCGACGGTTCGTAGGCTTGCGGGGTGAGCACGCACCATGACTGGTCCGACGCCGGCTTCTCGACCCGCGCGATCCACGCCGGGCAGGACCCGGACCCCACCACGGGCGCCGTCGTCGTCCCCGTGCACCTGACCTCCACGTACAAGCAGGACGGCGTGGGCGGGCTGCGCGGCGGCTACGAGTACACCCGCTCCGGCAACCCGACGCGCACGGCGCTCGAGACGGCCCTCGCCGCTGCCGAGACGCCGCGCGGCGCCACGCCGGCGCGCGGGTTCGCGTTCGCCTCCGGCCTGGCGGCCGAGGACACGCTGCTGCGCGCCGTCCTGCGCCCCGGCGACCACGTCGTCCTGCCCGACGACGCCTACGGCGGCTCCTACCGCCTCATCGCGCGCACCTTCGGCGCCTGGGGCGTGGAGCACACCGCCGTCGACCTCACCGACCTCGACGCCGTGGCCGCCGCGGTGCGGCCCACGACGCGCGTGGTGTGGGTCGAGACCCCCACCAACCCGCTGCTGGGCATCAGCGACATCGCGGCGCTGGCCGGGGTGGCCCGCGACGCCGGCGCGCTGCTCGTCGTGGACAACACCTTCGCCAGCCCCTACCTGCAGCAGCCGATCGCGCTGGGCGCGGACGTCGTCGTGCACTCGACCACCAAGTACGTGGGCGGTCACAGCGACGTCGTGGGCGGCGCACTGGTGGTGGCCGACGGCGCGACGCTGCCGGGCGGGCGCGAGGCGCCGAACGGCGGCCGCCTCGTGGCCGACGCCGTCGCGTTCGGGCAGAACGCCTCGGGCGCCGTGGCCGGCCCGTTCGACTCCTGGCTGACGCTGCGCGGCCTGAAGACCCTCGCGGTGCGCATGGAGCGCCACCAGGCCAACGCGCTGGCCGTGGCCCGGTTCCTGGAGCAGCACCCGCGCGTGGAGCAGGTGATCTACCCGGGGCTGGAGTCCCACCCCGGGCACGCGCTGGCCAAGAAGCAGATGCGCGGGGCCGGCGGCATGGTCTCGTTCCGCGTCGGCAGCGAGGACAAGGCCCTCGAGGTCGTCTCCCGCACGCAGGTGTTCACGCTGGCCGAGTCGCTCGGCGGCGTCGAGTCGCTCATCGAGCACCCGGGCCGGATGACGCACGCGTCGGTCGCCGGCTCGGCGCTCGAGGTGCCGGCCGACCTGGTGCGCCTGTCCGTGGGCATCGAGGACGCCGAGGACCTGGTCGCCGACCTCGACGCCGCGCTCGGCTGACGCCCGCGGGCCCCTCGCCCGGCGCGCCGCCGTGCGGGGCGAGGGGCCGTGACCTGCCCAGGTGCAGGCGGGGTGAAGATCACGGGACATGTGCGCACGAACCCGGGCGGACCGTGTCCGCCGTCCCTAGGGTGGCAGCATGACCGAGACCCGACCCGAGGCGCGCACCGCCTCGGTGCCGCCGAGCATCCGCGCCGCCGCCGACTGGTCGTGGCGGGTGCTGCTCATCGCCGCCCTCGTGGCGGGCCTGCTGTGGCTGCTGGCCGTCCTCAAGACGATCGTCGTGCCGGTGGCGGTCGCGCTGCTGCTCACGGTGCTGCTGCGCCCGCTGCGGGTGGGCCTGGAGCGGCGGCTGCGCTTCCCGCGCGGGCTGGCCACCGGGGTGTCGGTCGTCGGGCTGATCGTGGTGGTCACGGCGCTGGTGGCCCTGGCCGGCAGCCAGATCGTCGCCGGGTTCGCCGACCTGCGCGACCAGGCCGTCGAGGGCTTCAACGAGATCACCACCTGGCTGCAGAACGGCCCGCTGAGCCTGGACAGCGACCAGCTCGACGGATACGTCGAGCAGCTGCAGCAGACGGTCATGGGCGGCGGCGCGTCGTCGTCGCTGATCACCGGCGCGCTCGGCGCCGCCACGACCGTGGGGCACGTGCTCGTCGGCGCCCTCATCGCGCTGTTCTGCACGGTCTTCTTCCTGCTCGACGGGCGCACGATCTGGACCTGGCTCGTCAACCTGCTGCCGATCGGCGCGCGCGAGAAGGTCCACCAGGCGGGCCGCCGCGGCATCGTCACGCTCTCGGCCTACGTGCGCACCCAGATCCTGGTGGCGCTCGTCGACGCCGTCGGCATCGGCGTCGGGTCCGCGTTCTTCGTCCCCGCCCTCGCCCTGCCCATCGGCATCCTCGTGTTCGTCGGCTCGTTCATCCCGATCGTCGGCGCGATCTTCACCGGCGCCGTCGCCGTGGTCGTGGTGCTCGTCGCCCAGGGGTGGGGCGCGGCGCTGATCATGCTCGGCATCGTGCTGCTGGTCCAGCAGGCCGAGAGCCACGTCCTCCAGCCGTTCCTCATGGGGCACGCGGTCTCCCTGCACCCGGTGGCCGTGGTGCTCGTCGTCGCGGCGGGCAGCCTCGCGGCCGGCATCGTCGGCGCGCTCTTCGCGGTGCCGCTCGCCGCGGTGCTCAACACCGTGCTGCTGTACCTCCACGGGAGCGACAAGTTCCCCGAGCTCGGCACCGACGACCACGTCCCGCTCCTGCGGCGCCGGCCGTCGCGGCCGAGCCTGTCGCTCGGCGCCCGCCCGGGCGCGCTGCGCCGCTCCGGCCGCGCGGTCACGGCCGCGGTCGCCCCGGACGGCGCCGTCGTGCCGGCGGACGCGGCGGACGGCCCGGCGCCCGGCGCGAGCGACGACGCGGCGGACGGGTCGGGCGCAGGCGCTACGGTGACGTCGGAGATCGAGGAGGCGCGCGACCCCGAGCGGCGCGCCTGACACCGCACGGCCGGACGGGCTCGGCCGAGCCCGCGCCCTCGCGCGCGCCCGGGACCGCCAGGAAGAGAGAAGCACGCGAGCATGAGCACCACGGACGCCGCGCCGACCACCGGCACCACGGGCGGGGCCGACGGCCCGGCCGGGGCCGTCACCCTGGCGGACGTCCGGGAGGCCGCCGCGCTGCTCGCCGACGTCGCCACCCGCACCCCGGTGCAGCCCCTGCGGGCGCTGTCGGAGCAGGTCGGCGACCCGGTCGTGCTCAAACTGGAGAACCTCCAGCGCGCGGGCTCGTTCAAGATCCGCGGCGCCTACACCCGCATGTCCCGCCTCACGCCGCAGCAGAAGGCGCTGGGCGTGGTCGCGGCGTCGGCCGGCAACCACGCCCAGGGCGTGGCGCTGGCCGCCCAGCTGCTCGGCATCGACGCCACGGTGTTCATGCCGGTGGACGCCCCGCTGCCCAAGCTCGCGGCCACGCGCGGGTACGGCGCCGACGTGCGGCTGGTGGGCAGCAGCGTCGACGAGGCCCTCGTCGCCGCGCGGACCGAGGCCGCGCGCTCGGGCCGCGTGCTCATCCACCCGTTCGACCACGTCGACGTCGTCGCCGGCCAGGGCACGCTCGGCCTCGAGATCCTCGAGCAGGTGCCCGACGCCGGCACCGTCGTGGTGCCGCTCGGCGGCGGCGGGCTGGTGGCGGGCATCGCCGCCGCGCTTGCCGAGGCGGCCCCGCACGTGCGCGTCGTGGGCGTGCAGGCCCGGAACGTGGCAGCGTACCCGCGGTCGCTGGCGGCGGGGCGGCCCGTCGCCGCCGACGCGCGCCCGACCATGGCGGACGGCATCGCCGTCGGGACCCCGGGCGAGGTGCCGTACGCGATCCTGGAGCGGCTGGGGGTCGAGGTGCGCACCGTCAGCGAGGACGAGCTCTCCCGCGCGCTGCTGCTGGTGGCCGAGCGCGCCAAGCTCGTCGTCGAGCCGTCCGGCGCCGCCGCCGTGGCCGCGGTCATGGCGGCCCCGCAGGACTTCGCGGGGCGCGGCGCGGTGGTGCCCGTGCTCACCGGCGGGAACATCGACCCGCTGCTGCTCATGCGCGTCATCCAGCACGGCATGGTGGCGGCCGGCCGGTACCTGCAGCTGCGCGTGCGCGTCGACGACCGCCCCGGCGCCCTGGCGGCGCTGGTCGAGGCGGTCGCGGCCGCCGGCGGCAACGTGGTGCACGTGGAGCACACCCGCACCGACGTGTCGCTCGCCGTCTCCGAGGTGCTCGTGACGCTGCAGGTCGAGGCCAAGGGGTTCGAGCACCGCGACGAGATCGTCTCCCGGCTGCGCGGGGCGGGCTTCGGCGTCGAGTGACGCGCGGACCGGGCCGGCGGGCCGGGGTCGGTCAGCGGAACCGGCGCCGGTAGTCGCCCGGCGCCATGCCGCAGATCTGCCGGAACTGGTCGTAGAAGCTGCTCAGGGAGCTGAAGCCGGCCGCGTGCGCGATCTCGGCGGTCGTGCAGCTGGTGGTGATCAGGCGCCGCTGCGCCTCCGCGACGCGGCAGCGGGCCAGGTAGGTGCCCACGGTGGTGCCCACCACGTGCTTGAACAGCGTCATCGCGTACGACGGGCTCAGGTGCACGGCGCGGGCGACGTCGGACGGTGAGACGGGCCGGCGGTAGTGCTCGGCCACGTACTGCGCCATCGCCGCGGCCTTGGCCGCCGCGCCCGCCAGCTCCTCGGGCGCGCTCGCCCGCCGCCCCTCACGCCCCTCGCGCCCCTCGCGCCCCTCGCGCGCCTCGGCGCCGAGGGTGCGCCGCACGAACGCCTGCACCTCCAGCATGACGACGTCGGTGTCGCGCCCGGCGAGCACGTCCGCGTGCCACGCGGCGAAGAGGGCGGCGACGTCGCGCACGAGGCCGGCGGCGTCGACCACCACGGGCCGGGCGCGCAGCAGGTGCGCGACCTGCCCGGTGGGCAGCGCCCAGCTCAGCACCTGGGTGAGCGGCACGTGGATCCACGACACGTCAGTGGCCGTCGCGGCCGGGTCCACCAGCTGGTGCGGCGTCCCGCCCCAGAACAGCGCGACCTCGCCGGCGCCCACGTGCAGCCGCGACCCGCCGAACAGGTACTCGAGCCGCCCGGAGTGCACGAGGTTCAGCTCGAGGTCGTCGTGCCGGTGCGGGCGCGCCATGACCGGCGGCGCCCCGCGGCGGGCCCACAGCGCCGGCTGCTCCAGGTGGACGTCGTCGTCCGTGAAGACCATGGCCGGGAGCATAGGCCGCTCGCCCCGGGCGGTCGCGCGGGGCGCACGACGGCGCCGGGAGCGAAGGATCCCGGAAGGTCGCGCGACCCAGCCGGAGGTCCGACCGGCATCCTCGTCCGTAGCGTCGCGGCATGGCTCATTCCCCGAAGATCACCATCATCGGCGCTGGCGGCTTCGTGTTCCCCTTCCGGCTGGTGGGGGACCTGCTCAGCTTCCCGGCGCTGCGCGACGCGACCCTGTGCCTCATGGACCTCGACGGCGACCGGCTCGCGCGCGTGGCCACCGCGACGCGCGACCTCGTCGCCCACCACGGGCTGCCCACGACCGTCGAGGAGACCACGGACCGGCGCGCCGCCCTGCGCGACGCCGACTTCGTCATCATCACGTTCCAGGTGGGCGGCGTCGCCTCCTACCGGCACGACGTCGAGATCCCGCGCCGCTACGGCGTCGACCAGCCGGTGGGCGACACGGTGGGGCCCGGCGGCGTCTTCCGCTTCCTGCGCTCCGTGACCGCCTACCAGGACATCGCGCGCGACGCCCTCGAGCTGTGCCCGGACGCGCAGTTCATCAACTACGCCAACCCCATGGCGATGGCCACCGCCTACCTCAACGCCCTCGGCCTGCGCACCGTCGGGCTGTGCCACAGCGTCCAGGGCACCACGCGGATGCTCGCGCGCACCCTCGGCGTGCCGTACGACGAGGTCTCCTACCGGTGCGCGGGCATCAACCACCAGGCGTGGATCCTGGAGTTCCGCCGCGGCGCGGAGGACCTGTACCCGCGCCTGCGCGCGGTGATGGGCGAGCGCCACCAGCGCGGCCGCGCCGCCGCCGACCTGCTGTCCGACGACGGCGACCACTCCGAGGCCGCGGCGGCGGCCAGCACGTACGAGGGCGGCAACGAGCAGGTGCGCACCACGCTGATGCAGCACTTCGGCTACTTCGAGACCGAGTCCAGCCACCACGCCTCGGAGTACGTGCCGTACTTCCGCAAGGACCCGCAGACGGTGCTGGAGTACGTGCCCGAGCGGTGGGACTACTACGAGATCTGCGCGGCGCACGACGAGCAGGGCGACGTCGACGACCAGCTGGCGCGCCTCAAGGCCGAGCTCGCCCCGTCCGTCGAGTACGGGGCCCAGATCGTCAACGCGATGGTCACGGGCGTGCCCACCGTCGTGTACGGCAACGTGCCCAACCACGGCCGCGTCATCACCAACCTGCCGGCGGACGCCTGCGTCGAGGTCGCCTGCCTCGTCGACGCGAACGGGGTGCAGCCCACCAGCTTCGGCGACCTGCCGCCGCAGCTGGCGGCGCTCAACCGGACGAACGTCAACGTGCAGACCCTGGCGGTGCGGGCGGCGCTCACCGGCGACGCCGAGCACGTGCACCACGCGGTCGCGATGGACCCGCTGACGGCGGCGCACTGCACGCTCGAGCAGATCCGCGCGATGACCGACGAGCTGTTCGCCGCGCACGCCGCTCTCCTGCCGGAGGCGCTGCGGCCGGCCGTCGCGCAGCCGGTCGCCTGACCGGCCGGGCGTCCCGGGGCCGCCCCGGGACGCCCGCCCCCTGTCCCGGCACACCCCGGCCCCACCGCGGGCCCGATCCTCGACGGCGAGGAGCCGACATGGACCCCCAGACCCCCACGCGCCGCCGGCTGTCGCGCCGCGCCTTCATCGCGGTGGCCGGCATCAGCGTCGCCGGCGCCCTCGCGGCCTGCTCCGGCGCCCCGACGACCACCAAGCACCTGCGCCTGTCCTCCTGGAACATCCCGCTCGACCTGGAGTCCTACCAGGCGATCGCCGACGAGTTCGTCGCAGCCCACCCCGGCACGAGCGTCGCGGTGGAGGTGACCACCGGGCAGTTCCACCAGTGGTTCATCAGCCGGCTGGCGGCAGACCTGGCGCCCGACATCATCCGCATCACGCCCCAGCAGATCGGCCGGTACGCGGCCAACGGCAGCCTGCTCGACATCTCCGGCCAGGTGCCGGCGGACTTCCAGCGGGACTACTCCGAGGCCTTCTGGGCGATCGGCGCGCGGGAGGACGGCCTGTACGGCGTCTTCCAGCACACCGACAACTTCATCACCTACTACGACAAGAAGGTCGTGGAGCAGATCGGCGTGGACGTGCCGCAGTCGCTGGACGAGGCCTGGCGCTGGGACGAGTTCCTCGAGATCGCCCGCGAGGCCCGCAGGATCACCGGCGGCTACGGCTTCGGCTACGGCTGGGGCGGGCCCGAGACCGCCTACCGCTGGCTGCCGATCGTCTACCAGGCCGGCGGCAGCTTCCTGGGCGACGACGGCGCCACGCCCAGCATGGACTCGGAGGCGGCGGTGCGGGCGCTGGAGTTCGGCCGCAGCTGGTACCGCGACGGGCTCGTCTCCCACGCGAACATGAGCAAGTCCGGCGGCGGCGCCGTCGCGCGCGACCTCTTCCTGACCGGGCAGATCGGCCTGCTGCTCGACAACCCCGAGTCGATCGCCCCGCTCGACGAGGGACGCCCGGACGAGTGGGGGACCACCTACATGATCCGCGACGTCGGCGAGGCCTCCGACCTCGGGGGCAACGCGCTGGCGGTCACGAAGTCCACCAAGCACCCCGAGCTCGCCGCCGAGCTGGTCGCCCACATCACGAGCCGCGAGAAGGTCGTCGAGTTCTGCCGCCGCGGCAACTGGCTGCCCGCCCGCTCGTCCCTCGACGCGGGCGACATCGGCTACGAGCGGCACGCCGGGACGATGCAGCAGTTCATCGACCAGGCCACCACCATCCCGCTGTCGATGGTCCGGGCCGAGTCGGGCGAGTACTTCAGCTCGCTCAACGCGGTCTTCGCCGACTACCTCGACCTGTGCTTCCTCGGCGAGCTCACGCCCGCCGAGTGCGGCACCCAGATGACGGAGGCGATGCGCAGTGTCACGGAACGCTGAGCCGCTGCTGCAGGAGAGCCCGCCGCGGCCCGGTGGCCGGGCCCCGCACCGGGGCGCGCGGGGGCCCGCGGGCGGGGCGGGGCACGCGCCGTCGGCGTCGGGCCGGCGCTCGCGCTGGGTGCCGTACGCGTTCGTCGGCCCCGCCGGCCTGCTGTTCCTGGGCTTCTCGCTCGTGCCGATCGTCATCGCCGTCGCGCTGTCGTTCCAGGACACGGCCACCCTCGGCGAGGGGGAGTGGGTCGGCGCGGCGAACTACGCGACGATGACGAGCGACCCGCTGCTGCGCACGGCGCTGCTCAACACCCTGGTGTTCACGGTCGGCACGGTCCCGACGGCGATGGTCGTGGGCCTGGCGCTCGCGATCGCGCTCAACCGGCCGCTGCCCGGCCGCGCCGCGCTGCGCGCGCTGTTCTTCGTGCCCATGGTCGCGGCCGGCGTGGTCGTCGGCGTGATCATGTCGTGGATCTTCAACCCCGACTACGGGGTGGCGAACAACGCGCTCGAGGCGCTCGGCCTCGACGGGCTGCCGTGGCTCACCTCGCCGCGCACGGCCATGCTCACCCTGGTGCTCGTGGTGGTGTGGACCCGCATCGGGTTCTGCATGGTGATCTACCTCGGCGCCCTGCAGTCGATCCCGTCGGAGCTGCGCGAGGCGGCGGCGATCGACGGTGCGGGCCGGTGGCAGCGGCTGCGCCGGCTGACCGTCCCGATGCTGGCGCCCACGACGTCGATCCTGCTGATCCTCAACGTGGTGTTCTCGCTGCAGGCCTTCGACGTCATCTACGTGATGACCGGCGGCGGCCCGGGCTTCTCCACGACCGTGCTCATCCAGTACGTGTTCCGCTCGGCCTTCGCCGACGCGCGGATGGGCTACGCCGCGGCCCTCGGCCTGCTGCTCACGGCCGTGCTGCTGGTGTTCACGCTGCTGCGGCAGCACGCGACCAAGAGAGCGGAGGACCTCCTGTGACCGCCCTGACGACGTCGGGCGTCCGCGACGCGGCCGCCCCCGGCCGCGCGGCGGGCCGCCCCGGGCGCCCGTCCCGCTCGCCGCGGGAGCGCGCCGGCCGCCGGCGCCGCTGGCTGCTCACCGCGGCGCTGACGGCGGCCGCGATGGTGGTGGTGTTCCCGCTGTACTGGATGGTCGTCTCGGCGCTGACGCCGGGCGGCCAGTCCCAGAGCAGCGAGTTCTACCTGTGGCCGGACGCCCCGACCACCGCGAACTTCGGCGAGGTGTTCGCCCAGCAGCCGGTGTGGCGCTGGCTCGGCAACTCGTTCTTCATCGCCGGCGTCGGCACCGCGCTGTCGGTCTGCGTCTCCCTCGGCGCGGGCTACGCGCTGGCCAAGTTCCGGTTCCGGGGACGCGGCCTGCTGTACGCCGCGTTCCTCGTCACGATCATGATCCCCATCCAGGTCACGCTCGTGCCGTCGTTCCTCATCACCGCGCGGCTCGGCCTGGTGGACTCGCCGTGGGCGGTGATCCTGCCGACCCTCTTCGACGTCGTGGGGATCTTCATCGCCCGGCAGTTCATGCTCGGCGTCCCGGACGCGCTCATCGAGGCAGCGCGGCTCGACGGGGCGGGCGAGGTGCGCACGTTCCTGCGGGTGGTGCTGCCCACCTGCGGGCCGCTCGTCGGCGTGCTCGTGATCCTCGGCTTCATGAACCGCTGGAACGACTTCCTGTGGCCGCTCGTGGTGCTGCAGGGCAACGAGAACCTCACCGTGCCGGTGGGGCTGTCGACGCTGACCAACAGCCCGGCGTTCACCTCGCCGTGGGGCGCGGTCATGGCGGTGGCGACCGTGGCCGTGGTGCCGCTGCTGGTGGTGTTCCTCGTCTTCCAGCGCACGTTCGTCCAGGGCATCGCGAGCACCGGGATCAAGTGACCGTGCGTCGCGCGGCCCGCCGCCGCGCGGTGGGACGCGAAACGCCGGAGGGCGGCCCCGCGGGGCCGCCCTCCGGCGCTGTCGACGTCGTCGTCGGCGACGTCATCCGGAGAAGGGCTTGGCAGCCTTGATCTCGACCGTGAACTCCTTGCCGTTCGGCGCGGTGTACGTGACGGTGTCGCCCACGGCGTGGCCGTCGATCGCGGCGCCCAGCGGCGAGGTCGGGGAGTAGACGTCCAGGTCCGTGGTCCCGGCGATCTCGCGCGACCCGAGGAGGAACGTCATCTCCTCCCCGGCGAGCAGCGCGGTGACCACCATGCCCGGCTCGACCTTGCCGTCGTCGGGGGGCGTGCCGATCCGGACGCTGCGGAGCTTCTCGGTGAGCTCGCGGATGCGGGCCTCGTTCTTGGCCTGCTCCTCCCGGGCCGCGTGGTAGCCGCCGTTCTCCTTGAGGTCGCCCTCGTCGCGGGCGGCGGCAATGCGCTCGGCGATCTCGGTGCGGGCAGGCCCGGAGAGGTGCTCCAGCTCAGCCTTCAGCCGGTCGTGAGCCTCCTGGGTGAGCCAGGTGACGTTTGCCTCGGTCACGAGGGCTCTCCTTTCGTGGTGCTCGTCAGCCTGCCCAGGGCCGCACGTGTACGCCCGGCGGGCGTCCGGCACGCGCGCCGGCTGGTGTCAGGACTGCTGTGTGAATCCCTCAGCGTAGCCGGGATCCGCGCGACGGGGGGAATCGTGCGGCCCGCGGCGGGTCGGGCCGGCGGGTGAACCGCCGGCCCCGGTCAGCCCGGCTCGCACCCCTCGACGACCCCGGTGGTCGCCAGCTGGGAGGTCCGCACGGTCACCGCGTACCGGGTCGTCTGCCGGTCGCTCGGGCCCACCGGCACCTGGAGGGCGCCGACCTGCGCGTACGACTCGGACAGCGCCTCCACGGTGCACACCGCCGTCGTCCCCGGCGGCATGGAGACCTGCAGCTCCACCTCCACGCTCTCGGCGTCGAGCACCCGGTAGCTCACGACGTCGACGGTGACCGGGTTGGCGCGGTGCTGCGACCAGGCCAGGAACCCCGCGGCGGCGACGCACGCCGCGATCGCCGCCCAGACCGCCACGAGCGCCCTGCGGGACAGGCGCGTGCGGCCCCGTCCGCCGTCCTCCGGCTCCAGCTCCTCGTCCCCGGGCGCAGGGGCCGACGGCGCCGGGTGGCGCGGCCGGCGCCCGTACCGGTCCGCGGGCGGGACGGAGGAGGTGGGGTCGCTCATGGTGAATGATTGTGGTCCATGGGCGCGCCCGCCGTCGCCCTGCCCCTGCCGCGGCCCGCTCCGGCCGGCCGGCGGTTCTGTTCGTCCCAGGAGGTCCTGACTTGACCAGCGCTGGAGCCGGCACGCCCGAGCGGCTGCGCCTGATGGCCGTGCACGCCCACCCCGACGACGAGTCGAGCAAGGGGGCCGCGACCACCGCCCGGTACGCGGCCGAGGGCGTCGACGTGCTGATCGTCACGTGCACGGGCGGTGAGCGCGGGGACGTGCTCAACCCGTCGTACGTGGTGCCCGCGGGGCACGAGTTCGACACGATCGAGGGCAAGCGCGCGGTGCGCCGGCTGGAGATGGCCGCCTCGGCGGCGGCGCTCGGCGTGCGCCAGGAGTGGCTGGGGTTCGTCGACTCCGGCCTGCCCGAGGGGGACCCGCTGCCGCCGCTGCCCGAGGGCTGCTTCGCGCTGACGCCGCTCGAGGAGGCCGCGGCGCCGCTCGTGGAGGCCGTGCGCCGGTTCCGCCCGCACGTCATCACCACCTACGACCCGTCGGGCGGCTACCCGCACCCGGACCACATCTACACGCACACCGTGACCATGGAGGCGTGGGAGGCGGCGGGCGACCCGGAGCGCTACGTCGTCGAGGGCGGAGCGCCCGCGTGGGAGCCGCTCAAGCTCTACTACAACCACGGCTTCTCGATGGAGCGGATCCGGGCCGTGCACGAGGCGATCACCGAGCGTGGCCTGGAGTCGCCGTTCGGGTCGTGGATCGAGACGCGCGAGGCGCGCGAGATCCCCGAGCGCGAGGTGACCACGCGCATCCACGTGGCCGACTGGTTCCCGCAGCGCGACGCCGCGCTGCGGGCGCACGCGTCGCAGATCGACCCCGAGGGCTTCTTCTTCGCGGTGCCGCGCGAGATCGAGCTCGAGGTGTGGCCCACCGAGGAGTACGAGCTGGCCGCCTCGCGCGTGGAGACCACGCTGCCCGAGGACGACCTGTTCGCCGGCATCCGCGGGACGGAGGCGGCCCGGTGAGCGCGCTGCACGCCGCCGCGTGGGCGGCCACGGAGCTCTCGCTGCGCGTCGGCGCCGCCGCGCCGTCGCCGAGCCCCAGCCCGGCCGACCGGCTCGAGGACTACGAGGTCACCCCGGGCATCGAGGGGTTCGTCGCCACGTTCGCGCTCGTCGTCGTGGCCATCCTGCTGTTCCTGTCCCTGACGCGGCACCTGCGCCGCACCACGCACAACGCCCAGGTGCAGGGCCTGCCGGTGGCCGAGCCGAAGCGCGTGCAGGGCGGCGGCCGCGGGGCCGGGGGCGACGGCGGGACCGCGGGCGACGGGGGAGCCGCGGGCGACGGCGAGGGCCCGGGCGCCCCCGCCGACGGCCCCTCCGGGCCCGGCGGGCCGGCCGGCGGGACCGCGCGGTGACGACCTCCCCGGTCCGCGTCACGGTGGCACAGGTGGCCGTCTCCGACGACCACGCCGCCAACCGCGAGGTCGTCGCCGACGTCGCCGCCACGGCCGCGCGCGCCGGGGCCGACCTGCTGGTGCTGCCCGAGTACGCCTCCGGCTACGACCGCCGGGGCGTGGGCGTCGAGCACGCCGAGCCGCTCGACGGGCCGTTCGTGACGCACCTGCGCCGGCTCGCCCGCGACCACGGCCTCGCCGTCGTCGCGGGCACCACGCTGCCCGGCACGACGCCGGTGGCCGGCGTCGACGGCGAGCCGGGCGGCCGCCTGCGGGCGGTCAACGCCGTCGTCGCCGTGGCGGCGTCGGGGGAGCTCGCCGGCGTGTACCGCAAGGTGCACCTGTACGACGCGTTCGGCGGGCGCGAGTCCGACACGCTCGAGCCCGGCCCGGCCGACGCGCCGCCGCTGACGCTCGCCGTCGGCGACCTCACCTTCGGCGTGCTCACCTGCTACGACCTGCGCTTCCCCGAGGCGGCGCGGCGCGTGGTCGACGCCGGGGCGCAGGTGCTGCTGGTGCCCGCCGCGTGGGTGGCCGGGCCCCTCAAGGCCGACCACTGGCGCACGCTGCTGCGCGCCCGGGCGATCGAGAACACCGCCGTGGTGGTCGGTGTCGGGATGGCCGGCAAGGGCGTCACGGGGCGGTCGCTGCTCGTGGGGCCCGACGGCGTCGTGGGCCTCGAGCTCGGCGAGGAGCCGGACGTGCGCACGGTCGACCTCGACCCGGGGCCGCTGGCCGCCGAGCGGGTGCGCAACCCGTCGCTGGCGAACCGCCGCTACCGCGTCGTGCCCGCCTGACGCGCGCCCGGCCCGCCCGCCCGGCGTGCCCGTCGGACGCGACCGCCCGGCGTCAGAGGGCCGCGAGGAAGATCGCCACCGTGTGGCAGGTGAAGCCCACCACGGTCAGGGCGTGGAAGACCTCGTGGAAGCCGAACCAGCGCGGCGACGGGTCGGGGAACCTGGTGCCGTAGACGACGGCGCCGAGGGTGTAGGCCAGGCCGCCGCCCGCCACGAGCCAGACGACCGCGGGCCCGCCGGTGGCCCAGAACTGGCCCATGTAGGCCACCGCCACCCAGCCGAGCGCCACGTACACCGGCACGTACACCCAGCGGGGCGCGCCCATCCACAGCACGCGGGCCAGCAGCCCCACGACGGCGCCGACCCAGACGATGGTCAGCAGGATCGTCGCGGTGCGCGGGTCGAGCAGCAGCACGGCCAGGGGCGTGTACGTGCCGGCGATGATGAGGAAGATGTTCGAGTGGTCCATGCGCCGCAGCGCGGCGGCGGCGCGCGGCGACCACGTGCCGCGGTGGTAGACGGCGCTCGTGGCGAACAGCAGGAGGGCGGTCAGCGCGAAGACACCGGCCGCGACCTTGCCCGCCACCGGCGGGGCGAGCACCACGAGCACGATGCCGGCCGCCAGGGCCAGGGGTGCGGTCACCGCGTGGATCCACCCGCGCAGGCGCGGCTTGAGCTCGGCGACGGCGGTGCTGACGGTCTGCACGACGGCGGAGCGGGCCTCCTGCGCCGCCTCGCGCGCGCCGGAGGCGGCGGAGCGGGCGACGTCGACGGGGTCGGGCAGGTCGGGGTGGTGGTGTGCGGCTGCTGCCACGGGGTCTCCTGGGGCGTCGGGGTGCAGCTTGCGTAACCTACGCAAGCGTAGGTTACGCAACCGTAGCCTACGGCGCCGCCGGGGCGGTCGCACGCCGAGGGGCGACCTGTGAAGATCGTGCGACGTCGCGCGCCGCGGCCCGCCGAGCAGGGGGTGACGCCCGCGGCGGGCGGTAGCGTGTCCCTCGTGCGCCTGCCCCATCCGCTCTACGGCCTCTACGAGCGGCGTCTGGCCGCCTCGCTGCTGCCGGACCGGATGCCCCGCCACGTGGGCGTCATCCTCGACGGCAACCGCCGCTGGGCGAAGTCGTTCGGCGAGCCCGCCGCCACCGGCCACCGCCGCGGCGCCGACAAGATCACCGAGTTCCTCGGCTGGGCCGAGGAGGTCGGCATCGACGTCGTGACGCTGTGGATGCTCTCCACCGACAACCTCGCGCGGTCCGCCGAGGAGCTCGGCGACCTCATGGAGATCCTCGAGGACGCCGTGCGCGGCCTGGCGGAGACCGGGCGCTGGCGGCTGCGCGTCGTCGGCCGGCCCGAGCTGCTGCCCGCCCCGCTCGCCACCGCGCTGCGCGAGGCCGAGCAGGCGACGACCGCCGTCGAGGGGCTCGAGGTGAACGTGGCGATCGGCTACGGCGGGCGGCACGAGATCGCCGACGCCGTGCGCTCCTACCTGCGCGAGCAGGCCGGGCACGGCGCCACGCTCGCCGAGCTCGCCGAGCGCATCGACGTCGAGGACATCGCCGAGCACCTGTACACCAAGGGGCAGCCCGACCCCGAGCTCGTCATCCGCACGTCGGGCGAGCAGCGGATCGGCGGCTTCCTCATGTGGCAGTCGGCGCACTCGGAGCTGTACTTCTGCGAGGCCTACTGGCCCGACTTCCGGCGCGTCGACTTCCTACGCGCCCTGCGCGACTACTCCCGCCGCGAGCGGCGCCTCGGGCGGTAGGCCGCCGGGGACGGGCCGAGGACGGACAGGAGGACCGCATGGACGACGCCCACCGCGTCAGCGCCGCCGAGCGCACCGCCGCGGCCACGTGGGAGGCGCTGTTCCGCACCCAGGTGGTGGTGCTGCGCCGCCTGCAGGACGACCCCATCTGGGACCAGGTCTCGCTGCGCGAGTACGACGTGCTGTTCGTGCTCGTCGAGGGCGGCGGGGCCCTGCGCCTGCGCGAGCTCACGGAGGGCATCCTGCTGGCCCAGTCGTCGGTGTCCCGGCTGGTCGAGCGGATGGAGAAGCGCGGGCTGGTCACCCGGTCCACGCCGGCCGACGACGCCCGCGGCACGCTCGTGACGATCACCGACCTCGGCCGCCGGCTGCAGCGCGAGACCGGGGCCGAGCACGTGCGCGCCATCGGCCGGTACGTCGGCGAGGCCCTCGACGAGGAGCAGCAGGCCCAGCTGCGCGGGCTGCTCGAGGCGCTGCGCGCCGCGCAGGCGGGCATCCCGGCGATGGACCGGGCGCCCCGGCGGCGCCGCGCCTGACCTCGCCGCTGACCTCGCCGCCGCGCGCGGCTGGTTATCCTCGGCGGCGTGACCGGTACCACGCAAGGGAGCGCGCCGGACCGCAGCGCCGCGCCGCACGTCGTCGTCGCCCCCGACTCGTTCAAGGGCAGCCTCCCCGCCGCCGCCGTCGCCGAGGCGCTCGCCGCGGGCGTGCGGGACGTCGTCCCCGCCGCGCGCGTCACCTGCCTGCCGATGGCCGACGGCGGCGAGGGCACGCTCGAGGCGCTGCTGGGCGTGTGGGGCGCCGGCCCCCGCGAGGTGGCGACCGTCGACGCGATCGGCCGGCCGACGACGGCGCGCTGGGCCGTGTCGCCGGACGGCAAGGTCGGCGTCGTGGAGCTGGCCGAGGCCAGCGGCCTGCCGCGCGTCGCCGACGCGCCGCCGCGGCCGCTCGGCGCGCACACCCGGGGGACCGGCGAGCTGGCCGCCGCGGTGCTCGACGCCGGGGTCGCCGAGGTGCTCGTGTGCCTGGGCGGCTCCGCCTCCACCGACGGCGGGGCGGGCCTGCTGGCGGGCCTCGGCGCGCGCGTGCTCGACGCCGCCGGCGCGCCCGTCCCCGACGGCGGCGCCGGGCTGGCGCGGGCCGCCGCGCTCGACCTGTCGGGGCTGCACCCGCGCGCCCGCCAGGTGCGCTGGCGCGTCGCCGTCGACGTGACCAACCCGCTCGTCGGCGAGCTCGGGGCCGCGGCGGTGTTCGGCCCGCAGAAGGGCGCCGGGCCCGCGGACGTGGCCGCCCTGGACGCCGCGCTCGGCCGGTGGGCGGACCTGCTCGAGCGGACCACCGGCGCGCGGACCCACGACCTGCCGGGCGCCGGCGCGGCCGGCGGGGTGCCCGCCGCGCTCGTCGCCGTGCTCGGCGCGGAGCTGGAGCGCGGGGCCGACCTGGTGGCCGAGTCCGTGGGGCTGCCCGCCGCGCTGGCCGACGCGGCGCTCGTCCTCACCGGCGAGGGGTCGTTCGACTCCCAGTCGGTGCGGGGCAAGGTGGCCGACGGCGTCGCGCGGCTCGCGGCGGCCTCCCCGGCGCGCCCGCCGGTCGTCGTCGTGGCCGGGCAGGTGCGGCTGCCCGCGGCGCAGGCGCGGGCCGCGGGCATCGCGGCGGCGTTCTCCATCGCGCCGGGGCCGGTCGCGCTCGAGGAGCTGCTGGGGCGCACCGCCGAGCGGCTGCGGGAGACGGCGGCGCACGTCACCGCGCTGACGCTGGCCGGCCGCGCGGCGTAGCGCGGGCGGCGGGTCGCCCGGGCGAGGTGACGATACGCCGACCGATCGGTAAGTTTTCTGGTGCCCGCCCCCGCACCCCCACCCCAAGGAGCCGACGGTGACCGCCGACCAGCCCGCCTACCTCGACGCGACCCTCCCGGTCGCCGACCGCGTCGCCGACCTGCTGGAGCGCATGACGCTCGAGGAGAAGGTCGGGCAGATGATGCAGCTCGACGCCCGCGGCGACGTCGACTCCCACGTGCTGGCCACGCGCGTGGGCTCGATCCTGCACGCCTCGCCGGAGAAGCTGCGCCTCGCCCACGACCTGGTGGAGCGCACCCGCCTGCGCATCCCGCTGCTGGTGGGCGAGGACGCCATCCACGGCCACTCGTTCTGGGTCGGTGCCACGATCTTCCCGACCCAGCTCGGCATGGCCGCGAGCTGGGACCCGGCGCTCGTCGAGCGGGTGGCGCGCGCGACCGCCGTCGAGGCCGCCGCCACCGGCGTGCACTGGACGTTCTCCCCGGTGCTGTGCATCGCGCGGGACCTGCGCTGGGGCCGCGTGGACGAGACCTTCGGCGAGGACCCGTACCTCATCGGCGAGCTCGCCTCGGCCATGGTGCGCGGCTACCAGGGCGACGGGCTCACCGACCCCACCGCGGTGCTCGCCACGGCCAAGCACTTCGCCGGCTACTCCGAGACGCAGGGCGGGCGCGACGCCAGCGAGGCGGACATCTCCCGGCGCAAGCTGCGCTCGTGGTTCCTGCCGCCGTTCGAGCGGGTGGCACGGGAGGGCTGCCGCACGTTCATGCTCGGCTACCAGACCATGGACGGGGTGCCCATCACCGTCAACGAGTGGCTGCTCGACGAGGTGCTGCGCGGCGAGTGGGGCTACACGGGCACCCTCGTGACCGACTGGGACAACGTCGGGCGCATGGTCTGGGAGCAGAAGGTGCAGCCCGACCACACCCACGCGGCCGCGGCCGCCGTCAAGGCCGGCAACGACATGGTCATGACCACGCCGCAGTTCTACGAGGGGGCGCTCGACGCCGTCGCCCGCGGCCTGCTCGCCGAGAAGGAGCTCGACGCCGCCGTCGCGCGCATCCTCACGCTGAAGTTCGAGCTCGGCCTGTTCGAGGACCCCCGCCGCCCCGACGTCGCCCGCCAGCGGGCGGTCATCGGCTCGGCCGCGCACGCCGCGCTCAACCTCGAGGTCGCCCGCCGGTCGCTGGTGCTCCTGCGCAACGACGGCACGCTGCCGCTGGCCGGGGGCCTGCAGGCCCCCGGCGCCGGGCGCGCCGTCGCGCCCGCCGGCGCGGCGCCGCGCACCGTCGCCGTCGTCGGGCCGCTCGCCGACGACGCCCAGACCCAGCTCGGCGACTGGGCCGGCAACAGCGGCCAGGCCGACTGGCTCCCCGACGGCCAGCCGCGCGAGATGATCACCACCGTCCTCGACGGGCTGCGCGCCCACGTGCCGGAGACGTGGACCGTCACGCACGCCCGCGGCGCCGACATCCTCGAGCTCGTCCCGGACCCCGAGGGCGACACGTTCCCCGACGGTCAGCCGCGCCCGCCGATCGGCCTGCCGTCCGCGCCCGACGAGGCGCAGATCGCCGAGGCCGTCGCCGCGGCGCGCGCGGCCGACTACGTCGTCGCCGTCGTCGGCGACCGCATCGAGCTGGTCGGCGAGGGCCGCTCCACCGCGACGCTCGAGCTGCTCGGCGGGCAGGTGGCGCTGCTCGAGGCGCTCGCGGCCACCGGCACGCCGCTGGTCGTGGTGCTCCTGGCCTCCAAGCCGCTGGTGCTGCCGAAGGCGGTGGAGGACGCCGCCGCCCTGGTGTGGGCGGCCAACCCCGGCATGCAGGGCGGGCGGGCCCTCGCCGAGCTCCTGCTCGGGCTGGTCGAGCCGAGCGGGCGCCTGCCGATCTCCTTCGCCCGGCACGCCGGCCAGCAGCCCACCTACTACAACCAGGTGCGCGGCCAGCACGGCACCCGCTACGCCGACCTCACCCAGAGCCCGGCCTTCGTGTTCGGCGAGGGGCTGAGCTACACCACCGTGGAGTACGCCGACCTTCGGCTGCTCCAGGACGGCTACGGGCCCGACGGCGTCGTGCGCGCCGAGGTGACGCTGCGCAACACCGGCGCGCGGCCGGCCCGCGAGACCGTGCAGGTGTACGTCAGCGACCTGGTGACCTCGGCCAGCTGGGCCGACCAGGAGCTCAAGGCCTACCGGCAGGTCGACGTGGCCCCGGGCCAGGCGGTCGTGGTGCCGCTCGAGCTGCCCGTGGCCGCGTGCACGATCGTCGACGCCGCCGGCCGGCGCGTGGTCGAGCCCGGCCAGTTCGAGCTGCGCGTCGGCCCCAGCTCGCGGGCCGAGCAGCTGCTCTCGGCGCGGTTCGTCGTCGAGGGCTGAGCGCCCCGCCGACCAGCAGCGGCGGTGCTGACAGCGCGTCGGTATAACGTCACGTCCCCCGGGGCCGGATCCGGGCCGATCCGGCCCCGGGAGGGTGGAAAGATTCCAGGTATGCCGACGACCCCGACCACCCCGGCGCTCGACGTGCGCCCGTACGACGCCCTGCTGCTGTACTCCTTCGGCGGCCCCAACAAGCCGGAGGACGTCGTGCCGTTCCTCCGCAACGTGACGGCGGGCAAGGGCATCCCCGACGCCCGGCTGGAGGAGGTCGGCGAGCACTACTACGGCTTCGGCGGTCGCTCGCCGATCAACGAGCAGAACCTCGCCCTCAAGGCCGCCCTCGAGGCGGAGCTGGCCGAGCGGGGGATCGACCTGCCGATCGTGTGGGGCAACCGCAACTGGGAGCCGTACACCGCGGACGCGATCGACGAGCTCGAGGCGATGGGCGCGCAGCGCGCCGTGGCGCTGGTGACCTCGGCGTACTCGAGCTACTCCGGCTGCCGTCAGTACCGCGAGGACCTCGCCGTCGTGCTGGACAAGCGCGGCCAGCTCGACGAGAGCGGCTCGACGACCGTGCAGTTCGACAAGATCCGCTCGTACTTCAACCACCCCGGCTTCGCGCAGGCGAACGTCGAGGCGGTGCTCGACGGCTACGCCGAGCTCGCGGCGAAGGGGGGCGACGGCGCCGCGGCCCGCCTGGTGTTCGTCACGCACTCCATCCCGGACACGATGGAGGCGGCGTCGCGCGTCTCGCACGCCACGTACTCCGCCCAGCACCTGGACCTGGCGCGGGTCGTCGCCGCCGAGGTCTCCGAGCGGCTCGGCCACGACGTGGCCTGGGACCTCGCCTACTGCTCGCGCTCGGGCCCGCCGAGCCAGCCGTGGCTCGAGCCCGACGTCAACGACCACCTCGAGGCCCTGGCGGCCGAGGGCGTGCGCGACGTCGTGCTCTCGCCGATCGGGTTCGTCTCGGACCACATGGAGGTCGCCTACGACCTCGACACCGAGGCCATGGAGACCGCCACCACGCTCGGCATGACCGCCGTGCGCGCCGGCACCGTCGGCACCCGGCCGGCCTTCGTCAAGGGCCTGGTCGACCTGCTGCTCGAGCGGGCCGCCATGGCCCGCGGCGAGGAGGTCGCCGAGGCGACGGTCGGCGAGCTGCCGCCGTTCCGCTCGGTCTGCGCCCCCGACTGCTGCCTGCGCCGCGACGGCGAGCCCAGCGGTCTGCCGGCCCTCTGCGGACAGGAGCTGTACCGATGAGCGAGAACGCCGAGCGCCCCGTCCACGTCCACGGCGACACCGGCGCCGAGGTGGACACCACCGGCCTGAACGAGACGATCCGCTACGCGATGGTCGCCACGTTTGCCACGACGCAGGCCCTGCCGGCCGACGCGGCCGAGCGCGCCGGCGTCGTCGCCGAGGCCGAGGACGCCCTGTGGGGCGGCCAGCCCGAGGGCGACCGCGACCCGGCCCGCGCCGACGGCGACGTCGTCGTGCGCGGGACCTACGACGTCGGCGGCCTGCGCCACGACGCCGACCTCATGGTCTGGCTGCACGGCCCGACGGTGGAGTCCGTGCAGGGCGCCTACCACCGCCTGCGCGCCTCGAGCCTGGGCGCCGCGCTCGAGCCGGTGTGGTCGGTCGTGGCCGTGCACCGCGCCGCGGAGTTCAACAAGGCGCACGTGCCGGCGTTCCTCGCCGGCGAGCGGCCGCGCGACTACCTGTGCGTGTACCCGTTCGTGCGGTCCTACGAGTGGTACCTGCTCGCCGACGACGAGCGCCGCGTCATGCTGCGCGACCACGGCATGGCCGCGGCGGGCTACAAGGACGTGCGGGCCAACACCATGGCCACGTTCGCCCTGAGCGACTACGAGTGGCTGCTGGCGTTCGAGGCCGACGAGCTGCACCGGATCGTGGACCTCATGCGCGACCTGCGCGCCACCGAGGCGCGCCGGCACGTGCGCGAGGAGGTGCCGTTCTTCACCGGCCCGCGCGTGACGCTGGCCGCCTGGGCGGCGAACCAGCCGCTGGCGGACTGACCCCGCCACTCCTGACGCCGAGACCCGGATCCTCGGGGGTATCCGACCGCGGACACCCCCGAGAATCCGGGTCTCGGCGCTCTCAGGCGGTCAGCGGTCGCGGTTGCGGCGCCGGATCGACTCGGTGAGCACGGCGGCGAACGTCGTCCACGCCGCGTAGGGCACCAGCGCCGCCCCGGCGGCGGGCCGGGCGGCGGCGCTGCGCGCGGCGAGCCCCCAGGTGCTGGCCGCCAGCGCCCCGGCCACGGCGACCGCCGTCCCCTGACGCCGGAACGCGAAGAACGTCCAGCACCAGCCGGCGTTGAGCGCCATGTTGACCGCCAGCGCGCGCCGGTAGGAGGCCTTCTCCGCGCCGCGCATGTCCCGCTGAGCCGCCACCGACGCGGCGATGCTCGAGGCGTACAGCCCTGTCCACACGACCGGGAACGCCGCGGCGGGCGGCTGGATCGGTGGCTTGCGCAGCTCGCGGTACCAGGCCGAGCGCGTGCCGCGGGCGGAGGCCACGCTGCCCGCGACGGCGGCCGCGACGGGCAGGGCGACGGAGGTGACGACGTCCCGGGTGTCCATGCCCGCACGCTAGGCGCGGGCGGCCCCGCCCGCGCGCCGGCCGGCCGCGTCGCCGTCGGTGTGCTCCGTGCCGTCGCCCTCGGTGCGTTCCAGGTCCGTGCCGTCGCGGTCCGCGTCGTCGGGCGCCGGCGCGGTCCCGACGACGGCGAGCGCGCCCGCCTCGTCGTCGCGCAGCACCCGCGGGGCGAGGCCCGCGGCCGCGACGGCCGCCGTGGCCGCGGCGACCTGGCCCTCGCCGACCTCGAAGAGCAGCGCCCCGCCCGGCGCCAGCCAGCCCGGCGCGCCGGCGACCGCCCGGCGCACGACGTCGAGCCCGTCCGCGCCGCCGTCGAGCGCGACCCGCGGCTCGTGCTCGCGCGCCTCGGGCGGCATGGTCGCGATCGCCGCGGTGGGCACGTACGGCGCGTGGCACAGCAGCACGTCGACGCGGCCGCGCAGGCCGGCCGGGAGCGCGGCGTACAGGTCGCCGGTGGTCACGCTGCCGGCCCAGGGCGCCACGTTGCGGGCGGCGACGGCGGTGGCGGCCGGGTCGACGTCGGCGGCGTGCAGCGCGGCGCGCACGCCCCGGCGGGCCAGGCGCCGCGCGACGACCGCGCCGAGCACCCCGGCGCCGCAGCACAGGTCGACGAGCACGGGGCCGCCGTCGGCGCGCCGTGCGTGCGCCGCGGCGCCGATCGCCTCCGCCTCGGCGACGAGCAGCAGCGAGCGCTGGCGCGGCACGAACACCCCGGGCGCGACGGCCCAGCGCTCGCCGTCGAGCTCCACCCAGCCGAGCAGGTGCTCGAGCGGCTCGCCGGCCGCGCGCCGCGCGACCAGCGTCTCCAGCGCGGCGGTGTCGTCGCCGGCGGCCTCCAGCAGCAGGGCAGCCTCGTCCTCGGCGAAGACGCACCCGGCCGCGCGCAGCCGGGCCACGACCCGGGCCGCGGCCGCCGCGGCGGCCGGCGCCCCCCCGGGGGCCGGGGGGGGGGGCCGGACCGGGGCCGGGCGCCGCGGGGCCCCGACCGGGGCGCCGACCGCGGGGGCGCCTGGCGCCGCCGAGGTCGCCGTCGGGGGGACCGTCACGGGTACAGGCCGCGGATCTGGTGCGCCTCGGCCACCCGCTTGACCCCGATCGTCAGCGCCGCGTCGCGCAGCGACAGCCCCTCGCGGCGCGCCTGGCCCGCGACGTCGTCGTAGGCGGCGACCATGCGGTGCTCGAGCTTCTGCGCGATCTCCTCGGCCGTCCACCAGTAGGCCTGGTTGGCCTGCACCCACTCGAAGTAGCTGACCACGACGCCGCCGGCGTTGGCGAGCACGTCGGGCACCACCGTGATGCCGTTCTTGGCGAGGATCGCGTCGCCCTCGGTGGTGGTGGGGCCGTTGGCGCCCTCGACCACGAGCCGGGCGCGGACGGTGGGGGCGGTCTCGGCGTCGAGCACGCCCTGGATCGCGGCGGGCACGAGCACGTCCACGTCCGAGGCCAGCAGCTCGGCGTTGCTCACCGGGTCGCCGCCGTCGAACCCGACCACCGAGCCGGTGGCGGCCACGTGCTCCAGCAGCCGCGCGACGTCGAGACCGTCGTCGGCGCGCACGCCGCCGTACTGGTCGCTGACAGCGACGACGCGCGCGCCGCGCCGGGCGAAGATCTGCGCGGCGTGTCCGCCGACCTTGCCGAAGCCCTGGACGGCCACGGTGGTGCCCTCGAGCTGCTCGCCCGCCTCGCGCAGCGCCGCCTCGGTGACGTGCACGATGCCGGCGCTGGTGGCGGTCCCGCGGCCCAGCGACCCGCCCACGGCGATCGGCTTGCCGGTCACGACGGCCGGGATCGTGTAGCCGCGGTTGACCGAGTAGGTGTCCATGACCCACGCCATGGTGCGCTCGTCGGTGCCCATGTCGGGCGCCATGATGTCGGTGTCCGGGCCGATCATCGGCATGATCTCCGACGTGTAGCGCCGGGTCACCCGCTCCAGCTCGGCGGCCGAGTGCTGCGACGGGTCGACGGCGACGCCGCCCTTGGCGCCCCCGTACGGCAGGTCGACGATGGCGCACTTCCACGTCATCCACATCGCCAGCGCGCGCACCTCGTCGATGTCGACCGACGGGTGGAAGCGCAGGCCGCCCTTGCCGGGGCCCCGGGAGACGTTGTGCTGCACGCGGAAGCCGTGGAACAGCACCGTGGAACCGTCGTCGCGGCGCAGCGGCACCGCGACGTGGATCTCGCGGCGGGGCGTGGCGAGCATCGCGTGCATGCCGTCGTCGTAGCCGAGGTGCTCGACGGCGCCGGCGAGCTGGGCGTGGGCGGTCGCCAGGGGCGACTGGTGGGTCGGGGTCGGGGCGGTGATCGACTGCGTCGTCACAGGAGTTCCTCCAAGCGGCGCCGTGCGGCGTGGGTCCGCCGACGGCGCAGGTGGCGCGGCGCGGGATGTGCGCCTCGTCACCCAACCTTGCCAGGCCCGCGGCGCTCCGTCGACGCCGCCGCAGGCCGGGACGCCGCGTCCCGGCAGGTGGGACGGGAGGCCCGTGCACCCGGCCGGGGGCCCGGCGCGGTCGGCTCAGTGGCCGAACTCGTCCGAGTCGGTCACGTGCTCCTCGCCGCGGTCGAGGGCGTCGAGGGCGGCGAGCTCGTCGTCGGCCAGGACGAAGTCGAAGATCGCGAGGTTCTCCGCCTGCCGCTGCGGGGAGGCCGACTTCGGGATCGGCACGTACCCGCGCTGGGTGTGCCAGCGCAGCACCACCTGGGCCGGCGTGCGCCCGTGCCGCTCGGCGAGCCCGGCCACGACGGGGTCGGCGAGCATCGCCGTCGGCTTGATGGGGCTCCACGACTCGGTGACGATGCCGTGCTCGGCGTCGGCGGCGACGCTGGCGGCGCGGGTGGCGTACGGGTTGAGGTTGATCTGGTTGACGTCGGGCACCACGCCGGTGGCCTCGATGATCCGCGCCAGGTGCGCCGGCTTGAAGTTCGAGGTGCCGATCGCGCGGACCCTGCCCTCCTCGAGCAGCCTCGCCAGCCCCTCCCACGCCTGCGGGTACGTGCCCTGGTCCGGGTTGGGCCAGTGGATGAGGAACAGGTCGAGGTAGTCCACGCCGAGGCGCCGCACGCTGTGCTCCCACGCGGTGCGCACGCCCTCGACGCTGTGCCAGCGCCGGTTGAGCTTGGTGGTGATGAAGACGTCCTCGCGCGGCACGCCGGAGTCCCGCACGCCGCGCCCGACGCCCGTCTCGTTGCCGTAGTTCTCGGCGGTGTCGACGAGCCGGTAGCCCGCCTCGAGCGCCGTGCGCACCGCGGTCGCCGCCTCGGCGTCGTCCATCGGCCAGGTGCCCAGGCCGATGGCGGGGATCTGCGCGCCGTGGGTCAGGGGGAGGGTGGGGACGGAGGTCATGGTGGGCACGCTAGCGGGGCCCGCCGCGCGGCGCGCGAGGGGCCCCGCCGTGCGGCCGGCGGTGCGGGCGGCTCAGCGCGCGAGCCGCCAGGCGGCCGGCAGCAGCGCCCCCGCGAGCAGCGCCTTGAGCGCGTCGCCGGCCAGGAACACCCCGGCGCCGGCCCACAGGGCGGCGGCGGGCGTCGCGCCCGTGGTGACGGCGAGCCACGGCACGCCGACGGCGTAGACGGCGAGGGTGCCGGCGGCGTACGCGGCCACGGTGGTCAGCACCCGGCGGTCGGCGCCGCGGCGGGCCAGGCGGCCGACCACGAGCGAGGCCAGCACGAAGCCGACGAGGTAGCCGCCCGACGCGCCCGCCACGGCCTCCCAGCCGGACGCCCCGCCGGTGAAGACGGGCAGCCCGACGACGCCGACGGCCAGGTAGAGCGCCTGCGCCAGGGCGCCGCGGGCCGGGCCGAGGGCGGCCGCGCCGAGCAGCACCGCGAAGGTCTGGCCGGTGACCGGCACCGGCAGGCCGGGCACCGGCACGCGGACCTGCGCGGCCAGGGCGGTGAGGGCCGCGAGGCCGACGACGAGCGCGACGTCGCGGGCGACGGCGCGGGTGCGGTCGCGGGCGGGCAGCAGGTCGGCGAGCACGAGGCCGGGGCGGGGGGGCAGGGTCAGGGCGGTCGTCATGGCGCCGACGCTACGGGCGGCCGCGGCCCGGGCGGGCCGTGCGCGGGCGCAGCGTCGCGGGCGCCGCGTTGTGGGGAACCGCCAAACCGCTGGCGTCGACCGCCGACCTGCGGCGCCGCGCGTTGTCGGATCCCTCCGACCCGCGCCGCCCCACCCCGCCCCAGACCTGCCCCCGCTCGCCGAGACTTGAGTTGTGGTCGCCTCCGCGGGTGCGGAG
>NZ_WUWN01000039.1 GCF_009846865.1 Puerhibacterium puerhi
CCGGCCGGCGGCCCCGCGCCCGGCGGCCCCCCGCCCGGCCGCGCCGCGTCCGGCCGCCCCGAAGCCCGCCGCCCCCAAGCCGAGCCCCCGCGGCTCGCGCTGACGGGCGCCCAGACCACCATCCCGGGTCGTGGCCAACCACGACCCGCACCCCGTCCCCGCCGCCGGCGGGTGACCGACACGAGGAGAGACGGCAGTCATGCCGAAGAACAAGACGCACTCCGGCGCCAAGAAGCGCTTCCGGGTCACCGGTAGCGGCAAGGTCATGCGCGAGCAGGCCAACGCGCGCCACCTGTTCGAGCACAAGCCGAGCACCCGCACGCGCCGTCTGGCCCAGGACCAGGTCGTCGCGCAGGCCGACGTCAAGAAGATCAAGAAGCTGCTCGGCAAGTGACCTCCCGCCGCGGCCGGTGACCGGCCGCGCGGAGCACTTCCGGCCCGACACTGCAAGGAGCATCACGTGGCACGCGTGAAGCGGGCGGTCAACGCCCAGAAGAAGCGCCGTACGACCCTCGAGCGCGCCAGCGGCTACCGCGGCCAGCGCTCGCGCCTCTACCGCAAGGCGAAGGAGCAGGTCACCCACTCGCTCGTCTACGCCTACCGCGACCGCAAGGCGAAGAAGGGCGACTTCCGCAAGCTGTGGATCCAGCGCATCAACGCTGCGGCCCGCGCGCAGGGCATCACCTACAACCGCTTCATCCAGGGCCTGGGCCTCGCGGGTGTCGAGGTCGACCGTCGCATGCTCGCCGAGCTCGCGGTCAACGACGTCGCGGCGTTCAACGCCCTCGTCGAGGTCGCCAAGAAGGCGCTCCCCGAGGACGTCAACGCGCCCAAGGCCGCGGCCTGAGCCACCTCCCGGACGCCCGGACAGCACGCTCCATGACCGCACCGCTCGACGTGACGCTCGCGAACCCGCGGGCCGACCGCGTCAAGCAGGTGCGGGCGCTGTCCGGGCGTCCTGCGCGTCTGCGCCACCAGCAGTTCCTCGTCGAGGGGCCGCAGGGCGTGCGCGAGGCGGTGCGGTACGCCGCCGACGCCGTGCGCGACGTCTACCTCACCGAGGCCGCCGCTGACCGGTACGCCGAGATCGTCGAGGCCGCCGCCGCTGCCGGCGTGCGCGTGCACCTGGGCACCCGCGAGGTGCTCGAGGCGATGAGCCCCGACGCCCAGGGCGTCCTCGCCGTCGTGCGCAGCGACTCGGTCACGCTGGGGGAGGCCCTCGACGCGCTGCGCGACCCCGACGGCGGGCGGCGCGGTGCGCTGCTCGTGGCCGTGCTGGCGACCGTGCGCGACCCCGGCAACGCGGGCACGGTGATCCGCGCGGCCGACGCCGCCGGCGCCGACCTCGTGGTGCTCGCCGGCGAGAGCGTCGACGTGCACAACCCCAAGGTGGTGCGCTCCACGGCGGGCTCGCTGTTCCACGTCCCCGTCGTGACCGGCGTCCCGCTCGCCGAGGTGGTCGACGCGGTCCACGCCGAGGGGCTGACCGTGCTCGCCGCCGACGGGTCGGGTGAGCACGACCTCGACGAGCTGCTCGACGTCGCCGGCCCGGCGCACCGCGCCGAGCGCGCGCCCGGCACGCCGGACCTCGCCGCCTCCACCGCCTGGGTCTTCGGCAACGAGGCGTGGGGCCTGCCCGCTGCCGACCGCGCCCTGGCCGACGCCGTGGTGCGGGTCCCGATCCGGGGTCGCGCCGAGTCGCTGAACCTCGCGACGGCGGCCACGGTCTGCCTCTACGCCAGCGGGCGCGCGCAGCGCTGAGCGCGCCGCGGCCTGGCCCGACGGTCAGGTGGCGGCATCCGCCGCGGCCCCTCCCGCCCGAGGGCCGCGCAGGCTACGGTCGGGGCCATGACCACCGTTCCTGACCTCGGCCGCATCAGCCAGGCGCTCGCCGAGGGCGCTGGTGTCCGTGACGTCTTCGGCGAGCCCGTCGAGCGTGACGGCACCCTCCTGGTCCCCGTGGCGCGCGTCTGGACGTCCGGCGGCGCGGGCGGTGGCACCGACACGACGGGCGGCGAGGGCCCCGGCGGTGGCGGCATCGGGCTGGTGCGGCACGCCCGGCCCGTCGGCGCCTACGTCATCGATCCCGACGGCGCCCGGTGGGTGCCCTCGTTCGACGTCACCCGGGTCGTCGTCGCCGGGCAGGTCGCGTTCGCCGTGGTGGCGGTGGCCGTCACCTGGGCCGTGCGCCGCCGGCGCGGCTGACCCGGGCGGCGGGGCTGACCCGGGCGGCTCGGGCGGCGGCCCGCGGTCGGGCGCGGTGCCGGGCCCCCGGCCGTAGCATCGCGAGGTGCGCCTGTTCACCGCCGTCTACCCGTCCGCCGAGGCGTCGGCGCACCTCGACCTGGCGCTCGGCGGGGTGGGCGGTGCCGCTGTCGCGGACCCCGGCGCGAGCCTGCGCTGGGTGCCCAAGGAGCAGCGGCACGTCACGCTCGCGTTCCACGGCGAGGTCCCCGACGGCGCGGCGCCCGGGTTCGTCGCCGACCTGCGGGCGGCGCTCGCCCAGCAGGAGCCGTTCGACGTCGCGCTGGCGGGCGGCGGCTCGTTCGGCGGCCGCACGCTGTGGGTGGGCGTGGGGGAGGGGCTCGAGGGCCTGCGGGCGCTGTCCGCGGCGGCCGAGCGGTCCGCCGCCCTCGCCGGCTTCCGCGCCGACGACCGTGCGGGCGGCCGGCCGCACCTGACAGTCGCCCGCGCCTTCGTCCCCCGCGGCCGCGACCGCGTCGACCGCGGCGGCGCGCGCCGCGCCCGTGGGCGCGACGAGGTCTCGCCGCTGGTCGCCTGGGCGCACGCCCTCGCCGTCTACCGCGGACCCGCGTGGCGCGTCGACGCGGTCCACGTGGTCACCTCGCGGCTCGGCCAGGGCCGCTCGGGCGGCCCGCTGCACGAGGACCTCGCCGTGCTGCCGGTCGGCTGACCGGCGCCCGGCGGCGCCGGCCGCGACCGGGGTGGCGAGCGTCGTGGTTCCCCGGCCTGCCGCGCCGGGTGACCGCGGAACCACGACGCTCGCGCCGGGGCGCACGGCGCTGCGGACCGTCCCGGAACCCGCTGGTCGACGGCGCATAGACTGGCCCCGGCCTGCGGCCCCGAGCGCCCGGCGTGGCGCGCCGCCGCGGTCCGACACCGTCCAGTCACCCCCAGCGGAAGGCACCATGTCTGCTCCTGCGCAGCCCTCCGGTCCCACGCCCGACGGCGGCGCGCCCTCGCCTCTCGACGTCGCGGCGCTCGACGCCGCCGTCGACGCCGCGCTCGCGGCGGTGGCCGCGGCCGACGACCTCGAGGCGCTCAAGGCCGTCCGCACGCAGCACACCGGCGACCGCAGCCCCCTCGCCCTGGCCAACCGGGCCATCGGCACGCTGCCCGGCCCCGACAAGGCCGCGGCCGGCAAGAACCTCGGCCCGCGGCGCGGGCGGGTCGCCCAGGCGATCGCGCAGCGCCAGGCCGAGCTCGAGGCGGAGCGCGACGAGCGCGTGCTGCGCGACGAGGCCGTGGACGTCACGCTGCCCACGGGCCGTCGCCCGGCCGGCGCCCGCCACCCGGTCGAGCTCGTCCAGGAGCGGATCGCCGACTTCTTCGTCGGCATCGGCTGGGAGATCGCCGACGGCCCCGAGGTCGAGGCCGAGTGGTACAACTTCGACGCGCTGAACTTCGGGCCGGACCACCCGGCTCGCCAGATGCAGGACACCTTCTACGTCGACGGCGTCACCGGTCCCGGCACGGAGGCCGGCACCGAGGCCGCCGGCGCCGGCCGGCCGAACCTCGTGCTGCGCACCCACACCTCGCCCGTGCAGGCGCGCTCCCTGCTGACCCGCGGCGCGCCGCTGTACGTCGCCGTGCCGGGCAAGGTGTTCCGCACCGACGCCCTGGACGCCACGCACACGCCCGTCTTCCACCAGGTCGAGGGCATCGCCGTCGACAAGGGCCTGACCATGGCGCACCTGGTGGGCACGCTCGACGCGTTCGCGCGGGCGATCTTCGGCCCCGAGGCCAGGACCCGCCTGCGGCCCAGCTTCTTCCCGTTCACCGAGCCGTCCGCCGAGATGGACCTGTGGTTCCCGCAGAAGAAGGGCGGCCCGGGCTGGATCGAGTGGGGCGGCTGCGGCATGGTCCACCCCAACGTGCTGCGCGCCGCCGGCGTGGACCCCGAGGTCTACACGGGCTTCGCGTTCGGCATGGGCATCGAGCGCTCGCTGATGCTGCGCCACTCGATCGCGGACATGCACGACATCGTGGAGGGCGACGTGCGCTTCTCCACCCAGTTCGGGACGGAGATCTGATGCCCCGCATCGCCATCGACTGGCTCGCCGACCACGTCGAGCTGCCCGCGGGCCTGACCGCCGAGCAGCTCGCCGCCGACCTCGTGCGCGTGGGCCTGGAGGAGGAGGCGATCCACGGCGCCGCCGTGACCGGCCCCCTCGTCGTCGGCCGCGTGCTCGAACGCGCCCCCGAGCCGCAGAAGAACGGCAAGACGATCAACTGGTGCCAGGTCGACGTCGGCACCCACAACGTCGACGGCGTCCCGGCGGCCGACGGCGGCACGCCCCGCGGCATCGTCTGCGGCGCGCACAACTTCGACGTCGGCGACCTCGTCGTGGTCGCCCTGCCCGGCACCGTGCTGCCCGGGCCGTTCCCGATCGCCAGCCGCAAGACGTACGGCCACGTGTCGGACGGCATGATCTGCTCCCAGCGCGAGCTGGGCCTGGGCGAGGACCACGACGGCATCATCGTGCTGCCTCGCCTGGGCTTCGCCGAGGCCGACCTGACGCCCGGCCAGGACGCGATCGCGCTGCTCGGCCTCGGCGACGAGGTCCTCGAGATCAACGTGACCCCGGACCGCGGGTACGCGTTCAGCTACCGCGGCGTGGCTCGCGAGTACGCCCACTCCACGGGCGCGAAGTTCACCGACCGGGGCCTGCCGGAGAACCTGCCCACGGCCCCGCCGGCCGCCACGCCCGACGGGTTCGCCGTCGAGGTGGACGACGCCGCGCCGATCCACGGCGTCGTCGGCTGCGACCGGTTCGTCACGCGCGTCGTGCGCGGCATCGACCCGCAGGCGCCGACCCCCGCGTGGATGAAGCGCCGGCTCGAGGCCTCGGGCATGCGCGCCATCTCGCTCGCCGTCGACGTCACCAACTACGTGATGCTCGACCTCGGCCAGCCGCTGCACGCCTACGACCTCGACAAGGTCGCGGCGCCGGTCGTCGTGCGCCGTGCGCGCGCCGGCGAGCGCCTGACCACGCTCGACGACGTCGACCGCGCGCTGGACGCCGAGGACCTGCTCATCACCGACTCGCCCGACGGCGCGCGCGCCTCGCGCGTGCTCGGCCTGGCCGGCGTCATGGGCGGTGCCTCCTCGGAGGTCTCCGCGACGACCACCGACGTGCTCGTCGAGGCCGCGCACTTCGACCCGGTCACCGTGGCGCGCACCGCCCGGCGGCACAAGCTGCCCTCCGAGGCGGCCAAGCGGTTCGAGCGCGGCGTCGACCCGCGGCTGCCCGCCGTGGCTGCCCAGCGCGTGGTCGACCTGCTGGTCGAGCTGGGCGGCGGGACGGCCGACGCGGCGGTGAGCGACCTCGACGCCACCACGGCCCCGGCCGCCGTCGCGGTGCCGGCCGGCCTGCCGTCCCGGCTGGCCGGCGTGGAGTACTCGCGCGAGCAGGTCGTGGCGATCCTCGAGCAGGTGGGCTGCACCGTCGAGGGCGACGGCGACGTGCTGACCGTCACGCCGCCGACCTGGCGCCCCGACCTCACCGAGCCGGCCGCGTTCGTCGAGGAGGTCGTCCGCATCGCCGGCTACGACCAGGTCCCGTCGGTGCTGCCCGCCGCCCCCGGCGGCCGCGGGCTCACGCGCGAGCAGCGCACCCGCCGCTCGGTGGCCCGCGCGCTGGCCGAGGCCGGCCTCGTCGAGACGCTGTCCTACCCGTTCGTCGGCGAGGCGGACCTCGACGCGCTCGGCCTGGCCGCCGACGACGAGCGCCGCCGGGCGCTGCGCCTGGCCAACCCGCTCGCGGACGACCGCCCGCTGATGCGCACGCACCTGCTGGTGACGCTGCTGGAGACCGCCCGCCGCAACGTGGCCCGCGGCCTGCCGGACGTCGCGGTGTTCGAGCTCGGGCTCGTGACCCGGCCCGTCGCGGGGGCGCCCGCCGCCCCGCAGCTGCCGGTCGGCGCGCGGCCGTCCGACGACGAGCTCGCCGCGCTGGCCGCTGCGGTCCCGCCGCAGCCGCGCCACGTGGCCGGCGTGCTGACCGGCCGGCGCGAGCACGCCGGCTGGTGGAGCACGGGCCGCGCCGCCGACTGGGCCGACGCGCTCGAGCTCGCCCGCCTGGTGGCCGAGCGTGCGGGCGCCGACGTCGTCGTGCGCGCGGACGCCGAGACCATGCCGTGGCACCCGGGCCGCTGCGCCGCCCTGGCGCTGGCGGACGGCACCGTCGTCGGCCACGCCGGCGAGCTGCACCCGAAGGTGCTCGAGCGCCTGGGCCTGCCGGCCCGGTCGGTGGCCTTCGAGGTCGACCTGTCGGCGCTGGTCGCCGCCGCGAGCGGGGAGCCGGTGGCCGCGACGTCGGTCTCGGCGTTCCCCGCCGCCAAGGAGGACTTCGCGTTCGTCGTCGACGCCGACGTGCCGGCCGAGGCCGTGCGCGCCGCCGTCGTCGCGGGCGCCGGCGACCTGCTCGAGGACGTCACGCTGTTCGACGTGTTCACCGGCGAGCAGCTCGGCGCGGGCAGGAAGTCGCTGGCGTACTCGGTGCGGCTGCGCGCCGCCGACCGCACGCTGTCGGCCGACGACGTGCGCGCCGTGCGCGACGGCGTCGTGGCCGCGGCGGCCGACCGGGTGGGGGCGGTGCTGCGTGGCTGACGCGACCTCGACCCCGCACGTCCTGCCCGCGCGCACCGCGCTGGTCACGGGCGCCTCGCGCGGCATCGGCCGCGCGGTGGCGCTCGGCCTGGCGCGTGCCGGGCTCGACGTCGCGCTGCTGGCCCGCGACGCCGCCCGGCTCGAGGAGGTCGCCGCCGAGGTGCGCGCGATCGGCCGCTCGGCGCTGGTGCTGGCGGCCGAGGTGGCCGACCCGGCGCAGGTGCGCGACGCCGTCGCCCGGGCCGAGGCCCCGGCCGGCCCGGCCGACACCGACGGGCTGGGCGGCGTCGACCTGCTGGTCAACGCCGCCGGGCGGATCGACACCGAGGTGCCGCTGTGGGAGGCCGACCCCGACGAGTGGTGGTCGGTCATGGAGACCAACCTGCGCGGGCCGTTCCTGCTGTGCCGTGAGGTGGTGCCGGGCATGCTCGCACGCGGCGGCGGCCGCGTCGTCGACCTCAACAGCGGCTCGGGCTCGCACGACATGGTCGACGCCAGCGCCTACAACGTCAGCAAGACGGCGCTGATGCGGCTCGGGTCGCACCTGCACGCCGCGGGCTTCGACCGGGGGCTGCGCGTGCTGGAGCTGGCGCCCGGCGTCGTGCAGACCGACATGACGGCGAGCATGCGCTCGCACGAGGGCCGCACCGAGTGGACGCCGGTGGAGCGCACCGTCGACGTCGTCACCGCCTTCGCGCGCGGCGAGCTCGACGCCTGCTCCGGCTGGTTCGTGCGGGTCTCGCACGACACCCCGGGGTCGCTGCGCGAGCTGGCCGCGACGACGACGGCACCGGCCGCCCGCCGGCTGCGCGTGCAGCCGGCCGGCCCGGACGACGGCCTGCGGCACGTGCTCACGGGCCGCTGACCCCGCCCCCGAACGCCGACGGCTAGGGAAGTGGGACGAAACCCGGCGGGTTTCGTCCCCCCCCCGCCCGGTTTTTGTTTGGGGTCCCCCCCCGGGGGTGTCCCCCCCCCACTTCCCTAGCCGTCGGCCGTCCTGGGGGCCTGGCCCTGGGCCGGCCGGGTCAGCCGCGGGCGCGGGCGTCGCGCCAGGCGACCCACTGCTGGACGGTGGACAGGTCGTAGTCCGGCCCGCTCACGCCGACGGTCAGCAGGGTCGCGCCCGCGGCGACGAGCGTGTCGCCGGTCTCGGCCGGGTCGCCGGAGACGCCTACCGAGCGCTCGACGAGCGCGGCGGTGTCGCGCCCGACGGCCTCGCCGTGCTCGTCGAGGATGGCCGACTTGCGCTTGAGCGTGTCGACGTCGCCGAACGAGTGCCAGATGTCGGCGTGCTCGGCGACGATCCGCAGCGTCTTGCGCTCGCCGCCGCCCCCGACCATCACCGGGATGTCGCGCTGCGGCGCGGGGTTGCCCGTCGCGAGCCGGGCCTTGATCCGCGGCAGCGCCGCGGCGAGGTCCGCGATGCGCGTGCCGGCGGTGCCGAAGTCGTAGCCGAACGTGTCGTAGTCCTTGGCGAACCAGCCCGCGCCGATGCCGAGGATCAGGCGGCCGCCCGAGATGTGGTCGACGGTGCGGGCCATGTCGGCCAGGAGGTCGGGGTTGCGGTAGCTGTTGCAGGCGACCAGCGCGCCGATCTCGACGCGCTCGGTCTGCTCGGCCCAGGCGCCGAGCATGGTCCAGCACTCGAAGTGCTTGCCGTCGGGGTCGCCCGACAGCGGGAAGAAGTGGTCCCAGTTGAAGATGACGTCGACGCCGAGGTCCTCCGCGCGCCGGACGGCGTCGCGGATCTGGGCGTACTCGGCGTGCTGCGGCTGGATCTGGACGCCGATGCGCACGGCGCGGTCTGCGGTCATGGCCCCAGCGTAGGGACGAGCCCGCGGTGCTCGTGGCGCGGCACGCTCGTAGTCTGGGGCAAGCATCCGGCCGCGCCCGGCATCAGCAGCGAAGGAGACCCATGACCCGCATCGGCAGCAGCGACCTCGACGTCCTCGGCCTGTGCCTGGGCGGCAACGTGTTCGGCTGGACGGCCGACCGCGACGCGTCGTTCCGCATCCTCGACGCCTTCGTCGACGGCGGCGGCAACTTCGTCGACACCGCCGACAGCTACAGCGCCTGGGTGCCGGGCAACTCCGGCGGCGAGAGCGAGACGCTGATCGGGGAGTGGCTCGAGGCGCGCCGGCCCGCCGACGTCGTGGTGGCCACGAAGGTGAGCCAGCACCCCGACTTCCGCGGCCTGTCCGCGCCCAACGTCCGCGCCGCGGCCGAGGCCTCCCTCAAGCGGCTCGGCGTCGAGACCATCGACCTGTACTACGCGCACTTCGACGACGAGTCCGTGCCGCTGGCGGAGACCGTCGCGGCGTTCGGCGACCTCGTGCGCGACGGGCTCGTGCGGTACACCGCCGTGTCCAACTACTCCGCGGAGCGCATCCGCGAGTGGGTGCGCCTCGCCGACGAGCTCGGCGTGCCGCGGCCGGTGGCCGTGCAGCCGCACTACAACCTCGTCGAGCGCGGCGTCGAGGCCGACGTGCTGCCGCTGGCCCAGGAGCTCGGCCTGGGCGTGGCGCCGTACTACTCGCTGGCCTCCGGCTTCCTCACCGGCAAGTACCGCTCGGCCGACGGCGCCGCCGGCTCGCCGCGCGCGCAGGGCGCCGCCCGGTACGCGACCGAGCAGAACCTGCGCCTCGTCGACGCCCTCGAGCGCACCGGTGCCGCCCACGGCGCGTCGATCGCGACGACGGCGCTCGCCTGGCTGCGCTCCCGGCCGGCGGTCGTGGCCCCGATCGCCAGCGCGTCCCGCCCGGAGCAGGTGCCCGACCTCCTCGCCGCCGCGCGCCTCGAGCTGACCGCCGACGAGGTGGCCGAGCTGGACCGGCTGTCGGCCTGACCGCGCCCGCGGCGGCGCCGCGACGCGGGCGCCGCGACGCGGGCGCCCCGGGCCGGGGCGCCCGCGTCACGCCGCGCGCGTGGCCACCACGAACACGCGCCGGAACTCCAGCGGCGTCCCGTACGACTGCGTCGGGTACGCCTCGCGCAGCGCGGCGCCGTACTCGTCCTCGAAGCGGGCCCGCAGCGCGGCGTCGGCGGCCTCCAGGGCGTGCAGCACCGGCTGGGCGCCGGTCGCCGAGATCCACCGCAGCACGGGGTCCGGGCCGGCCAGCACGTGCACGTACGTGGTCTCCCAGGCGTCGACGGTCCACCCGGGCCGCGCGAGGACCTCGAGGTAGGCGGCCGGGTCCGCCGTCGCGCGCCGCTCCACCGGCCCGACGACGTCGGCGTACGGCGCCCGGGCGGCCACCTCCCGCAGCAGGCGGTGGCTCGGGGCGTCGTGGTTGCCCGGCACCTGGAAGGCGAAGGTCTGCGCAGCGGTGTCCGCCAGGGGGCGCAGCAGCTCCCGGTGGCCGGGCACCCACTGCAGCGCGGCGTTGCTGATCACCAGGTCGGCCCCGGCCACGGGCGCCCGGCGGGCGGCGTAGTCGCGGACGTCGGCGAGCTCGTAGCGGGCCCGCGGGTCGGCGTTCTGGTCGCGCGCCCGCGCGACCATCGCGGGGGAGGCGTCGAGCCCGACGACGTCGGCCTGCGGCCACCGCTCGCGCAGCACCGCCGTGAGGTGCCCGGGGCCGCAGCCCAGGTCGACGACCGTGCGCGGGGTCCCGGGGACGCGGGCCACGAGCTCGACGAAGGGGCGCGACCGCTCGTCGCTGAACCGCAGGTACTCGGTGGGGGACCAGTCGGCCACGCCGACCTCCAATCTCGATGTCGAGTATCTCGACGTCAAGATAATGGACCGGTGGTCACGGCACCAGCAGCACCTTGCCCGTCGTGGCGCGCCCCTCGAGCGCGCGGTGCGCCTCCGCGGCGTCCGCCAGCGGGTAGGTCGCGCCGACGCGCACGTCGAGGCGCCCGGCCGCGGCGGCCTCCATGACCTCGCTCGACCGCCACTCCAGCTCCTCGCGGGTGAGCGTGTAGTGCGCCAGCGTCGGGCGGGTGAGGAACAGCGACCCGCCGGCGTTGAGCCGCTGCGGGTCGAACGCCGGCACGGGGCCCGAGGCGGCGCCGAAGAGCACGAGCGTGCCGCGCGGGCGCAGCGACGCGAGCGACCCGTCGAACGTCGTGCGCCCGACCCCGTCGTAGACGACGTGCACGCCGGCACCGCCGGTCAGCTCCCGCACGGCGGCGGGCAGCTCGGTCGTGACGTCCGCCATCCGGGTGTAGTCCAGCGTGTGGACGGCGCCGGCCGCGCGGGACAGCTCGGCCTTCTGCGGCGTAGAGACGGTCGTGACCACGCGCCCGCCGCGCGCCGTGGCGAGCTGGGTGACCAGGAGCCCCACGCCGCCGGCGCCGGCGTGCAGCAGCACGTCGTGGCCGGGCCCCACCTCGAACGTCGAGGTGACGAGGTAGTGCGCCGTCATGCCCTGCAGCGGCAGCGCGGCCGCCGTGGTCAGGTCGAGGCCCGCGGGCACCGCGACGGCGTTGTCGGCGGGCACCAGCACCAGCTCGGCGTAGGAGCCGCGCGCCTCGTTCCACGCCACCCGGTCACCCGTGGCGAAGCCCTCGACGTCCGGGCCGACCGCCTCGACGACGCCGGCGCCCTCGACGCCCACGACGTGGGGGTAGGGCATCGCATAGGTGCCCGAGCGCCGGTAGGTGTCGATGAAGTTGACGCCGGCCGCGGCGACGCGGACCAGGAGCTGGCCAGGTCCCGGTTCGGGATCGGGCAGCTCGACGTGCTCCAGGACCTCGGGTCCGCCCGCCGCGCGGGCGCGGATCGCGTGCATGGCCCCGACTCTAGAGGCGGACGGCGGCGCGCGTCCCGGCCGCCCGCGGTGGTGCGCCGCCGCGCCCGGCTGCTCGCTAGAGTGCCACCGTGACCACCTCGACGCCCGCGCCGTCCCCGCTCGTCGTCCGCCCCGCGACCGATGCCGACTGGCCGGCGCTCTGGCCGATCGTCGAGGCCGTCGTCCGCGAGGGCGAGACCTACACCTACCCGACCGACCTCACCCAGGACGCGGCCCGCCACCTGTGGCTGGAGCGCCCGCCGGGCGCCACCGTCGTCGCGGAGCGCGACGGCGTCGTGCTGGGCACCGCCAAGATGGGACCGAACAAGCCCGGGCACGGCGACCACGTGGGCACCGCGTCGTTCATGGTCTCCCCGGCGGCGCGGGGGCAGGGGGTGGCCCGGGCGCTGGCCGAGCACGTCGTCGCGTGGCACCGCGAGCACGGGTACCGCGGCATCCAGTTCAACGCGGTGGTGGAGACCAACGCCGCGGCGGTGCACCTGTGGCGGTCGCTGGGGTTCCGCATCGTCGGCACGGTGCCGGGCGCGTTCCGCTCGCCCGCGCACGGGTACGTCGGCCTGCACGTCATGTACCTCGACCTCGGCTGAGCCGCACCCACCGGCCGCACCCCCCGGCCGCGCTCGCGCGGCGCGCGGTCCGCGGCGGCGCCGACGCCGCACGGCGCGCGCGGTGTGCCTACGGTGGGACCGGGACGACGGAGAGGGGCCGGCGATGGCCGAGATCGTGGACTGGACCCCCACGGAGGGCGACCTCGAGCCCGACGACGTGCGCGAGCAGATCCAGGTCGGCGTGCTGATGGCCAACGGGCGGCTGGCGGGCCGCTCCTTCGCCTCGTACGCCGAGGCCGAGGCGTGGGCGCGTCCGGAGGAGGGCGAGCAGGTCGTCGAGTTCAACGCGATCTGCGACTGCGACATGTGACGACCCGCCCGGCGCCGGCCGTCCGCGCACCGAGACCGCCCTGCGAGCGGCTATGCATTGGTGTGTATAGTCATGCACATGACCAGCAGCCAGCGCCACGACCGGCTCCGCGTCGCCGTCGCGGGCGCCTCCGGCTACGCGGGCGGGGAGCTCCTCCGCCTCGCCGCGCGGCACCCGCACCTCGAGATCGGCGCGCTCACCGCGCACTCCAGCGCCGGCTCGCCGCTCGGCGCCCACCAGCCGCACCTGCGCTCGCTGGCCGACCGCGTGCTGGAGCCCACCACCGCCGAGACGCTCGCCGGGCACGACGTCGTCGTGCTCGCCCTGCCGCACGGCGCGTCGGGCGAGATCGCCGCGCAGCTGCCCGACGACGTGCTGGTGCTCGACCTCGGCGCGGACCACCGCCTCGCCTCGGCGGCGGCCTGGGAGCAGTTCTACGGCTCGCCGCACGCCGGCACCTGGCCGTACGGCCTGCCCGAGCTGCTGCACGCCACGGGCGGCGCGATCACCGGCCGGCAGCGCGAGGCGCTCGCGGACGCGCGCCGCATCGCCGTGCCCGGGTGCAACGTCACCGCCGTGACGCTCGCCCTGCAGCCCGGCGTCGCCGCCGGCCTCGTGGAGCCCACGGACGTGGTGGCGGTGCTGGCGAACGGCTACTCCGGGGCGGGCAAGTCCCTCAAGCCGCACCTGCTGGCCGCCGAGGGCCTGGGCGCCGCCGTGCCGTACGCCGTCGGCGGCACCCACCGGCACATCCCGGAGATCGCGCAGAACCTCCAGGTCGCCGGCGCCCCCGCGGTGTCGCTCAGCTTCACGCCCACCCTCGTGCCGATGGCCCGCGGCATCCTCGCCACGGTGACCGCCCGGCTGGCGCCCGGCCTCGACCCGCGGGCCGCGGCGTCCGCGGTGCGCGAGGCCTGGGCCGCGGCGTACGCCGACGAGCCGTTCGTCCACCTGCTGCCCGAGGGCCAGTGGCCGTCGACCGCGATGACGCTCGGCGCCAACACGGCCCTGCTGCAGGTCGCCGTCGACGCCGCCGCCGGGCGCGTCGTCGTGGTCGCCGCCATCGACAACCTCGTCAAGGGCACCGCCGGCGGCGCGGTCCAGTCCATGAACGTCGCGCTCGGCCTGCCGGAGACGGCCGGCCTCGTCACCGAAGGAGTCGCACCGTGAGCACGAGCACCGGGTCCACCACGGGGACCGGGGTCACCGCGCCCGCCGGGTTCCGGGCGGCGGGCGTCGCCGCCGGCCTGAAGTCCACCGGCGCGCGCGACGTCGCCCTGGTGGTCAACGACGGCCCGCTGCGCACGGCCGCGGCCGTGCTCACCGCGAACCGCGTCTTCGCCGCCCCGGTCGCCTGGACCCGTCAGGCGGTCAAGGACGGCGCCGCCCGCGCCGTCGTGCTCAACTCGGGCGGGGCGAACGCCTGCACCGGCCCGGAGGGGTTCGCCGACACCCACCGCACCGCCGAGCACGTCGCCGCGGCGCTGTCCGCCGCCGGCGTCGGCGGCGAGGACGGCGTGGGCGCCGTCGACGTGCTCGTGGCCAGCACCGGCCTCATCGGGGTCCGCCTGCCCATGGAGAACCTGCTCGCCGGCGTCGACGACGCCGTCGCGGGCCTCGCGCCCGACGGCGGCGACGCCGCCGCGCACGCGATCATGACCACGGACACCGTGGCCAAGCAGACGCTGGCCGCCGGCGCCGGCTGGTCGGTGGGCGGCATGGCCAAGGGCGCCGGCATGCTGGCCCCGGGCCTGGCCACCATGCTCTGCGTGCTGACCACCGACGCCGCCGTCGACGCCGCCACCGCCGACGCCGCCCTGCGCGCGGCCACCGCGGCGACCTTCGACCGGGTCGACTCCGACGGCTGCATGTCCACCAACGACACGGTCGTGCTCCTGGCCTCCGGCGCCTCCGGCGTCACGCCGAGCCTGGCGGAGCTCACCGCCGCGGTCACCGCCGCGTGCGCGGACCTCGCCCGCCAGCTCGTCGCTGACGCCGAGGGCGCCAGCCACGACATCGCGGTCACCGTGCGGAACGCCACGAGCGAGGACGCCGCCCTGGCGGTCGCCCGCGCGGTGGCCCGCTCCAACCTCTTCAAGGCCGCCGTCTTCGGCAACGACCCCAACTGGGGCCGCGTGCTGTCGGCCGTGGGCACCGTGCCCGAGGACGTCGCGCCGTTCGACGCCGCGCTGCTCGACGTGGCGATCAACGGCGTCCAGGTGTGCCGGGCGGGGGGAGTGGGCGAGCCCCGCGAGCTCGTCGACCTGGCCGCGCAGCGGGAGGTGACCGTCGAGGTCGACCTCCACGCCGGCGACGCCGCGGTCACGCTCTGGACCAACGACCTCACGCACGACTACGTCCACGAGAACAGCGCGTACTCCTCATGAGCACCAGCCCCGCCACCCCCGCCGTGAGCCCCATCGACCCGCACGCCGAGAACGCCGACGTCGTCGCCGCCCTCACGCCCGACCAGAAGGCCGAGGTGCTCATCGAGGCCCTGCCGTGGCTGCAGGAGTTCTCCGGTGCCCTGGTCGTCGTCAAGTACGGCGGCAACGCGATGGTCGACGGCACGCTCAAGGCCGCCTTCGCCCAGGACATGGTCTTCCTGCGCCAGGTGGGGCTGCGGCCCGTCGTCGTGCACGGCGGCGGCCCGCAGATCAACGCCATGCTTGGTCGCCTCGGCATCGCCAGCGAGTTCCGCGGCGGCCTGCGCGTGACCACCCCCGAGGCGATGGACGTGGTGCGCATGGTGCTCACCGGCCAGGTGGGCCGCGAGCTGGTCGGCCTGCTCAACGCCCACGGGCCGCACGCCGTGGGCCTGTCGGGGGAGGACGGCGGCCTGCTGCGCGCCGGACGCCGGCACGCCGTCGTCGACGGCGAGCCGGTCGACGTGGGGCTCGTCGGCGACGTCGTCGAGGTCAACCCCTCGGCGGTGCAGGACATCCTCGACGCCGGCCGCATCCCGGTCGTCTCGACGATCGCGCCCGACGTCGACGACCCCACCCAGGTGCTCAACGTCAACGCCGACACGGCGGCCGCGGCGCTCGCGGTGGCGCTCGGCGCCAAGAAGCTCATCGTGCTCACCGACGTCGAGGGCCTGTACACGTCGTGGCCGGACCGCGGCTCGCTGGTGGAGCAGATCAGCGCGGGCGACCTGGCCGCCCTGCTGCCGTCCCTGGAGTCCGGCATGGTCCCCAAGATGGAGGCGTGCCTGCGCGCGGTGCGGGGCGGCGTGCCGGCCGCCACCGTCATCGACGGGCGCCAGCCGCACTCGGTGCTGCTGGAGGTCTTCACCACCCGCGGCAACGGCACGATGGTGGTGCCGGACGCCGCCTCCACGAGCACCTCCACGAGCACCGCCACGAGCACCGTCACCAGCAGCACCAGCAAGGAGCAGCCGGCATGAGCGACATCCTCGAGCCCATGACGACCACGGAGGCCGCCGGGACGGACCTGGGCGTCGCCGGCTGGACCGAGCGGTACTCCCACGCGGTGATGGACACCTTCGGCCCGCCGCAGCGCGTGCTCGTGCGCGGCGAGGGCGCCTACGTCTGGGACGCCGACGGGCGCCGCTACCTCGACCTGCTGGCCGGCATCGCGGTCAACGCCCTCGGCCACGCCCACCCCACGCTCACCGCGGCGATCAGCGCGCAGCTGGGCACGCTCGGGCACGTGTCGAACTTCTTCGGCACGCCCACGCAGATCGGGCTGGCCGAGACGCTGCTGCGTCTCGCCCAGGCGCCCGAGGGATCGCGGGTGTTCTTCGCCAACTCCGGCACCGAGGCGAACGAGGCCGCGTTCAAGATGACCCGCCGCGTGCTCGACGCCGACGGCCGGCCCCGCACCCGGGTGCTGGCCCTCGAGGGCGGCTTCCACGGCCGCAGCATGGGTGCGCTCGCCCTGACCAGCAAGGCCGCCTACCGCGAGCCGTTCGAGCCGCTGCCCGGGGGCGTCGAGTTCCTGCCGTTCGGCGACACCGCCGCGCTGGAGGCCGCGTTCGCGCCCGCGGCGGTCGCCGAGCGCGGCCCCGTGGCCGCGCTGGTGGCCGAGCCGCTGCAGGGCGAGGCCGGCGTGCGGCCGCTGCCGCCGGGATACCTGGCGCTCGCCCGGCGGCTGACCGTCGACGCCGGCGCGCTGCTCGTGCTCGACGAGGTGCAGACCGGCATGGGCCGCACCGGCTCGTGGTTCGCGTTCCAGCAGCCGGAGGTGGGCGGCGGCGTCGTGCCCGACGTCGTGACCCTGGCCAAGGGGCTGGGCGGCGGGTTCCCCGTCGGCGCCGTGGTCGCCTTCGGCGAGCGTGCCGCCGCGCTGCTCGGGCGCGGCCAGCACGGCACGACGTTCGGCGGCAACCCCGTGGCCGCCGCCGCCGCGCTCGCCACGATCGGCGTCATCGAGCGCGACGGCGTGCTGGAGAACGTGCGGCGCGTCGGGGCGCTGCTGCGCGACGAGATCCTCGCGGCGGGCAGCCCGCTGGTGCGCGAGGTGCGCGGCCGCGGCCTGCTGCTGGCGGTCGGGCTGACCGCGCCCGTGGCCGCCGACGTCGCGGCGCGGGCCCTGGAGGCGGGGTTCATCGTCAACCCCGTCGCGCCCGACGCGATCCGCCTCGCGCCGCCGCTGGTGCTGACCGCCGACCAGGCCCGCGAGGCCGCCGCCTTCTTCGGCTCCCTGCCGATGCCCGACCCGACCGACACCCCCGAGGAGCGCCGCTGATGCCCCGCCACTTCCTGCGCGACGACGACCTGACGCCCGCCGAGCAGCGCCAGGTGCTCGAGCTCGCGATGGCGTTCCGGGACGACCGGCACGTGCGCACGCCGCTGGCCGGCCCGCGCGCCGTCGCGATCCTCACCGACAAGCCCACGCTGCGCACCCAGGTGTCGTTCACGGCGGGCGTCGCCGAGCTCGGCGGCTACCCGCTCATGGTCGACGGCAAGCTGGCCCAGGTCGGCGTGCGCGAGTCGATCGCCGACGTCACGCGGGTGCTCGACCGGCAGGTCGCCGCGATCGTGTGGCGCACCTACGGCCAGGAGCGCATCGAGGAGATGGCCGCGGTCTCCCGGGTGCCGGTGGTCAACGCGCTGACCGACGGGTTCCACCCGTGCCAGATCCTCGCCGACCTGCTCACCGTGGCCCAGCTCCGCGGTGGCGTCGAGGCGCTGGCCGGCCAGGTCTTCGCCTACGTCGGCGACGCGGCGAACAACATGGCCAACAGCTACCTGCTCGGCGGGGCGTCCGCCGGGCTGCACGTGCGCGTCGGCGGCCCCGAGGGCTACCAGCCGGACGCGGCGATCGTCGCCCGCGCCGCCGAGATCGCCGCCACGACGGGCGGGTCGGTCCTGGTGACGGCCGACCCGAAGGAGGCCGTCGCCGGCGCCGACGTCGTCGCCACCGACACGTGGGTGTCGATGGGGGACGAGGACGAGGCCGCCGAGCGGCAGCAGCCGTTCGTGCCCTACCGCGTCGACGACGCGCTGCTGGCCGGCGCGAAGGACGACGCGATCGTGCTGCACTGCCTGCCGGCCTACCGCGGCAAGGAGATCACCGCCGAGGTGATCGACGGGCCGCGCTCGGCCGTGTGGGACGAGGCCGAGAACCGGCTGCACGCCCAGAAGGCGCTGCTGACCTGGCTGCTGGAGCAGCGATGAGCTCCGCCGCGTCCTCCCCGGCCGGCGGCAGCGCCCCGGTCACCAAGGCGGCGCGGCAGGCCCGGATCGTCGAGCACGTGCGCCGCGGCGTCGTGCACTCCCAGTCCGAGCTGGCCCGGCTGCTCGCCGAGGAGGGCCTGTCCGTGACGCAGGCGACGCTCTCGCGCGACCTCATCGAGCTGCGCGCGGAGAAGGTGCGCACGGCCTCGGGCGCGCTGGTGTACGCGGTGCCGGGCGAGGGCGGCGACCGCAGCGTCCGGGTGGACGAGGACACCGAGTACATGGCCGCGCGCCTGGCGCGGCTGTGCGCTGACCTGCTGGTCTCCGCCGAGGCGTCGGCCAACCTCGTGGTGCTGCGCACGCCGCCCGGCGCGGCGAACTACCTCGGCTCCGCCATCGACCACTCGGTGTTCCCCGGCGTGCTCGGCTGCATCGCCGGCGACGACACGATCCTCGTGATCGCGCGCGACCCGGCCGGCGGCGAGGACCTCGCCCGCCGCTTCCTGGCGCTCGCGACGCCGTCGTGACCGCCGCCTCCTGACACACTTCGACCAGACTCCCCACACGCAAGGAAGAGAAGAACCCCATGACTGATCGCGTCGTGCTCGCCTACTCCGGCGGCCTGGACACCTCCGTCGCCATCGGCTGGATCGCCGAGGCCACCGGTGCCGAGGTCGTGGCCGTCGCCGTCGACGTCGGCCAGGGCGGCGAGGACATGAACGTCATCCGCCAGCGCGCCCTGGACTGCGGCGCCGTCGAGGCGTACATCGCCGACGCGCGCGACGAGTTCGCCGCCGAGTACTGCATGCCCGCCCTGAAGGCGAACGCCCTGTACGAGGGTCGCTACCCGCTGGTCTCGGCGCTCAGCCGCCCGGTGATCGTCAAGCACCTGGTGCGCGCCGCCCGCCAGTTCGGCGCCACCACCGTGGCCCACGGCTGCACCGGCAAGGGCAACGACCAGGTCCGCTTCGAGGTGGCCACCACCTCGCTCGCCCCCGACCTGAAGACGATCGCGCCGGTGCGCGACCTGGCGCTCACCCGCGAGAAGGCCATCGACTACGCGGAGAAGCACAAGCTGCCGATCGCGACCACGAAGAAGAACCCCTTCTCGATCGACCAGAACGTCTGGGGCCGCGCGGTGGAGACCGGCTTCCTCGAGGACATCTGGAACGAGCCGACCAAGGACGTCTACTCCTACACCGACGACCCGACGTTCCCGCCGGTCGCCGACGAGGTCGTCGTCACGTTCACCGAGGGCGTCCCCACGGCCATCGACGGCGTGGCCGTCACTCCGCTGCAGGCGATCCAGGAGATGAACCGCCGCGCCGGCGCCCAGGGCGTGGGCCGCATCGACATCGTCGAGGACCGCCTGGTGGGCATCAAGTCCCGCGAGGTGTACGAGGCGCCGGGCGCCATCGCGCTGATCGCCGCGCACCAGGAGCTGGAGAACGTCACGCTCGAGCGCGAGCAGGCCCGGTTCAAGCGCGGCGTCGAGCAGCGCTGGGCCGAGCTGGTCTACGACGCGATGTGGTTCTCGCCGCTGAAGCGCTCGCTGGACGTCTTCATCGACGACACCCAGCGCTACGTCTCCGGCGACGTGCGCATGGTGCTGCACGGCGGCCGCGCCACCGTCACCGGCCGCCGCTCGGAGGCGAGCCTGTACGACTTCAACCTCGCCACCTACGACGAGGGCGACGCGTTCGACCAGTCGCAGGCCAAGGGCTTCATCGAGATCTACGGCCTGACGGCCAAGCTCGCCGCCGCCCGCGACGTGAAGTTCGGCAACGGCGTGGACCTGTCGGCCCCCGCCGACCTCGCCGCCGGGGCCCGCTGAGCCATGAGCGACACGCCGCACGGCTCCCCGGAGCCCACGACGCCCGACGGCGGCTCGCCGGACGGCGAGCTCGTCGCGGCCGCCTCCGGCGAGGCGGCAGTCCCCGGCGCGACCCCGGTCGCGCTGTGGGGCGGCCGCTTCGCCGGCGGCCCGGCGCCCGAGCTGGCCGCCCTGTCGCAGTCCACGCACTTCGACTGGCAGCTCGCCCGTTACGACGTGGCCGGCTCGAAGGCGCACGCCAAGGTGCTGCACGCCGCCGGGCTGCTCACCGACGACGAGCTGACCGGCATGCACGAGGCCCTCGACCGCCTCGCGGCCGACGTCGAGTCCGGCGAGTTCCTCCCGGTGCTCGCCGACGAGGACGTGCACACCGCCCTCGAGCGCGGCCTCATCGAGCGGGCGGGGCCGGAGCTGGGCGGCAAGCTGCGCGCCGGCCGGTCGCGCAACGACCAGATCGCCACGCTGGTGCGCCTCTACCTGCGCGACCAGGCCCGGACGATCGCCCTGCAGGTGCTCGACCTCGTGGACGCGCTCATCACCCAGGCCGAGGCCGCCGGCGACGCGCCCATGCCGGGGCGCACGCACCTGCAGCACGCCCAGCCGGTGCTGCTGGCGCACCACCTGCTGGCGCACGCGTGGCCGCTGCTGCGCGACGTCGACCGGTTCATCGACTGGGACGTGCGGGCCGCGCGCTCGCCGTACGGCTCCGGGGCGCTCGCGGGCTCCTCGCTCGGGCTGGACCCCGCCGCCGTGGCCGCCGACCTCGGCTTCGACGGCCCGGTCGAGAACTCCATCGACGGCACCGCCTCGCGCGATGTCGTCGCGGAGTTCGCGTTCGTCGCGGCGATGATCGGCGTCGACCTCTCCCGGCTCGCCGAGGAGATCATCGTGTGGAACACCAAGGAGTTCGGCTTCGTCCGGCTCGACGACGCGTGGTCCACCGGGTCGAGCATCATGCCGCAGAAGAAGAACCCGGACATCGCCGAGCTCGCGCGCGGCAAGGCCGGGCGCGTGATCGGCGACCTCACCGGGTTGCTGGCGACGCTCAAGGGCCTGCCCCTGGCGTACAACCGCGACCTGCAGGAGGACAAGGAGCCGGTCTTCGACCAGGTTGCCACCCTCACGGTGCTGCTGCCGGCGTTCACCGGCATGGTCCGCACGCTGACGTTCGACACCGCGCGGATGGCGTCGCTGGCCCCGCAGGGCTTCTCGCTCGCGACGGACATCGCCGAGTGGCTGGTGCGCCAGGGCGTGCCGTTCCGCGTGGCGCACGAGGTCGCCGGCGCGTGCGTGCGGGTCTGCGAGGAGCGCGGCATCGAGCTGTGGGACCTGTCCGACGCCGACCTGGCGGCGATCAGCGAGCACCTGACGCCCGAGGTCCGCACGGTGCTGTCCGTCGAGGGCTCGCTCGCCTCCCGCGACGCCGTCGGCGGCACCGCCCCGGCGCGCGTGGCCGAGCAGCTCGAGGCGGCCAAGGAGCGGGCCACCGAGTACCGCTTCTGGGCGCAGGGCTGAGGCCGGCGGCGCGGCGCCCGCGATGGTCCCTGCGGTGATCGACGACGAGGTCCTGGCCGGCCTGCTGCGGCGCGTCCGCCGCGGGCCGGCCCGGCTCGGGCCGCCGGACGGCTCCGGGGACGGCTCCGGGGAGGGCGGTGCCGGCCGCCTCGTCGTCGTCGACGGCCCTGCCGGCTCGGGCAAGACCACCCTGGCCGGGCACCTGGCCGCGGCGCTGGCCGCCCCCGTGGTGCACATGGACGACCTGTACGCGGGCTGGTCCGGCATGGCCGAGGGCGTCGACCGGCTGGGGGAGCAGGTCCTGGCGCCGCTGGCCGCCGGCCGCCCGGGGCGCTACCAGCGCTACGACTGGGGGGCGGGCCGGTACGCCGAGTGGCACGACGTGCCCCGCACGCCGTTCCTCGTCGTCGAGGGCTGCGGGGCCGGCGCGCGCCGGTTCGCCCCCCTCACCACGCTGCTGGTCTGGGTGGAGGCCGACGACGAGCTGCGCCTGCGCCGCGGGCTCGAGCGCGACGGCGCCGCCGCGCGCGAGCACTGGCTCGCCTGGATGGCCGCCGAGCGTGAGATGTACGACGCCGAGGGCACGGCCCGGCGCGCCGACGTGCGGCTCGACGGCCTCGGCCGCGTCGTCGGGCCCGACGGGGCCCGCGTGCCGCCGGGGACGGTGGCATAGTCCTGCGGCGGGAGGTGCGATGAGCACGACGCGCGCAGCAGGGACGGGCGCCTCGCCGCGAGGTGAGGTCACGACGGCGGCGACGGCGGTCACCGGGACGGGTGCCGGCACGGCTGTCGGCGCGGCGGCGGGAGAGGACCGACCCGGCGCGGCCGGGCCCGGCGTCGTGCCGGACCGCGAGTGGTTCCTGCGCCCGGTGCACGACGTCGCGCGGGACCTGCTGGGCGCCTACGTCACCCGGCGCACGCCCGAGGGCGAGGTGACGCTGCGGCTGACGGAGGTCGAGGCGTACGACGGCGCGAACGACCCGGGCTCCCACGCCTTCCGGGGGCAGACGGCCCGCAACGCCACGATGTTCGGCGAGCCCGGCCACCTCTACGTCTACCGGCACATGGGGCTGCACCACTGCGTCAACGTCGTGTGCGGGCCCGAGGGCCGCGCCTCGGCGGTGCTGCTGCGCGCCGGCGAGGTGACGGGCGGCGTCGACCTCGCGCTGGCCCGGCGCCGGGCGAAGGGGGTGTGCGACTCCGCGCGGCAGATCGCCCGCGGCCCGGCGCGCCTCACGGTGGCGCTGTCGCTCGACCGCACCGACGACGGGGCCGACCTGCTCGACGCGGGCGGCGCGGTCGTCCTGCGCCTGCCGACCGAGCCGCCGTCGGGGCCCGTCGCGACCGGACCGCGCGTGGGCGTGTCGGGGGAGGGCGGACGCGCCGACCTGTACCCGTGGCGCTGGTGGCTGGAGGGCGATCCCACCGTCTCGGTGTACCGCCCCGTGGCCCCGCGCCGTCGACGGCCCGCGCGTCGGGCAGACTAGGGGCGGCGCGATCGCGCCGTCCCGTCCATGAAGGAGCTGACTTCGGTGACCGACGTTCTCGACGAGCTGCACTGGCGAGGCCTGGTGGCGCAGTCCACCGACGAGGCCGCGCTGCGTTCTGCGCTGGCCGAGGGACCCGTCACCTATTACGCCGGCTTCGACCCGACGGCGCAGAGCCTGCACGTGGGGCACATGGTGCAGCTGCTCAACATGCGCCGCCTGCAGCTGGCGGGCCACCGCCCGCTCGCGCTCGTCGGCGGCGCCACCGGCCTGATCGGCGACCCGCGCCCGACCACGGAGCGCTCCATGCAGTCGCCCGAGGTCGTGGCCGGCTGGGTGGACCGCATCCGCGCCCAGATCGAGCCGTTCCTCGACTTCGAGGGCCCGGCCGCGGCCCGGATGGTCAACAACCTCGACTGGACCGGGTCGATGAGCGCCATCGACTTCCTGCGCGACGTCGGCAAGCACTTCCGCGTCGGCACGATGATCGCCAAGGACATCGTGGCCCGCCGCCTGCACTCGGACGAGGGCATCAGCTTCACCGAGTTCAGCTACCAGATCCTGCAGGGCATGGACTTCCGGGAGCTGTACACGCGGTACGGCTGCACGCTGCAGCTCGGCGGCAACGACCAGTGGGGCAACCTGCTGTCGGGCGTCGACCTGATCCGCAAGACCGAGGCCACGGCGGTGCACGCGCTCACCTCGCCGCTGATCACCAAGGCCGACGGCACCAAGATGGGCAAGTCCGAGGGCGGCGCCGTGTGGCTCGACCCCGAGCTGACCAGCCCGTACGCCTTCTACCAGTACTGGGTCAACACGGCCGACGCCGACGTGGTGCACTACCTCAAGGTGTTCACGTTCCGCTCCCGCGAGGAGATCGACGCCCTCGCGCAGGAGGTGGCGGAGCGGCCGTTCGCCCGGACGGCGCAGAAGGCGCTCGCCGGTGACCTCACCACCCTGGTGCACGGCCAGGCGGCGACCGACGCCGTGATCGCGGCGAGCCAGGCGCTGTTCGGCCGGGGCGAGCTGCGCGAGCTGGACGAGCGCACGCTGGCCGGTGCCGTGGCGGAGCTGCCGAGCACCGTCGCCAAGGCGGGGGACCCGGTCGTCGACGTGCTGGTCGGCACCGGCCTGGTGGACTCCAAGTCCGCGGCCCGGCGCGCGATCGCCGAGGGCGGCGCGTACGTCAACAACGTGAAGGTGACGTCCGAGGACGCCGTGCTCGAGCCGGCGGACCTGCTGCACGGCCGGTTCGCGGTGGTCCGCCGCGGCAAGCGGACGCTGGGGGTCGCGGCGGCGGAGTGACGCCGCCGCCTCTGCGCAGGCGGATCCCGGGCCCGGGCGACCACGTGTCGCCCGGGCCCGTCGGCGTCTGCGGGCGGCCCGCGGGGCGGGGCCCGAGCGCATCCGGCGGGGCCCCGCGCGTGTGGGCGCGGTCACGCCCGAGCGGGTTGGCGGCACGCCTCGGGGCGTGTAATGTTCTACGACGTCAGCCCGACGGGCCGGCGGACACGACGAGATCGACGAGGCGGAGACGCCGAGGCGATCGGGTGGCCGCGCCGGGGCTGGAACTCCACCGAAAGGATCCGGGAGCTTCGTGCGCCCTGAACCCGCAGGCGGGGGCTTGCCGAGCGGTCTCCGCCGGCTCGCGCAGACCGGCCGAGAGCCGGAAACGCGAGTTGGAGATCGGAAGCCGGTCTGGTAAGTTAGACGAGTTGCCCCGGACGGGGTCGGGACGAGGGTTCCGGGTCCGGATGGTGTGCGTCGGTTGTTTGAGAACTCAACAGTGTGCTTGACAGTCAATGCCAAGTTTATATCCCTCGGGGGACTGCCGTCCGGTGGTTCTTGGAGGATTCCTTTGGACAATGAACTGAACTGTCAGTTTGGTTCCTTGCCAGTTGATTAGATGCCCCTTTTTGGGGGTGCTTCGTATGGTCGTTACCGGGTACGCCTGGTGGCATCAGACATTTACGGAGAGTTTGATCCTGGCTCAGGACGAACGCTGGCGGCGTGCTTAACACATGCAAGTCGAA
>NZ_WUWN01000004.1 GCF_009846865.1 Puerhibacterium puerhi
GCCGGCGCCCCGCCCGCCGCCCCGCCCGCCTGGGCCACCGGCTCGGGGCGCGGCACCGCGAGCGCCGCGATCGCCGTCGTCGCCGGGATCGCCAGCACCAGCCCGATCGAGCCGACCAGCGTGCGCACCACCTCCTCGGCGATCTCGCCGGAGCTCAGCGCGTTGGCCAGCGGCTGGTCGATCAGCCACAGGTTCATGAGGATCGCCAGCGCCGCCCCGACGTAGGCGAAGGCCATGGTGTAGACGGTCGAGGCGATGTGGTCGCGCCCGATGCGCATCGCCCGGGCGAACAGCACGCGGCGCGGGGCGTGCGGGGCCACCTCGCGCAGCTCCCACACGGCGGAGGCCTGGGTGATGGTGACGTCGTTGAGCACGCCCATGCCGGCCAGCACCAGGCCGCACAGGGCGATCCCGCGCAGGTCGAGCCCGGGCGCGAGCTGGGGCAGCCACATCGCCTCCTCGCTGGAGGCGCCGGTGACGCGGGCGGCGCCGGATGCCCACGCCCCGATCCCCGCCGTGAGCGCCAGCCCCACCAGCGTGCCGAGCAGCGCGGTCGACGTGCGCACCGTGAACCCGTGAGCCAGGTAGAGCACCACGAACATCACCGCCGAGGACGTCACGAGCGCCACGCCCATGGCCGAGTGCCCCGCGAGCAGCGCCGGGATGGTGAACAGCACGAAGACGGCGAAGGCGAAGCCGAGCCCGGCCAGTGCCGCGAGACCGCGCCATCGGGCGACCAGCAGCACGACCAGCACGAACAGGACGGCGAGCAGCGCCAGCGGCACCTCGCGCTGGAAGTCGATGAACGCGTACGGCGCGGGCTCGTCCGCCAGCACGTCGATGTAGAGCGTGACGACCTCGTCGCCCGGCTCGGGCGCGGCGACGCCGTCCTGCCCCTGCATGCGTGAGGCGGTGCCGTCGGCGGTCTCGATCGGGTACGTGCCGGTGGCCTCGTCGAGCGGGCCGGTGACCGTGGCGTCCACGAGCCGGGAGCCCTCCGCGGCCAGCGGCGCGCGCTCGGGGATCTCGCCGTCGTCGGGCCACAGGCTCAGCAGCCCCCAGACGGTCGCGAGGAGGGCCGGCAGCAGGGTGGCGACGAGGACGATCCGCGTCCGGGTGGACGCCGGCGCGGGCCGGGCGGCAGGCGGGTGCGCGTGACCGTGGGGCATGCGGGCAGGGTGGCACGGGCCGACGCCGGGGCGGCCGAGGTGGCCGGGCGCGCCGCCGGCCTCCCGCGTCTGTTCGGCGATTCGTTGGCTGATCGGCGATCCGGATCGCCGATCAGCCAACGAATCACCGAACAGACGCGGCGGCCCTGGCGTACAGACGCGGCTGCGGGATCAGTACGGCGCGATCAGTACGCGATGCCGATCTGCTCGCGGCGGTGGGCGCCCTTCTCGATCTCGTCGACGACCGCGAGCGCGAAGTCGGCGCCCGAGACGTGCGAGCCGCCCTCGGCGTCGAAGATCGCCACCTCCCCGCCCACGCGGTACTCGCCGCGGCGCTCACCCGGGTTGAAGGCGCCGAACGTGGCGGCCGGGCTGACGAGCAGCCAGTCGAACGACTCCGGCGTGCCCTGCAGCGCCGGCACGAGCGCGGCGACCTCGCGGGCCTCGCCGGCGAACTCGGCGGGGACCTGGTCGGTGTCCGCGACGCGCGGGCCGCCCTCCTCCAGGCGCAGCGTGCTCCAGCCGCCCACGAGGACGAAGCGGGCGCCCTCGGCCTGCGCGAGCTCGATGATGCGGCCGTACGCCTCGGCGAGGTGACCCTCGAGGGCGCCGCGCGGCGACAGTGCGCCGACGACGACGTCCGCCCCGCGGACCGCCGTGACCAGCGCGTCGCCCTCGAGCACCTCGCCCTGGACGTAGCGCACGCCGTCCACCGGCGTGGCCGGGACGGAGCGGCTGAGGCTGGTGACCTCGTGTCCGCGGCCCGCGGCCTCGGCGACGATCGCGGCGCCCGCGTACCCGGTGCCTCCGACGACGGTGATGTTCATGCCACGCAACCTTCCTGATCGGTGTGCCGGTGCTCCCGGCGGGTGGATCGACGGCCCGGGCCCTTTCCCCGCGCAACCGTCTTGGTTACCGTAGGAGACCAACTCCCCGATGGGAAGAAGGCACTTCGTGGTAACCACCTCGCCCGCACCCCGAGGCAGCACTGCCGGAGCAGATGGCGCCGCCCGCCCGGACGACGCCGTGCGCCTCGGCGACCGCCCCGAGGGCAACCCCTACCTGGCCGGCTGCCCCACCCGGCACATCCTCGACCGCATCGGCGACCGCTGGACGGTGCTGGTGGTGGGCGTGCTCTCCGAGGGCACCGCCCGGTTCAGCGAGCTGCGCCGCCGCGTCGACGGCATCTCCCAGAAGATGCTCACCCAGACGCTGCGCGAGCTGGAGCGCGACGGCCTGGTCGCGCGCACCGTGCACGCCGAGGTGCCGGTGCGGGTCGAGTACTCCCTCACCGCCGCCGGGCGCAGCCTCACCGGGCCGCTCAAGGCGCTCGAGGACTGGTCGGTGGCGCACCTCGGCGCCGTGCTCACGGCCCGCCAGGCGTACGACGACGGCCGCGCCGCCTGACCCGCTCGCCGAGACCTGAGCTGTGGTCGCCTCGCACGACGCCGAGGCGACCACAAGTCAGGTCTCGGCGTCGGGGCGCGGCAGCGAGCGGGGGCACGGCGCGGGCACGGAGGGGGCACGGCGCGGGCGGAGCGCGGGTGCTCGGCCGCCTAGGGTGGTCCCCGTGGATCGTCTGGTGCGGTGGGTGCGCGGGCTGCTGGTCGGCAGCACCGCGCTCAGCCTCGCCGTCGGCGCCCACGTGCTGGCCGGCGACGGCGTCCCGACGGCGGGCATCGCGCTCGCCGCGCTGGTCGCCACCGTGCTGCCGCCCGCCGTCTGGCTCGCCCGGCGGCCGCTGAGCCTGCCGCGCGTGCTGCCGGTCGCCGCGGCGCTGCAGGTCGCGCTGCACGTCGAGCTGAGCGTGCTCGCCCACGGCGCGCACGCCGGCCACGCCGCGACGGGTGCCGCGGGCGCCGGCCTGCACGCCGGACACGCCGCGCACCTCGACCCGACGGCGCTGCAGGAGCTGCTGCAGCAGCAGTCCGCGCTCACCGGCGGCGGCGCCCACGCGCTGCTCCCCTCGGCGCCGATGCTCGCCGCCCACGCCGCGGCGGTGCTGCTGACGTGCGTCCTCCTGGCCACCGGCGACCGCACGGCCACCTGGCTGCTCACCTGGCTGACCGCCGTCGCGCTGCTGGTGCGCGCGGCCGCGCAACCCGCGCCTCGCGCCCGGCGCCGCGGCGTCGTCGTCGACCCCCTGCAGCCGCGCCGCACCCTCGACCGGCTGGGCGCCGGAGGGCTGCGGTTCCGCGGCCCCCCGCGCGGGATCCCGGCCGCCCGCGCCACGCAAACCGCGCTCGCGGGCCTCGCGGCCGCCTGCTGACCCGCTCCTCGGCCGAGGGGCGGGTGCCCCTCGTACGCCTGAGCCCCAGGAGCTGTCCCATGCACGCACGTCCGACCCTGCGCCGCGCCCTCGTCACGGCCGGCGCGGCCCTGACCCTCACCGCGCTCGCCGCCGCACCGGCATCGGCGCACGTCCGCGTCACCCCCGACGGCGAGGCCGCGGCCGGCGGCTACGCCGTCCTGACCTTCCGCGTCCCCAACGAGTCGGCCACGGCCGCGACCACCAAGGTCGAGGTGGCGCTGCCCACCGAAACCCCGCTGGCCAGCGTCTCCGTGGAGCCGGTGCCCGGCTGGACCGCCGAGGTCGAGCGGGCCCCGCTGCCCGAGCCCGTCGAGCTGCACGGCACCGAGGTCACCGAGGCGCCCGTGCGCGTCACGTGGACCGCCGACTCCGACACCGCCGCCTTGAGCGACGGCGAGTTCCAGCGCTTCACGATCTCGGCCGGGCCGCTGCCCGAGGTCGACGAGCTCCTGCTGCCCACGACGCAGACCTACACCGACGGCAGCGTCGTCGCGTGGGACGAGCCCACGCCCGCGTCCGGCGAGGAACCGGAGCACCCTGCCCCGGTGCTGCAGGTGTCGGCGGCGTCCGACGCCGGGACGTCGGACGCCGTCGCAGGAGCCGGAGCCGGGACCGAGGAGGACGGCGCGGCGGCCGCCGGCACGTCGGCCACTGCCGACGACGGCGGCCCCGGCCTCGGGACCGCCCTGGGCGCGGCGGGGCTCGGCCTCGGCCTCGTGGGCGCCGTGACCGGCACGGTCGCCGTCGCCCGCACCCAGCGCAGGGCCGCAGGGCCCGGCGCCGCGGGCTCGGCCGACGCCGCGCAGGCCCCAGCCCAGACCGCAGCGCAGGCCGCAGCGCAGGCCGCCGCACAGGCCGCAGCGCAGGCCGCCGCGCAGACCACCGGGGAGGCCCGATGACCGCGCTCCGCACCCTCCGCGCGGGCGCCCGGCGCGCCGCCGTCGTCGCCGTGGCCGCTGCCCTCGCCGCGCCCGGCCTGCTCACCCTCGCCGCCGCCCCGGCGTCGGCGCACAACGTGCTGGTCGGCACGAACCCGCCGGCCGACCAGACGCTCGCCGAGCCGCTCGACCAGGTGACGCTGACGTTCGACGACGTCGTGCTCGACCTGGGCGGCGGGGGCGGCGAGGGCGGCGGCGGCACGGCGCTGGACGTGACGGGGCCCGACGGCACCCACCACGCGACGGCCTGCCCGTCCGTCGTGGACACCACTGTCAGCGCGCCGGTGGCGCTCGGAGAGGCCGGCACCTACACGGTGGCCTACCGGGTGGTGTCCGCCGACGGCCACCCGATCAGCGGCCGGTACCAGTTCGACTACGCGCCGCCGGAGGGCACGCCGGCCACCGCGGGCACGGCCGCGGCGGCGTGCGGGGCGTCCGACGGCGCCGCGTCCGACGACGGGTCGGCCGGCCGGTCCGCAGGAGACGCGGGCGGCGCGTCCGACGCCGGCACCGCCGCGCCCGAGACCGGAACCGACGCCGGCACCGCCGACACCGGGACCGCCGCGACGGTCACCGGCACGACCTGGGACGTCAGCCCGGGCGCGGCGATCGGCATCGCGGCGGGCACCGCCGTCGTCGGCGCCGCCGCCGTCCTCGTCGCGCTGCGGCTCGCCCGCCGCCGCTGACACCGCGGGTCGCCCGCCCCGCACCGGGGCGGGTGACCCGCGGCACCGGCCGGTCCGCGCGGCCCGTCCGCGGCTACCGTGGATCCCGAAGGAGGAGGCATGACGCACGGTCACGACCACGGCGCGGCCGGCGCGGCCGGCGCGGGCTCCGCGCCCGCGCAGCGGCGGCGGCTCGCGGTCGCGCTCGGCATCACCGTCACGGTGCTCGTCGCCGAGGTCGTCGGCGCGGCGGTCACCGGCTCCCTCGCGCTGCTGGTCGACGCCGGCCACATGCTCACCGACGCCGGGGGCCTGCTGCTCGCGCTGGTGGCCGCGTCGCTCATGGCCCGCCCCGCGACGTCGCGCCGCACCTGGGGCTGGCGGCGCGCCGAGGTGGTGGCCGCCGGGGTCCAGGCCGCGATCCTGCTCGCCGTCGGGGTGTACGCGCTGGTCGAGGGCGCGCGGCGGCTCGCCGCGCCGCCGGAGGTGCAGCCGGCCGGGATGCTGGTCATCGGCGCCGTCGGCCTCGTGGCGAACGTCGTGTGCCTCGCCGTGCTGGCCGGCGGCCGCACCGCCAACCTCAACCTGCGCGCCGCGTTCCTCGAGGTCGCCGCCGACGCCCTCGGCTCGGTGGCCGTCATCGCCGGCGCCGTCGTCGTGGCCACCACCGGCTGGGAACGGGCCGACGCCGTCGCCGGCATGCTGGTCGCGCTGTGGATCGTGCCCCGCTCCGTGGTGATCCTGCGCGAGTCCGGCGACGTGCTGCTCGAGACCACGCCCACCGGGCTCGACCTGGACGCCGTGCGGGCCCACCTGCTGGCGCTGCCGCACGTGCGGGAGGTGCACGACCTGCACGCGGGGCGGATCTCCACCACCCTGCCGGTGCTCAGCGCGCACGTGGTGGTCGACGACTCCTGCTTCCGCGACGGGCACGCCCCGCAGGTGCTCGACCAGCTGCAGGACTGCGTGGCCCGGCACTTCCCGGTGAGCGTCGAGCACTCGACGTTCCAGCTCGAGCCGGCGGGGCACGCCGCGCACGAGCACCACGAGTCCTGCTGAGCGGGCGACGTCGGCCCCCCGGTGACGTGAACGAGGATGGTCCCGTGCAGGACGCCGGCCCCCACGCCACCCCGGACTCCCCCGCCACGCCTCCCCGGAGGCGACGCCGCCGCGGGCGCGAGCTGCCCGACCTGCCGCCCGAGGCGCTCGCCGAGGCCGTGGCGGACCGCGTGCGCGAGCGGGTCTACGTCACGTTCGCCACGCTCGCGGTGCTGCTCACCCTGGGCGCCCACAGCCACGGGCTGCGGGCGGCGCCGGCGGCCGCGAGCCTGGTCATCACCGCGGTCGGCACGGTGGTGGCCGCGTACGTGGCCGAGCTGATCGCCCACGTGGCCGTGCACGCCGAGCTGCCCGGCCGACTGCTGCTGCGCCGGATGGCCTGGGTGAGCCTCGGCGCCGTGACGACGGCGGTGGTGCCGCTGCTGCTGCTCGGTGCGGCCGCGCTGGGCTGGTGGGAGGTCGGCACGGCGCTGGTGGCCGGGTCGGTGACACTCGTCGCGACGCTCGTGCTGATCGGCTGGTTCGGCCTGCGGCGCGCCCGCCTGCCGTGGTGGCAGAAGCTCCTGGCCCTCGTGGTGCTGGCGGCGCTGGGCACTTTGGTGCTCGTGCTCAAGATGCTGGCGCACTGACGCGGAGGTGGCGACGGCGCGACGCGCTGCGGGAGCGGCCGCCAACAGAGACGATGGAGTCCCCCGACGCGAGGAGGTCACCATGGGCAAGGCCATGACGAAGTCCACGAAGCAGGGCGGGCGCCGCAAGGGCGGGCTGCGCCGGGTCGTCATGCTCACGACGGCCGCGCTCGCCGCGACCGCCGTCGTCAAGGAGCTGCGCCAGCCGAAGGAGCAGCGCAGCTGGCACGGCACCGTCGCCGGCTTCGTGCCGTACGACTTCCGCATGCCGTCCGTCGCCAAGATGCGCGAGCACATGTGGGCCCCGGAGAACCCGCAGGTGCTGCCCCCGCGGGCGTTCGGCGTCGGCTGGGACGTCAACGTCGGCCGGCTGGTCGCGCTGGCGCGGCGCAAGACCGCGAGCTGAGCCCCTCGCGGCTGCAGGACGGGCCGCTGATCAGGCGGCCGGCGCGGTGACGCGCCGGCCGTCGCGCGCAGCTCAGTGCGTGAGCTTGAGCCCGATGACGCAGCCGACGAGCCCGGCGATGAGCAGCAGCCGCACCACGGAGACCGGCTCGGCGCCGGTCAGCATCCCGTAGATCACGGTCAGCGCCGCGCCGATGCCCACCCAGACGGCGTAGGCGGTGCCCACGGGCAGGTCGCGCATCGCGTAGGCGAGGCCGCCCATGCTGGCCACGACGGAGACGCCGAACACGACGGACGGCCAGAGTCTCGAGAAGCCCTCCGAGCGGTCCAGCGCGGTGGCCCACACGGCCTCGAGGGCGCCGGAGAGGACGAGGACGATCCAGGACATGGTGATCACTCCACCGCGCCGTCTTGTCGCACACCGGGTACGGCGCCCTCGTCCGGGAGCCCGCCGACCTCGCGGGGGCTCTGCCCGGGAGGGTGTCACACCGGGGTGCGGGGGTCAAAGGTCGCGGGGTCCGCGAGTCGCCCGGTCCGCCCCTCGCCCGGCGGCCGACCCGGACCCTCCGGTCGGAAGCGATCGTCCGACACCGTCCGGCGCGCCCGGACGAGACGCCGACGGCTGCGCGCCCGTCGCGAGGAGCGCTCCGAGCGTGCGGACCGGTCGCGCGGGCGACGAGTCACGGCTGCTGTCCGCTGCCCCGGACGCGGGCCGCCACGGCCAGCGCGCCGGCGACGAGGAGGAGTGTCGGGGCGGCGATCATCAGCCCGACCTCGAGCGGCGTCGGGGAGTACGGGGCCTCGACCGCGTGCGCCTCGTACACCATGTTGCCCTGCATCACGGCCACCAGATAGGCGACCAAGCAGGCGCCACCTGCGACCAGCGCCGCCCTTGCCGACCTGCGCATCGCTCCCCTACGCGTCACCACCTGCACCGACGTCGACACCGACGTCGGGCCGCGTTCCCGGCTCGCTCACGGTACTGCGCGAGCCCGAAGGATCCCACGCGGCGGTGACGACCGCCGCGGCGGCGCTCAGCGCAGCACGAGCGCCAGGTATGCGCGCAGGTGGGCGGCCATGTCGACCCGCTGGGCCTTGGGCCCGTCCAGCGACATGAGCCACTGCACCTGCAGCCCGTCCATGAGCGCGATGATGGAGCGCGCAGCCTGCGCCGGCGCGACGCCGGGCGCGAGCCCGCCCCGGGCGGCCCGGTCCTCGAACACCTCGGTGGACTGCTCGACGAGCCGCTCGTACCGGCGCCGGAAGTACTCGTGCGCGGGGTGGTCCGGCGTCGTGGCCTCGGTGGACAGCCCGGCGAACAGCTCCACCAGCGGCCGGCGCACCTGGTTGCGCTCGACGATCCGCACGAGCGCCTCGAAGAAGTCGGTGCCGCGCGCCAGGTCCTCGGCGAACGCCGCGTCGTCGACGGCGTCGCGGTACTCGAGCACGGCCTCCAGCAGGGCGGCCTTGGTCGGGAAGTGGTGCAGCAGGCCGGGGTGGGAGATGTCGGCGCGCGCGGCGATGTCGCGCAGCGAGGCGCCGTGGTACCCCACCTCGGCGAACGCGAGGATCGCCGTCTGGATGATCTCCGCGCGCTTGGCGCGGCCCTTGGCGTAGCCGCGCCCGCGGCCGCCGGGGGTCGGAGCGCTCGCCGTCTCCGCCGTGGTGCTCGCGGACATGCCGTCTCCGATCCGTCGTCCCTCGACGGCGCCGAGGCGGCGCCGCCAGAGGAAAACCCTACCGTGCAGACGGTTTCCGTCGGGACACCCGCCCCGGGCGACCCCGCCGGACGTCGTCGTGCACCCCGTGGTGGGTACGGGACACGCCGGCGGATCCGCGGATCTGCCGGCGTGTCCTGTACCCACGACGGGAGGGGGTGGGGCGGTCAGGACCGGTGCACCACGACCTTGCCGATCGCGCCGCCGGACGCGACGATCTCGTGCGCCCGGCGCAGCCCCTCGGCGTCCAGCCCCGCGATCCGGGTGCGGACCGTCGTGCGCAGCTCGCCGGCGTCGACCAGCCGGGCCACCTCGTCCAGCAGCCGGCCCTGCTCGGCCATGTCCGGCGTGCCGAACGCGGCGCGGGTGAACATCAGCTCCCAGTGCCAGGCGATCGACTTGCGCTTGAGCGGCATGAGGTCGAGGCGCTGCGGGTCGTCGATGGCGGTGATGTGCCCGAACGGCCGCACCACCTCGGCGAACGCCTCCACGTTGCCTGCCGAGTGCGCCGTGAACAGCAGGTCCACGCCCTGCGGCGCGACCGCGCGCACCTGCGCGACGAGGTCGCGGTGGTCGACCACGTGGTCGGCGCCCAGCGACTCCACCCACGCGCGGCTCTCCGGCCGCCCGGCCGTGGCGATCACCGTCAGGCGGGTGAGCCGCTTGGCGAGCTGGACCAGGATCGAGCCGACGCCGCCCGGCGCGCCGACCACCAGCAGCGTGCCCTCGCTGTCGGCGGTGACCCCGAACCGGTCGAACAGCGTCTCCCAGGCGGTGATGGCCGTCAGCGGCAGGGCAGCCGCCGCCGCGTGGTCGAGGCTCGCGGGCTTGTGGCCCACGATCCGCTCGTCGACGGCGTGCAGGTCGGCGTTCGTGCCCGGGCGGCCGATGTCGCCGGCGTACCAGACCTCGTCGCCGACGGCGAAGCGCGTCACCCGGTCGCCCACCGCCTCGACGACGCCCGACGCGTCCCAGCCGAGCTGGCGGGTGCCGCTGCGCAGCGAGCCGCGCGACTTGGTGTCCACCGGGTTGACCGACACGGCCTCCACCCGCACCAGCAGGTCGTGCGGGCGCAGCTCGGGGACGGGGACCTCGCGGGCGACGAACGCCTCGGGGTCCTGCAGGGTGCGGCCGGCCTGCGCGAGGTAGGCGGTCGTGGTGGCCGGGGTGGTGTGCTGCGACATGGGGGGTCCTTCCGGGATCGAGGGGTGGTGACGAGGGGTCATCGTGCGGCGCGGGGCCGCGGGCGGAGCAGGGCGAGCGAGCGGACGCCGACGGTCCCGACGACGGCGGTGGCGGCCGCGACGACGAGCCAGCCGACGACGGCGCCGGAGGCGGACCCCGGCGCCTGGGTCGCCAGCCGCAGGGCGTACGTGGCGCTCGCGGCGGCGGTGAAGGTCAGCGCCCAGAACCCGATCGCGAACGGCTGGCGCAGGTAGCGCCGCACCAGGAACAGCTGCGGCGCGAGCAGGGCGACCATGGTGCCGAGCAGCAGCTGGTGCACCACCGGCGTCGCCGCGCCGTCGATCGCCCACCAGGCGTTGCCCGCCACGGCGGGCGGGGCCGAGAAGATCGCGAGGGTGGGCAGCAGCCCGCCCGGCACCTGCGGGCCGGTGGCCAGCCGCGCGAGCAGCGCCGCACCGATCAACACCCAGAACAGCAGGCCGACGCCGAGCGCCGCGACGGCGGCGGCGCGCTGCCCGACGGTCGCCAGGGACTGCGCCGCCACCAGGGACGCGGCCACCGACGGCAGCAGGTACCCGCCGTGCAGCGCCGCGAGGTCGCGGGGCCGGGTGAGCAGGTCGGCCACGAACCAGGCGAGGAAGGCCAGGGCGGCCGCGGCGGCGAGGTCCACCGCGACGGTGGCGGCGACCCTGAGGGGCCCGACCCCGGCGGCGTGGGCGGCGAGCAGCGACGCCGTCGTCGGCACGAGCGCCGCGAACGGGCCGAGCACCGGGTGGCGTAGGTCCTCGCCCAGGTCCCGGGGCGAGCGCAGCCGCGCCGCGTAGCGCACCACGGTGGTCATCCAGACGACGGCCGCGAGCGCCCACAGCGCCTCGCCGACCGCCCGGGGCGCGCCGAGCTGCGCCGCCGCGGCGGTCCACGTGCCGGCCAGGCCGGACAGGCCGAAGGCGATGCCGAACGTGTTGAGCGGCAGGCGCGGCCGCGCGGGGCGGCCCGCGGGCGTCTCCCGGGGCTCGGCGGCCGGAAGGGCGGACAGCTCCTGGACGGCGCTCATGCCACCCGCTCCCCACCGTCGACGTGCAGCGTGGTGGCCGTGACGAACGGGTTGCGCAGGGCGAACAGCACCGCGTCGGAGAGGTCGGCGGGGCTGCCGACGCGCCGTGCCGGGTTGCCGGCCGCGGTGCGCGCGAAGAACGGCTCCTTGTCGGCACCCATGCCGTCCCACGACCCGGAGTCCACCACGCCGGGCGACACCGCGACGACGCGCACCGGCGCCACCTCGACGGCGAGCGCCGGGGCCAGGGCGTCCACCGCGCCGTTGGTCGTCGCCATGACCGTCAGCCCCGGCGCCGGCCGCGCGGACACGTACCCGGAGAACAGCACGAGCGCTCCCCCGGCCGGCATGCGCGGGGCGAGGTGCTTGGCGAGCAGCAGGGGGCCGATCACCTTGGCCCGGAACGCATCGGTGACCGCCTCGGCGTCGAGCCGCCCGAGCGGGCCGTTCGCGTGGTCGGCGGCCACCGAGACGACGTGGTCCACCGCGCCGAGGCGCGCGGCCAGCGCCGCCACGGAGTCCTCCACGCCGACGTCCAGCGTCTCGGGCGTCACGCCGGCGCCGAGCTCGGCCGCCGCGCGCTGCGCCGCCTCGGGCCGGCGGCTGGTCAGCACCACCCGGGCCCCGGCTGCGGCGGCGTCGGCGGCGACCTGCCGGCCCACGCCGGACGTGCCGCCCACCACCAGGACTGTCGTTCCCTCGAGATCCACGATCCCTCGTCCTTCCAGGATGTCCGGCGGGCGTCCCCCGCCGTCGCCCGGTGCAACCGCCTCGCCTGTGCCGACAGTCCCTCGACGCCATCGAAGTCCGAGGGCGTTGCGATAACTTCTGCTTATGCCCTCGCTCCGCGCCCTCGAGTGCTTCGTCGCGGTGCTCGACGACGGGTCGTTCTCCCGCGCCGCGCGCCGGCTGTTCCTGTCGCAGCCCGCGCTGTCCCACCACCTCGCCGCGCTCGAGCGCGAGGTGGGCACCACGCTGCTGGAGCGCCACCCCGCCGGGGCGCGCCCGACGGCGGCGGGCCGCGCCGTGGAGCCGGCCGCGCGGCAGGCGGTGGACGCGGCGCGGCGCGTGGTCAGCACCGGGCGGGCGGCCGCCGCGGGCCGGGCCGGGCACGTGCGCCTCGGGTGCGCGGAGAGCATGACCGGGCCGCTCGTCGCCCCGTACGCCCGGCGCTGGCTGGCCGAGCGGCCGGAGGTGTCGCTCGACATCGTCGAGGCGCCGAGCGCCGACACCCTCGCTGCCGCGCTGCGCGCCGGGGAGCTCGACGTCGCGGTGGGGCCGCCGCCGTCGGACCCCGTGGGCGAGGTGCACCTGGTCGGCGAGGAGGACGTGCTGCTGGTGTGCCCGCCGGCGCACCCGCTCGCCGCGGCCGGCGCGGTGGGGTTCGCGACGCTCGCCGGGCACCCGGTGGTGCACTACGCGCCGGAGAACGGGCTGGCCGCCTGGCTGGACGCGCTGGCGGCGCGGGAGGGCGCGGTGCTGCACCCCGTGACCCGGGTGCGGCACGCGACGTCGGCCGCGCAGCTGGCGGCGGCGGGGCTCGGCGCGGCGCTCGTGCCGCGCACCGCGCTGCCGGACGGGCTGGACGCCGTCGTGCGGCGGCTCGACCCGCCGCTCGTGCGCCGGGTGGTGGTCCAGGTGGCACGGCCGCAGGACGCGCTGGCGCAGGCGTTCGCCCGCGGGCTCGCCGCGCGCGGGATGCCGGGCGGCGAGGCCTGACCGGCCGCGGGCAGCGCGCCCCCGTCCCCGTCCCCGTCACCTCGTCGGGGGTACAGGACACGCCGGGCGATCCGTGGATCGCCCGGCGCGTCCTGTACCCCCGACCAGGGGTCAGGCGATCGAGAGCCCGTCGCCGAACCGGAACAGCGGGTCGGCCGTGTCGAACGGGACGTCCTCGCGCGACGCCTCGACCGCGGCCATGGAGCGCGGCAGGTCGAACGGCAGCCGCCCCTCGGGCGGCACGGTGCCGGTGAGCGCGTCGAGCAGCGCGGGCAGCCCGGCCCCGAAGTTCACGACGACGGTCGCGGCCGCCTCCACGAGCGGGGCGAGGATCGCCGGCCGGTCGAGGTAGACGTCGACGATCGTCGGCACCCGGGAGGCGACGTCGCGCACGTGCGCCACGACGTCGGCCGGGAACTCCAGCGACCCGGCGTGGAAGAAGCTCTCGAAGCCCGGCCCGCGCTCCTCGAACGGCGCCTTGAGGCGCAGCAGCGCGACGTCGGCCTCCTTGGGGGCGGCCACGAGGGTGTCGCCCGCCCCGAGCGACTCGCCCTCGGCCAGCCCCTCGACGTAGACCCGCAGGCCCGCGGCGAGCGGCAGCCGGGCCGCGCCGTCGGCGGCGTTCTGCAGCACGGTCACCGCACGCGACTGCGCCCGGCGCCCGGCGGCCACGAGGTCGGGGTGCCCGACGACGCGCTCGGCGGCGTCCTCGTCCACGTAACGGCGCTCGTCGAACAGCCCGAGCACGAACTTCTCGGCCAGCAGCCGGCGCACGGAGACGTCCAGGCGCTCCTCGCTGACGCGGCCCGAGCGGACCAGCTCCACCACCAGCTCGGGGCAGGCCTCGCCGCCGAGCTGGTCGGCGCCGGCGTCGAGGATCTTGGCCACCCGCTCCAGCGGCGTCAGGTGCTCCACGCCCCAGGCTCGGGCGGGGAACGGCCGGCCGAACATCTCGACGTCGGTGACCAGGCCCCAGTCGGTGCAGATGATCCCGTCGAAGCCGAGCCGCTCGCGCAGCAGACGCGTGAGGATCTGCTTGTTGAAGCCGAACCCGACCTGCTCGATCGGCTCCGGGCCGTCGCCGAGGTCGACCTCGAGCCCGACCGGCATCCCGTAGTACGGCATCATCTGGCGCGTCCCGGCGGCGATGAGCGCCGGGAACGGCAGCAGGTGGGTGCCGAAGGCGCCGCCGGGGTAGACCTGCTCGCGCCCGTACGGGAAGTGCGGGTCCTCGCCGTCCTGCTGCGGGCCGCCGCCCGGGAAGTGCTTGGTCATCGTGGACACCGACTCGGGGCCGAAGCCGCCGTCCAGGCCCGCGGCGCGGGCCACCTCGCCGGTGGCCTGGAAGCCGCGCACGTAGGCGGCGCCGAGGCGGGCGGCGAGGTCGGCGTCCTCCCCGAAGGTGCCGCTGGCGCGCGCCCAGCGGGGCTCCGTGGCGAGGTCCACCTGCGGGTGCAGCGCCGTGCGGATGCCGACGGCGAGGTACTCCCGCCGGGCGGCGTCCGCGTGCTCCTCGACCAGCCGCTCGTCGCGCACGGCCGCCAGGCCGAGCGTCTCGGGCCACTGCGAGAACGGCCCCGACAGCAGGGCGGTGCCCGGGTTGTCGGTGAACGCGTTGCGCGGGTCGGTCGAGACGGTGACCGGGATGCCCAGGCGGGTCGACGCCGCCAGCCGCTGCAGGCGGTTGTGCCACGCCGCGAACTCGCGGGCCGTGCGCGGGGCCGCCAGCACGTTGAGGTGGGTCATGTGCTTGCCCACCACCATGCTGCTGGTGGCCTCCACGCCCATGGGCGAGCCGCCCTCGGCGAGCTCGCCGCCGGGGCCGATCTCCACCATGGTCTGGAACAGCTGGCCGGCCTTCTCCTCGAGCGTCATGCGCCCGAGCAGGTCGGCGACGCGCTCGGCGACCGGGAGCGACGGGTCGCGGTAGGCCGCGTCGTCGGGCACGGGCGGCAGGTCGGCGCCGGCCGTGGTGCCGCTCGCGGCGGCGTCGGTCGTCGTCACTTGGTCCCCTTGATGAACATGGTGCTGACCGCGCCGAGGATCACGATGACCGCGCCGATCCCGAACAGGGCCACGTAGTTGTTGCCGTTGTCGCCGGCGGCGGCGCCGACGGCGAGGAGCATCGGCGCGAAGGCCGGGGCGAGCGACTGCGGCAGCGCGTTCGCGATGTTGAACACGCCCATGTTCTTGGCGGCCTCGGTCTCGCGGTTCGGCAGCACGTCGGTGACCAGGGCCAGGTCGACGGCGAAGTAGGCGCCCAGGCCGGCGCCGAAGAGGCCCGCGCCCAGGTAGAGCACGCTCGGCGCGCCGGCGAACGCGAAGACCACCAGGCCGGCGCCGGCGAGCACCGTGGAGACGATGACGAAGATCTTGCGGCGGCCGGTGCGGTCGGACAGGTACCCGCCGAGCGACGCGGCCACGAGCAGGACCACGGCCTGCACGACCATGAGGCGCAGCTGCCAGCTCAGCGCGGTCGGCTCGTCGAAGCCGAAGCGGTCGAGCATGAAGTACAGCTGGTAGTTGTTGTAGAGCGCGAAGCCGAACAGCATCATGAAGCGGCCCGCGAACGCCCAGCCGAAGTCGGGGTGCTTGCGCGGCGAGATCCAGAAGCCCTTGACGAACCGGCCCAGGTGGAAGCTGCCGGCCTCCTCCTTGGTGAGCCGGCGGTCCTTCAGGACGGCCACCAGGGCGACGACGCCCACGATCGCCAGGGCGGTGGGCAGCAGGATCATCAGCGACGGGGCGGTGCCGGCGCCGGCCAGGACAGAGGCGATCGCGACGCCGACGAGCGGGGCGACGTTCTGCGCGATGCCCAGCCAGCCGGAGACCTTGGCACGCTGGCTCTCGCCCACCTGGTCCGGCAGCACCGCCTGCAGCGCGGCCTGCGTGCCGTTGAAGGCGGTCTGCGTGATCGCCCAGCCGACGACGACGACGGCGATGCTCGGCGCGAACGCGATGATCGCGAGGCCGACGGCGCCCGCGAGCACGCCCCACAGCAGCCACGGGCGGCGCATGCCCAGGCGCGACGTCGTGCGGTCGGACAGCGCGCCGGCGAGCGGGTTGGCGACGAAGGCGAAGAAGGCGCCGACGCCCGTGACGAGGGCCAGGTCGGCGGCGCGGGTGTCGGGGCCCGACAGCGCGTTGACCTTGACGGCCAGCGTGCTCATCACCGGGGTCAGCAGCGCGATGTACAGCGCGAAGAACGCGGCGACGTAGGCGATGACGAGCCCGTTGCCGGCGCGGACCTCGGGGGCCGGGGCGCCGACGGTGGCCGCGGGGATGCTCCCCGCGGTGGACGTCGCGTCGGCGACCGCGGGCTCGGGAGAGATGGATGCCATGGTGACTCCTTCGTCCGGGGCATCGGGCCCCGTTCCAGATCGGCGACCGCCGTGGCCGCCGAACCCCTACCGGGTGGTAAGCCGGAACGCTACCACCCGGTGACATTCAGCGCCACAGCCTCTGACCTGCGAAGACGCCGCTGACGTGCGCGCTCGCGACGCGCGAAGGCCCCGTCCCGCACGGTGCGGGACGGGGCCTTCGGAGGTGGCGCCGACCGGGCGCCGACCGGGCGCCGACCGGGCGCCCAGGCGGCGTCCAGGCGGCCGCGCGCTGGTCAGGCGTTGGCGGCCGCCAGGAGCTCGCCGAGGCGGGCGCGGTCGAAGCCGGCCATGCCGAAGTCGGCGATGACGGCCAGCGGCATGTCGCCGACCATCGCCAGCAGGTCGTCGGCGAAGGCGCCGGAGCCGTAGACGACGTCGCGCACCTGCTGGCCGACGCGCGGGTCGGCGAGCGCCTCGGTGACCGTGGACAGCTCGTGCAGCGGCAGGCGCACGTCCTCGCCCTCGACCTCGACGGTCACCGCGCCGCGCAGGTCGCGCGACGAGGCGCCGACGGCGATCACGAACTCGCCGCCCTCGACGACCCAGCGGCGCAGCACCGGGTGCCAGTACGACAGCGCGCGGGCGTCGAGGTCGAAGGCGACCTCGCGGGACTCGCCCGGCTCGAGCGCCACCTTGGCGAACGCCTTGAGCTCGCGCTCGGGGCGCTGCACCTGCGACTTCGGGTCGGCCACGTAGACCTGGACCACCTCGGCGCCGGCCCGGTCGCCGGTGTTGGTCACGCGGGCGGTGACGCGCACGCCCGCCGCGGCGCCCGAGCCGGTGACCTCGGCCGCGACGGCGTCGTACGCGAACGTCGTGTACGACAGGCCGTGGCCGAACGGGAAGGCGACGTCGATCTTGCGGGCGTCGTACCAGCGGTAGCCGACGAAGATGCCCTCGCCGTAGCGCACGTGGCCGAGCTCGCCCGGGAAGTTGCCGTAGGACGGGTTGTCCTCGAGGCGCACCGGGATGGTCTCGGCGAGGCGGCCGGACGGGTTCGCCGCCCCGAGCAGCACGTCCGCGACGGCGGCGCCGGAGGCCTGGCCGCCGAGCCAGCCCTCGACGATCGCCGGGGCCAGGTGCTGCCACGGGGCCACGGTGACCGCCGAGCCGTTGGACAGCACGACGACGACCCGCGGGTTGGCCGCGGCGACCGCCTCGAGCAGCGCGACCTGGTCGGCGGGCAGGTCCATGTGCTCGCGGTCGTAGCCCTCGGACTCGTACGACGCCGGCAGGCCCAGGTGGACGACGACGGTGCGGGCGGCCTCGGCGACCGCCACCGCCTCGGCGCGCAGCGCCTCCGCGTCGGTGCCGGAGCCGTTGTCCTTGCCGTCGACGGCGTAGCCGGCGGCGAACGGGACGTCGACACCGGTGGCGGCGCGCAGCGCGGTCAGCGCGTCGTCGAGCCGGGTCGGGTTGACCTGGGAGGAGCCGGCGCCCTGGTAGCGCGGGGTGCGGGCGAGCTCGCCGATGACGGCCAGGCCCTCGCCGCCCGCCAGCGGCAGCAGCGGCGCGGCGGCGCCGTCGTCGGACGCCACGGCGTCGTTCTTCAGCAGCACCGTGCCGGCAGCCGCGGCCTCGCGGGCCAGCGCGTGGTGCTCGGCGACGTCGAAGGTGCCGGGCTCGGCGAGCGCCGGCTGGGCGCGCGAGACGAGGTGCAGCACGTTGCGCACGGCGGCGTCGACGTCGGCCTCGTCGAGGCGGCCCTCGCGGACGGCGGCGACGACCTCGGCGTCGGTGCGCCCGCCGCTGGACGGCATCTCCAGGTCCAGGCCGGCGGCGACGGCGGCGACGCGGTCGCGCACGGCGCCCCAGTCGGAGACGACCAGGCCCTCGAAGCCCCACTCGTCACGCAGCACCTCGGTCAGCAGCCAGTGGTTCTGCGAGGCGTAGACGTCGTTGACCTTGTTGTACGAGCACATGACGGTCCACGGCTGCGCCTGCTTCACGACGCGCTCGAAGGCCGGCAGGTAGATCTCGCGCAGGGTGCGCTCGTCGACGTCGGACGACACGCGCATGCGGTCGGCCTCCTGGTTGTTCGCCGCGTAGTGCTTGAGCGACGTGCCCACGCCCTGCGACTGGATGCCCTGCACGAGCGCGGCGCCGAGCTCGCCGGCGACCAGCGGGTCCTCCGAGAGGTACTCGAAGTTGCGGCCGCACAGCGGGGACCGCTTGATGTTGATGCCCGGGCCGAGGAGCACGGCCACGTCGTTGGCACGGGTCTCGCGGCCCAGGGCCTCGCCGACGCGGCGCAGCAGCGCGGTGTCCCAGGTGGAGCCGAGCGCGGCCGCCGTCGGGAAGCAGGTGGCGGGCACGGAGTTGCCGATGCCCAGGTGGTCGGCCGACTCCGCCTGCTTGCGCAGGCCGTGCGGGCCGTCGGTGACCATGACGCTCGGCACGAGCCTCTCGCCGTCGCGCTCGACCGGCTGGGTGTGCCAGAAGTCGACGCCCGAGAGCAGCGACGCCTTCTCCTCGAGGGTGAGCTCGGCGAGCACGCGCTCGGTGTCGAAGGGCTTGCCGGAGGCGGTCGCCGGAGCCGCGTCGGTGGTGGTCATGGGGACGCTCCTCGTCGTCGAAGGGTGAGGTGCCCGCCGGCGGAGGAATCCCTACCGTGCGGTAGGAGTCAAGGTACACCGCGGCGCGGCGGATGCCCACCGGCCGGGCGGCGACGGCGGCGCGTCGTCCGGGCGCCGCGACGTCGCCGCAGGTGACGGACGTGCGCCCGACGCCGCGGCCGTCGCGAGGTGCGGGCGCCGCGCACGCGTGGTGGCGTGGGTCACACGCACGACCCGCACCGCACCACGCGCGGACCACACCGCACAGCACCACGACGACGAGAGGGCACCACCGTGATCAAGAAGCTCGCAGAGATGGGCGTGAAGTCCGAGTACGCCTACATGGCCGGGTTCGCGTCAGTCGCGTTCACCTGGGTCTCCTGGCTCGTGTCCCGCGGCAAGCCGAGCGACTCCCGCGCGCAGTCCGACCGCTGGGGACTGTTCGTCGGCGAGTGGGCTCCCACGTTCTTCGCCATCGGCACGGCGCTGCGCCTGGAGGAGCAGGACAAGGAGGGGTGAGCCGGCGGCAGCCGGCCCGAGGGCACGACGACGCGCCGAGGGCACGGCGGCAGGGCCGCAGGGCACGGCGGCAGGGCCGCAGGGCACGGCGGCAGGGCCGCAGGGCACGGCGGCAGGGCCGCAGGGCACGGCGGCAGGGCCGCAGGGCTGCGCAGGACGCCTAGGTGTACTGACCCGGCAGGTTGGTCAATCGGGTGATGGGGGGCTTGTTCCCGCAGGCGGTGTGGGGCCGGTGGTAGTTGTACTGGTGGATCCATGCTGCCAGGGCGGCGCGGCGTTCGGCTTCGCAGGTGTAGCAGCGGGCGTAGCCCCAGCCGTCGGCCAGGGTGCGGTGGAAGCGTTCGATCTTGCCGTTGGTCTGCGGGCGCCGCGGCCGGGTGCGTGAGTGCTTGATCGCCAGGTCGGTGCAGGCGTCACGCCACAGGTGGGAGCGGTAGGCCGAGCCGTTGTCGGACAGGACTCGTTGGGTGGTGATACCGCGGGCGGCGAACCACGTCACGGCCCGGCGCAGCACCCCGGTGGCGGTGGTGGCGGTCTCGTCGTCGTGGACCTCGGCGTAGGCGACCCTGGAGTGGTCATCGATCACGGTGTGCACGAACGCGTGACCCATCTTGGGGTTGTGGTGCTTGCTCTTCGGTTTGCCGGGCGTGGCGGCCCGGTTGCGGTCGCCCTGGGCGCGGCCCACGAACCGCCACCCGCCGCCGTCGGGGATGTTGCCGAGCTTCTTGACGTCCACGTGCAGCAACGCCCCGGGGGTCGCGTGCTCGTAGCGGCGCACCGGCTGGCCAGTGGCCCGATCGACATGCGTCAGCCGGTTGATCCGGCAACGGGTCAGCACCCGGTGGGCGGTCGAGGGCGCCACCCCGGTCAGCGCGGCCAGCTGGACCGGCCCGAGGCGTTTGCGTAGCCGCAGCGCCACGATCCGGCCCGTGGTGGCCCGGTCGGTCTTGGCCGGCATCCGGTGCGGCCGCGAGGACCGGTCGGTCATCGGCTGACCGGCCGCATACCGGGCGGCCCACCGCTTGACCGTGGGCCAGGCGCACTGGAACCGGGCGGCGACCTCGGCGATCGGAACCTTCTGATCGACGACCAGCCGGGCGACCGTCAGCCGGGCCCGAGGGGTCAAAGCGGCATTAGCGTGGGACACGAGGGCCTCCTGTCAGCGGAGCGGATTCCTAGGCAGTTCCACTCCACCGCGGGAGGCCCTCCCGCGCCAACACTCAGATCAACGCATCACACCCACTCGACCAACGTCCCCGATCAGTACACCTAGGGCACGACGACGAGCCGGCCGCGCACGCCTCCGGCCTCCAGCAGGCGGTGGGCCCGGGCGGCGTCGGCGAGAGGGATCGTCGCCGCGACGCGCGCCGTGGGCGGCCCGGCGGCGAGCAGCCGGTTGACGGCGACCGCGGCCGTGGCGAGGTCCGCCGTCGTCGCGTTGCTGATCGCGAACCCGCGCACGCTCGCGTCGCGCGCGTAGAGCGCGCCGCCCGGCAGGCTGACGGTCGTGTGCAGGCCCGCCGAGAGGATGACCCGGCCGCCGCGGCGCAGCAGCGGCACGGCGGCGGCCACGTCCTGGCGCCCGCTCGTGTCCCACCAGACGTCGACGCCGTCCGACGCCCCGTCCCGGGCCAGCACGGCCCGGACCTGCGCGGGCAGGTCCGGGCCCGTGTGGTCGACGACGGCGTGGGCGCCGAGCGCGCGCCCGCTCGGCGTCGCGCGGCGACGTCGTCGCGACCACCCGCGCGCCCGCCTCGGCGGCGAGCCGCACGGCGGCGGCGCCCACCGCGCCTGCCCCGCCGCCGACCAGCACTGTCTCTCCCGGCCGCAGCCCGGCCACACGCACGAGCCCGAGGTGGGCGGTCGCGGCGCCGTGCAGCGCGGCCGCCGCGGTGACCAGGTCGACGCCGTCGGGCAGGTGGTACAGCCGGTCGGCGGGCACGACGGCGTACTCGGCGAGCGCGCCCTGCCGCCCGCCGTGCCCGAGGCTGTTGCACCACACCCGGTCGCCGACGTCGAACCCGACCGCGCCGGGGCCGGTCTCGACGACCTCGCCGACGAGGTCGCGGCCGAGCACGAACGGCATCGGCGTGGGCGTGCGGTACGCGCTCGAGCGGACGAACAGGTCGACCTGGTCGACGCCGCTGGCCGTCATGCGCACCAGCACGTCGGTGGGGCCGGGGCGCGGGGTGGGCAGCTCGCCGTGCTCGATGAGCTCCGTGCCGCCGAGGGCGCGCACGAACGCCGCGCGCATGGTGGGCGGGGCGCTGGTCACGGACCATCCCTACCCCGGGCCCCGCCCGACGACAACACCGGAGCATCCGGAGGCCGGCACTGCCGGCACGGCCGACACGGCCAGCACGGCCGACACGGTCGACGGCTAGGGAAGTGGGACGAAACCCTGCGAGTTTCGTCCCACTTCCCTGGCCGTCGGCGCGGGTGGGGCGGCGGGTCAGGCGCCCGCCTGGCTCAGCGCAAAGGCCACGAGGAAGCCGACGGCGGTGATCAGCCCGGTCGCCAGGTGGGCCCGCTCGAACGCCTCGGGGATCATCGTGTCGGCGATCATCGCGAGGATCGCGCCCGCCGCCACCGCGGTGATGACGGCGACGGCCAGCGGCGGCGCCACGCCCGCCAGCAGGAACCCCGCCGCGGCCGACGCCGCGCAGACGACGGCGATCGCGCCCCACACCCCGAACACGTAGCCGGCGCTGCGGCCGGCCCGCTTCATCCCGACGACGCTGGACAGCCCCTCGGGCACGTTGGAGATGAAGATCGCCGCGATCAGCGTGGTGCTCACGCCGCCGCCGGTCACGAGGCTCACCCCGAGAACCACGGACTCGGGGATGCCGTCCAGCAGCGAGCCGATGGCGATGGCGACGCCGCTGCCCGCGTCGTCCTGCTCGGCGGGCTGCTGGCCCCCGGACCGCTTGCGGTGCCGCCCGCCGAAGCGGGACACGACGGCGTTGGCGCCCGCGTAGGCGGCGGCCCAGCCGAGGACGCCGACGACGGTCGCCACGGTGCCGCCGGTCTCCTGCGCCTCGAGCGTCAGGTCGAACGCCAGCGCCGAGATCAGCACGCCGGCGCCGAACGCCATGATGCTGGCGCTGACCCGCTGCGGCACCCGCACGAACCACGCGATCAGCGCCCCCAGCACCAGGGCCGCGCCCCCGAGCAGTCCCCACGCCCCGGCTTCCCACCACGTCGACATGGGCTCCACCGTGCGGCGCCCCGCCCGGGCACGCACCTCGCACCGGTCCCGCCGTGCCGCGTCGGCGCACGTCACCGCCCCTCGCCACGGCGTGAGCACCGTCCGCGGGGCCGCGCGCCCGGGCTGCGAACGGGGCGCAGAGCGCGAAGAGTGGGTAGCGACCGGGGCGCCCGCCCTCGTCGACCCTCCGAGCGAACCGGCGGCGGACCACCGCCGGTGGAGAGGCCGGGGCCATGCTGCTGCTCGCGGAGGACCAGGCGCTGCAGGGCGGGATCGACGTGTCCGCGGGCGCGTGGTCGTTGTGGGGCGAGGTCGACCAGGCCGTGGTGCGACGGGTCGAGGGCCGCGTGCACGAGCACCTCGCGCACGTCCACGGCACGCTGCGCGTCGACACGTCCCGGGTCACGTTCCTCGACTCGGCCGGGCTGCGGCTGCTGTGGAGCGCCGTGGGCCAGGTGGGCCGCGTGGTGATCGTCGGGCTCAGCCCGGCCGCACGCGACCTGCTGGAGCTCACCGGGACGATCGACATGTTCGAGGTCCGCCCCGAGAGCTAGCCCGGGCCCGCGCGCCCCTCGCCGGGCACGTGCGGTCCGGGCGGCACGCGCCCGGGTCACGACTCCGTGCGGGTGTGCACGACGACGACCGGGCACGGCGCGCGCCGCAGCAGGACGTCCGGCACGGAGCCGGGCGCCCGCGCCGCCGCCCCCGGGCGGCGACGCCCCCCGACGACGAGCACGTCGGCCGGGGTGACCGCGTCGAGCAGCACGCCGGCCGCGCCGCCGCGCCGCACGGCGACCGTCCGGTCGACGTCGGTGTACTTGTCGGACCAGCGTTCGAGCAGGTCGCCCATCTGGTCGTAGGCGAGCTCGCGGCGCAGGCGCGCGTAGCTGCGCACGTCGGCGATCGCCTCGTCCGAGCCGGCGGCCGGGATGGCGTGCACGAGCTGCACCCAGCAGCCGGCGCCGCGGGCCTCGGCGAAGGCGAGGTCGAGCACCGCGCTGGGGTCGTCGTCCGGGTCCACGCCGACGACGACGCGGGCGGGCGCGCCGGTCCGGCTCCCCCGCGGCACGACCGCCACCGGCCCGTAGGCCATCGCGCCGGTGGCCGCGGAGACCGACCCGAGCACGAACCGCTCGAGGCCCGCGACGCCGCTGCGCCCGACGACGACCAGGTCGGCGGTGCGCGAGTGCTGCACCAGCACGTGCGCCGGTGCGCCCGGCTCGAGCCGCAGGCCGACGTCCGGCCGCATCTCCTCGACGCCGGAGGCCTGCTGCACGACGCGCAGGGCGGCGTCGCGGCTCTCGCCGCGGACCGCGGCGTCCCCGCCGGCGGGCGGTGGGGCGTACGGCAGGTCGTAGGCGCACACGGCCGTCACCTCGGCGCCGTGCCGGGCGGCAGCGCCGACCGCCCACTCCAGGGCGCGCCGGCTGTCCGCCGACCCGTCGACGCCGACGACGACGCCGCCGCTCCAGGTGCGCTCCATCGCCCCGCCCCCCCTCGTCCGCGCCTCGCCGGCGCCTCGCCGACGCCGGCTCTCCCAGCGCGTCGCCGGCACGCCGCCGGCGGCTCGCCGTGCGACGAGGCCAGCCAACCGGCGCCCCGACGCCGGGCGTAGGACCGGCGGACCCGCCCCGGCCGGGCCGATGGTCCCGTCGCCGGGTCAGGGGGCGGCGGCCCCCGACGCGCTCACCGGCATCACCAGCCGCGTGCGCCAGGCCGCCGGGTCGGGGTCGGACGACGGCCCGGACTCGTAGAGCTCCCAGGACTGGTCCAGCGGCTCGAGGCCGTGCCGGCCGAGCCAGGCCACGAGGCGGTCGTAGGCCCGCCCGAGATCCTCGTACGCCCCGACGTGGACCGTCTCGGCCGCGCGGACGGCCGGCAGCGCGTCGGCCACGAGCCGGCCCTCCGGCACCTGCTCCCGCCGCAGCCGCTCGGCCGGCACGGCGTCGACCAGGGGGAACCCCACCTCGACGTCCACGGTGTCCCCCACCACGCCGCGGTAGCGGGCGTACGGCGGGCCCCGGCCGGGGCGGCGCCGGTGCGCCGCAGCAGCTCCGCCACGGCGAGCACCGCCCGCGCGACCGTCGACGGCAGGGCGTCCCGGCGCACCACCTGCCGCACCCCGAGCGCCGGCTGCTCCGCGCGCTCGATGACCAGCACGTCGCTCGTCGTCTCGTCCCTCGGGGCACCCACCGGCCCGGCACCGGCCACGCTCCCACCCTCGCGCCGGCGCGCCGACCACCCCCAGGGCCGATGGTCCCGAGACCGCGGCGCGGGGCGGACGCCCTGTCGCCCGGGCGGCGGGCGCGCGAGGATGGACCGACCGCCGCCCCACGGCGTCGAGGACCACGGCGTCGAGGACCACGGCGTCGAGGACCACGGCGTCGAGGACCCGAGACGGGACCAGGAGGTGTCGATGGACGCCGCGCGCAGCACCGCCACCGGACCGCACGACCCCGTCCCGCCGCCGGGCCCGCCGGCCCGCGCGCGGAGCCCGGCCCCTGGGCGCCGGGGACGGCCTCCCTGCGCACCGGCGCCGGCCCGCCGCTGCTCGTGATGCCGGGGCTCGCGGGCCACCCCCAGCCGTCGAGCCGGCTCGAGCGCGCCATGATCGTCGCCTCGCTGCGCGCCCTCGCCCGTCGGCGGGAGGTGTGGTGGGTCGACCGGCGGACCGGGCTGCCCCCGGGCACGACTGTGGCGGACCTGGCGGCCGACTACGCCGCCGCGCTGCCGCGCCGGTTCCCCGGCCCGGTCGACGTGCTCGGCGTCTCCACCGGCGGCAGCGTGGCGCTGCAGCTCGCCGCCGACCACCCGCGGCTCGTGCGGCGGCTCGTGCTCGTCTCGTCGGCGGCGCGGCTGGGGCCCGGCGGGCGCGCGGGGCAGCGCGCGGTCGCGGCGGCGCTCGCGGCGGGCCGACGCCGCGCCGCGGGCGCGGCGATGGCCAGCCTCCTGGGCACCCCGCTCACCGACCCGCTGTGGGTGGCGCTCGGGTGGCTGGCCGGCCCGCTGATGTTCCGCCGGGACTGGTCCGACCTGGTGACCACCATCACCGCCGAGGACGCGTTCGACCTCACCGACCGGCTGCCGGAGGTCACGGCGCCCGTGCTCGTCGTCGCGGGCGACTGCGACGGCTGCTACGGCCCCGGGATCTTCGCCGCGACCGCCGCCGGCGTGCCCGACGGGCGGCTGGTCGTCTACCCCCGCACCGGCCACGCGGGCGTGCAGTCGCACCGGACGTTCACCCGCGACGTCCTCGCCTTCCTGGACGGCCAGCGGGACGACGAGCAGGACGGCCAGCAGGCGGGTCAGCAGCACGGCGCCGAGCACCGCGTCCAGGGCCGGCCAGGGCCACAGGTCCCGGCCGGTGACGCGCACCCGGCGGCACGGGTCCAGGGCCGAAGGTCCCTGCCCCGGTCCGGGCGGCCGGCCTAGCGTCGACGACGCAGGATCCCGGTGCCGGCTCCGCCGCGACGGCGCGGCGGGGGCGGGGCCGCGGAGGACGCCTGCGACCGGGAGGACGCCATGGACCCGTCGCTGAACCCGTCGGCGGACCGGTCGACGCCGCCGGGCCCGGACGACCTGCGCGCCCTGGCGGTGCGGTGCCTGCGCGCCAAGCGCGAGCTGGCCACCCACGCGGTGGCGTACGTGCTGGTGAACGCGATGCTGGTCGTGTTCTGGTTCATCACCGGCGCGAGCTTCTTCTGGCCGGTCTTCTCGATCCTGGGCTGGGGCATCGGTCTGGTCTTCCACGCCTGGGACGTGCTGGCGCCGGGACCGTCGGAGGCCCGCATCCAGGCCGAGATGGACGCGCTGAGACGGCGCTGAGACGGCGCTGAGACGGCGCGCTGAGCCGGCGCCGGGAGCCCTTGGTCCCCCGTTCCCCGGGCCGGCGGACCACGAGGCCCCGGGCCCGAGGTCCCTGTCGCGGCGGCGCGGGGCGCCGGACGCTGGTGCAGCGGGCTCGTCGCGGGCAAGGGTGCCTGGGCGGGCCCGACCAGCAGCCCGACCACCCACCCGACCAGCAGCCCGACCGGGCCTCCCGCCACGTGTGCCGGAGGACTAGCGTGACCATGTGGGGGGCGACTCTCTCACGAGGCGGTCGGTCATGGCTCACGACGGAGGGGCGCGGGACGAGGGCCCTCCGGGCGACGGGGTGAGCGAGCAGGACCCGGGCGGCGAGCGCCACCTGCTCCCCCAGCTCCCGCTCGACGAGCTGCTGGACGACCTCGAGGCCCGCGTGCGCACCATCCGGGCGGCCCGGCGCAACCTGGACGTCCTGGTCGAGGCGATCGTCGACGTCGGACGGGGCCTGGAGCTGCGCCCGGTGCTCGAGCGCATCGCCACCGCCGCCGCGCACCTGGTGGACGCCGCGTACGCGGCGATCGGCGTGATCGGCGACGGGGGCATCGCGGAGTTCATCACCGTGGGGCTCAGCGAGGAGGAGATCCGCGCCATCGGGCCGTACCCGCACGGTCGCGGCATCCTCGGCGAGCTCATCCGCCACCCCGAGCCGCTGCGGCTGCACGACCTGACGGCGCACCCCGCCTCCTACGGCTTCCCGCCGCACCACCCCCCGATGCGCTCCTTCCTCGGGGTGCCCGTGCGGGTGCGCGACGTCGTCTGGGGCAACCTGTACCTGACGGACAAGCGCGGCGGCGGCGACTTCTCGCTCGACGACCAGCGGCTCGTCGAGGCGCTGGCAGCGGCCGTCGGCGTCGCGATCGACAACGCCCGGCTGTTCGAGGACGCCCGCCGCAGCGCCCGGTGGCTGGCCGGGAGCGCGGAGCTCCCCCGGCAGCTGCTCTCCGGGACGGACCCGGCCAAGGTGCTCGAGCTGTTCGTGCAGGAGGTGGCCGAGGTCGCCGAGGCCGACCTGGTCGCGATCTCCCTGCCGGCGCCCGACGGCGAGCGGCTGGTCGTCGAGGCCGCGGTGGGGCAGGACGTCGTCGGCACGACGGTGCCGCTGACCGGGACGTTCTCGGCCGAGGCGTACTCCTCCGGGACCGTGGTGGTCACCGCCGACGCGCGCCACGACCCGCGCTCGACGCTCGTCGTCGACGCGGCGGGCGCCATCGGTCCGGCCGCCGTGCTGCCGCTGGGCGAGCCCGGCCGCACCCGGGGCGTGCTGGCCGTGGGGCGCCGCGCCGGCCGGGCGGCGATCGCCCGCACGGTCGTCGACGCCCTCGCGGCGTACGCCAACCAGGCGGCCGTGGCGCTGGAGCTGGCGGAGCGGCGCCGGGACGCCGAGCGCCTGGCGGTGCTGCGCGACCGCGACCGCATCGCCCGGGACCTGCACGACCTGGCGATCCAGCGCCTCTTCGCCACCGGGCTCTCGCTGCAGGGGGTGCTCGACCGGGTGCCCGACGACGTCCGCGACCGCGTCGACGCCGCCGTCGTGAGCATCGACGAGACCATCGCGCTGATCCGCACCCAGATCCTGGGCCTGCAGGCGCCGCGCCGCTCCACCCCGCCCACGGGCGCGCGGGCACGGGTCATCGCCGAGGTCGACCGGGCCGGCGACGTGCTCGGCTTCTCGCCGTCCCTCCGGTTCGCCGGGCCGGTCGACGCCGCGGTGCCGCCGCGGCTCGTCGACCACGTCGTCGCGGTGCTGCGCGAGGCGCTGGCCAACGTCGCCCGGCACGCCGCGGCGTCCGCCGTCGAGGTCGACGTGCGCGTGGGCGAGCGGCTGCGCGTCCGCGTGCGCGACGACGGCTGCGGCATCGCCGACGGCGGCCGGCGCAGCGGCCTGGCGAACCTCGCCCAGCGCGCCGCGGAGCTCGGCGGCACGCTCGACGTCGCGCCGGGGCCGCCCGGGACGCCCTGGGGCACGGTGCTGGACTGGGTCGTGCCCCTGGCGAGGGAGCCGGCGCGCGCCACGGTCCCGGGGCCGGGGACCGCTCGCGACGGCGACGGCGACGGCGACGGCGACGGCGACGACCGCTAGCGCGGCCCGCGGTACGCCGCGCGCCCCCCGCCCTCCTCGCCGGCGAGGCGCACCGCGAGCACCGCCGCCTCGACCCGGCCGCGCAGGCCCAGCTTGGTGAGCAGGCTCGAGACGTAGTTCTTCACGGTCTTCTCCGCCAGCCCCATGCGGGAGGCGATCTGGCGGTTGGTCAGCCCCTCGCCGATCAGGTCGAAGATGCGCCGCTCCTGGTCGGTGAGCGTCGCCCGCGGGTCCTCCCGCGGCGCCGGGGGCCGCCGCATCCGGGCCATCACCTGCGCGGCGGCCTGGGCGTCGAGCGTCGACCCGCCGGCGGCCACGGTGCGGACGGCCTCCACCAGGTCCGAGCCCCGCACCTGCTTGAGCACGTAGCCGGCCGCGCCGGCCATGATCGCGTCGAACAGGGCCTCGTCGTCGGGGAACGACGTCAGCATCAGGCACGCGGGCGGGTGCTCGCGCGAGCGCAGCTCACGGCACAGGCTCACGCCGTCGCCGTCCGGCAGGCGCACGTCGAGCACGACGACGTCGGGGGCGGCGGCGGGCACGCGGGCGAGCGTCTGGCGCACGTCCGCGGCCTCCCCCACGATCTCCATGTCGTCGTGCGCCGTGAGCAGCTCGGCCACGCCGCGGCGCACGACCTCGTGGTCGTCGACGAGGAACACCCGCACCGGCCTCGCACCCGCCACGTCGCTCACCGCCTCGGCCGCCGCCTCGTCCACCGTCGGGCCGCTCACCATCGAGTCTCGTGCCGGAGCCGCCGGTGACGCACGCGGGGGCGTGAGCCGGCGCCGCCCCGGCCCGGGGCGAGGACGCCCCGCCCGCGCGGGGCCCTCGCCAGTCGAGGGCCCCGCGCGGTGCTCAGCCGCGCCCGCGGCCGAGCATCGCGGCGCGCACCGCGTCGTGGACGTCGGTGTTGCGCTGGGCGCCCGCCAGCCCGGCCGCGCCCGGCCCCTGCGCGGTGACGGGCGTGGCGTCGCCCGTGTGGCCGCCGGTCGTCCAGTCGACGGTGAACTGCAGGTCGGTGCCCGGGATGTCGTACGGCCCGTCCTCCGTGGTCGGGTCCTGGCCGGACTCGTCGGTGTCGTCGACGTTCTCGATCGCCAGGCCGCCCGTGGCGTGGTCCCCGACGACGACCACGAGCGTGCGCGGGTTGCGCTCCTGGAACTCCAGGGCCAGCCGCACCGTCTCGTCGAGGGCCTGGCCCGCCTGGATGGTGCGGGTCGCGTTGCTGCGGTGGGCGAACTCGTCGACCGCCTCCTCCTCGACCAGCAGGAAGAAGCCGTCGCGGTCGTGGGACAGCACGTCCAGCGCCTTGGCGGTCATGTCGACCAGGGGCACCTCCGGGTCGTAGAGGTCGCCGTCGCCCTCGTTGCGCTGCTCGAACATCTCCTCGTTGGCGAACAGCCCCAGCAGCTTGCGCCCGCGGGCGTCCGCGAGGCCCTCGGCGTCGCTGACGTACGTGTACCCCTGCCGCTGCGCCTGCCGCACGAGGTTGCCCTCGGTGCCCTTGCTGGCCTCGGTCGGGTCGGTCGCCGGGGCGTCGGGCCAGCGGCCCGGGTCCCCGGCGGGGTACCACCAGTCCTCGCCGCCGCCCAGGATGACGTCGGGCTTCGAGGACTCGAGGAACTGCCGTGCGATCTCGCTCTGGTCGGCGCGGTCGGGCACGTGGGCCCCGAACGCGCCCGGGGTGGCGTCGGTGACCTGCGCGGTGGTGACCAGGCCCGTGGCCTTGCCGGCGCGCCGGGCCTCCTCGAGCAGCGTCGGCACCGGGTTCTTGTCGAGGTCCACGCCGACGGCGCCGTTGTAGGTGCGCACGCCGCTGGCGAAGGCCGTGGCGCCCGCGGCGGAGTCCGTGACCGCCTCCTCGGGGTCGGCCGAGTCGGTGTACGCCCAGCCGGCGTGCTCCAGGGAGTCCATCGCGAGCTGTCCCTCGTGGCCCACCGTCGCGATCCGGATCAGCTCGCGCTGGGACATCCCGAGGCCGTCGCCCTGGATGAAGATGACGTTGCGTGCCCGCTCCGACGCGCCGTGGCCGCCTCCGCCTCCCCCGCCGCCGCGGCCGCCGTCGAGCGGCAGCATCGCCGTCCCGATCACCGCGGCCGCGGCGAGGCCCGCCACGCCCGTCGTCCGTAGTGCCTGTCGTGCGGTCTCTCGTGCGCCCATGACTCCTCCTCGACGGTCCCACCCCGCGGGAGGCTCCCTGCGGGGCCGCGCGCACCGCGCCCGGCACCCTGGTCGAGCGCTCGGCCGACGTCCTCGTCGGCTCCGCCACGGTATGACCGGCACAGGCCACCGGCACGCGGGGCGCGAGGCCACGGCGCGCACCGGTTGCGCTACGCCCGGGCGCTGCCCGTCAGGCGGGCCGCGGCAGGTGCGTCACGGCGGCGTCGTCGGGCAGCGCGGCGCGCGAGGCCGGGTGCTCGACGAGGGCGAGGACCCGCGACGACATGAAGCGCGCGGTGCGCACAGGGGTGCCGCTCCGGGTGGTCTCGGCGACCTCGACGACGCCGCGGCCGTGGCTCACCTCGACCCGGCGGCCGGCGCGGGTGGCCTCGACCTCGTAGGTGCGGGTCGACCCGCCGGCGTCGATGACGATCTCCACTCGGTCGCCCTTCACGGGTCTCATCTCCTGGGGCAGAGGAAGGGTGCGCTACCTGGTACAACCCTGCGCGCAGGTGCGGTTGTTCCCCACGTGGTCAGCCGCGCCGGCGGCGCACGGGCGCGGGCGGCTCGACCGACCGGGCCTGCAGGTGCTCGTAGACCACGGAGGTGCGCACGTCGGCGACCTCGCGCCGCTCGGTGAGCCGGTCGATGACGAACGAGTAGAGCGCGTCGTTGTCCGGCACCGCCACGTGGACCAGGAAGTCCTCGGTGCCGCTCGTGACGAACAGCCCGAGCGTCTCCGGCAGCGCGGCCGCCCAGGTGCGGAACCCCTCGATGTTCGCCCGCGACGGCGGCCGGATCCGCACGGCGACCAGCGCCTGCACCGGCCGGCCCAGCGCGCCGAGGTCCACCTCCAGGCGCGCGCCGCGGATCACGCCGCGCTCGCGCAGGGAGCGGGTCCGGTCCAGCGCCGTCGTGGGGGCCACGCCGACGACGGCGGCGACGTCGCGGTTGGTCCGGCGCGCGTCCTTCTGCAGCTCGCGCAGGATCGCCAGGTCGAGGGCGTCGAGCTCCACCACGGGTCCGAGCGTAGCCGTCGTCCGTACGGAGGTCGACGCCAGCGGTCGTACATCGTCTGGGCCAGGACGTGGCTGCGGCGCGGGCGGCGACGATCGTCCGCCCGCGCCGCACGACGCACGGGGCGCCTCCTACGCTCGCCGCATGAGCACTCCCGTCAGCACCCCCGCAGCCGTCGGGTTCGAGCCCGACGAGATCCGCACCTCCGAGCCCACCCGGTCCGCCCGCCTCAAGTGGGTGGTGGTCGTCGACGAGGCGCTCCCGCCGGGGCGCGCCGCCAACGCCGCCATCTGCGTCGCCGCGGCGACCGCCACCGACGTGCACGGGCTGCGCGGGCCCGACGCCGTGGACGCCGAGGGCGGCGTCCACCCCGGCCTGCCGTGGGCCGGCTGCACGGTGCTGACCGCACCGGCCGCGCAGCTCGCCGCCATCCGGGCCAAGGCCGCGGCGTCGCTCGGGGTGTACGTGGCCGACATGCCGGCCGCCGCCCAGCACACCCGCGTCTACGACGAGTACCTCGAGGCGGTGGCCGCCGCCGGGGCCGCCGACCTGCCGGCGTACGCCGTCAGCCTCGTGGGCCCGCGCAACCGGGTGGACAAGATCGTCGGCCGGCTGCCGCTGATGTCCTGACCCCTCGCCTGGCCGACCGCCGTCGCGGCATCAGCAGCGGTCGGGACGCCCGAGGGCACGGCGAGGGGCGTCAGCCGACGAGGAAGCCGAGCGCGGCACCACGCGCGAGGGCCGCGTCACGGCTCTGCACGCCGAGCTTGCGGTACAGCGACTTCACGTGGGTGCGCACCGTGTTGGTGCTGACGTGCAGGGCGCGGGCGACGTCCGACGTGGTGCTGCCGTCGGCGAGCGCCCGCAGCACCTCCCGCTCGCGGTCGGTGAGGACGACGATCGCCAGGGGCAAGCCGGCCCGGGGCCGCGGCCGCGCGCCGGTGGGCGTGATCAGCTCGGCGGGGTCGGTGCCGGTGAGGCGGCAGAGCTCGGCGAGCGTCTCGTGCGGCAGCACCGTGAACGCCCGCCCGAGCCCGTGCACCCACAGCTCCAACGCGGACCGGAAGGACCGGGCGGCGCTGTCCGCCTCTCCGTCGAACAGGTGCGCGACGGCGAGCACGAGCTGGAGCTCCTGGAGGTCCCGCGGGCTCGCGGCCGGGTGGCGCAGCGCGCGGGCGGCGACGGCGACGGCCTGGTGCCGCTGCCCGGCGCGCAGGTGCACGGCCGCCGCCGCGGCGGCGAGGTCCGGCCGGCGCGAGACGTCGCCGAGCACGGCCAGCACGTAGGTGCCCTCGCCGCTGACCACCAGCAGGTCGGCGTACGCCCGCAGCAGCACGGCGGGATCGCCCTGCTGCGGACGCCGGCCCACGCCGTGGGCGAAGCCGGCGGCGTCCAGCCGCACGAACGCGTCCGTCGGGCCGCGGAACGTCAGCTCGTACGCCAACCAGGCCGCCGCCACGTGCGGCCACAGGTCGGTGGCGTCGGTGCCCTCGCCCGCGCGGGCGAGGGCCTGCTCGGCCGCCGGCCGGTCCAGCCGGTCGATCGCCAGCAGCGCCTCGGCGACGAACGCGCCGGTCAGCAGGTAGCGGTCCAGCCACCGCGGGACCGGGCCCAGCGCCGCGAGCCGGTCGAGCCAGGCCGCCGCGAGGCGGTGGTGGCCGCGCTCGGCCGCGAGCATCGCCAGGACCCCGCACGCCGCGGCGCCCGCGAAGTGCTGGAACGGCGCCGGCCCGGCCTGGGCGTAGGCGCGCTCCAGGTGCTCCACCGCACCGGCGGCGTCGTCGGCCGCCACCCGGCCCAGCCCCCGCTGCAGCGCCACCAGCCCCGGCCGGCGCCGGGCCCCGGCACGCGCCTCGGTCAACCGGGCCACCCGCTCGGCAGCCTCGTGGTCGCCGCGCCACCGCGCGGCCTGCATCGCCAGCACCCCGGCGGTCACGGCGTCGGGCGCCGCCGCGTACGCCCCGAGGCGGCGCTCGGTCCGGGAGCCGTGCAGGGCGTGCGAGCGCTCGACGCGCCGCACCTCCGCCGGGTCGTCGGCGTGCAGGAAGCGGTGCGCGAGCAGCCCCGTCACCAGCAGCCGCGGGCGCTCGGTCAGCCGCCGCGGCGGCACCTCCGCCAGCGCGTCGAGCAGCGGCCGGGCGTACCGGGCGGGCAGCTGGTACCACAGGCGGTCGCTGAGGTCCTCCAGCGCGTCGAGGTCACCGCTGCTCAGCGCCGCACGGACCGCGCCGTCGACGTACGGTGACGCGGGGTTGGTACGGACAGGTATCGACGTCATCGCAGGTCCCCCGGTTCCGCGACGTGCCTGTCGAGCCCCGGGCCCGCCGACACCGGCGCGGACGGCAATGGTCGACGCACACAGCACGGTGATCCCATCTCGACAGACGGTTCGTAGTGAGCCCCCACACACCACTGCAATCCCGCACCGCACTGTATCCGCTTGTATGCCACGGGCGACATCCCGGGCCCGATGACACACTGAGGGCCGACCCCGCCGATCACATCCCGGAGCCCGCATGACCGACGTCCTCGACGCCCTGGCCGCCGCCGTGGCGGCCGCCCCGGACAGCGCCCCGCTGCGCGTCCACTACGGCAGCCTGCTGCACGACGCCGGCCGCCACGTCGAGGCGGTGGAGCAGGCGAGCGCCGCGCTGCGCCTCGTCCCCACCGACGGCGACGCGCTCGCGCTGCTCACCCGCGCGACGACGGCGCTGCAGGCGGCAGCCGTGCCGACCGAGGCGCCGACCGAGGCGCCCGCGGGGCCCACGGAGGTCGTCGAGCAGGCCATCGAGCAGGTGGCCGAGCAAGTCGCCGACGAGGTCGTCGAGGACCTGGCCGAGCCGCTCGAGCCCTTCGCGACCGTCGAGCCGCTCGACGCCCCGGACACGGTCGAGGGCGCCGCCGTCGAGGCCGCCGACCAGGCCGACGTCGAGACCGACGTCGAGACCGACACCGAGGCCGACATCGAGGCCTCCGTCGACTGGAAGGCCCTCGAGGCGGAGGTCGGCATCGACGTGCCGCCCCCGTTCGTCGCGCCGGAGCGGGCGGACGACGCCCCGCTCGTCCCGGCGCGCGACGACGAGCCCGGCGACGGCGCGGACCTGCTCGACGTGGCGCACGAGACGGTGACGCTCGACGACGTCGGCGGTCTCGAGCCGGTCAAGCAGCGCATCCGCGAGGCGTTCCTGGAGCCGATGCGCAACCCGGCGATCGCCAAGGCGTTCGGCAAGTCGTTGCGCGGCGGCCTGCTGCTGTACGGCCCGCCCGGCACCGGCAAGACGTTCCTGGCCCGCGCCGTGGCCGGCGAGCTCGGCGCGCGGTTCCTCACCGTGACGCTGGCCGACATCCTCGACCGCTACCTCGGCGAGAGCGAGCAGAACCTGCACGCGCTGTTCCAGCGGGCGCGCCAGCTCGCCCCGGCGGTGCTGTTCCTCGACGAGGTCGACGCCATCGGCGGCAAGCGGTCGCAGTACTCGGGCTCGGGCGGCATGCGCACCGTGGTCAACCAGCTCCTGCAGGAGATGGACGGCATGGGAGCGGACAACGACGGGCTGTTCGTGCTCGGCGCCACCAACCACCCGTGGGACGTGGACACCGCGCTGCTGCGGCCCGGCCGGTTCGACCGCGTCGTGCTGGTGCTGCCGCCGGACGCCCCGGCGCGCGAGGCGATCCTGCGCCACCACCTGCGCGGCCGCCCCCTGGCCGGCATCGACCTGGGCGAGCTCGTCGACCGGACCGACGGGTTCTCCGGCGCGGACCTGGAGCACCTGGCGGCGTCGGCGGCCGAGAAGGCGATGATGGACTCGATCGCCACCGGCGAGGTCCGAGCCATCACGATGGACGACCTGCGCGCCGCGCTGCGCGAGGTGCGCCCCTCCACGACCGCGTGGCTGCAGTCGGCGCGCAACGTGGTGCAGTTCGCCAACAACGATGGCCGGTACGACGACCTGGCGGCCTACCTGCGCAGCCGCCGCATGCTGTGAGCGCCCCCGGCGCCGGTGCGGTCGGCGGTGCCGCGGGCGCTCCCGCGGCCGGCGGCCCCGCCGTCGACGCCGAGGGCGTCGTCCGCCGCGCCCGCCTGCTGGCCGAGGCCGGGCGCGTCGAGCGCGCCGTGGAGCTGGTCGACGAGGCGCTCGGGCAGGAGCCCGACAGCGGGTACCTGCTGATCGCCGCGGCCTCGCTGCGCCTGCAGACGGGCCGCCCGCGCGAGGCGCGCGAGATCCTCGAGGCGGTCACGGCCGTGGCGCCCGAGCTGCCCGGCCCGCTGTACCTCCTGTCGCGGGCGCGGCAGGAGACGGGCGACCTCGACGGCGCCCGCGCGAGCATCGCGGCGGCGCTCGAGCTGGACCCGTCCGACGCGGTCTACCACCTGCAGCTCGCCGACGTCGTCCTCGACGCCCGGCCCCGCCGCAAGGACAAGGCGCTGGCGCGCGAGCGCATCGCGTCGGCCCGGGAGCTGGCGCCCGAGGACCCGGACGTGCTGCTGGAGTGCGCGCGCCTGCGGATGCGGCTCGGCGACGGCCTCCAGGCCCTGCAGCACGTGCTGCAGGGCCTGGAGGTGGCCCCGGAGCACGAGGGGCTGCGGTACGCCGAGGCGCAGCTGCGGCCCGACGACGCCGCCCGCGCCCGCGGCCTGGGCGACGTGCTCGCGGCCAACCCGGCGCACACCGAGGCCGCCTATTGGCTGCACGTCAGCGCCGTGCAACGGCTCATGCACATCGCGGACGCGCCGGTGTGGACCGGGGTGGTGCTGGCGTGGGCCACCACGCTGGCGATGGCGGACGGCTGGTCGCTGGTGGTCACGCTGGTCAGCGCCCTGTGCCTGCTGCGGCTGGCGACGGGCGCGCGCCGGTCGGTCGCGGTCACGCGCACGATGCCGCCCGGCTATGCGCGGCGGACCGCGACGCACGGCCGCCAGCCGTGGCTGCGCCCCCTCCTCGTCGGCGCGGCGTGGGCGGGGGTCGTGGCGGTTGCCGTCGCGCTGCTGTTCGTGCGCGACGCCGTGGCGGTGCGCTGGGTGCTCGTCGCGCTCACCGTGGTCGAGCTGGTCGGCGCCGCGGGCAGCGCGCTGGTGCTGCGCTCGGTGTGGCGGTCGGCCGGCGCGTCCGGGCTGTACCCGGCGGGCGACGTCGGCGTGCAGCGCGTGGACCGGCTGCGGGTGCTGGCCCGCTCGGTGCTCACCAAGCGGCTCGTGGTCGCCGCCGCGATGACCCTGGTGGCGCTCGGCTCCGGCCTGCGGACGGGGCGCGGCGACGCGCTGGGACCCCTGGCGGTCGGCGCGGGCGGCACGGTCCTCGCCGTCGTCGTGCTGATGTGGGTGCAGCGGCGCACGGTCGCCCGCCTGCGGTCCGACGGCGCGGCGGGCGGCGGGCGCCCGGCCGGTGCCCACGGCGCGGGCGGCGCCGCCGGGCTCGTGGCGGCCGGCGCTGCCGCGGCGCTGGCCGTGGTCGCCGGGCTGGCCGCCCTGCCCGTGGGGCCCAACCGGTACGACGCCGACGGCACGTACGCGCTGACCGGCAGCAGCCCGCGCTCGGGCGGCTCGGGGCTCACCGACCGGGAGCGGCAGCTCATCGAGGACCTGCGGACCCGCGGACCGCAGCCCTACCCCACGCTCGACCTGCCCGAGCTGGACGGCCTGGAGGGGCTGGAGGGGCTGGACCTCGACGGGGCGGGCGAGCCCGCCGGGCAGCCCACCGCAGAGCCGGTTGGCTAGGGTGTGCGGCGTGACCTTCGCGAACGTGGGGACGCTCGGCGCCGTCGCCGGGAAGCGGGACGAGCTCGTCGCCCATCTGACCCGCCGCAGCACCGCCCTGGGCGAGGCCGGCTGCCTCGCCTACGAGGTCGGCGCCAACGACGACGACCCGGACACCGTCTACGTGGTCGAGCTGTGGGAGAGCGCCGAGGCGCACCGGGCGTCGCTCGCGCTGCCCGAGGTGCAGGCGTCGATCGCCGCCGCGCGCCCGCTGCTGTCCGGCCAGTTCGGCGGGTTCCGCTTCGACGTCGTCGGGTCGCCGCTGCGGGACTGAGCGGCGACGGCGACTGAGCGGCGCGGTCGCGCGCCGTCGCGGCCCTAGCTGACGACGATCCGGGCGAACCGCGCCGTCGTGGTGCCGGTGTTGACGTACGCGTACTGCTGCGCGCTCGAGCAGACGCTGTGCTGGCCGGCCTCGAGGTCGGTGTGGCCGCCCTCCTGCTCGATCCGGACGCTGCCCTCGGTGACCAGCACCATCTCGTGCCAGCCGTCCGGGTCCGGCTGGGCGTCGTACCGGTCCCCCGCGCCGAGCGTCCAGACCCACAGCTGCGCCTCCTGGCGCGCCGGCACCGAGGCACGCAGCACGCCGACGCTGTCGGCGCTCGACCCGCGCCAGGCCACCTCGTGGAGGTCGAGGTGCGACGCCGCCGGCGCCGCGACGAGGTCGACGAAGGTCACGCCCAGCGCCTCGGCCAGCCGGTCCAGGCCGGACAGGCTGATGTTCGCCTCCCCCGCCTCGAGCTTGATGATCGTGCGCCGGCTGACGCCCGACCGCTCCGCCAGGGCTGCCTGGCTCAGCCCCGCCGCGCCGCGGTGCCGCCGCAGGTTCGCGCCCACGTGGGCGAGCACGTCGGACGCCGGGGCGTGCGCGGGGTGGGCGGGCTCGGCGGGGTGGGCGACGTCGTCCATGTGCACCATTCTGCACTGTAGAGTTGTGCAACATGCTGCACAACCGTCGCCTGCGGATGGGCCGCCCCTCCCGGGAGGAGCTGCTGCTCGTCCTCATCACGTTCGTCTGGGGCACCACGTTCCTCATCGTGCACGTGGCCATGGGCCACAGCGGGCCGTGGTTCTTCGTCGGGCTGCGGTTCGCCGTGGCGGGTCTGATCAGCGCAGTGATCTTCCACCGCGCGCTGCGCGGGACGCGCTGGCGCGACGTCGGCGCCGGCGCGTCGATCGGCGCCATGATCTGGCTCGGGTACGGGCTGCAGACCGTGGGCCTGCAGACGATCAGCAGCAGCACGTCGGCGTTCATCACCGCGCTCTACGTGCCGCTCGTGCCGCTGCTGCAGTGGCTCGTGCTGCGCCGACGCCCCTCGCGCACCACGCTCGTGGGCGTGGCGCTGGCGTTCGTGGGCCTGATGCTGCTGGCCGACCCCGGCGCCGTCGGGTTCGGGCTCGGCCCCGGCGAGGTCGCGACGCTGGTCAGCACCCTGCCCATCGCCGCGGAGATCATCCTCATCAGCCTCTTCGCCGGCAAGGTCGACCTCGGGCGCGTCACGGTGGTGCAGCTGCTGACCGCCAGCCTGCTGTCGCTAGCCACCATGCCGGCCACGGGCGAGGGTCTGCCGGCGTTCTCCTGGGTCTGGCTCGCCGCCGCCGTCGGCCTCGGGGCCGCGAGCTGCGCCATCCAGCTGACGATGAACTGGGCGCAGCGCTCGGTCTCCCCCACCCGCGCCACGATCATCTACTCCGGCGAGCCGGTGTGGGGCGGGATCATCGGCCGCATCGCCGGCGACCGGCTGCCCGCCGTCGCCATCGTCGGTGCCGTGCTCATCGTGGCCGGGTCGCTGGTCAGCGAGCTCAAGCCGCGCCGGAGCGGGCCGGAGACCGCGGAGCCGGCGCCGCTCGCCGGCGGCCCTGGCGACGGTGCCGCCGACCCGCGGCCTGACGTCCCTGCCGGCACGGCTCGGACGCCGGAGCCGGCGGTCCCCGCCTGAGCGCGGGGCCTGCGCCCGCGGGCTCAGCCGGCGTCGGGGCCGACGACGACCGCGTGCCACGCGCCCTCGCGGTCGGCGCCGAAGCCGTCGACCCGCACGCTCGTCGCGTCGGCCACGGGCAACGAGACCTCGTGCTCGTCCGGCCCGCACTGCAGGTCCCTGTGCTCCTCCGTCGTCGAGGACGACACGCCCGTCACCTCCACGATGAAGCTCACGGTGCCCTCACCGAGGCACGCCAGCCGCACGCCGTCCACCCGCTCCGGGCGGGGGTAGGTGACGCTGATGCCCTCGTCCGGTCCCGGCTCCGGGTCCGCGGGCCCGACCGGCGCGCTCATGACCCCGAGCGAGACGTCCGCCGCGGCGTCGCGCTCGCTCATCCAGCGTTGGACCTCGTCGGGGTCCGCTCCCTGCGGGGCGGTGCACGCCGCAGCCCCGAGGGCGAGGAGGAGCACGGCGGCGGCTCGCGGAGCGACGGTGGCCCGGGTCATGCGGGCATGGTAGCGGCGCGGGTCGGGCCCCGGCGGCGCGGCGCGCCACGGCCTGCCGCCGCTCCACCTGCTAGAACTGCCGCATGACCCACCGGCCGCAGATCGGCGTCGTCCTGCCCCGTGACCTGCCCGCCCCGCGGGTCCTCGAGTACGCCCGCACCGCCGAGCGGCTGGGCTTCGACGAGCTGTGGGTGGTGGAGGACCTCGGCTTCCGCGGCGGGCTGGCGCAGGCGACCGCGGCGCTCGGTGCGACCACGCGCATCCGGGTCGGCATCGGCATCCTGCCCGCCGCCGTGCGGAGCGCCGTCTTCGCCGCGATGGAGATCGCCACGCTCGAGCAGCTGTTCCCGGGGCGCACCGACGTCGGCATCGGCCACGGCATGCCGGGCTGGATGCGCCAGGCCGGGGTGTGGCCGCAGCGACCGCTGACCTTCCTGTCGGACTACGTCACCACGGTCCGGGCGCTGCTGAGCGGCGCCGAGGCCGACGGCGTGCGCCTCGATCCCTCGGCCGTGCCCGCCGCCGTGCCGCCCCTGCTGCTCGGGGTCCGCGGGCCGCGGTCCCTGGCGGCGTCCGGGAAGGTCGCCGACGGCACCGTGCTCGCCGAGCCGTGCACGCCCGAGTACGCGGCCGCCGCGCTGGCGGCGATCGCGCCGGCCGCCGAGCACCGGCTGGTGGCCTACAACATCGGGGCGGTCGACGACGACCCGCGGGCCGCGCTCGCGGCCGCCCGCCCCGGCCTGGAGTGGATCGGCGAGCCGGACTGGGCTCCCCACCTGGCACCGCTGCCCTTCGCCGCGGAGCTCGCCGCGCTGCGGGAGCGCTGCGCGACCCGCGAGGAGTTCGTCGCGCAGCTGCCCGACGCGTGGGTCGGCGCCCTCGCGCTGGCCGGCACGCCGGACCGGGTGCGCGAGCGGATCGGCGAGCTCGGGGCCGCGGGCGTGACCTCCAGCGTCTTCTTCCCCGCGGGGCCGGACCCGCTCGCGGCGCTCACGGCGCTGGCGCGGGTGCTCTGAGCGGGCGCGGGTGCTCCGAGCGTCGGCGCTCAGCACTCGACGACGTTGACGGCGAGCCCGCCGCGGCTCGTCTCCTTGTACTTGTCGCTCATGTCGGCCCCGGTCTGACGCATCGTCTCGATCACGGCGTCGAGCGAGACGATGTGCGAGCCGTCGCCGTGCAGCGCCAGGCGCGCCGCGGTGACCGCCGTCGTCGCGGCGATGGCGTTGCGCTCGATGCACGGCACCTGCACGAGCCCGGCGATCGGGTCGCAGGTGAGCCCCAGGTGGTGCTCCATCGCGATCTCGGCAGCGTTCTCCACCTGCGCCGGGGTGCCCCCGAGCACCGCGCACAGGCCGGCGGCGGCCATGGCGCACGCCGAGCCCACCTCGGCCTGGCACCCGCCCTCGGCGCCCGAGATCGACGCGTTCGCCTTGATCAGCGACCCCACGGCCGCCGCCGTGAGCAGGAAGCTCCGCACCCCCTCGATCGAGGCGGACGGCTCGGAACGCCAGTAGTGGCGCAGCACGGCGGGCAGGATGCCGGCCGCGCCGTTCGTCGGCGCCGTCACGACGCGGCCGCCGGCCGCGTTCTCCTCGTTGACGGCGAGCGCGTACACCTGCAGCCAGTCGCCCTCGACGTGGCGCCCCTGCGCCTCGGCGGCCTCGAGGCTCGCCCGCATGGCGGCCGCGCGCCGGCGCACGCCCAGGCCGCCGGGCAGCGCGCCCTCGGCCGTCAGGCCGGCGTCGACGCAGGCGCGCATGGCGGCCCACACCGCGTCGAGCCCGGCAACCACGTCCGCCGGGTCGCGGCGCGCGGTCTCCGCCGCCCAGGCGACGTCGGCGATCGACGCCCCGTCGCCGCACAGGGCGAGGAGCTCCGCGGCCGAGCGGAACACGGGCCCCTCCGACCCGCCGGCCGTCCCGGGCGGCTCCTCGCCCGCACGCCGGACGAACCCGCCGCCGATCGACTCGTACGTCTCGTCGAGGGCGGGCTCGTCGGAGCCGTCGGCCCACGCGCGCAGGCGCAGGGTGTTCGGGTGGCCGAGGCGCCGCACGCGCGGCGCCAGGACCACGTCGGCGCTGTCGAACGGCACGGGGACCACCCCGCCGAGCAGCAGCGGCCGACCCGCCGGGTGGCCGGACCACGCGCCGCGCACCGCCGCCGGGTCGCACGTCTCGGGCTCGAGCCCCGACAGCCCCGCGACCAGGGCGTCCGGCGTCCCGTGACCGAGCCCGGTCGCGGCCAGGGACCCGTACAGCTCGGCGCCGACCCGGGCCGGGCTCTGCGGCAGCGCGGCCAGCACGCGGCGCGCGAAGTCGGCGCCGGCGCGCATGGGCCCGACCGTGTGCGACGAGGACGGGCCGATCCCGATGGAGAACAGCTCGAGCGCGGAGACGTACACGCCCTCATCCTGGCCCGTCCGCGACGATGTCGCCGCCGCCCCCGCCGCCCTACCCCCGCGGCGGCCGCCTTGCTAGCGTCCCGGGCATGCGCAGCCGCCACGTCAGCCTGGTGATCGCTCGCTGCCCCGCCGAGGTCTACGCGTTCGCCGCCGACCCGGACAACCTGCCACGGTGGGCCGCCGGCCTGGCGCAGAGCGAGGTCCGCCGCGACGGCGACCGGCTCGTTGCGCGGTCGCCGATGGGCGAGGTCACCGTCACGTTCACGCCGCGCAACGAGTACGGCGTGCTCGACCACGACGTGACCCTGCCCTCCGGCGCGGTCGTCTCCAACCCCCTGCGTGTGCTCGCGCACCCGGAGGGTGCCGAGGTGGTCTTCACGCTGCGGCAGCTCGACCTGTCCGAGGACGCGTTCGAGCGCGACGCCGCGATGGTCCGCGCGGACCTGGAGCGCCTGCGGTCCCTGCTCGAGGGCTGACGCCGCGGCGGCCGCCGCTCAGCGGCCCTCGCGCAGCGCCGCGTCGAGCACGCTGAGGAGCTGCGACGCCCGGCTGCGGCCGGCCGGCGCGGGCGGGTACCGGCGCAGCACGTCGACCAGCACCGGCGTCGCCCGCGCGCGGGCCGCCTCGAGCGCCCGGTCGGCGGCGGCCGCGTCGCCCGCCTCGAGCTCCGCGATGCGCGCCGCGTTCGCGGCAGCGCGCAGGATGTGGCCCACCTGGGTGGCCTGGGCGATCGGGTGCAGGTAGGCCGCCGACGCCGCGTCCCCGGCGGCCTGGGCCGCCAGCCGCGCGGCCTCGTCGGCGGCGGCCCCCGCGGCGCGGTGCGCGTCCATCGCGGCGGTGCGCTGCAGCGCCGACCGCGGCGCGCCGTCGACGAACACCCGCGCGGCCTCGAGCGCCGCACGCGGCCGAGGGTCGTTCGGGTGGGCGGCCTCGAACACCCGCAGCACGGGCGCGGCGGACTCGGTCGCGTAGCGGGCGACCTCGCGCAGCTCGTCGGCGGTCAGCTCGAAGTCCCCCGTCGAGACGGTCACGGTGCGAGCCTAGCGACGGCCGCCCCCGGCGGGCTGCGCGCGCGGGACGGGCGCCCTCAGGCGGGCAGCCGGGCGACGCGACGCAGCGCCGCGAGACCGTCGGGCGTCCCGGGCCAGTGCCGGGCGACGGCGTCGGGCCCGGCGCGGCGCACGACGGAGCGCAGCACCAGGGCCACGACGAGCGCGTCGTCGGCGTAGCCGAGCACGGGGACGACGTCGGGCACCAGGTCGACCGGCAGCGCGAGGTAGCCCAGCAGCAGCCAGAGCCGCACGCGCACCCCGCGCGGCAGCGTGCGGTCGGCGGCCAGGCGGCGTACCAGCCGCAGCACGTCGGGCAGGAGCCGGAGCAGCTCGCGCAGGCGCAGCTCGTCCGGGCGGGTGGCCCACAGCGCCGCGACGAGCAGCAGCCAGAGCAGCACGAGGCCGCCCACCGCACCCACGAGGGTCCACGCCCAGCCCGGCACCGCCGCTCCCCTCGTCGGTCCTGCGCTCCACGTCCCACCGTCGGGCTCCGGGGCCCGCGCTGTCACCCGATTCGGGTGACCACACCGGTGTAATTCTCGCCGAGCATGACGACGTCCGCCGGCTCCCGCCGCCCAGGAGGACGCGATGTCGACGCTCACCGTCTGGAAGTTCGACTCCGCCGACGGCGCCGAGCGCGCCATGCGCCGGATCGCCGACGCCCAGGCGGACGGCCTGCTCGTCGTCGACGACGCGGCCTGGGTCTCATGGACGGGCGCCGAGGACGCGCGGACGCTGCTGCCGCAGTCGGGCGGCAGCCTCGGCACGCTGTCGCGCCGGTTCTGGGCCCTGCTGTTCGCCGCGCTGTTCCTGCTGCCCCTCTCGGCAGCGGCCGCCGGCACGGGCCTCGGCGCGGACACCGGCGTGGCGGAGCTCGGCGTGACCGAGCTCGGCGCGGACCTGGCCCCGCCGGTGGTGCTCCAGGAGGTCGGCATCGACGACGGGTTCATCCGCGAGGTGCGCGACACCGTCGTCGCCGGCACGTCGGCGCTGTTCGTCCTCAGCCACGACGCCGTCGTGCACCGCCTGCCGGACCCGTTCGCCAGGACGCACGTCGCCCTGGCGCAGCGGAGCTTCTCCCGCGCCGAGGAGGCCCGGCTGCGCGCCGTGTTCGCGCCCGGCGACGCGGCGTCGGCGGTCCCCGCCCCGGGGCGTGTGCTCCCGCCGTCGTGACCGCGCCGCCCGCACACTGGGGCGGTGTCACGAGGCCGCCCCCGAGGGGACTTCTTCCGCGCCTGGGTGAGCAGCGTCGTCGCCGCCCTGGCTGCCGTCGGGGCGATGCTCCTGCTCACCCGCGTGGGCGACGTCGGCATCTCCACCGTGACCGAGGTCGTGGTGACCACCTTCGTGTTCATCTACCCGGTCTACGCGGTGGTCTACGTGGGCTGGAGCACCTGGGCCTACTCGCGGCTCGACGCCGCGCGGCTGCACGACGTCGCGGCGGCGGAGCACCGGGCCGAGCAGCGCCCGCTCTACCGGACGCTGGGGATGACGGGCACCGTCAACACCACGCTGACCGCGGCCGTGGTGGCCGTCGTCGTGACCATCGGCATCGCGCAGAGCCCCGCGTTCCGCTCGCAGCAGCTCTACCTGCTGCTCGGCCTGCTCACCGTGGCCAGCGCCTGGGCGCTCATGGTCTTCGCGTTCGCCCAGGCCTATGTCCGGCTGGTCGCCCGCGCGGGCCGGGGCGACGGGGCCGGGGCGCCGATCCGCTTCCCGTTCGACGACCGCCCGCGGTTCGGCGACTACCTCACGCTCACGCTGCTCATGTCGACGATGGCGGCCACGGTCTCGGCCGAGATCTCCACGCGCCCCGCCTGGCGGCTGGTGCGCGCCAACGTGCTGGTCGCGTTCGTGTTCAACACGGTGATCATCGCGATGACCGTCTCCCTGCTGTTCGGCAGCATCGCGGCCTGAGCCCGCGCGGCGCTGGGGCCTGCGCCGGGGCCTGCGCTGGTGCCTGCGCGACGCGCCGGCCCGCCCGGTGGTGACGGCCCGCCCCGCGCGGGGACCCTGGAGCATGGTGACGTTGCGCTGGGACGGCCTGGAGTCGGGCAGCACCGAGACGTGCACCGTCCGCGACACCGACGACGGCGTCCTCGTGGAGGCCGTGGTCCGGGGCCCGTCCGGTGACTGCGCGTACACGCTGAGCGCCGACGCCCGGTGGCGGTTCCGCGCGCTGGACGTCCGGCTCGGCGGGCGCTCGGTCCACGTCCGGTACGACGTCGACGGCGCCGCGGACGGTGCGGAGTGGACCGTCGACGGGCAGGTGCGCCGCGACCTGGCCGCCGCCCGCGAGGTGGACCTCGCCGCCTCCCCGCTGACGAACACCCTGCCGATCCGCCGGCTCGTGCTGGAGGTCGGCCAGAGCGCCGACATCACGACGGCCTGGGTCGCGGTGCCGGAGCTCACGGTGGTGGCCGACCCCCAGCGGTACTCGCGGCTCGGCGACCGGCAGTACCGGTTCGAGTCCCGCGACTCCGACTTCGAGCGGGTGATCACTGTCGACGAGCACGGGCTGGTGGTCAGCTACCCGGGGCTGTTCGCCCGCAGCCCCGGGTAGGACGCCGCCCGGGCGGCGGGGTGCCCGGGGGTGGCCTCAGGCGGCGGGCGCCGTGCGCGGGCGGGCGAGCAGGAACGCCCCGAGCGCGACGACGGCGGCAGCGACCATGACGACGGCGAGGGGCACGGCGGTGCGCTCGCCGCCCAGGCCGACCAGCGGCGACACGAGCGCCGCGAGCGCGAACTGCAGCGCGCCCAGGACGGCGGAACCCGTGCCGGCCGCGCGCGGCACGGCCGCCAGCGCCAGCGCGGTGGCGTTGCCCAGCACCAGCCCCAGGCTCGCGACGGCGACGAAGATCGGCACCGGCAGCAGCGCCGCCGGCGCACCGGTCAGGACCAGGACCACGAGCGCCAGAGCGCCGGCCAGCACCAGGCCGAGCCCCACGCCGAGCAGCCGGCGGGCCGGGCGGGTGGCCGCGAGCCGGGCGGAGAGGGCGCTGACCACGAGCAGGCCGAGCGCCGTCGCGCCGAAGACGATGCCGTAGGCCACCGCGCTCATGCCGATCATCACCTGGTACACGAACGGGGACGCGGAGATGTAGGCCATCATCACGGCGAAGGCGAACCCGAAGGCCAGCGTGTGGCCCAGGTAGGCGCGCGAGAGCAGCGCCCGGACGGGCGATCCGGCCGCCCGGGCGTCGGACGCCGTCGACGCCGACGCCGCGGCCCGGCTGCGGCGCTCGGCGGGCAGCGTCTCGCGCACGACGACGAGGACGGACGCGAGCATCACGGCGGCCAGCGCCGCGACCACCCACAGGATGCCGCGCCAGCCGACCGCGCCGACCAGCAGGCTGCCGACGAACGGGGCGAGGATCGGCGCGATGCCACCGACCATCATCATCACGCTGAACGCGCGGGCGGCGGCCTTGCCGGTGGCGAGGTCGGAGATGATCGCGCGGCCCACCACCATGCCGGCGGCGCCCGTCAGGCCCTGCACCAGCCGCGCCGCCACGAGCACGGTGACGTTCGGGGCGAGCGCGGCGACCACGCTCGCCGCGACGCACAGCACCGCGCCCACGACGAGCGGGCCGCGCCGCCCCCACCGGTCGGACAGCGGGCCGAACACGAGCTGCCCGGCGGCCACGCCGACGAGGAACGCGGTGAGGGTCAGCTGCACCTGGGTCGCGTCGGTGGCCAGGTCGACGGTCATGCGCGGGAACGCCGGCAGGTACAGGTCGGTGGCGAAGGGGGCGAGCGCGGACAGCAGCGCCAGCACCACCAGAAGGCCGGGGGTGATGGGCGCGGCGACGCGCGGCGACGCGGGTGGCGCCAGGGTGTCGGTCATGACGGGAGGCTCCGGTGGGTCGACGGCAGTAGTTGTATTTGTACAACTACCATGATCCGGGGGCGCCGCGTAGTTGGACCCGTGCAGCGCGACGACCGCCCCGACGAGACCGCCTCCGCCCGCGCCGAGGCGATGGCCGACCTGGTCGACCTCGTCGTCAACGTCGCCCGGGAGGTGCGCCACCACGGCGCGCGGGACGCGGCGGTGGTGCGGCTGACCTCCGCCGAGGGCAACGTCATGCGCTACGTCGACAGCCACCCCGGGGCGAGCGCCGGCGAGGTGGCCGAGGCCACCGGCCTGCAGCGAAGCAACCTCAGCACGGCGCTGCGGAGCCTGCAGGCGAGCGGCCTGGTGGAGCGCCGGGCCGACGACGTCGACGGGCGCGCGGTCCACGTCTACCCGACGCCGAAGGCGGCGGAGAACCTCCGGCGCCTACGGCGGGAGTGGGCCGAGCGGGTGGAGGCGGCCCTGGGCGGCGAGGTCGAGCACCTCGAGGGCACGGTGACCCTGCTGCGCGCCCTCGAGGAGGGTCTGGTGGCAGCGCGTCGCGAGGGCTGAACGGGCACCTCCAGCCCACCGGCAGCGAAGCTGCGGAAGGAGGGCGTGCGCCAAGAGGACGTCAACGAGCTGGTTGTTTGGCTCAGGAAGGCCCAGGCGGGGCGTCGTCTGGTTCCTCAGCGCAGCTACCGCGACTTCCGGTTCGGCCCGCCGCCCGAGGACTCCGAGCCGCAGGGACTGCAGCAGTTCCCGACCAGTCGGGACTGGTGAAGTGCACATGACGAAGGACCGCACCCGGATGCCCGGGCGCGGTCCTTTGCCTGCATTCCTCAGCAGAACCGTTCGGGGACCGATCCAGGGCCGCAGATCGGCGGCTGGGGTGTAGGGGCAGTGTCGCGCGGGCCCTGCTCCAGCACGGTGCTGCGAAGGGGCTCCACGCCCTCGACGAGGAACCGGCTCTCCAGAAGTGCGCCGGTCGCCGGGTCGAGCACCAGCACGTCGTGCCCCAGGCGCCTGTCGCTCAGGTCCAGCTCGATCGCTGTGCCCTCACGCCCGGCGGCATCGGTGGTCCTGCCGAGCAGGTGCGTGCCGGGGACGGCGGCGAGCACCTCCCACAGCGCCCGCCGCAGCTCGGGGCTCGCGGGGCTGTTGCGCAGCATCCCGGTCACCACCATCCACATGTCGTAGTCGCGGCCATGATGCGTCGGGCCCAGCCGGCCCTCGATCACCAACTGCAGCTGGTCTGAGTCCGTGGGCAGGTCCATCAGCTCCTGCCAGGTGAACATCGCCTCCTCGCCGAACGTCGGAACCGTTGCTCCGTCTTCGCCCGAGTTCGAGAGGTCCTCAACCCGGACCAGCTCCGGGTCGAGGTGGTCAGTCCCTTCGCGCTGAGCCTCCTCGGCGGCGACGTATTCGTCGCGCATGAGGAACGTGTCGGGCGCCAGCCACACCTCCCGCTCGTACGGGATGGTGTCGGGGCCGTCCGACTGCGACCGGACATACCAGTACTGGCCCTCGGCCACCGGCTGCTCCGCGGCGTTGCTCGCGGCCTCCAGCAGCACGTGCTCGGCGGATGCGGGGGCGGTGGCGAGCACCCCGGCCGACACCGCGGCACCCAGCGCGGCCACGACGGCCGCGATCCGGATGCCGAGCCGGCGCAGACGTGACCTCGCGGCACCGGCGGCCGGAGGGACCGCGGTGATAGTGCGCAGCAGCGCCTCCGCCCGCACGGACTCAGTGGCGGTCAGCTCCGTCGTCGGCACCGGATTGGCATCGGCGAGGCGTCGCAGGATCGGGTCGTCGAGCAGGCGGTTCACGGCTGTCCTCCTTCGACGGCGGTGGCCGTCGGTCGCAGAGCGGACGTGGCGGTGGCGGTGGCGTCAGGGGCGACGTCGACGTCGTCCACCAGACGCCTGAGGCGCCGACGAGCTCGACTGAGCCGGACGGAGAACGCCGCCCGCGTGCACCGCAGTACCTGGGCGGCCTCTCGGCCGGTCAGCCCGTCCCAGGTCACGAGCGCCAGCACCTCGCGGTCGGCATCGCTCAGCCGTGCCCAGGCCAGGTGCAGATCCAGGGTGCTGGTCGCGGCAGCCATGGGGTCGTCATGGGTGGGCACCCGTTCGGTGCCGATGCGCAGCGTGAGGCGGTCCCGCCGCCCTTGGGCGCGGCGGTCGTCGGCGAGCACGTTGCGAGCCACGCCGAACAGCCAGGGGCGCACCTCGCGCGGCACGTCGGCCCACCGGTTCCACGCGATCGCGAACACCTCGGCGGCGAGGTCCTCGGCGACGTCGCCGTCCACCCGCCGTCGCATGAACGCCAGCACGTCCGGGTAGGTGGTGCGGAACACCTCGCTGAACACCACATCTGGGCCGGCCGTCACGGCCTCATCCTCTGTCTCACACCCATACATCGTCCGCAGGCGCCCAAGTGCAACACCAAGATTTGATCGTGCGCCCCGGCGGCCGCCGACCCGCTGTTCGTAAACCACCGTTTATGAGCTCCGGGTTCACAGGCCCGGGACTGGTGGCGCTAGGCGTCAGCGCGCCATCGCGGGCGTGAGCGCGGCCTGGGTGGCCTGCTCCACGAGGCTGCGCGCCTGCGGCGCGATGGCGTAGTAGGCCCACTTGCCGCGCTTCTCGCGGGTGACGAGCCCGGCCTCGACGAGCACCTTCATGTGGTGGCTGACGGTGGGCTGGGCCAGGCCGACCGGCTCGGTGAGGTCGCAGACGCAGGTCTCGCCGGCGTCGGCGGCGGCCACGATGGACAGCAGCCGCACCCGGGCGGGGTCGGCGAGGGCCTTGAAGGTCCGCGCAACGTCGACGGCCGCGTCCGGCGCCAGGCCGGTGCCGCCGGGCGCGCAGCAGGCAGCGGCGTCGGCGGTCGCGCGGTCGAGGGCGATCGGGATAGCGGCCATGGACCCATCTTGCCACGCATCGATGTTTGTGGATACGTTCCGTCCATCACGTATCGAGATCGATCGATGGATGGGGTGGGTTGATGAGCGCGACGACGTCGCAGGAGCTGCCGGTGGTCGTGGTGGGGGCGGGCCCGGTGGGCCTGGCCGCCGCGGCGCACCTGCTGGAGCGCGGGCTGGAGCCGCTGGTGCTGGAGGCCGGCGGCGGCCCGGGCGCCGCGGTGGGGCGGTGGGGGCACGTGCGGCTGTTCTCCCCGTGGCGTTACGACATCGACGCCGCCGCGCGGCGGCTGCTCGAGGCCTCCGGGTGGGCTGCGCCGGACCCCGACGTGCTGCCGACCGGCGCGGAGCTGGTGCGCGACTACCTCGCCCCGTTGGCCGCCACCGCGGCCCTCGCGCCGCGCATCCGGTACGGCACCCGCGTGGTCGCCGTGGCCCGCGACGGCGCCGACCGCACCCGCTCGCTCGGCCGCGACCGGCTGCCCTACCGGGTGCGCACCGTGGACGCCGCCGGCGAAGTCATCGACGTGCTCGCCCGGGCCGTCGTCGACGCCTCGGGGACCTGGGGGCAGCGCAACCCCATCGGCACCAGCGGGCTCCCGGCCGTCGGCGAGGACGCCGCCGCGGCGGCGGGCCTGCTGGCCGGCCCGCTGCCGGACGTGCTCGGCGCCGATCGTGCACGGTTCGCCGGAAGGCGGGTCCTGGTCGTCGGCATGGGCCACTCCGCCGCGAACACCCTGCTCGCCCTGGCCGAGCTCGCCGAGGCCACGTCGGACACCCGCATCACGTGGGCGATCCGCGGCGCCTCGCCGCGGCGCCTGTACGGCGGCGGCGCAGCCGACGAGCTGCCCGCGCGCGGCCTGCTCGGCAGCCGCCTGCGCGACGCCGTCGAGGCCGGCCGCATCGAGCTGCTCACCCGTACCTCGATCGAGCGCCTCGAAGTCCTCGACGGCGGCGCTGCGGTCCGCGTCGGCGGTTCCGCCCGGCGGGGCGGTGTCGATGGCCTGCTGGACCTGACCGTGGACGTGGTTTTTGACGCCACCGGCTTCCGCCCCGACCTGGCGATGCTGCGCGAGGTGCGCCTCGACCTCGATCCGGTGATCGAGGCCCCGTCCGCCCTGGCCCCGCTGGTCGACCCCAACCTGCACTCCTGCGGGACGGTGCCGCCGCACGGCGAGCGCGAGCTGGCCCACCCCGACGCCGGGTTCTACCTCGCCGGCGTGAACTCCTACGGCCGCGCGCCGACCTTCCTGCTGGCCACCGGGTACGAGCAGGTGCGCTCGATCGCCGCCGCCCTGGCCGGCGACCGCGCTGCGGCCGACGCCGTCGAGCTGAACCTGCCCGAGACCGGGGTCTGCTCCACCGACCTGGCCGCCGAGGGCGACACCGCAGGCGGCGCGGGCGGCGGCTGCTGCGCGGTGCCGGCCGGGCCGCGGCCGGTCACGCTCGGCGTCGGCGCCCCGGTCGGTGTCGGCGCGGGCGTCGGGTTCGCCACCGGCGTGGCGCACGGCCGATCCGGCGACGGAGGATGCGCATGACCCCGGTGATTCGCGCGGCCACCGGCGCGGACCTGGAGGCGGTCGCGGGCATCTACTGCCACTACGTGGCCGGCTCGACCGCGACCTTCGAGCTGACGGCGCCGGACACCGCGGCATGGGCGAACAAGCTCGCCGGGCTGCAGGAAGCCGGGTGGCCGTTCCTCGTGGCCGAACAGGACGGGCAGGTCGCCGGCTACGCGTACGTCGGGCCGTGGCGGCCGCGCCCGGCGTACGCCGCCACGGTGGAGGACACGATCTACCTCGACCCGGCGGCCACGGGCAAGGGCATCGGGGCGCTGCTGCTAGCCGAGCTGCTGGACCAGGCCCGCGAGGCCGGGGCCCGGGAGGTGATCGCCGTGATCGCGGACGCCGAGTCGACCGCGTCGCTGGTCCTGCACCGCCGCGCGGGGTTTACCGAGGCCGGGCGGCTCGAACGGGTCGGACGCAAGTTCGACCGCTGGCTGGGCACCACCCTGCTGCAGAAGTCCCTCAACTGAACCAGCGAACGACGAGCGACTGGCACTTGGGGTTGGTCGATGAAGGAGGAGCGATGTTCCCCGAGCTGGAGCGGATCGTCTTCGATCAGCGCACCCGCGAGGCCGAGCAGGTGCTGGCCTACCGCCTGGCCGTCCTGCAGCGGCGCGGCGACGTCACGCCGCCGCGCCGCACCCCGGGCCGGCCGACCGCGGTATGGGCGCGGGCCCTCGCGCGGATCGCCGCGGCCCGTCCGGCGGTCGCGCAGCCGTGCTGCGTGCCGGCCTGACTCGGCGCGGATGGCACAAGGCCTCCGCCCATCCGGACGGAGGCCTTGTCAGCGCTCGAGATGCCCGGGAGCCGAGCCTGGCACCGCGTTCAGGCGACGGGCTGCACGCCCAGCTCAGCCAACAGCCCACGCACCCGTTGCTCGATCTCGTCACGGATGGGACGCACGGACTGGATGCCCTGCCCGGCCGGGTCATCAAGGGCCCAGTCCTCGTAGCGCTTGCCGGGGAAGATCGGGCAGGCGTCACCGCAGCCCATGGTGATGACGACGTCGGAGGCCTGGACGGCCTCGGTGGTAAGCACCTTGGGCTGCTCGGCGGTGATGTCGATGCCCCGCTCACGCATGGCCTCGACCGCCACGGGGTTGATCTGCTCGGCAGGCATCGACCCGGCCGAGCGCACCTCGACCTCACCGTCGGACAACTCGCGCAGGAAGCCCGCCGCCATCTGGGACCGGCCGGCGTTGTGCACGCACACGAACAACACGGACGCACGGATAAAACTGGGCTCGGTCACGGGAAACCTCGCGGTGGTGCGACGACAGCTGTAGACACCAGAAGGCTACGGCCTCACCGGCGGCCTCCCACCGTTCGCGCTGACCGACCTTCGGTACCGCGCAGCGGGACATCAGCCCCACGTACACGCTGGCGTTCAAATCCGACCGTTTCCGGACTGCGCTTCAAGGGGCATAGGCCGGCGTCTTGCAGCGACTACCGCATCACACAGATTACGAGAGGCGACAACACCCCCCGCAGATTCTCGCGGTGGCTTCGACCCTGTACGGGGACCGGTTGCCAGCTATACGCTCCCCGTGCGCGATCCAGCGCACACAGGGGAATACAGGGGGAACCATGCTCAGAACATCGAGGTTCACAGCCCGTCTTGTAGCTGCCGGCGCAGTCACAGCTGGCGTCGTCGCTGGGATGGCGTCGCCGGCGACCGCAGCGGGCGAGGAGCCGCCGCGGCTGGCCGACGTGTGCACCGCTCTCGTCAGCGAGTGATGACCACTGCCGCACACGACGGCCAAACTGGCGAAGGCCGGGCCACGTGCACCGGGGACAACGCCCAAGTCGCTTTCGGTGACGAGGCCAACGAAATCCGTTACGCCACGGACGCCTCCAGCACAGTGGTCTACATCATGGACGAGGACGAAGCGCCTGACGGCGAGACATCTGAGCGCGAAGATGCCGCGCGCAGCGAGCTCGAGCCGACTCCTGCGCCCGCTACCTACACGATGGCGAACGCCATGGAGTGCAGCAGCTACCAGATCGTCCGAACGGAGTACACCGCCGACTCACGCACGTGCCTGTGGTGGGGACAGGTCGACCCCGCGACCAATGCAGTGGCCTGGTCCCAGGAGGGGTACGTGCGGCATTCGCTAAGCCTGCAGTTCCAACACCACCACATGGCGTTCGATTTCATGATCCTCGCTGAGGATGGTATTCCCAGGCTGACCCAGTTCAACGTGCCCGTTCGCATGCGAAAGCATGTCGCCCTCTCTCCCGACATCACGACAGATACGGCGGCATTCACGAGCGGCGGGGCCTACTCCGAAGGGGGATGGGGTGCCAGCATGACCCTCAGCACCGACGGCACCCTCGGCACCTTCTTCACTGAAATTCACGACATCACCCTCGTCGACGCATTCTCAGGAGCGAGGTTCCAAGTAGTGGATCTGACCCACCACCAGTCGCCTCGCTTCGATTGCGTCAAAGTGGACTACTCATGCACGTTCCAGGACGCGTGAGGATGCAATGAGGGATGACGTCCTCGCCCCCGCCGGCGAAGCACGCGACTCGATCGAGGCCGCAATGCGCAGCCTTCACTCGGAGATCGAGCTGCGCACCGGAGAACCTCGCGTAGTCAGCCAGCACTTCGAGGTCGTATCCGTCAGCCATCACGTGACGCAGGTGAGCACAGACCCGCCCAGCTACGTCGCCAGCGCCCTCATGGTCGTTCGCTACGAAGGCTTTCCGCGTCGCTCGTCGTAGCGCTCCGATCTGCGCAGACAGCGTCCATCGCGACGGCCCCACGGTGGATCACCGTGGGGCCGTCTATGGCCTGCCACAGCCAGTCTCGGGGCTCCGCCAGCGATGAACAGGACGCGCGGATGGATGAGTCCGTGCGCGCCTCGATCCAGAAGGCTCACGATGGCTACCTCCTGAGTCGCGACCACGTCCTCGTCGTCCGCGAGCGAGTCGCACCGTGCGGCCGCGCACTGCGGCCGGCTCGATGCGGACAGGTTCTTCGCGCCCAACGGTGGTGGCGCCTGTTCAGAAACGACCGCTTCCGGGCGCCTCCTCCTCGATCGCTCGCTGACAGCACGGCCCCGCCTTGCCTCGGCAGGGGGTGCGTACGAACCGCGATGGCTCGGTCAGGAGGCCGGCTCAGGCAGCGGCACGGCACGCTCGGCGGCACGGCTGACCCGTTCCCACGCCGACCACGTCTCGAGCCGTTGCCGGGACACCTCGTGGGCCAGGTCGTACGTCAGGCTCCCCAGCGCCAGGCGCAGCGGCGGTTCGTCGCTGTCGACGAGGGTGAGCATCGCCTCAGCAGCGAGCCGTGGGTCGCTGTCCACCGATCCGTCTGCCCACTGGCGCTCGAGCTCCGCGCGCAGGGAGCCGTAAGCCTCGAGGGGCGTCGTGGAGACCATGCTCGCGTAGAGGTCCGTCCAGTAGCCGCCCGGCTGGACGATGGTGACGGCCACCCCGAAGGCCGCGGCCTCCCGCGCGAGGGCCTCGCTCATGCCCTCGAGCGCGAACTTGCTCGCGCTGTACAGGCCGGTGCTGGGGAACCCGCCGAGCGCGGCGATGCTCGAGATCTGCAGGATGTGGCCCTTCCCCTGGCGGCGCAGGTGCGGCAGCACGGCCTGACTCACCCACAGCGCACCGAAGAAGTTGACCTCGAGCTGGGTGCGGGCCTGCTCCTCGGTGAACTCCTCGACCATGCCCATGGACATGGTGCCCGCGTTGTTCACCACGACATCCAGGCGACCGAAGCGGGCGACGGCGGCTTCCACCGCCGCGTCGACCGCGCTCCGGTCGGTCACGTCCACGCTCAGCGCCAGGACCCGATCGCGGTGCTGCACGTCGAACGCCTCGACGGTCGCCGTCCGTGCCGCCACGACCACGCGGTCGCCGCGCTCGAGGGCTGCGAGGGCCACCGCGTGGCCCAGTCCCCGGCTGGCGCCCGTGATGAACCACGTACGAGGGGCGGATGAAGAGTGGCGCATCGTTGCTGCTCCTATCGGTTAGACGAGACGGTCCGTCTCGTTGATGCGACCGTAGGGCACACGAGGCAGGAAAGCAATACGCAACGTCTCGTCTCGCCCGGGTAGGCTGGGTGGATGCCGAGCCCTGATCCCGCACGCCGCAGCGAGAGGTCGCGTCGAGCCGTGCTGACGGCCGCGCTCGACCTGGTGCAGGAGGTGAAGTACTCCCACGTCAGCATCGAGGCCATCGCGGCCCGTGCCGGCGTCGGCAAGCAGACGATCTACCGCTGGTGGCCCTCGAAGGCGAGCATCCTGTTCGACGCCTTCCTGCAGCTGAGCGAGACGGCGGAGGGCGGGGCGCCGGAGCTGCCCGACACCGGCGACCTCCACCGCGACCTGACGACCGTGCTCCGCGCGACCGTCGCCGAGCTGAACGATCCGCGGATGGACGCGCCGATGCGCGCACTGGCCGTCGAGATCGCCCAGGACCCCGACCTCGCCCGCACCTACCACGAGCGGCTCGACGGCCCGCTCCGGGACGCGAAGAAGCGGCGGCTGCGCACCGCCCAGCGCGCCGGCCAGCTCGCAGAAGGCCTCGACCTGGACGTCGCCGTGGACCTCGTCTGGGGCCCTGTGCTCAATCGCTGGCTGCAGCGCACCGGCCCCCTCACCGACGACTACGTCGACAGCGTCCTGACCACGGCCATGCGGGGCCTGCGCCCCTGAGCACACGTCGGTCCAGGGTTGGGACGAGCGAGCCACTCGGCCCACGACGGCCGCCGGCGGGCAGTCCGCCGAAGCCGCTCGAGAACCGACCGTTGCGGACGCCGCCTCCTGGACGGGCTACCAGGGTGCCGGAGCTCGCGCCGCCCTCCCGCTCGCACTCATGCACGACGGTCGTCTCGGCGCCGGATACCTGCCGCTCGGGCATGACGTCGACTGCCGGTCCCACCAGCTCGGGGGACGGCGTGGCGCTCACGGCGATCGTGAGCTGCTCGCCGACGTCGGCGCTCCTCCACGGCCCCCCCCACACACACACACATGCTGCGGCTGTCAGCGTCGTCGTCATCGCTCCTGCTTCGTGCCGTGGTCGCTGCGAACGGCCCGTGGTCGACGTCCGGCGAGGATCTGTTCCCCCGCAGCGACGTAGCCGTCGAACAGCGCGACGATGTCGTTCAGCCGGTCGCTGGCGGCCGAGGCGGGAGCGACCAGCTCCTCGCCCGCGCGCAGCGCGTCGATGAAGAGCCGGGCACGGCGGTGCGAGGCCTCGAGCAGCGTCTCGAGCCCCGATTCGGCCTGGACGTACAGGCGGCGTGTGCCTCGACCGGTCCAGGTACGCGCCAGCCCCCAGCTGGTCAGCTCACGGACCGAGGTGCTGACCTGGCCCGCGCTCAGCCCGGTCGCCTCGCGCAGCGCCTCGAGCGTCGTCGCCTCCTCGGCGAGCAGCAGGACGGCGTACACCTTGCCCGTGGCGCGGGGGAGATGCCACGTGGCCAACAGCTCGGCCAGGTTCTCGGTGAAGCGCGCGTACGCCTCATCCGGCACGGTCGACCACCCGGGCCAGGAAGTCGCCGAGCGCCTGAGCGACGGCGTCGGGAGCATCCTGGGTGACGACATGGCCGGCGCCGGGCACGACGGTCTCGGAGACGCCTTCCGTGGCGGCCCAGCGCGGCATCGCGCGGGCGATGTTGCCAGTCCGGTCCTTCTCGCCACGCAGCAGCAGCAGAGGAACCGGCGTGCGATATTCCGGGTCGGGCACGACGAGCTGTGTCGTCGCCTGCCACACGGCGAGGAACTCCGCCTTGGACAGCGTCGAGAACGCGCGCACCAGGTCGGAGCGTGCTGCCGCGGTCACCGCGGAGGCGTCGGCCATCATCCGCGGCAGGCGTGAGGCGGGCACCAGACGCAGCACAGGCGCCGCACAGGCCAGAGCCCACCGTTCCGCCACCGACAACGGACCGGCGTTCCACGTGGCGTCGAGCACCGCCAGGGCGGAGTAACGCTCCGGCGCCCGCTGCACGAGCCGCTGGGCCAGGTTGCCACCGAGCGAGTGCCCCACGAGCGCCGGACGATCCAGCCCGCAGTGCCTCACCAGCGCCTCGATGTCGCTGACGAGGAGCTCCGCCGAGACGGGGACCGTGTTGGGCCGCGAGGCACCATGCCCACGCAGGTCCACCACGACGGTGCGGAACCCCGCCTGTGCCAGGGTGCGACGCTGCACCTGAAACATCACGTGGTCCGCGCCCGCTCCGTGCAGGAGAAGCACCGAGGGTCCCGGGCCGCCGTCGTCGGCGTAGCGCAGGACGCATCCAGAAGTGTCGAGTTCCCCGGGTAGATTCACCATTCACTGAATATGGTGCACACGCCGGCACGGGCACAAGGCCTGAGCGACACAGGCCCGCATGCACCGCCCGGACGACGTCCAGCGCACGCGTCCGTATGTGCTCGCCATGTGCAGGTTCTTCCGGTTCCTCGCCGATCTGCTGGAGGTCAGCGACTCCACCCTCTCGCAGACCCTCACCGTCTTGTCAGACGCCGGCCTGGTGTCGGTACGGAAGGAACCGGTAGGCCGGCGCACCCGCACCTGGGTCGCGATCAGCGACACCGGCCGCGAGGCCTTCGCACGCCACCTGTCCACGTTGCAGGCCATCATCGAAGCCGGCACCGACACCGACACCGACACCGCAGTGCAGCACCGAGGAGGCCAGCGATGACCCCCGCCTGGCACGCCCAGGCGATCTCAACGCTGCCGCCGAGACGCTCACCGACGAGCGCGAGCCGTCGCGGCATACCGCAGGGCCGCCGGCCGCTGGTCCTCGAAGCACGCGGCCGATGCCCGCACTGCGCGCCTCGGACTCTGGCTGCACGACGAGCCGCAGCGAACGACCCCGACCGCCCCGGCCGCTGGTCGCCGGCGCGCCACGCCTACCTCGACCGGCTGGCACCCGGGCGGGAGGCACAGGCGCGGACTGCGGAGATGGCGTCGTCGCACTGCGTGGTGAGACGTGCCCCGCGTCCTGGCCCGAGGAGAGCGTTCCAGTCCCCGCGCTCAGCGGCCTGTCGAGACGACCGAGCTCTCCTCGCTGATCGACACCGAGGAGACCACGTAGGCCAGGCTGGCCACGAGCGCGAGTCCTGACAGCGCGAGAGCAACGATGATCCATCCCAGGCGGCCGCGGCGAAGCAGCAGGTTCCGGAGCACGAACGCTGTGGCTGCGAGGGCTGCGAAGATCCCCCAGACGGGATTGATCACGACGACCAGTGCGGCAAGCACGGCGATGACCACCGACGCCAGCTCGGCCGACCTGATGGGTTGCCGAGCCTCGTGTGTCACCGTCACCGCAGCAGCCTCTCGCACGGGAGGCGCCTTCCGAAGCCTTTTGCCCCATCGCGGCGTGCCGAGACGGGGCCAGTCCGGCCAGGCGGTGGTCCGGGTTGATGCTGCGCGCCCGGGTGGCGACCGCGCGGGCGGGTCGACGATGGCGGCACGGCCCGCTCGGCGGCCAGCTCGACCTCGGGGTCGTCGTCGGCGGCGATCATCCGGGCGGGCAGCTCGAACGGCAGGCACAGGGCCGGTCCGGCACCGAGTGATCACCCGGTCGTCCGAAGATCCACACGACTTCCGGGACTACGACGCCCCGTCCGTGCGTTGTGGCTGGTGGCACGATCGCCGACCGGAAGGAGCGACGCCGATGAGCATCTTCGACGCCACGAACCCCGTCCCGGCCGGCGGCTGGTGGAGCCGGCTGTGGGAGCCCGTGCAGGTGTGGTGGCAGGTCCGTCAGGACATCGCCCGCCTCACCCGCGACCTCCCCAGGCTCGACCAGCCGACGGACGCCGACCCGACGCCCGCGGACTGCCAGGCGTGCCCCGTCTGAGCAGCGCACCACCGACGAACCGACCTGACGAACTGACCTACTGACCCAGCTACGACGGGCCGGGTACCGGAGCTCCGGTACCCGGCCCGTCGTCGTCCGCGGGGCCGTCGCCGCCGACCTGTCGGCCATCGGTCTGCTACTGGCCGGCGCGGCCGTCCAGGCACTCGCGCAGCAGGTCGGCGTGCCCCACGTGCCGCGCGTACTCCTCGACCATGTGGACCAGGATGTCGCGCACGGCGGAGGTCTCCGCGCCGTCGCGGAAGACGACGACGTCGTCGAGGCGGTCCTCGGCCAGCCCGTCGAGCCACGCGTCGGCGAGCGCGACCTGCTCGCGCCAGGCGCCGAACGCGTCCGCGACCGCCGCGTCGGTGGGCCGCACGTCGGCGAACCCGGAGTCGCCGTCGTCGTACAGCCGCTCCTCCCCGAGCCCCTGCAGCGCGATCCGGAACCAGAACTGCTCGACGCGGGCGAGGTGGCGCACCAGGCCCAGCAGGCTCAGGGCGCTCGGCGGCACGCTGCGGGTGGCGAGCTGCTCGGGCGTCAGGCCGTCGCACTTGAGCTCGAGGGTCATGCGGTAGGCGGTGAGGTACTGGCGGTAGGTCGCCAGCTCGCCGTGCACCTCGTCGGTGGGGCGCGGGTCCTGGTCGGCGGGCACGAACATGCCGCCGTAGCCGGTGGGGGCGTTCATGGCGCCAGCCCACCAGACCAGGGTCGCCGGGCGCCACGGCTTTCCGCGGCGCGCCCCGACGACGCCGCGGCGCCGTCGGGGAGGCCCGCGTCAGCCCGCGGCCTGCCGCACCACCTCGGCGAGCCGCTCCCAGGCCTCCTCGCTGACGTCTGTCAGGGCGTACGACGTCGCCCACAGGCCGCTCGGGTCGTCGAGCGCCGCCTCGGCGTTGAACCCGAACGTGGAGTAGCGCTCGCCGTCCGCCTGCCCGCTGCGGAAGAAGCACACCACCTTGCCCTTCCGGGCGTAGGCGGGCTGCCCGTAGTACAGCTTCGGCGCCAGGTCAGGGGCCACGCTGGTGACGATCGCGTGCACCCGCTCGGCGAGCGCACGGTCCGGCTCCGGCATGGCGGCGATCTTCGCCAGCACGTCGGCCTGGTCGCGCGCCGCCTTGTCGGCGCCGCGGCCCCGCTTCGCCTGGGCCCTGAGCTCGGCGGCCCGCTCCTTCATCGCCGCGCGCTCCCGCGTGGAGAACCCGTCCCCTGCCGTCGCGTCCTGCGTGGCGGACCTCGCGGTCGTCGTCATCCCTGTCGCTCCCTTCGTCGTCCCGCCTCGTGGGCGTCTCACGTGGCACGACGACGCTAGCGACGGGAGCCGCGCCGGCTCTTCTCGATTCCTGACCGATCCCACCGCGGCCACGCCCGGGTGTACGAGCGTACACATCCCGCCTACGCTGGCCGCCATGACCACCGACTACTTCGCGGGCGACCCGCGCACGAACCGGGAGCGCATGCTCGCCGGCGACCTCTACGTCGCCGACGACCCGGAGAACGCCCGCCTGGCGCAGCGCGCGGTGCGGCTGCAGGAGGAGTATCGCGCGCGGGCGGCCGAGGACCAGGGCGCCGCCGTCGCCGTCCTCGCCGAGCTGCTCGGCACGCTCGGCGAGGGCGCGTTCGTCAAGCCGCCGCTGTTCGTCGACTACGGGGAGAACCTCCACGTCGGACCGCGCACGTTCGTCAACTACAACCTCACGGCGCTCGACGTCGCCGAGATCCGCATCGGCGCCGACTGCCAGATCGGCCCGAACGTCCAGCTCCTGACGCCCACGCACCCGGTGGCCCCCACGCCTCGGCGCGACAAGCTCGAGGCCGCCCGGCCCATCACCATCGGGGACAACGTGTGGCTCGGCGGGGGCGTCATCGTCTGCCCGGGCGTCACCATCGGCGACAACACGGTGGTCGGCGCGGGCTCCGTCGTCGTGCGCGACCTGCCGGCGAACGTGCTCGCCGTGGGCAGCCCGGCGCGCGTGGTCCGCGAGATCTCCGACGACGACGGCGGGGTCCCCGGTGCCTGACGACGCGCCGCGCGCGCGGCGCCACGACCCGCAGCGGCGCGACCGGATCATCGACGCGTGCCTCGACGTCGTCGTCGCCCACGGCGTGGCCGGCACCTCGCACCGCAAGGTGGCCGCCGCCGCAGGCGTGCCGCTGGGGTCGATGACCTACCACTTCGCGGGCATGGACGAGCTGCTGCGCGAGGCGTTCACGCGGTTCGCGACCGCGGCCTCCGACCAGTTCGAGCGCCGGCTCGGCGCCGCGCGCGACGCCGCGGAGGCCAAGGCCGCCGTCGTCGCGCTCATCACCGGCGACGTGCTCACCACGCGCCGCGACCTGGTGCTGACCAGCGAGCTGTACACGCTCGCGGCGCGCGAGCCCGCGTTCCGGGACCTCACGAACCGCTGGATGGCCCGCTCCCGGGCCGCGCTCGAGCGGCACTTCGACCCGGTGACCGCACGGATGCTCGACGCGCTCATCGAGGGGCTCACCCTGCACCGCGCCCTGGACACCGAGCCGCACGACGCCGCGACCGCGGCGGAGGCTGTCGAGCGGATCACGCGGCCGGCCGGCTGAGGCCGGCGACCGGCGCCGGACCGCGGCACCGGGCACGCGAGAGGCCCCGCCTCACGACCCTCTTCTCGAGTCGTGGGGCGGGGCCTCAGCGCGTCAGCGGGGCGTCAGCCCTGCGTCAGCCCTCCGCGCGGCGCCGGGCGGCGCGCACCGCGAGCAGGCCGAGGAGCAGCAGCAGGGCCGCCGCGCCCACGATCCCGCCGACCATCACGCCGGTCTGGGCCAGGTGCCCGCCCGGTCCGGCCTGCGCCGGCTCGGACGGCGCCGGAGCCGGGTCCGACGGGTCCGCCGGGTCGGCCGGAGCCGGACCCGCCGGGTCGGCCGGCGGGACCGTGCCCACGGTCGCCGTCGACGGGTCGGACGTCAGCCGGTCGCCGCCGGGCAGACGTGTCCCGCGATGATCGAACAGGGTCGGGGAGGCCGCGGACGCGGCCTCCCCGAGATATCGCCCAGCGCCTCACCCAGCCCTGGCCCGATCTCACCCGCTCCACCGGGTGCGAGCGACGCGGCGAGGGGTCAGCCGACCCTCGTCGGCAGGCCGGGCCCGCCGCCGGCCGGGTCCCCGGCCTCCGTCGCCGACGGCGCGGACGGCGCGGCCGTCGTCACCGCGCCCGGCCCGCCACCGGGCCGCCCGTGCCGCACCAGCGCGGCGGCCCCGGCGCCCGCGGCGAGGAACACGACGCCGAGCCCGACCCACCCCACGGTGCCGTGCTCGATGGCGGTGGCGGTCACCAGCGGCGGGGCCACCATCGAGGCCACGGCGTAGCCGGTCTGGCTCAGGCCCTGGTACGCCCCGGCGCTGCGCGGGTCGGCCAGCTCGAACGCCATGCCCCACCCGCCGGCCTCACCGAGGATCTCGCCGAGGGAGTGCGCGAGCGCCGCGACGACCAGCAGCACGCACGCCGTCGCCACGCTGCCGTACCCGGCGAGCGCGTAGGCCAGGCACGCCCCGGCGAGCAGCCACGACGCCCGGCGCACGGTGAGCCCCGCGCGGCGCACGTCGTCGGTGCCGCGCGAGGCGCGCACCTGCAGCAGCGCCACGACGGCGGTGTTGAGCACCAGCAGCAGCGACACCATGACCGTCGGCGCGCCCGTGCTGGCGATCCACAGCGGCACGCCGACCGTCTGCAGCCCGAAGTGCATGGCGAGCACCGAGTTCAGCGCCACGCTGGCGACGTACGTGCGGTCGCGCAGCGGCGACGGTCCGCGCGAGCGGCCGGCGCCGTCGTCGGACCGGTGCTCGAGCATCCGCGCGGCGAGACCGGGCACGCGCCCCAGCCGGGCCAGCGGGAGCACCGCGGCGAGCAGCAGGACGGCGACGGCGAGCATCGCGGCCTGGTACGCGACGGCGGTGTCCACGAGCAGGGCGGCGCCGGCCGCCACCGTGCCCAGGCCGATGCAGACGTTGGTGACCACGCGCATGCGGGCGCGCACCGCCACCCGCTCGGGACCCACGTACCAGCGGGCCAGCACGGCCTGCTTGGCCGACCCGCTCGCCGAGCGCATCGCCACCGCGAAGCACGCGACGACGACGAACGCCGCCGCCGAGTGCGCCGCCGTGTAGGCGAGCATCGCCAGCCCGTTGAGCGCGGTGGCCACCCACTGCACGCGGTGCGCGCCGACCCGGTCGGCCAGTCGCCCGGCGCCGTACGCCGCGAGCACCCCGGCGCCGCCGGCGACGCCCAGGCCGAGGCCCACCGTCGTCGGCGCCAGCCCCACCACGCGCGTGAAGTACAGCGTGCTCACCGTGTAGAAGACGCCGCTGGACAGGGCGAACGCCATGGTGCTGAGGGTGAGGGAGCGCGCCACGCGCTCGCGGGGCCAGAAGGTCTCGATCACGGGCCCATTGCGCACCGCGGCGGCCGTGTCGGTGAACTCCTGTAGCGTCCGGCTTCATGCACACGCCCTCCCGGCCGCACCACGGCGGCCTCGTCGAGTACGAGCTGGCCGGGATGGACGTGGCGGACGTGCGCTTCGCCGTCTCGCCCCTGACCGAGCTGACGCTGTCCCTGCGCACGTTCCGCGAGCCGGGCCGCTACCCCGTGCACCTGCCGTGGCTGCGGCGCACCGAGCCCGCGCGCGCCGGGCTCGACGTCGCGCTGCTCACCGCGCTGACCAACGAGCGGCAGTGGACGCCGGACTACCTCACCCCGCGACCGCACAGCCCGCTCACCCGGCTCGACGACGAGCTCGAGGCCGCCGCGCGGGTGCCGCTGGACCGGCTGCGGGACGACCTGCGCGCCGTGCACCCCGACGGCCTGCCGGCGCCGCTGCGCGGCGACCTCGCCGCCGTGCGCGCCCGCGTCGTCGCAGCGCTGCAGGCCTACTGGGACGCGTGCTTCGCCCCGTGGTGGCCGCGGATGCGCACGGTGCTGCAGGCCGACGTCGTGCACCGCGGGCAGGTGGCCTCCGCCTACGGCCTCGGGGCGATGTTCGCCGGGCTGAGCGAGCGCATCCGGCTCGACGACGGCGTGGTGCGCGTGCGGCTCGGCAGCCCGGCGCGGTTCCGCCGGCCGACAACGGGCGAGGGCCTGACGCTGGTGCCCACGCTGTTCACGCGGGCCGCGAGCGCCCCCATCTCCCCCGCCGAGCCGCCGACGATCTGGTACGGCGCGCGCGGCGCCGGGACGCTGTGGCAGGCCGAGCCGGTGCGGGCGCCGGGCGTGCTGGCCGACCTGCTCGGCGCCACCCGGGCCGGGCTGCTCAGCACGCTCGCCGAGCCGACGTCGTCCACCGAGCTGGCCGGGCGCCTGGGCGTCACCGTGTCTGCCGTGAACCAGCACCTGCGCGCGATGCGCGCCGCAGGGCTGCTGAGCAGCGCCCGGCACGGGCGCTCGGTGCTCTACCTGCGCTCGGAGCTGGGGGACGCGCTGCTCGGCGCGGCGGAGTGAGCGCTCGGCCGCGGGGCACGGGCCGGGCGCCGGGCGAGACGCGGCGAGCGGCGCTAGCGTCGCTGCTACCAGCACCGACGTCTCATGGAGCAGCCTCGATGACGAACCTCGACCAGCTCGCCGACGCGCACCTGACCGCCGCCCGGGCCGCGGAGAACGGGCGCAGCACCGAGATCGTGCTGCACGACGGCCCGCTGCGCCAGACCGTCATCGCGATCAAGACGGGCGTCGAGCTCGGCGAGCACAACTCCCCGCCGGCGGCCTCCGTCCACGTGCTGCGGGGCCGCGTGGTCATCACCGGGATGGAGGGCGACGAGGAGATCGGCGCCGGCGAGCTGCGGGTGCTCGCCCACCACCGGCACGCCGTGCGCGCGCTCGAGGACGCGGCCTTCCTGCTCACGACGGTGACGAGCATCGACGAGGAGTCGCACCGCTGACCACCCTCCCGTTCCGGGTCCCTGGTGGTCCGAGACAGCGGGGGCTGTCTCGGACCACCAGGGACCCGGAACGGTCGAGGACCGGCAGGGACCCGGGGCGCTAGGGTGCGGGCCATGGCCATGGAGCGCGCCGAGGCGCAGCGCCTGCGGGACATCACCGTGATCCGCCGCGTGCGGGACCGGATCGACCGGGAGTACGCCCAGCCGCTCAACCTGGAGGAGCTCGCCAAGGGCGCGCACATGTCGTCCGGCCACCTGAGCCGGGAGTTCCGCCGCGTCTACGGCGAGTCCCCGTACGCCTACCTGATGACCCGGCGCATCGAGCGGGCGATGACGCTGCTGCGCCGCGGCGACCTCAGCGTCACCGACGTCTGCTTCGAGGTGGGCTTCTCGTCGCTGGGCACGTTCAGCACGCGCTTCAGCGAGCTGGTGGGCGTGCCGCCCAGCGTCTACCGCCGCGACCACTCCCAGGCCGCCGCGGGCATCCCCCCGTGCCTGGCCAAGCAGGTCACCCGACCGGTCAGGAATCGAGAAGCACCCGCGCGCTGAGCGGTCCTAGCGTGCCGGGCATGGACAACATCACCATCCACTACGCGTTCCTGCCCCACACCGACGCCGAGGCCGCCCTCGGCTTCTACCGCGACGCCCTGGGCTTCGAGGTCCGCCAGGACGTCGGCTACGGCGACATGCGCTGGATCACCGTCGGCCCGCCCGGGTCGCCGACGTCGATCGTGCTGCACCCGCCGGCCGTCGACCCCGGCATCACCGACGACGAGCGCCGCACGATCCTCGACCTCATCACCAAGGGCGCCTATGGCGCCATCACCCTGGGCACCGACGACCTCGACAAGCTCTTCGAGCGCCTCGAGGCCGCGGGTGTCGAGGTCGTCCAGGAGCCGATGGACCAGGACTACGGCGTGCGCGACTGCGCCTTCCGCGACCCGGCCGGCAACCTCGTCCGCGTCAACCAGCTCTCCTGACCCGGGTCACGGACGACGGCGCACCGCCGCGGGACGCGACGGCGCCCGCCCCCGGGTGTCGGGGACGGGCGCCGTCGGCGTCGGTGACGTCAGCAGTTGGTGGCGGTGTAGGTGCTGATGGACGTGCCAGCCTCCATGAACTCGTCGCTCATGAGCGCCTGGGCGGCGTCCGAGGCCTTGGTGACGGCGTCCTCGGCGGTCGGGTCGTCGAGCACCGACTGGATCGTATCGGTGTACTCGCGGAACGAGGTGGCGACGGTGTTCCAGTCGTCGGCGATCTCCGCCGGCGGCTCGACCGACTCGAACTCGGTGGTGAGCTCGTCGAAGGCCGCGATGGCGGCGGCGGGGTCGCTGGTGTCGATGCTGGACATGTCCTGCAGGGTCTCCGAGGCGGCGCAGACGTCGCCGGCGCCGGCGTCGGCCGTCTCCTCCTCGGCGGGGGTCTCCTCGGCGGGGGTCTCCTCGGCTGCCGTCTCCTCCTCGGTGGGCGTCGCGTCGGCCGACGCGGTGGTCTCCTCGGCGGCGGCGTCGGTCTCGTCGCCGGAGCCGCCGCAGGCGGCGAGGCTCAGGGCGAGGACGGCGGTGGTGGCCAGGGCGGTCGTCGTACGGGTCAGTCGGGTGCGCATGGCCCCGATGCTCTCGCACCCGGGAGCGGACCGCGAACCTGCGCCGCGCCGCCGGGGAGTTCTCCCCATGTGACGGCGGCGGCCCTCACCGGCGGTCCGGCGGCAGGTCAGCGGTGGTCGTCCCACACCGGCGAGGGGAACAGCACCCGCTCGAACGTGGCCCACGCGGCGACCAGGTCGATCGCCGGCGAGCGGAACAGCCGCAGCTGCAGCCCGTCCATCGCGGCGATCGCCATCTGCACCAGGTCCCGCATGCCGTCCCAGCCGCCGACCTCCGGCGGCAGCCGCCACGTGGTGCGCGAGTACAGCTCCCACACCGCCTCGGGGCGCATGTCGAAGTAGTCGTGCGCCGGGTGGTCCTCCGCGATCGCCTCGGCGCCGAGCACGACGTACAGCCGCACGAGCTGCGGGTCGCGGGCGTTGTTCGCCACGAGGTAGCGCAGGTACGCGGGGAAGGAGACGCCGTCGGGGTGGACGGCGGCCGGGTCGCCGGTCGCGACGAAGTCGTCCGGGTCGAACCGCTGGTCGTAGCCCTGCTGGACGATCAGCTGCAGCAGCCCCTGCTTGGTGCCCACGTAGTGCAGCAGGCCCGCCTGCGTGATGCCTACCTCGCGGGCGACGTCCTGCAGCGACAGCGAGGAGAAGCCGCGCTCGCTGATCAGCCGCGAGGCCACCGCGACGATCTGCCCGAGCCGCTCCTCGCGGGACAGGCGCACCCGCCGGCGCGGCGCCGCCGTCGGCCCGGCGACGCCCCGCGGGCCGCGCGAGGCGGCCGCCTCGAGGCCCTGCGACTCCTGCGGCACCGGGTCCACGCTCTCCACGGCGTCAAGGTACTGCAGCACCGACGCCAGGAGGGCGGCGTCCGCGCCCCGGCGCACGCCGGTCACCGCTGGACGTCCTGCCCCGTGTACTCGATCGCGGCGACGTCGACCACGCCCTCGCGGGCGTACGGGCCCACCACGCGGCCGGTGAAGGACTCGGTGAAGTCCGACGACAGGAACGCGCCGTCGACGCCGCCGAGCTCGACCCACCGCCCGCCGTCGTGCACCCAGCCGGTGAGGCGGTCGCACGAGGCGCCGAGCGTGGCCCGGCCCTGCTCCGGCGGGTCGGCGACGATCCGCACGCGCACCCGGCCGCCGGCGTCGGTGCGCCGGTGCACCCAGGTCTGCACCAGGCCGCGGGCGGTCATCGTCATGCTGGCCGTCTCGCCGCTGACCTCGACGTCCAGGTGCGAGCCCTCGTCGTAGCGCATCGAGACGCCGCCGACGCCGTCGGTGACGTCCAGGTCGACGGTGACCGTCGCGCCCTCGGTGACCTGGCGGACGCCGAGGAACGCCGGGTGGGCGTCCTCCATGCCGACGCCGGCGCCCCGGATCCGGGCGAAGCCGGGGCGCGCCTCGAGGTCGGCGACCTCGCGCGGGAAGGCGCGCACGGCCACGACCTCGCCCGGGAAGCCGTCGAGGGTGGCCGGGCCCTGCGCCGGGAAGGCGAACGTGCGCTCCACCGGGGCGTGCCGCTCGTCGAGCACGACCGGCTCGGCGTGCGGCCAGCCCTCGGCGTCCCAGGTGACGGGCGTCTGGAACGTCTCGCGGCCCATCGGGGCGAACGCGCGGGTCTGCGAGCGCGGGCGGGTGCCGAGCAGCACCATCGACCACGAGCCGTCGGCGTGCTGCACCAGGTCGCCGTGGCCGGCGTTCTGCACGGCGTTGTCCGTGCCGCGGGCGGTGACCAGCGGGTTGTACGGCGAGCCCTCGAACGGGCCCTCCGGGGAGCGGCCGCGCGCGACGGTGGCCGCGTGGCCGCGCTCGGTGCCGCCCTCGGCGATCATCAGGTACCACCACTCGCCGACGCGGTAGAGGTGCGGCGCCTCGGGGAACATGCCGCCCGTGCCGGACCACAGCGAGCGCGGCTCGCTCAGCGCGGCGCCGGTCTCGGGGTCGAAGCGCACCTGGGTGATGCCCCGGTGGACCATCGACCCGTCCTCCTCGTCGATGCCGAGGCCGGACATGGTGACGTAGCAGGTGCCGTCGGTGTCCCAGGCGATGTCGGGGTCGATGCCCACGACGTCCATGACGACGCCGTCGGACCACGGGCCGGCCGGGTCCTCAGCGGTGAACAGCACGTTGCCCCGGCCGGTGCCCAGCATGTCGGGCACCACGAGCCAGAACCTCCCGTCGTGGTGACGGATCGTGGGCGCCCAGGTGCCGCCGCCGGTGGGCACGCCCTTGGCGCCGAGCTGGCCGTCGCGCACGGCGACGTGGCCGACGAGCTCGACGTCGACCAGGTCCGTGGAGCGGTAGATCGGGATGCCCGGCAGGTACTCGAACGTCGAGGTCGCGATGTAGTACGCGCCGCCCACCCGGCACACGCTCGGGTCGGGGTGGAAGCCGGGGATCAGCGGGTTGCGCACGGGTGGTTCCTTCAGCGTCGTCGGTGACTATCAAATCTTACCGGGCGGTAGGCATGACTCTACACGGGCCGCGCTACCTACTGAACATATGGTCGGTAGTTGACTTACTTACCGGGTGGTCATATTTTCGTCCGGCCGGACGACGCCCGTCCGGCGAGGCCTGGAGCGAAGCCGCTCCCCTGCGAACCAAAGAAGGTGCCCATGGACACGCAGACCGACGCGGTCCCTCCGGCCGGCGCATCGGTGCCCGTCGCCGCAGACCCTGCGAGCACGGTCACGCCGGCCACGAACGCGGACGACCTCGCCCCCGACACCGGCCAGCGCTTCGACCGCGCCCGGACGACCCGCTTCGGCGTCGGCTTCTTCGCCTACGGCCTGCTGTGGATCATCGGCCTGCAGATCGTCGCGGCCGTGCTGCTGCCCCAGCGCCTCAAGGACATCGGCGTCGCCTCCCCCGAGACGCTGCTCGGCTCGATCAGCGCCGTGACCGCGATCGTCTCCCTGGTCTCGAACCTCGTGTTCGGCAACTTCTCCGACCGCACGCGCAGCCGCTTCGGCCGCCGCGCGCCGTGGATCCTCGCGGGCGGCATCCTCGGCGGCGTGACCCTGCTGGCCATCGGCCTGCTGTCCGACGCCACGCTCATCACGATCGTCTACTGCGTGTGCATGGTGGGCCTCAACATGATGCTCGCCCCGGCCGTCGCGGTGCTCAGCGACCGCGTGCCCGGCAAGCTGCGCGGCACCATGTCCGCCTTCTACGGCGCCGGCCTGTCCGCCGGTGCCCCGCTCGGCTCGCTCGTGGGCACCCTGTTCATCGGCGCCACGGGCGCCTCGGTGCCCGGGTTCGTCCTGGCCGGCGCGCTCATGGCGTTCTCCGCCGTGCTGGCCCTCGTCATCTGGCCCCGCGAGCGCTCGGCCCGCGACCTGCCGCCCGCGCCGTCGACCCTCAAGGACGTGCTGGCCAGCTTCCGCCCGCCGCGCAACGCGCCGGACTTCTACCTGGCCTTCGGCGGCCGCCTGTTCATGCTGGTCAGCTACCAGATGATCATGGCGTACCAGCTGTACATCGTGCAGGACCACCTGGGCCAGACGACCGAGGAGTCCGCCGCGACCATCGCGACGATGTCGGTCATCCTGCTGGTCGTCTCGCTCGTCGGCGCCGTCGTCGCCGGCCCCGTCTCCGACGTCATCGGCCGCCGCAAGCTGCCGGTCGTGCTGTCCAGCGTCATGTTCGCCGTCGGCATCGCGATGCCGTGGATCATGCCCACCACCCTGGGCATGTACCTGTTCGCCGGCATCGCCGGCCTCGGCTACGGCATCTACACCTCGGTGGACCAGGCCCTCAACGTGGACGTGCTGCCGAACCAGGAGGAGGCCGGCAAGGACCTCGGCATCCTCAACCTGTCCACCACCGCCGGCCAGACCGTGGGCCCGCTCATCACCTCGTCGCTGGTCGTGGCCACCGGCAGCTACTCGCTGGTCTTCCCGGTCGCGATCGTCGCCGCGCTGCTCGGTGCGCTTGCCATCGTGCGGATCAGGTCGGTGCACTGACCGGTGCCGACCGGCGCTGACCGGCGCTGACCGGCGCGGTGACAGCGTGCCGAGCGCGTGACGGCAGCGCGGTGACCGCATGACGGCCGCGCCGAGCGCGTGACGCCGCGCGACGGCCACGCGCTGAGTGCCGGCCGAGCGCGTGACGCCGGGCGACGGCCACGCGCTGAGTGCCGGTCGAGCGCGCACCGGCGGACCGCGCTCCTTCCGACGCCGTCGGTCGGGCCTCGTGCCCGCCCGGCGGCGTCGTCGTGCGACGGCTGCGGGGGCCGCACCACTCTGTTCGGTGATTCGTTGGCTGATCGGTGATCCGGATCGCCGATCAGTCAACGAATCACCGAACAGACGACCGAGGGGCGCCGGCATCCGAGGCATGGGCAGGTCCGGCCGGCCTCGCTGATCCCGAAGAACGGGGCCGGCTCGCTGGCCCCGACGGGCGGGGCCGGCCGGCGTCGCTGACCCCGACGGGCGGGGCCGGCTCGCTGGCCCGTCCGATCGCCGTCCTGCCCCCTGCCCGCTGAGATCGGCACTTCGTCGTGAGGTCGGCACCTCGAGCTGCCGAGCTCGCGACAAACTGCCGAGCTCGCCCGCCGGCCCCACCGGCAGCCGCGGGTTCGGACGGACGACGACGGCCCGTCCCGCAGCTGCGGGACGGGCCGTCGTGCGTCGCCCAGGGCCGCCGAGCGCCTGGGCGGCCGGTTGCTAAGGGCGGCCGGTCCGAGCCGCCGGGCCGCCGGGGCCGCCGGGGCCGCCGGGCCGCCGCGCGCCCAGGCGCCCAGGCGTCAGCCCTCGAGCACCACCAGGTCCCAGGCGCCGACCGTGAGCGGCTGCCCCTGCTCGACGGCGTCGCCGGTGAGCACCGACGTGCCGGCCACCGGGGCGTCCAGGGTCACGGCCTCGCCGGAGTAGTTGAGCAGGTAGGTCAGCGGGTTGCCGCGGCCGTTGGTGCCGCGGCGGACGGCCACGCGCGGCGCCGTCGTCGCCAGCTCCTGCGGCCACTCCCACAGCCCGGCGTCCCGCACCAGCCGCGCCAGCACCCCGCGCAGCGTCTCGGGGTCGGTCATCGTGGCGAGGTAGGTCGCCGTGCCGGCGCCGAACGCGTTGCGCACGACGGCGGCGTACCGCGACCACGCCGGGTGGTCGTAGGTGGCGAGCACCTCGGCGCCGTCGGTGGGCGTCAGCAGCTCGAGCACCGCCTTCGCCTCCGGCGCCGCCTCCCCGCCGGCCAGCTCCGCGAGCGCGCCGCGGAACGCCAGCCGCGCGCCGTCGGGCGTGGAGAACTGGTTGTAGGTGGCGCCGAAGACGTCGGTGAGGCCGTGCGGGGCGCGGTCGTGCCAGACGGTGACGTGCTCGTCGGCGACGGCGGTGCGGAACGTGGAGACCAGGTGGCCGCCCTGCTCGACGTAGGCGCGCAGCGCGTCGATCGTGGCCTGCGGCGCCGCGTACAGCGCCGGGGTGAGCACCATGGCGTAGTGGGCGAGGTCCTGCGCGTCGAAGGGCACGAAGTCGACCTCGACGTTGAGCTCGAACAGCGCGTCGTAGACCCACCGCAGCACGTCGTTGTAGCCCACCGACGGGCCGTAGGCGCCCTCGACGAAGCCGCGCTCCAGCGTGAACCACCTCAGCGCGGTCAGCGCCTCGTTGCTCACCATCACCGCGACGCGGTTGGCCTTGCGCAGCCCGGTGAACGACGCGGCGTGCCGCTCGACCTCGGCGCCGAAGACGCCGGCCTCCTCGTACGTCGGGTTCGACTCGAGGTCGTGGCTGAGCAGGCCCTTCCAGTACGTCTCGAAGGAGTTGTGGATGGAGTGCCAGTGCCAGTACATGACGCCGAGCGCGCCGCTGGCCAGGTGGCTGTACGCCTGCAGGCGCAGCTGGCCCGGGTAGGGCAGCCAGCCCATCTGGCCCTGCGCCTGGGTCTCGAGCACCAGGTAGTTGGCGCCGCCCTTGATCGAGCGGGTCATGTCGCCGCCGAAGGCGATCTCCTTGCCCGTCAGGCGCGACTGCGTGGGGTGGTAGATGTCCGTGCCGGCCAGGTCGACGGCGCGGGCGGCCCTGAAGTGGTCGACGGCGGGCTGCAGGCCGTACGACCAGCCCGGGGCCCAGTCGAAGTCGAAGTTCTGGGTGACGAACTGGTCGTCGCGGGCGTACTCGCGCACGATGCCGGCCTGCCAGGCGAGGTACTCCTCGACCAGTGTGCGGCGGTACTTGTCGAACTCCGCGGCGAGCGAGCCGTTGACGGTGCCGCGCACGTCCGGGAAGTCCTCCCAGGCGTCGATCCGGTTGGACCAGTAGTCGAGGCCGAACGTGCGGTTGAGCGCGGCCAGGTCGCCGTCGAACTTCTGCTGGAGGTACTTGACGAACCCGGCCTGCACCGAGCGCGAGGCGGCGTCGTAGTACTTGGTCTCGTTGTCGACCTGGAAGCCGATCACGTGCTCGCGGTGGGCCGTGTGCTCCAGCAGCCGGCGGATCACCCGCTCGCCGTAGAACCGGTAGGCGGGGTTCGTGATGTCCATGATCTGCCGGGCGCCGTAGCGCGGGGCGTCGGTGCGGTCGGTGACCGCCAGCACGTCCGGGTGCGCGGCGACCAGCCAGGTGGGCACCGCGTAGGTGGGCGTGCCGACGATGACCTTGCGGCCGAACGTCTCCGCGGCGTCGAGCGCGCGGTCCACGTGCGTGAAGTCGAAGACGCCGGGCTGCGGCTCCAGGGTGCTCCACGTCGACTCGGCGATCCGGATGACGTTGAGGTGCGCGTCGCGCATCATCGCCATGTCGGTCTCGATCCGGTCGGTCGGCATGTACTCGTCGTAGTACGCCGCTCCGAACAGCACTGCGTCCACGTCGCCACCCTTCGTCGCGCGATGCCCCGGGCGGCTCGTGGCGCCGCCGGGCGGCCCGCCGTCGGGCCGGCCACCACTCTACCTACCGATCGGTAGATAAAGCCCGCAGCCGGTCGCCGGAGAGCTTGCCGCGACGAGCGTCTCGCGGAGCTCGACCACCTTGTACTCGAACATGGCTCAGCTCGTCGCCGTCGCGGCCCGGAGCCACGGCAGCAGCACCGGCAGCACGGCGTCGGGCTGCATGGCGCGCAGGTGGTCGGCGCCCGGTACCACCGCCACCTGCCAGCCGCGCGCCTCGAGCTCGGCCCGGTGGGCACGCACCGCGCCCGCGATGACCACGCGCACGCCGCCCCAGCGCGGCCCGTAGTCGATGTCGTCCCGCTCGCCGACGAACGCCAGGCGCGGCACGGTGACGCGGTCGAGGGCGGCGGCCTCGTCGAACCCGCGCAGCGACTCGTAGAGCGTGACGTACTGCTGCGTCTGCTCGGGGCTGAGCGTGACCTCGACGGAGTCCCAGTCGCCGGGCGCCACCTCCCGCCGGGGCGGCGGCGACTGCCGGTAGGCCACGGCCATGCGATGGGTGGCGCGGGTGACCTCGAGCATCGCCGCGTACGGGCCGCCGAGCGGCGGGAAGCCGCCCATCGCCAGCCCCGTGAGGCGGTCGGTGCGCAGGGCGAGCTGCAAGGCCGCCAGCGCCAGCCAGGAGTATCCGTAGCAGGCGAACCGGTCGACGCCGGCCGCGTCGGCGACGGCCAGCAGGTCGGTGGCCACGGCGTCGGCAGTGAGCGTGAGCGGCTTGGGGTGGGCGGCGAGGTGACCCTCGTAGTCGGCAGCGACGATCCGGAAGCCCGCGTCCGCGAGCGCCGTGGCCAGCGTGCGGCCGGGGTTCGGGTCGGCGCCCCAGGCGCGGGCCTGCTCGGCCGCCGCGCCCTCGACGACGGCGGTGCCGACCGGCAGCAGGACGGCGGGACCGTCGCCGAGCACGGCGACGTCGACGGCGGCGCCGTCGTGCAGCGTGGCGGTGGGCATGGGTCCTCCTCTGCGGCGACGAAACGCTATACACTGTAAGGACTATGGGAACCACCGACAAGAGCCCCGCCTCGGACGCCGAGGCACACGTGCGCCGGCTGTGGCGCCACCGCGGCGCCGCTCCCCCGTCCCCGCGCCGCGGCCCGCGCCCGCAGCTCGCGCTGGACGCCGTGCTGGACGCCGCCGTCGCGCTGGCGGACGCCGAGGGGCTCGCCGGCGTCTCCACGCGCGCGGTCGCCGCGCGCGTCGGCGTCAGCGCGATGGGCCTGTACCCCTACGTGGGGTCCAAGGAGCAGCTCGTCGCGCTCATGCAGGACCACGCGTCGGTGATGCCGGCCTGGGACGACGCGGGGCCGGCGCTCGCCGACGACGTCGAGGCGTGGGCGCTGCGGCTGTTCGACCTGCACGTGGCCCACCCCTGGCTCGCCGAGGTGCCGTGGGCGCAGGCCTCGGGCGGCCCGCAGGAGCAGGACTGGCTGGAGCGCCTGCTCGCCGTCCTGGAGCGCCACGGCATCGCGCCGCCGCGCCGCGCCGCCGTCGTCACCGCGCTGTACGCGACGGTGCGCGCGTCGGCCCAGACCGCCGCCGCGTACCGCGGCATGGCCGACGGCGAGGCTGCGGCGTGGCGCGAGCGGGCGGCGGCGACGCGGCGGCTGGTCCCCGACCTCACCGAGCGCTACCCACGCTCGACGAGCCTGCCGCCCGTGGCCGACGACTGGCGGGAGGCGCCGCGGGAGGGCGTCCGGCAGACGGTGCGGCTGCTGTGCCGCGGGCTGGAGGCCGACGGCGGCGCGTGAGCCGCGCCGGTCACGGCCCGGCGAGCCGGTCCACCTCGGGGAGCGCCGCGGCCGCCGTCTCGGCGAAGGTGCTGTGGTCGACCGAGTGCAGGCGCCCGTCGCGGACCCACAGCTCGAGCCGGCCCAGCGCCTCGGCGCCGTCGACGACGTCGAGGGTGGCGATCCGGCCGCCGCCGTGCAGCGGGATGCGGAGGCACGCGTCGCCGTCGTGGTCCTTGCCGCCCCAGCGCGCGGTCGCCAGCTGCGCGCGGGCCTCCGGCGCCCCCGGGCCGCGCGCCGGCGCAGAGGCGCTCGAGCAGGGCACGCTCGTGCGCCGTCAGCGGCGCACCGGGTGGGCAGCACCGCCGCGAGGGTCCTCCATGGCCCGATCCTCCCGGGCGCCGGCGTCCGACCACCCGCGGCTCGGCCGCGCGCCGGCGATACCGTGGGACGAGCACCCCGCGCAGCAGCCGGGACGCCCCCACCGAGGGACCACGATGACGGCCACCGACGCCCGCACCCGCGAGTACGACCGCTTCGGCCCGTGGATCGACGAGGTGCGCGGCGGCGACGACGTGCCGCGGCTGTACCGCGACCACCCGATCGACTTCGCGTCGGCGCAGCTGGTGCTGAAGGTGCCGCGGAACATCGCGCGCCGGGACGCGACGCCGGAGATGGACCTGTACGACCACCTGCTCGTGGTGGAGCCGGCTCGGCTGGTGGTCCTCAGCCGCGGCGGCGACGGACCAGGAGCACGGCACGCGGCGGGCGCCGCGGGCTACGGCGTCCGCGGCGTGGCGTTCCACCAGGTCGCGACCGTCCGCCACACGGTCGACCTCCTGGACGGCAGGCTCACCGTGCGCACGACGGACGGCGCGGCGCTCACGGTGCGCTACAACGCCTCCGCCCGGGCCACCGTCGACCGGCTCGTGGACCACCTGCGCGTCGCGACCGCCGTGGCCGGGCCCACCACCACCGGCTGGGCCCTGCTGGCCGCCGCCCGCGCCCACCCGCCGGCGCCGCTCGCCCTCGGCCGCGACGACACGGCGCTGGCCGGCGACTTCCGCGAGGCGTCGCGCCCGCGCCCGGACCTGGGCCTGTGGGCGTGGCACGGCCGGCAGCGCGTCGCGCCGTCGCGTCCGGGCGTGCTCGGCGCCCGGCGCCTGTCGCACGCCCTGTCGCCCATGACATTGCACGGCGCGGTCGTGGCCGGCGACGCCGACACGATGGAGGTCTTCGGCCGGCACGACTGGCTCGTCCGCGGCACCAGGCCCGTGCACTCGGCGTCGCGGCTCGTGGTCCCGCTGAGCACGCCGGAGCGGCTCCGCCTCGCCCCGCACCCCGCCTACGACGGCGCGGCGTCCGTCGAGATCACGGCCGGCGCGGCGACGACCGCCGTCACCGTGCCCGTCGGGTCGTCGGCCTACCGCCTCTTCGCCGCGGCGGCCGCCGGCGGCCGGCTCGGCGCCGCCCGGTGAGGGCCGACGGAGCCCGGGGCCGGGCCCCGGCTGGGTAGGTTGGCACCGTGACGGCAGCGGAGGATCCCCGCCCGCGCGCGCGCGGCTACGCGAAGGGCGCGGCTCGCAGGGCGCAGATCCTGGACGAGGTGATCCGCATGGTCGCCGAGAAGGGCGTCGACGCGTCGTCGCTCCGGTCGGTGGCGGACTCGCTGGGGATCTCGCACGCCGCGCTGCGGCACTACTTCCCGTCCCGGGACGAGCTGCTGGTCGCGGTGTACGACGAGCACGAGGGGCGCCAGCGCGGCGCGGGCGGGCGGCCCGGCTCGGCCGTGGGCGACATGCGCGACAGCGCCGAGCGCAACCGGTCGGTGCCCGGGCTGGTCCAGCTCTACACGGTGCTCATGGCGGACGCCGCCCAGGAGGGGCACCCGGTCACGCGGGAGTTCGTGCGCGCCAGGTTCGCCCGCGTGCGCGCCAAGCTCGCCGACCTCGTGCGCGAGGACCAGGAGGCCGGGCGGATCGACCCCGAGATCGACGCGCGCGACCTGGCCTCGCTGGCCATCGCCGCGTCGGACGGCCTGCAGGTGCAGTGGCTGCTGGACCCCGGGGCTGTCGACGGCGCACGGGTCCTGAGCCTGCTCGAGCGCCTCGTGCCCGCGTCGGCGCCCGCGGCGCCTCCCGCGGCGCCCGCGCCGTCGTCGGACGACTGACGCGACCAGGGGCGGGACCGTGACCGGTCCCGCCCCTGGTCGCCGTCGTCCGTCAGGCGGACGTCGCGGCGGCCGGGTCGAAGTCCTCCGGCAGCGGCGGGATCGCGTCGATGCTCGAGGGCACCTCGACGGCGCTCCCGGACTGCGCGGCGTCCCGGATCGCGAGCAGCACGTCGAGGACGTGCAGCGCGACGGCGCCGGAGGCCCGCTCCGGCCGCCCCTCGCGGATCGCGCGCGCCAGCTCGACGACGCCCGTCCCGCGGCCCCAGGTCGAGCCCGTCGCCGGGATCGTCGTCGGCCCGCCCTGGCCGTAGCGCCAGAGCGTCGAGTCGCCCTCGAAGGTGTTCGGGTCCGGCAGCGAGATCGTGCCGAGCGTGCCGTTGATCTCGACGAAGCCGGCGCGCGGCAGCGCGTGCTGGAAGGAGAACGTCGACTGCGCCGACTGCCCGCCGCGGAACTCGATGAGCGCCGCGTGGTGCGTCGGCACCTCGACCGGGAACGTCTCGCCCGCCCGCGGGCCGGAGCCGATCGTGCGGCGGTCCTGCGACTTCGACGACACGGCCTGCACCCGGGCGGCGGCGCCGAGGGCGTGCACGAGGGTCGTGACGTAGTACGGGCCCATGTCGAACAGCGGGCCGGCACCCGTGGCGTACAGGAAGTCGGGGTCCGGGTGCCACGCCTCGGGGCCCGGCACGTGGAACATCGTCGTCGCGGTGAGCGGCTCGCCGATGTCGCCGCGGGCGATGGCGCGCAGCGCCGTCTGGATGCCCGCGCCGAGGACGGTGTCCGGGGCGCAGGCCACGCGCACGCCCTGCGCCGCCGCGGCCTCGAGGAGCTCGACGGCCGACGCGCGGTCGGTGGCGAGCGGCTTCTCGCTCCACACGTGCTTGCCGGCCGCGACGGCGCGCTGACCGATCTCGGTGTGCACGGCCGGGACGGTCAGGTTGACGACGATCTGGATGTCGTCGCGCGCGAGCAGCTGCTCGGCGGTCCCGTGCGCCGGCACGCCGTAGGCCTCGGCCTGCGCCCTGGCCCGGTCGAGCAGCAGGTCGGCGACCATGCGGACCTCGACGTCGGCGAACTTGGTCAGGTTCTCGAGGTACTGGGTCGAGATGTTGCCGGCACCGATGATGCCGACCCCGACCGGGGTGCCCAGCCGGCTCACTTGTCGTTCTCCTGCAGCCAGGCGAGGGACTGCGCGATGCCCTCGAAGACGTCGCCCTTGTAGGCGTCGAACTCCACGACGCGGATCGCGTCCGGGGCGGCGGCGAGGATCGACGGCACGTCGACGTCGCCCTGCCCCGCGGGGGTCTGGTTCTCGAACGCGGCGCGCAGGGCGTCCGGCACCACCAGCGCGCTCTCGCTCGACGGCAGCACGGTGGCGATGTCGCCCGAGACCTCGCCGTCCTTGACGTGGATCGCCACGACGCGGTCGCCGAGGGAGCGCAGCACGGCCGGAGCGTCGGCGCCGCCGACGGTCGCCCAGAACGTGTCGACCTCCAGGACCGCCTCGGGGGCGAGGTGCTCGGCGAAGAGCTCGAAGACCGAGCGGCCGTCGACCTTGTTCGTGAACTCCCACTGGTGGTTGTGGTAGCCGAAGCGCAGGCCGTGCGTGGCAGCCCGGGCGGTGAGCTCGTTGACGCGGTCGGCGATCTTCTTGGCGTCGTCGGCGGTCTGCCAGCGGTCCGTGGGGACGAACGGGTCGATGACGATCCCGATCCCCAGGCGCGCCGCGGCGTCGAAGACGACGTCGGGGTCGGGGGCGTCGATGACGGCGGCGTGGCCGGACGGGGCCTGGAGCCCGGTCGCGGCCAGCGCGCGCTCGAAGTCGGCCACGCGCTCGACGAACGCGTACGGCTCCACGTGCTGGTAGCCGATCTCCCGGACGCGCGCGACGGCGGCGTCGAGGTCCTCGGCGATGGCGTCGCGCAGCGAGTACAGCTGCACGGAGGTGACGGGCATGGCGAGCTCCTTTGGTCTGACGTCCTTCACTTCCGCCGGTTTCGACACAGAAGTCCGGCGGGATCCGATGAAAGCGCTGCCAGCCTAGCGCCAAAACTACACAGTGGATAGTTTCTTGGCGCCCCCGGATCGGCCCGTCCGCCCGCGGGTGGACGCCCGGCCGCGGGCCGCTCCCCCCACGGCCTGACGACGCCGCCGCGCCGCTGCGGTCGGATGGGCACCGTGACCTCCTCCGCGCCCCACCCAGCACCCCACCCAGCTGCCCGGCCCGCCGCACCGGGGCCGCACACCCCTCCCCCCGCAGCTCCGGATCCCGTCGGGGTTCGTCGCGGTCTGCGGACCGTCGCGCGACGAACCCCGACGGGATCCGACCGCGGAGGTCGCCCCGCACCGGCCGTCCTCGCCGTCGCCGTCGCCGCGGGCCTGGGCGTGGGTGCCCTCACCTCGCTCGGCCAGACGCTGCTGGGCGGCACGGCGTTCGCCGGCCTGACCAACGCGGTCAGCCCGTGGCTGGTGGCGCCGTTCCTGGTGGGCGCGCTCGCGCGGCGCGGCGGGGTCGCGGCGCTGGCGGGCCTGCTCGCGTGCGCGGCGGAGGTGGCCGGCTACTACGTGACGGCGGACCTGCGCGGGTTCCCCGTCGGCGTCGGCGCGATCACGCTCTGGGGGGTGGCCGGCGCGGTCGGCGGGCCGGTGTTCGGCTGGGCCGGCCGGCAGTGGCGGGCCGGGACCGGCCGCCTGCGCGGGCTCGGTGCGGGGCTGCTCGTGGGCTGCTGGCTGGCCGAGGCGCTCGTCACCTACCTGGCGGTGCTCGGGTACGTCGACGACGCCGTCGTGTTCGCCGTCGTCGCCGCGGTGCTCGCGGTCGCGCTGGGCCGGCCCGGCCGCCGGCTGACCGCCGTGCTCGGCTGGGGGGCGGTGGCCACCGCCGTCGGCACGGCGGGCTTCGCGGCGCTGCACCACGTGCTCGGCGGAGGCTCCCCGGCCTAGGACGCCGAGGGCCCAGGTCGCCGAGGGCCCAGGTCGCCGAGGGTCTAGGCCGCCGAGGAGCCGGGCCGCACCGTCACCAGGTGAACGTGGCCCAGACGACCTTGCCGCCGTCGGGCTGCGGCCGCCACCCCCAGGTGCCGGACACGGCGTCGATGATGTGCAGGCCGTGTCCCCCGGGCAGCCCGGCGCGGCCCGACCGCGGCTGCGGCACCGACGCGCTGGCGTCGTGCACCTCCAGGCGCAGGTCGCCGGCGTGGCTGCGGACCGTCACGACGACGGTGCGGGTCCCGGCCGCGTGGCGCACGGCGTTGGTCACCATCTCGCTGGTGGCGAGCACCACGGCGTCGACCGTCCGCGCCGGCGCACCGGCCGCGCGCGCCTGCTCGGTGACCCAGTGGCGCGCCTCGGCGATGGAGGCGGGCGTCGCGGGCAGCGAGCGGGTAGCAGGCAGCGAGCGCGTCACGTCGACGGGCTCGCGGGCTGGCACGCGAGAGACGGTAGTCGCCCTGGGGCTCGTCGGCCTCTCGGACGGCGACGGGCGTCCGGCATCCACGGTCATGCGCGCCGCTCCGTCACCTCGAGACGTGCCACGGCATCAGGCACGCTGCCGGGACCGGCCTCGGCCGGGCGCGGGCGGTCCTGCGGGTGCAGGCGGATGGCGACGAGCGCGACGTCGTCGCTGGGCCGCTCGGGCAGCAGCCGGGCCACGACCTCGTCGCACAGGTCGTCCAGCCCCAGCCCGGCGAGGTCGTCCAGCGTGGTCCGCAGCCGCTCGATGCCGTCGCGCAGGTGCTGGTCGCGCCGCTCGACGAGGCCGTCCGTGTAGAACACGACGGTGGCCCCGCGGGCGATCTCGACCACGGCCTCGGTGCGGGGGGCGTCGGGCATGATGCCGAGCAGCGGGTCGGGCCGCCCGTCCGTCAGCGGCGACACCTCGCCGTCCGCGGTGACGAGCATGGGCGGCGGGTGGCCCGCGCTCGACCAGCGCACCCGGGTGACGCCGCGACGCTCCTCGTCCTCGGTCTGCTCGATGCGGGCGACGACGGCGGTGGCGACGGCGTCGGCCTGGAGCGTGCGCAGCGCCTGGTCGACCCGCTGCAGCACCTCGGCCGGGCCGGCGCCGGTGGTCACGGCGATGCTGCGCAGCGCCGAGCGCACGTGGCTCATGGTGACGGCGGCGGCCAGGTCGTGGCCGACGACGTCGCCGATGACGACGACGGTGCCGCCGTCGGGCTGCATGAAGGCGTCGTACCAGTCGCCGCCCACCTGCGCGGCGTGCGCGGCGGGGTGGTAGCGCACCGCGATCTGGACGTGGTCGGGCTGCACGGGCGGGGTCAGCAGGGAGCGCTGGAAGCCCTCGGCCACGTGCCGCTGGTCGCGGTAGAGGTGGGCGTTGTCCAGGGCCAGGGCGGCGCGCCCGGCGACGTCCTCCGCGGTGGCCACCTCCTCCGCCGTCAGGGGCGCGCGGCCGGCGCCGCGGAACAGGCTCAGCGCGCCGACGGTGCGGCCGCGCGCCCGCAGCGGCAGCGCGGCGCCCGACGCCGGGGCGAGGCGGGCGATCAGGTCGCGCGCCTCGCCCGGCTGCAGCACGGCCTGGACGGCCGGCGTGGCCGGCCCCTCGATCTCGACGGCCCGGCGCCCGGTCAGGGCGCGCCGCAGGAACGAGTCGTCCTTGAGCTGGGACAGGCGCACCTGCGCGTACCGCTCGGCCAGCGGGCGGGCCTGCGGGTCGACGTGCCAGGCGCCGGCGTCGCGGACGCGGCGCCCGTCGACGGGCCACGACGCCGCGTCGTGCTGGCGGCGGCCGCCCACAGCGCCGTCGTCGTCCTCCACGAGGCTGACGACGCACCAGTCGGCCAGGGCGGGCACCACGAGCTGGGTCAGGCGGGCCACGACCTGCTCGACGTCGAGGGTCTCGGAGAGCTCGGCGCTCACGCGTGCAGCCAGCTGCGCCTGTGCCGCGGCCCGGGCCAGCCGGTCCTGGGCCTCCTTGCGGGCCGTGATCTCCAGGAAGTACACCGAGAGGCCGTCCGGGCTGGGCCACGCCCGGACCTCGTACCAGCGGTCCAGCGGGGCGGGGTAGTACTCCTCGAACCGCACCGGCTCGCCGGTGTCCATCGAGTGGCGGTAGTAGCGCTCGAAGTCGAGCCCGATCGCGGCGGGGAACAGGTCCCAGACCACCCCGCCGAGCAGGCGCGAGCGGGGGTTGGACAGCACGCGCTCGGCCTCGGCGTTGACGTAGGTGAACCGCCACTGCCGGTCGAGGAAGAAGAACGCGGACGGCATGGCCTCGAGCACCCGCTCGACCCGTGCCTCGCCGTCCTGCGTGGCGGTCGTGTCGTAGGCCGCCCCGATGAGCCGGGTGGCGGTGCCGTCGGCGCCGGCGACGGCGTGGCCCCGCGCGGCGACCCAGCGCGCGGTGCCGTCGGGCAGCTGCACCCGGAACTCCGCGAAGTACTCGCCGCAGGTGTCGCGCGCGTGCTGCAGCGCCTCCGTGACCCGGGGCAGGTCGTCCGGGTGCAGCCGCCGGTTGAAGCCCTCGATGGTGTAGTCGAACGTGCCGTCGTCGTACCCGAACATCTCGAGCAGCCGCCGGTCCCAGTGCAGGATCCCGGTGCGCAGGTCCCACTCGAACGTGCCGATGCGCGCGGCCTGCAGCGCGGTCTGGGTCGACAGCGCGCCTACGTCCCGGGGCACGCGCGTCGGCAGCTGCGTGCCGTCCTTCACCATCTGTGCCCTCCTCAGGCTGACGGGGCCGCGCCCGTCTCGTCGCACATCATGCACGGTCCGGCTGGGCCGGTCGCCCGGAGCCGGCGGTCGCCCGCCGGCTCGGCCCCCACGCTCGGCCGCCGCGCTGGGCCACCAAACTCGGCCGCCACGCTCCGCCGGAGCTCGGCCGGCGCGGCGCCCGCGACCTGGCAGGAGCCGCGCGGGCGCGGCGCCGCTCCGGATGCGGCGGCGCCGCTATCGTGGGATCGTCCACACGACCTTGCCACAGCGCGTCGGCGGCTCCTCTCGTTCTGACGCACGGCAACCCTCCGACCGTCATGAGAACGATCACGCTGTGACACCGCAGACAGATCCCCTGGAGACCCCGGAGACCGACGCCGGTCTTCCGCGGACCCGCCCGCCCGGGCGCTACCGGCTCGTCGAGCGCTGGAACCTCGACTCCTTCGCTGAGCTCACGCGCATGCGCGCGGGTCTCGCGCCGATCCTGCGCCCGAACGACGGCGAGGGCGTCGGGCTGGCGCAGACGCCGGAGAAGGTGGTCCTGGTCGCCTCGGAGCTCGCGACCAACGCGCTCGAGCACGGCCTGCCGCCGACCATCGTCACGCTGCTGGCCGACGACACCTCCTGGCTCCTGGACGTCGCCGACCATGACCGGGGCTCCGTGCCCGTGTACGCCGGCGAGCGCATCCCGGGCGCCGGCGGGCTCGGCCTGCACCTGGCGCGCACGCTGGCCCTCGACGTCGGGTGGTACGTCACCGAGGAGCACAAGCACATCTGGGTCACGTTCCCGATCGACTGACGTCGGCGGGCGGCGGGGCGCCGCGCTGCGGCGGGTCAGGACGCGGGCGCGTCGACCTCGAACAGCGTGTCGAGGCCCGCCAGCTCCAGCGGCTCCAGGACGGCGTCGGTCAGCCCCGCCAGCCGCACCCTGGTGGTCGCGGCGGCGCGCGCCAGCAGGCGCAGCCCCGCGGAGTCCAGGAAGGTCACGCGTGCGACGTCGATCGTGAGCCCCTCGCCCACGCCGGCCAGGTGCTCGCGCGCCTCGCGCTCCACGCGCACCAGGACCGACCAGTCGATCTCGCCCCACATCGCCCACGCGCCGTCGCCGAAGTCGATGCCGCCCACGGCCGACTGGCCGTCATCGGTGGGTGCGGTGCGCATCGGATCCCTCGGCTGTCGGGGTGGGCCGGTGCCGCCGGCGGGCCGGCGGCGAGCCCGCTGAGGAGCGGGCGGACGTCTGTGCGAGGGTAACAGCGTTCCCCGGGCCCCCGAGGCGGGTCCCCCGGGCGCGACGCACCGTCTACCGTGCGGTGGTGCGCATCTTCCAGCGCGTCGCACCGACGGACGCCCCGACGGACGCACCGGCGCCGCGGGTTCCGGCGCCGCGGGCTCCGGCGATCGTCGGACCCGGCCGCGGCGACGGGACGCGATGAGGCGCCTCGTCGGCTGGTGGGACGACCACCAGGTCGCCCTGTACCTCGCCGCCATCGGCCTCGGCGCCCTGGCGGGGCTGGCGGCGCCGCGCGCCGCGCCGGCGCTCGAGCACGCCATCACCCCGGTGCTCGCGCTGCTGCTGTTCGCCACGTTCCTCGGGGTGCCGCTGGTCGAGGTGGGGCGCGCGTCCCGCGACGTCCGGTTCCTGGCCGCGGTGCTGGCGGCGAACTTCGTCGCGGTGCCGGCGGTCGTGCTGGGGCTGTCGCGGCTCGTCGCCGACGACCCGGGCCTGCTGCTGGGCGTGCTGCTGGTGCTGCTGACGCCGTGCGTCGACTACGTCATCGTGTTCACCGGCCTGGCCGGCGGGGCGCGCGCCCGGCTGCTCGCGGCCGCGCCCCTGCTGATGGTGGTGCAGGTGCTCCTGCTGCCGGTCTACCTGTGGCTGTTCGCCGGGGCCGACGTGGTCGCGGTGGTGGACGTCGGGCCCTTCGTCGAGGCGTTCGCGCTGCTGATCGTCCTGCCGCTCGCCGGCGCCGCGGCGGTGCAGGGGCTGGCGCGCCGGCACCGGGCCGGCCGTGCGGTCGAGGGCGCGGCGGCGGGGGCCATGGTGCCGCTGATGATGGCGACGCTCGCGGTGGTGGTCGGCTCGCAGGTCGCGGCGGTGGGCTCCCGCGTCGTCGAGCTGGTGCGCGTCGTGCCCGTCTACGTCGCGTTCGCCGTGCTCGCCGTCGGCGTCGGCGCGCTGGTCGGACGCGCGGCACGACTGGACGTGCCCGGCCGGCGCGCCGTCCTGTTCTCCGCCGCGACCCGCAACTCGCTGGTGGTGCTGCCCCTGGCCCTCGCCCTGCCGGCCGCGCTCGACCTCGCGCCGCTCGCGGTGGTGACGCAGACGCTCGTCGAGCTCGTCGCGATGGTCGTGCTCGTGCGGGTGGTGCCGGCGGTGGTGCGCGACGGCGGGGTGCGGGCCGACTCCTCGTCCGTTCGGTGATTCGTTGGCTGATCGGCGATCCGGATCGCCGATCAGCCAACGAATCACCGAACAGACCGGTGCCGGGGGCGGGACGGCGGGACGGCGGACGGGGGCGACGGCTGGGGCGACGGCGCCAGCGGGGTGTCGGTGCCGGGGTGACGCGTCAGCGGGCGCGACGGCGTCAGCGCAGGTCCCGGCGCACGACGATGCGCGGCATGCCCGCGGCGGTGGCAGCGGTGTCGGCGACCTTGGCGAAGCCCACGGACTCGAACAGGCGCCGGGTGCCCACGAACGCGAGCGTCGTGTCGACCCGCCGGCCGGCGTTGTCGACCGGATACGCCTCGACGACGGGCGCCCCGTGCTGCCGGGCGAAGTCGACGGCGCCGGCGACGAGCGCCCGGCCCACGCCCTGGCCGCGGTGCCCGGCGCGCGTCCGGACGCACCAGATCGACCAGGCCGGCAGGTCGTCGAGGGCCGGGATGCGGCTGCTGCGCGCGATCGAGTGCACCTCGGCGCGCGGCGCGACGCCCGACCAGCCGACGACGACGTCCCCGCGGTAGGCGAGGACGCCCGGCGCGACCGGACGCGCCGCGAGCTCCCGGACGTGGTCGCGGCGCGCCTCGGGGCCGAGCTGCTGGTTGAGCCTCGGGTCGATCCGGTGGCTCAGGCACCAGCAGGCGACCGCCCCCGGCCGCCGGGGACCGAGCATCGTCGCGATGTCGTCGAACCGGTCGGCGGTCGCCGGCCGGACGTCGAACGCACCGGGGGACGCGGTCATGCACCCACGCTAGGCGGGCGCTCCGGCGTCCGACAGGGCAGGGGGTACAGGGTTCCGTGAATACACGATTCGCTGTACCGTCGGCCCCATGGCACCCCAGCCCGTCGTCCAGCCGGAGGCGCCCGCGCCGACGGTGACCCTCACGCACACCGCGGCCCTGGCCCGGCTGGGCCACGCCCTGTCCGACGAGACCCGCACGCGCATCCTCCTGGTGCTGCGCGAGGCGCCCGCGTACCCGTCCGACCTGGCCGACGCGCTCGGTGTCTCCCGCCAGGTCATGTCGAACCAGCTGGCGTGCCTGCGCGGCTGCGGGCTCGTCGAGGGCGTCCGCGACGGGCGGCGCACCTGGTACCGGCTCGCCGACACGCACCTGGCGCCCGCGCTGGGCGACCTGCTGCGGCTCGTGCTCGCCGTCGACCCGGCGTGCTGCGGCCCCGACTGCACCTGCGCATGACCGGCATGCCGACGCCGGAGCGCCGCCGCACGCTGCAGCGGCGCGTGCGGGCGGTGGTCGGGGCGACCATCGCCTACAACGTCGTCGAGGCCGTCGTCGCCCTCGGCGCGGGCCGGGCCGCGTCGTCGACCGCGCTCGTGGGCTTCGGCCTCGACTCGGTGGTGGAGGTGCTCTCGGCGGCGGCGGTCGCGTGGCAGTTCGCCGGCCGCGACCCCGAGGCCCGCGAGCGGACGGCGATGCGGCTGATCGCCGTCGCCTTCCTCGCGCTGGCCGCCTTCGTGACGGTCGAGGCCGCCCGCACCCTCCTGGGCGCCGCCGAGCCCGACGGCTCGACCGTCGGCATCGTGCTCGCCGCGGTCAGCCTCGCCGTCATGCCGGGCCTGTCGTGGTTCGAGCGCCGCACGGGCCGCGAGCTCGGCTCGGCGTCCGCCGTCGCCGACTCGCACCAGACCCTGCTGTGCGCCTGGCTGTCCGGCGTGCTGCTGGTGGGCCTGGTCCTGAACAGCACGCTCGGCTGGTGGTGGGCCGACCCGCTGGCCGCGCTGGTGATCGCCGCCTGGGCGGTCAAGGAGGGCGTCGAGGCGTGGCGCGGCGACGCGTGCGGCACGCCGCTCGCGCAGATCGCCGGGGGCGACACCCGGCACGACGCCTGGCGCTGAGGGTCAGACGCCCAGGCCCTGCGCGGCCAGCCACTCCGGGTCCGGCGCCACGGGCTGCACCAGCTCGACGACCAGCCCGTCCGGCCCGGCGGCCTGGAACCGGCGCTGCCCCCACGGCTCCGTCACCAGCGGCTTGAGCACCTCGACGCCGCCGGCCGCCAGGCGCGCGTGCTCGGCGTCGACGTCGGCGACCACCAGCGCCACCATCGCACCGCGCACCGGCACCCGCGGCTCCGGCCACGACTCGTGGTCGTGCCGCACGAAGTCGACCCGCAACTCCTCGCGGTCGGGGTGCTGCGTACTGACGTACCAGCCGAGGTCGACGAGCACGGTGAAGCCGAGCCGCTGGGCGAACCAGTCCCCCGCGGCGGTCGGGTCGCTCACCGCGAACGCCGTCCCGATCTGCGTGACCTGCACGATGGTCCCCCTCCGTCGACGATGCCGGTCCGGGGGCAGCCTGGCAGGCCGCCGCCCTGTGGCGCCAGGGGTCTGCCGAGGTCAGTCCTCCGGGGGGTACCAGACCCGTGTGCCGTCCACCGCGGCGAACGACGTGAGCGTGTGCGGTTTCGCCGACGTCGGCGACATGATGTCGAGGACCTCGACGCCGCGGACCAGCAGCGCGTCGCCGATCAGCGAGCGGTGACAGCGCCACGGCACCGCCTCGGCGCACATCACGGCTAGCCGCTCGTCGCGAGCCTCGGCCGCGAGCGCCTCGACCGCGTCGGCGAACTGCGGGGTCTGCATGTAGTCGGCGTAGCCGCGGAACGAGGCGTTGCGCCACGCCCCGTTGATCCCCTCGGCGCTCTCCTTGCGCGCGTGCCGCAGGCCGCCCAGCGCCGGCACCCGCTCGTAGCCCAGGCCGCGCTCGCGCAGCGCGGGGCCGAGCACGTCCTCGGCGAACTGCGGGTTGCGCCGCGACCTCGGCACGGTGCGCACGTCCACCACCCGCTGCACCCCGTGCGCCTGCAGCAGCGCGACGAACTCGTCGAGGGGGTGCGTGGAGTGCCCCACCGTCCAGACCGTCGTCGCGCCCGCCATGCGGCCCACCGTAGGAGGCGGCGGCCCGCGCCCGCAGGCGGAGCGGGCAGGCGCTCGTCGCCCAGGGCACCCGCACCTGCGGCCGGGCCGCGCGTCGCCGAAGATGGTAGGGAGCCCGGGGAGCAGGGAGCCGCGATGGTCCGGACGTTCGGCGTGGAGGAAGAGCTGCTGCTCGTCGACGCGCGCAGCCGGCAGCCGCTCGCGGCCAGCGAGGACGCCGTGCAGCGCGCGCAGCGGCCCGACGCCGGGGAGCCGGCGCCCGCCGCCGCGCCGCTGGACGCGGACGGCGCGGGCGAGGCGCAGCCGGGCGGACCCGGGCCGAAGGTGGCGACGGCGCCGGGTGGGCACGCGCTGACCCTCGAGCTCCAGCAGGAGCAGATCGAGGTGGTCGGCCCCCCGCAGACCTCGCTGGCCGACCAGATCGCCGCCATCCGCACCGGCCGGACGCTCGCGGACGCCGCCGCACGCGCGGTGGGCGGCCGCGCCGTCGCCATCGGCACGTCCGTCTCCGCAGGGCTGCCGCACCTGGTGCCGGAGGCGCGCTACCGGCGCATCCAGCGGCACGTCGGGATCCTCGCCGCCGAGCAGCTGACCTGCGGGTTCCACGTGCACGTGGCGGTCGACGACCGCGAGCAGGGCGTCGCGGCGCTCGACCGCATCCGGGTCTGGCTGCCGGTGCTCCTGGCCCTCAGCGCCAACTCCCCGTTCTGGTACGGGGTCGAGTCGGGGTTCGCGAGCTACCGCTACCAGGCCTGGACGCGGTGGCCCACCGCCGGCGCCTACGAGATCTTCGGCTCCGCCGAGGCGTACGACCGGTGCATGGCGGCCGTGCTGCGCTCCGGCGTCGCGCTGGACGACGGCATGCTCTACTACGACGCCCGCCTGTCGGTCCCCTGGCCCACCATCGAGGTGCGCGTGGCCGACGTCGTCCTCGACCCGGTGCAGGCCGGGGTGATCGCGGCGATGATCCGCGCGCTGGTGGAGACGGCGTGCCGGCAGCACCGCGACGGCGTGCCGCCGCACCCGGCGGGCGTCACCGAGCTGCGGGCCTGGTCGTGGCGGGCCAGCCGGTTCGGCGTGGAGGAGAAGCTGGTCAGCCCGTCGACGGGCCGCCCCACCCCGGCCGGTCACGTGGTGGCCGAGCTGCTCGACCTGCTGCGTCCCGTGCTGGACGAGTACGGCGAGGACGCGCAGGTGCAGGCCGTCGTCGCGGAGATCCTGCAGGACGGCCCGGGCGCCCAGCGCCAGCGCGAGGCGTTCGCGCGGCGGCACGACCTCACCGACGTCGTCGACACGGCGATCAGCCTGGGCACGCCGGCACCGGACGGCGTCGGCGCCTGACGAGGACCGCTGGACCCGGCCTCCGTGGCGTAGGAGGCCGGGTCCGGCTCGCGCGGCCGGGCCGCGTCAGCCGGCGGCGACCGGCTCCGCCACCGTGCGCGGGAAGATCCGCGCCAGGACGTCGGCCAGCGTCACGACGCCGACGGCGCCGGACGGCTGGTGCACGAGCGCGAGGTGGTTGCTCGTCTCGCGCATCCGCGTCAGGGCGGTGTGCAGCGGCGTGTCCGCCGTGAGCACGAACGCGTCCCGGACCAGGCCGGCGACCGGGGCGGCGTCGTCGAGCAGCAGCGTGTCGCGCACGTGCACGACGCCGGTCGGCGCCGGGGCGCCGGCGGGCCGCACGAGGATGCGCAGGTGCCCGGAGCGGTCAGCAGCCGCGCGCACGTCGGCCGCCGTCGCGTCGCCGCCCACGGACACCGGGTCCGCCCCCTCGCGCAGCAGGTCCGCGACGGTGAGCCGGCGCAGGTCGAGCGCGCCCGAGAGCTGCTCGGAGTAGGCGGGGTCGAGCGCACCCACGTTGGCCGAGTGCTCCACGAGGTGGCGCAGGTCCTCCGGGCTGCGGCCCGAGGCCACCTGCCCGGTCGGCTCGACGCCGACGCGGCGCAGGCACCAGTTCGCCGCCTCGTTGAGCGCCACCAGGACCGGCCGGGTGACGGCCATGAACGCCCGCATCGGCAGCGCCAGCAGGGTCGCCGACGTCTCCGGGTGCGCGATCGCCCAGGACTTCGGCGCCATCTCGCCGACCACCAGGTGCAGGAACGTCACGATGATCAGCGCCAGGACGAACCCGGCGACGTCCGCGAGCCACACAGCGGCGCCCCAGGACTCGAACACCGGGGTCAGCCAGTGGTGCACGGCCGGCTTGGTGATCGCGCCGAGCGCCAGGGTGCAGGCGGTGATGCCGAGCTGCGACCCGGCCAGGAGCACGGTCAGCTCGGCGGAGCTGCGCAGGGCGGCGCGGGCCGCGCGGCTGGACGCCGCGGCGTCCTCCAGGCGGTGCCGCTTGGCCGCGAGCAGCGCGAACTCGACGGCGACGAAGAACGCGCTCAGCGCGATGATGACGACGGTCGCACCGGCGACCACCCACGGGTTGCTCATCGGGCCTCCTCCGCGTCCTGCTCACCGTTCTCGGCGTCGGCGCCCTGCTCCACGCCCTGCTCGACGTCCTGCTCGGCGCCGTGCTCGAGGAGCGTCACGCGCACCTGCGCGGGCACGTGCCGCTCGACCTCGAGCACCTCGACGCGCAGCGCCCGGGCGGGCGGCGGCTCGGGCAGCGCCAGGTCGGCCGGGTCGGCCGGCAGGGCCACCTCGACGGCGTCGCCGGGCTCCAGGAACGCGCCGTGCGCGGCGATCGCCAGGCCGGCGATCGTCTCGTAGTCGCCCTCGGGCAGCTCGCGCCCGACGGCGCGCTCCACCTCGTCGACGTGCACGTCGCCGTCCATCACCCACACGCCGTCCTCGCTCGGGGCGAGCGGGCCGGGCTCGGGCTCGTCGTGCTCGTCGGTGATCTCGCCGACCAGCTCCTCGGCCAGGTCCTCGGCGGTGAGCACGCCCACGAAGCCGCCGTACTCGTCGAGCACGCAGGCCATCTGGTTGCGCGTGGCGGACAGCTCGGCAAGCGCGTCGGGCAGCGCCATGGTGGTGGGCAGCACGAGCGCCGGGCGCGCGACGGCGGCGACCGGCTCGGGGTCGGCGGCCGGGCGGCGCAGCACGTCGACCAGGTGCACCACGCCGACGACGTCGTCGTCGGCGCCGAGCACTGGGTAGCGCGAGTGGCCGGCGGCCATGAGCTCGCGCACCTGCGCCACGGTGTCGTCAGCGCGCACGGTGTCGACCTGGGCGCGCGGGATCATCGCGTGCTCCACGTCCTGGCGCGGGAAGTCGAGGATCCGGTCCAGCAGGTCGGACAGGTCGTCGGGCAGGTCACCGCTGGCGCGCGAGTCGGCCACGATGTGCTCGAGGTCGCGCGCGGTGGCGGAGTGCTCGACGTCGTGCACCGGCTCGATGCGCAGCAGGCGCAGCAGGGCGTTGGACGCGGCGTCGAACACCGCGATGAGCCAGCCGAGCGCGCCGAGGTAGACCTGCGTGGACCGGGCCAGCCAGGTCGCCACCGGCTCCGGGCGGGCGATCGCGAGGTTCTTCGGGAACAGCTCGCCGAACAGCATCTGCACCACGGTGGACAGCAGCAGCGCCGCGACGGTGCCGACGGCGACGCCGACCCCGGTCGGCACGCCGACGCCGCCCAGCGCGGTGCCGAGCGCCTCGCCCACCAGCGGCTCGGCGACGTAGCCGACGAGCAGGCCGGTGATCGTGATGCCCAGCTGGGCGCCGGAGAGCATGAACGACGTGCGCTTGGTGACCGCGAGCGCCCGGCGCGCGGAGGCGTCCCCCGCCTCGGCCCGCGCCGCGAGGCGCGAGCGGTCCACGGCCATGTACGCGAACTCCTGCGCGACGAAGTACCCCGTCGCGGCGGTGATCGCGAGGATCACCACGAGGCCGACGAGCAGCGACAGCACCCAGGTCACGAGGTCCACCCCCGTCCGCCACGCGTGCTCCGAGGATGATCGCCCGTCCTGGGCCTGGTACTACTGCTGGTGTCCATGGTCCTTCCACAGGTCGAGGGGCCCGCGTGGGCCCCTCGTCGTCGGCTCCGTGCTTCGATCTTCGCCGGATCGCCCGGCTCCTGCATCCAACGCCGACGACGTGCCGTCGGTTCCCGGGGTGTGCGGCGCGCGCCTCACCTCGGCGAACGCCGCGCGGGGATGCCGCGCGCGGGCCGCCGGCTCCCCGTACCGTCGGGGCTGACCCCGACCCCGCACGGGAGGACAGGCGATGGGACCGAGACGCAGGCCGCAGGACGAGCCGCCGGCGCGGGCCGACGAAGCGGGCGCCGACGTCGTGGGCGCCGACGTGATGAGCGCCGACGTGGTGGGCGCCCCGGACGCCCCGCGCCCCCGGCGCACGGCCTCGGCGCTGTGGGCCGACGGCTTCGGGCGGGTGGGGACCCGCGCGGTGCAGGTGCTGGCCGTGCTCGCGGTGCTCGCCGTCTTCGTGCTCGCCGTGACGCGGCTGACGCTCGTCGTCATCCCCGTGCTCATCGCGCTGGTCCTGGCGGCGGCGATCTCGCCGCTCGTGTCGCTGCTGCGGCGCCGGGGCCTGCCCGCCCTGCTCGCGACCTGGATCGCGCTGCTGGCGCTGGTCGCGGTCCTGGCGGGGATCGTCTGGCTGGTGATCCGGGCCGTCGTGAACCAGTGGGACGAGCTGAGCGCCCAGGCCGTCGACGGCTTCGACGCGCTCCAGTCGTACGTGCAGGGGCTGCCGTTCGAGGTCACCGAGGAGCAGGTCCGGTCGCTCCAGGAGTCGGTCACCGGGCTGCTGCAGTCCAGCGCCGTGGGCTCGGGCGCCATCGCCGGGGTGTCGGCGACGGCGGACTTCGTCGCCGGGTTCTTCATCATGATCGTGGTGCTGTTCTTCTTCCTCAAGGACGGCCCGAAGCTGTGGGAGTTCCTCCTGCGCCCGTTCGAGGGCCACCGCTACGAGCGCGGCAAGCGCATCGGCGACGCGACGGTCCGCACGCTCGGCGGGTACGTGCGCGGCACGGCGATCGTCGCGGCGGTGGACGCGATCGGCATCGGCATCGGGCTCGCGATCGTCGGGGTGCCGCTGGTGATCCCGCTGTCGGTGCTCGTGTTCCTGCTCGCGTTCATCCCGCTGGTCGGCGCCACCCTCGCCGGCGTCCTCGCCGCCCTGGTCGCCCTCGTGGCGGTCGGCCCGGTCGAGGCGTTGATCGTGGTCGCGATCGTCGTCGTCGTGAACCAGGTGGAGGGCGACTTCCTGCAGCCGATCGTCATGGGGCGCGCCCTGCGCCTGCACCCGCTGATGATCCTCGTCGCCCTCACCGCCGGCACCGTGCTGGCGGGCCTCACCGGCGCCGTCCTGGCCGTGCCGATCGCGGCGTCGATCTGGCGGGCGATCCAGGTGTGGGACGGGCCGGACCTGCCGGCGCGGTTCGCCCGGGAGAAGCGGCCGGAGACGGTCTAGCCGTCGCCTCGAGCGTCGCTCGCGCTGCGGCCGGCCGCTCCCCGCGCGCGGTCGATCAGGTTCGCGACGTCCTCCCGGCTGGGCACCCCGCCGTCGTGCCGCACGGCAGCGAGCGACTGCACGACCGCGTAGCGCTGGTGCACGTCCAGCTGCTCGAACAGCTCCGGCCACCGCTCCTCGGCATCGAACCGCCCCCTGGCCACGCCACGCCTCCCGACCGACGACCGCCACGGCGCCCCGGGCGAGGGCGTGGCGTCGCCGCCTCGCTGCCCTCGCCGGGATCCGCCCGGGCCGGCCCCCCTGGCCCGCCCGGCGCCCGACCCTACCCAGATGATTGTTCCTTCAACAGTGCCGATCCGGCGGACGCTCACGCGCCCTGGGTGGAATCAGGGCGCTGCGGGGAAGGTGCGGACGTCGTGCCTGGTGAGCCCCCGTGGCGGCCCGAGCGGCGACGAGGCGAGCCGGCGGATTTTCACCCTCGGGGCCGCGCCCGGGGGGCGGCTACGTGCGGGCCTCGGTGCGCCGCGGCTTGAGACGGTCCGGCGCGTCGGTCGCCGGCACCCACTCGCAGGTGAAGGACCCGCGGTAGCCGAACAGGAACCCGAACACCCGGTTGCGCACCTCGAGGTCGACGTGGAACGACTCGTCCTCGTCGGACCAGTGCTCGCGCAGCGTGGCCCGCCCGCTGAACAGCATCGGGAACCGGAACCCGACCGGCCCCTCGTAGAACCGCTGCGCGCCGGACCGCACGACCAGGCCGCCGCGCTCGTCGACCTCGAGGTCGAGGTCCACGGCGAGGTGCTGGTGCGTGCCCAGGTAGTCGAGCACGCGCCCGCCTGCGACCACCATCGTGGCGTCGAACCGGGCGGTCCGCCCGGGCCGCGTCGCGTACGTCCGGACGAAGGTCACGGTCTCGCGCCCGAGGCCGTCGCGGTACGGGTAGTTCTCGATCGTGAACGGGACGTCCTCGCCGACGTCGGGCACGAGGATGTTGCGCAGCCGCCCGAGCTGGAGGAACGGGACCGTCCACCACGGACCGCGCCGGATCGAGGTCATCACGCCGCGGCCCACGCACGCCTCGGCGGCGTCGAGGCCGACGCCGAACCGGCGGCGCATCATCGGGTGCAGCCGCTGGAAGTCGGCGCCGAGCACCTGCTCGAACAGCGAGGTCATCGTCCGTCTCCCGGGTCGGGCAGGCCGGCCAGGGTGGCCGGCGCGTCGAGCAGGTGGTCGCGGCGGCGGCTGCCGCCGGCCGGCGCGCGGAGCGTCCGGGAGGCCCGCGGCCGGTCGCGACGCCACACCCACAGCACGCTGACCAGCGGCCAGGCCTCGGGCTCGCCACCGCCCTCGAGCCAGGTCCGCAGCCGGTCGAAGCTCCACGCGGTGGCCCACCCGAGCAGCGGGCGGACCACCAGGTCGAGCGGCCCCCACCCGACGTCGTAGTCGTAGCCCGTGATGAAGCGGGTCCGGCCAGGCCCGTCCGGCACGTAGCGCCAGTAGCCGCGCCCGGAGCGGATCGGCGAGAGCCGGTCGTCCGTCCCGAAGCGCAGCGCCGACGTCCGGGTCCCGTCCGCGCGCCGCCGCTCGCCGATGCTCACCCCGGTCCCGCGGACGTCGTGCAGGGGCGATCGCCGCACGTACGTGAACCGCGCCGCCCCGTCCGCGCCGGCGGGTTCGGGGACGATCTCGGAGAACCGGACGTCCCACCGCACGTGCTGGCGCGGGTCCTGGGTGGCGTCCCACAGCCGGTCGACGTCGACGTCGACGACCGTCTCGACGTAGATGCCCCGGCGCGCCACGGCGAGAGCGTAGCCGCGGGCCTCAGCCGCGCGTGCCGCCGACGCGCGTCATCGAGCAGACGTCCGGGCCGCCGTCGATCGCGGTACGGCCCGTCACCGTGAACCCGAGGCGCTCGTAGAGCCGCACGTTGCGCTCGTCGGACGTCTCGAGCGAGACGGCTGCTCCACCGGTGGTGCTGTCGATCATGTCCAGCCCCGCCGCGGCGACCGCCGTACCGAGGCCGCGGCCGCGGTGGTCCGGGTGGACGCCGAGCGTCGCGAGGCTCCAGGAGCGCTCCGGGGGCGCGGGCAGCTCGAGCGCCGCCAGCGCGCGGAGCCGGTCCCCGTGGAGCTCCGCCACCCGTTCCTGCGTCGCCGGCTCCGGCTCGGGCGCGTCGGGCGGCAGGAACGCTGCCACCGCACGCACGTCGGCGTCGACGAGCACGACGCCGTGCCGCAAGGCGTGGCCGAGGTACAGCGCCTGCAGCTGCTCGAGGCGTGAGACGTGCTCGTCGGCGGGCACCGCCCATCGTGTCCACGGGTAGTCGACGAAGGCGGCGGCGAGGGTGCGTGCGGCGGCCGGGAGGTCGTCCGCGGTCGCGGGTCGGATGAAGGGCGTCACCAAGGGGTCCGATTCTGTCGGTGGGATCTGGCGGGCGGCGAGGGTGCGTGCGGCGGCGGTGTGCGCCGGTCAGCCGCCCCGGGCCGCCCGCCGGGCGTCGAGCCGGCGGGCGGTCACGCACGAGGCGACCAGCAGGCCGGTCCCGGCGACCAGCAGGAGCGCCACCGACGCACCCGGCCGCGCCGTCACCCAGGCGGTCAGGTCGGGCGCGAGGTCGCCCAGCATAGACGTGCTGGCCGCGACGGCCGCCGACAGGACGATGAGCGGGACGTACGCGACGACGCGGCCACGCGGGTAGCCCAGGGCGTAGTACACCGGCAGCTGGAGCCCCGCCAGGACCGCGAACAGCGCATAGCCGAGCGCCGCCACCATGCCGAGCTCGGCGGCGTCGACCGGTTCGCCCCGGGCCGCCGCCGGCGCCAGGGCGAGGCCCGTGCACACGGCGAGGCAGACGGCGTACATACCGACGGTCGCCGCGTAGCGGGCCCGCACGAACGTGCGGCGCGCGGCCGGCAGCACGGAGCGCAGGCTGTCCAGCTCGTTCTTGTCGCCGATCGCGAACGGGTAGGCGGCGACCAGCGCGGCGAAGACCGAGCCGGCGGCGACCACCGCGACGGGCGGGCCGCCGACGACGGAGATGCAGGCGACCGCGAGGCCCAGCAGCAGCACCTGCCGTCCGTAGGGGCGGACCGTCAGCACGTCGAGCCGCACCGCCGCGGCGAACCCGCTCATGCGTGCACCGCCGTCCGGGCCGCCGTCGGTGCGGCGAGGTGGACGACCACCTGGTCCAGGGTGGGCGGCTCGACCAGCACGCCCGGACCGAGCAGCGGGACGTCGTCCGCCGCGACCAGGGCCTCGACCCCCACCGGCGTCCGACGCGCGCCCAGCAGCGGCACCAGACCGTCCGCGGGCAGCTCCTCGGCACTCCCCCTGACCAGGCAGTACGCGGACAGCAGGTCGTCCTTGGGCCCGGTGCTCACCACGCGCCCGTCGCGCAGCAGGGTGAGGTGGTCGGCGATCCGCTCCAGGTCGGTCGTGATGTGCGTCGAGAACAGCACGCTGCGACGCTCGTCGACCAGGTAGTCGCCCAGGATGCCGATCAGCTCGTCCCGGGCGACGGGGTCCAGACCGCTGGTCGGCTCGTCCAGGAGCAGCAGCCGCGCCTCGTGGGACAGCGCGATCGCGATCTGCAGCTTCATCGCCATCCCGCGCGACAACGTCTTGACGGTGGCGCGACGGTCCAGCCCGAACGTCGCCAGCAGGTCGGCGTAGCGGGCGCCGTCCCACCGCCGGTAGAACGGCCGCAGCGCCTGCTCGACCTGGTCGAGCCGCCAGTCCTCCACCAGGTGGGGACGGTCCAGCACGACGCCGACGTCCTGCCGCAGGTCGTCGGGTGCGGGCAGCGACCGCCCGAGCACCTCGACCTGGCCGGACTCGGGCCGCAGCGCCCCGAGCAGGGTGCGGATGACTGTGGTCTTGCCCGCGCCGTTCGGCCCGACCAGGCCGAGCACGAACCCGGTCGGCAGGCTGAACGAGACGTCGGCCAGGGTGAAGTCACCGCGCCGGACGGTCACGCCGCGCAGGGCGAGAGCGAGGTCCTCCATCACGACTCCTGCCCCGCGTCGTGCCCCGCCGCGTGCCCCGCGGCGCCCGGGGCCGCCGGGACGTCGGCGGCCTCGGCGAGGAGGACGTCGAGCATCCCGACCAGGTCCTCCCGCCCGAGCCGCGCGACCCGGGCCGCGTCGATCGCCGCCCCGAGCCCGGCCTCCACCCTGCGGAGGAGCTGCTCACGGACGAGCTCGGAGTCGACGGGCAGCACGAACGCGCCCTTGCCCGGCACGGTCGTGATGAACCCCTCGGCCTCCAGCTCGGCGTAGGCGCGGGTGGTCGTGATGACCGAGATCCGCAGGTCGCGCGCCAGCGCCCGGACCGACGGCAGCGGGTCCCCGTCGTGCAGCTCACCGGCCAGGACCGCCGCCTTGATCTGCTCGGCGACCTGGCTGTACAGCGGGGCGTCCGCGCGGTTGGACACGACGATGCGCACCTGCCACCTCCCATTCAGTGCTTACTGTTCATATGTAGCGCCAGTCCGGTCTCGCCCCCGCGGGGCCGGGTGGACCTCCCGCTCGCGCCCGCACGACCGACGGTCGGCCGGACCACCGGCTCGGCCTCACCGCGGTGCTCCTCGCTGTGGGCGCCACGGTGGTCTCGATCCCGGCGTCCGCCTCCGTCGGCGCGACCGTCGGCCCCGTGGAGGGCGCGCACGGCACGGTCCTGGCCGACACCCCGGCCTGGTACTCCGGCGCGGTGTCGGTGCTGCTGGCGCTGCAGGGGATCGCCGCGCTCGCAGGCCTCGCCGGCCTCGTGCTGGGCATCGTGGCCGCCACCCGGCGCCAGGTCGGCGCCGGCGTCACAGCCATCGTCATCGCCACCCTCGCCCCGCTCGTGTCGTTCGGGGTCTTCCTCGCGATGGTCCTCGGGTCGGTGTGCTGCGTCGCGTGACCGCGAGCCGCCGAGGGTCAGGACGACGGGCGCAGCCCGTCGAGCAGCACCTCCACCATGCGGCGCGCGTCGTAGCGGGGATCGCTCTCGGCGCCGATGCACAGGTTGCCGATGCCGCGCATGAGCTCGTAGCCCGTCACCTGCGGCCGGCACTCCCCCGCGGCGACGGCGGCCTCGAGCAGCCCGTCGCACACGGGCACGAGCCGGTCGAGGAAGGAGGCGTGCAGCGCCAGGAACGCGGGGTCGTCCGAGCGCAGGGCGGCCGCGAGGCCGTGCTTGGTCACCAGGAAGTCGACGAACCGGTCCACCCACGCACGCAGCGCGGCGGACGGCGACCCGGCGTCGGTCGCGGCCGGTGCGGCGAGCTCGTCGACCTGGTGCCGGTACACCGCCACGACGAGGTCCGCCCGGGTCGGGAAGTGGCGGTAGATCGTGCCGACCCCGACCCCCGCACGAGCGGCGATGTCCCGCACGGGCGCGTCCACCCCGCGCTCGACGAAGGACGCGGCGGCGGCCTCGAGCAGCGCGGCGACGTTGCGCTCGGCGTCCGCACGCCGCCGATAAGCCGGTGGGGGTGTGTCCGCGGCGGGCACGGCGCCTCCTCAAGGATCGACTTGCAAGCGGAACACCGTTCCGCTTAACTGACGGAACGCGGTTCCGGTAAGCGAGTCTGCCAGGTGCCGGGCCGCGCCACCAACCGCGCGCGCCCTCAGGAGGGACCTGCCATGACCACCAGCACCGTGCCACGCACCCCGATCGTCTCCGTCAAGCCCGTCGTCCTCGACGCAGCGGGCCGGGACCCCGGCCTGCACGTCCGGGTCTCCGCGCCGACCACCGGCGAGCGCCTGCCGGTCGTGGTCTTTTCCCACGGGAACGGGTGGTCCATGGACGGTTATGCGCCGCTCGCCGACCACTGGGCGGGCGAGGGCCTCGTCGTCGTCCAGCCCACCCACCTCGACTCCCGGTCCGTCGGCCTCGCGCCGGACGACCTGCGCTTCGCGTCCGTCTGGCGTCAGCGGGTCACCGACCTCACCACGATCATCGACCGGCTCGAGGACCTCGTGGCCGCGGTCCCCGGCCTGGCCGGAAGGGTCGACACCGCCGCGGTCGCGGTCGCGGGGCACTCCTGGGGCGCCCAGACCGCGGGCATGCTGCTCGGCGCCCGCGTCCTGGACGAGGCCGGGACCCCGGGCGAGGACCTGCGCGACCCCCGCGTGCGCGCCGGCGTGCTGCTCGCCGCCACGGGCACCGGCGAGAGCCTGACCCCGTTCGCGGCCGAGCACCAGCCCTTCATGCGGCCCTCCTACCCGCACCTGACGACGCCGACGCTGGTCGTCGCGGGAGGCAGCGACCGGTCCGCCCTGTCCACCCGGGGGCCGGACTGGTTCACCGACGCCTACACGCTGAGCCCCGGCGCCACCGCCATGCTGACCCTCCCCGGCGGCGAGCACTCGCTCGGCGGCATCGTCGGCCACGAGGTCGCCGAGACCACGGACCCGGACCCGGCCCGCGTCCGGATCATCCAGCGGGTCACCACCGCCTTCCTGCGCACGCAGCTCGGCCTCGACGCGGCGGCGTGGCCGGCAGCGGTCGCCGACGTCGAGCGGGAGGCGGGCGCCGCCGCGCGCATCAGCTCCAGGTAGCGGCCGCGTCGACCCCAGCCGGCCGGTCGTCAGGCGTCCAGCGCGGCGACGTACCGGGACGCCATGACGTCCTGCACCCGGCGCGCGACCGGTCCGCCGGCGCGCGCCAGGGCGCCGGCCGGCCGGGAGAACGACGTGACGCTGAACGTCAGGGTCCCGTCGGCCGCCTGCTCCAGGAGGAACCGCTGCTCGCCCGACTCCGGGTGGCCGGGCAGCGTCCCGTACGCGAAGCCGGCCCGCCCGGGCTCGTCGACGACGTACACCACCCGGCACGGGGCCTGCAGGCGCAGGCGACCGACCCCCAGCGACAGCCGGACGACGGTGCCCGCGCCCAGCCGCCGCGCCGACGCGGCGACAGTCAGGCCCGCGGCCTCGTGGACGCCCCAGGTCAGCAGCCGGTCGGCCGCCGCCCGCAGGTCGACACCGTGCAGCCGACGACTGCGGCCGTGCGCGCGGTACCCGGGCGGCGCGCCGTCCGCCGTCGCCCCCACCTCCGGGTACGTGAACGGCGCCGCCTCCAGGGCGGCGACCTCGGCGGGCGGGAGCAGCGACGTCATGGCGCGATGATGACGCACCCGCGAGAGCGTTGACAGCGACCCACTTACTCCGTAACTATCGGCGCACGGCACCGCCGCTTACCCGGTAACTACGGAGGACCTGATGTCGATCCGGCAGGGCATCCTCGCGCTCCTGACCGAGCGCCCCATGCACGGCTACCAGCTCCGCCAGGAGTTCGAGGCCCGCACCGGCGGCACGTGGCCGCTCAACATCGGCCAGGCGTACACGACGCTCCAGCGCCTGCAGCGCGACGGGCTCGTGGAGCCCGTGCCCGACGACGACGCCAACGCCCCCGAGCGCTTCCGCCTCACCGCGGCGGGGGCGGCGGAGGCCTCGGCGTGGTGGACGCGGCCGGTCGAGCGCACCGCCCCCGCCCGCGACGAGCTGGCCATCAAGCTGGCGCTCGCGGTCACGGTCCCGGGCGTCGACGTCGTCGCCGTGGTGCAGCGGCAGCGCACCGAGACGCTGCGCGCGCTGCGCGACTACACACGGCTGAAGCGGGACGCCGCCCCGGAGGGCCCCGAGCTGGCCTGGTCCCTGGTCCTGGACTCGCTGATCTTCGCCGCCGAGGCCGAGGTGCGCTGGCTCGACCACGTGGAGTCCGCCGTCGCCCGCGCGGCGGTGGCGCGGGCGACCACCCGCCGGCCGGCCGCCGGCGCGGCGCAGGCGTCCGGCGACCCGACCGCAGTCGGGCACGGTGCCGCGGGCACCGGCGAGGGCGGCGCGCGGTGAGCGGCCCGGCGATGCTCCGGCTGCGCCGGGTGACGCGGGTGCACGGCTACGGCGCCGCCGAGGTGCACGCGCTGCGCGGCGTCGACCTGGACGTGGCGATGGGCGAGCTCGTCGCCGTCATGGGCCCGTCCGGCTCCGGCAAGTCGACGCTGCTGCACCTGGCCGGCGGGCTCGACACCCCGACGGCGGGCACGGTGCACGTGGGGCGCGACGACGTCGGCGCGCTCGACGCCAAGGGCCGCGCGCGGCTGCGGCGCCGGCACGTGGGCTACGTCTTCCAGGACCTCAACCTGGTCCCGGCGCTCACGGCGCTGGAGAACGTCATGCTCCCGCTCGAGCTCGACGGGCTGTCCGCGCGGCGGGCCCGGTCGCAGGCGACGGCGGCGCTCGCCGAGGTCGGCACCGACGACCTCGCCGACAGGTTCCCCGACGACATGTCCGGCGGCCAGGCGCAGCGGGTGGCCATCGCCCGCGCGCTCGTCGGGCCGCGCCGGCTCGTGCTGGCGGACGAGCCGACCGGCGCGCTGGACTCCGTCACCGGCGAGGCGGTCATGCGGGTGCTGCGCGCCCGGGTCGACGCCGGTGCCGCGGGCCTGCTGGTCACGCACGACGCGCGGCACGCCGCGTGGGCCGACCGGATCGTGTTCCTGCGCGACGGCCTGGTGGTCGACTCCACGGGCGCCGACCCCGGGCCGGACCACCTGCTGTCCGGCGCGGTGCGCGCGTGAGCGGGCGGCTGGCCCGCTGGCGCGGGCGGTGGCGGGTGGCGCTGCGCCACGGCGCCCGCGACGCCCGCCGGCACAAGGGCCGCACCACGCTGGTGGCGACGATGGTGGCGCTGCCGGTGCTCGTGGGCACGTTCGCGACGACGGCCCTGTGGTCGGTGCAGGAGTCGCCCGAGCGGCGGGTCGAGACCGAGCTGGGGCCGCGGCTGCAGGCCGCGACGGACTATGCCCAGCCGGGCGTCCAGCAGAGTCCCGACCACCAGGGCACGATGACGGGCGAGCCGGTCTCCGTGCCGTTCGCCGACGCCGAGGCCGCCGTCGGGGCCGCGCTGCCGGCGGGCGACTCGCTCGTCCGGGAGCTGCGGCGATCCGTCGTCGTGCACGGGCCCGGCCTGGAGCGCTCGACGACGGCGCTGCAGACCGACCTCGGCGACCCCGACGTCGCGGCCGCGTTCGCGCTCGTCACCGGGCGGACGCCGCGGGCCGGCGAGGCGGCGCTGTCCGCCGCGGTCGCCGACGAGCTCGGCGTCGCGGTTGGGGACGTCGTCGCCGTCGAGCCGGACGGCGACGTCCGCGACGACACCCAGGCGGGCGACCTCGGCGAGGTCACGATCTCGGGTCTCCTGGCCCGGAGCCAGCCGGGCGCCGCCGGCCTGCTGTACCCGGCGGACGGGCCGCTGCGCCCGCCCGCGGCGGTGGGTGACGCCGAGTTCTCGCCGACCGCGGTGGCGGTCGGCTGGTTCGTGTCCGGCGATGCGCCGGTCACCTGGGACGACGTGCTGCGCCTCAACGAGGCCGGCGCGACCGTGGTGAGCCGCGCCGTGCTGCTCGACCCGCCACCGGACGAGGCCGTGCCGCTCTTCGGGGGCGCCCCGCAGACCGACCCCGCTGAGCTGGTGCGCACCTGGGGGCCGGTCGGCGCCGTGGTGGCAGTCGCCCTGCTGGAGGCGGTGCTGCTGATCGGGCCGGCGTTCGCCGTCGGCGCGCGCCGCTCCGCCCGGTCGCTCGCCCTCGTGGCGGCCAACGGCGGGACCGCGCGGTCGCTGCGCGCGATGGTCCTGGGCACCGGTGTGGTGATCGGCGTCGGCGCCTCGGTGCTGGGCGTGCTGCTCGGCGTCGCGGGCGCGGGGGCGCTGCTCGTGGTGCTCGACCAGAGCCTCCGCGGGCTGCGGTTCCTCACCGTCCCGTGGCTCCAGGTGCTGGGCATCCTCGTGGTCGGCGTGCTGCTGGCCACGGCGGCCGCGTGGCTCCCGGCCCGCGGCGCGTCCCGTGCCGACGTCGTCGCCGTGCTGGCGGGGCGCCGCGGCGAGACGGCGCACCGGCGGTGGCCCGCGGTCGCCGGAGCCGCCGTCGCCGTCGCCGGGTTCGCCGGCGCCGTCGCGGCGGGGCTGGCGGGGCGGCCGCTGCTCCTGGCCGGAGGCGTGGTCGTGGGCGAGCTCGGCCTGGTGCTCGCCGGCGGCGGCATCGTCGCGCTGCTCGGGCGGGTGGCCGGCCGGCTCCCGCTGGCCTGGCGGTTCGCGCTGCGGGACGCCGCCCGCCACCGGTCGCGCACGGCGCCGGCGGTCGCGGCCGTGCTGGTGGCCTGCGCGGGGGCCAGCGGCGGGCTGGTGTACTCGGCGTCGCAGGCGCTGCACGACTACCGCTCGCAGTCGGTCATGGCCGCCCCGGGGACCCTGCTCGTCGCCCCCGCGGACGTCGGCGCCCCGGACGCGCCGACGTCGCTCGAGCAAGCGCAGGTCGACGCGGTCCGTGCGCTCGTGGCCGAGGTCGCGCCGGCGGCCGGCGACCTGCGCACCATCACCGTGCTCCGCGCGCCGGCCGAGGGGCCCGTCACCACCACTGTGTTCACCGAGCCGGCCGCAGGCGTCAGCACCGGCTTCTCGAGCGGGCCGGGCGCCGTCTTCGGCCCCGTCGTGGACGACGGCTCGCTCGTCGACGTGCTCGGCATCCCCGACGCCGACGCCGCCCGCGCCGCGCTGCACGCCGGCCGTGCCGTCGTCGCGCCCGCGGACCTGTGGCCCGACGGCAGCGCCCATCTCACCGTGAGCCGGTGGGACCGAGAGGCGAGCGCCGAGGTGGGCACCGCGCGCACCTTCGACCTTCCCGCCGTCGCGGTGGGCGACCCGGCCGGCCCCACCGCCCTCGCGCTCCCCCTGGTGCCGCAGGAGCTCGTCGCCACGGCCGACGCCCCCACCGCCGTCGGCGGCCTGCTGGCCTCCCCCACCACCTCGCTCAGCACGGCCCAGGTCGAGACGCTGCAGGCGGCGCTGGACGAGCGCTTCGGCACCGACGACTGGGGATCGTGCCGGGTCTGCGCCGGCGTCGCCGAGGCGCCGGGACGGGGCGACGAGTGGTTCGCCCTGCTCCTGATCGTCGGCGGGGCCGGGCTCCTCGCCCTGGCCGCCGCGTGGATCGCCACCGCGCTGGCAGCCACCGAGTCCCGTCCCGACCTGGCGACGCTGGCCGCCGTCGGCGCCGCGCCCGGCACCCGCAAGCGGGTCGTGGCCGCCCAGGCCGGGACCGTCGCCGTCGTCGGGGCGGTGATCGGGACGGTCTCGGGCATCGCCCTGGGGGCAGCGTTCGTGCTGTACGAGCGCCACCGCTACGACCTCGTCGACCTGACGTGGAGCGTCGCCGTGCCGTGGCCGTGGCTCGGTGCCACGGTGGTGGTGCTCCCCGTGCTCGCCGTCACGGCCGCGTGGCTGGTGACCCGCTCCCGCCTCGTGCTCTCCCGGCGGCTCGCGGACTGAGCCGCCGCGAGGCGGCGTCGCCGGACGTGCCGGTGGCGGTCAGGTCCAGGCTGCCGCGACCGCGATGTCGGCGATCGCCGTGAAGCCGGCGACGTAGAGCAGGGGACGCAGCCGGGAGTCGGACGCGCCCGCCGCACGCAGGCGTCGCTGCTGGACGAGCGCCACGACCACCAGAGCGAGCACGACCAGTGCCAGGCCTAGCTTGACCACCATCTTCGCCTCGAGGACCGGCATATCCCCGATCCGGCGCACGGCCACGAGGGCGCAGCCGGAGGCGACCTGGACGATCGAGCCCACCAAGAGAGGCGAGAAGTCGAAGCGCTCGCGCCACGGCATCTGGAGGATGAACGACCCGACGATCGCCGCCGACCCCACGAGGTGGACGACGAGCAGAGCGATGCGGGCGATCTCGAGCGCAGACATGGTTCCTCCTGGGGTAAGTGAGCATTTACTAACCGTGGTCGATGTTAGGGTGAGTGAACACTTACTCGTCAAGCGGGAGGTTCGGTTGGCCGCACGAGACCGCATCCTCGACGCCGCCGTGGAGATCATGCGCGAGCGGGGGATCGTCAAGGCCACGACGAAGGAGATCGCGCGCCATGCGGGCTGCTCGGAGGCCCTCATCTACAAGCACTTCGCCGGCAAGCAGGAGATCTTCGTCGCGGTCCTGCAGGAGCGGCTGCCACGGCCGTTCGACGCGGCACGGCCGGGCGAGGGCACCGTCGAGGAGAACCTCGTCCGGACTGTCGCCGCGCTCGTCACCTTCTTCCGCGAGGGCTTCCCGCTCGCCGCTGCGCTGTTCGGTGAGCGCGACGTGCTCGCCGTCTGGCGCGAGGAGGTCGAGGCGCGCGGCGGCGGCCCGTCCGCTCCGGGCCGCGCGATCACGACGTACCTCATGGCCGAGCAGGACCTGGGCAGAGTACCGCCCGAGGTCGACGCCCGCGCCGTCGGTGACCTCCTCGCCGGGGCCGCGCTCCACGCCGGGTTCCTGGCGGCCTTCGACGACCGGCCGGTGGGGGCTGCGGAGACGCTCGCCGGCAGCTGGGTCGCGGCGCTGCGCCTGACGTAGCCTCCCGACCCACCCCGACGCCGGTGCTTGTGCACCTCCCCCGTTCGTCCGACGATGGCCAGACCGCGCGCGGACCCGGCCGCGCGCGGACCGCACGACGGGGGCATCACGATGGCGACGGACGACCGCGGGAAGGCGGAGCGGCGCCGCGCGGCTCGCGCCGACGCGCTGGCCCTCAAGCAGAAGCAGGCCGCCCGCGACCGTCGCAACCGCATCGTCACGTTCGGCCTGCTCGGGGCGGCGGTGGTCGCGCTCCTCGTCGTCTTCGTCGTCGTCCTCAGGCAGGGCACCGCGAGCTCCGACCGCTTCGAGTTCGCCGACCAGCCGCTGGCGGACGTCGCCGACGTGCCGTCGACCGCGCGGCCCGACGGGGGCATCCCCGTCGGCACCGACGGCGCCGCGGGCACCACCACCCAGGGCGCGCCCGAGCTGGGCATCTACTACGACTACATCTGCCCCGTCTGCGGGCAGTTCGAGAAGTCCAACGGCGCGACCGTCGACACGATGATCGCCGACGGCGACGCCACCGTGGTCTTCTACCCGGTGGCGATCCTCGACCGCTCGTCCTCGGGCACCCACTACTCGACGCGCGCCGCGGCGGCGGCCGCCTGGGTCGCGGACCGAGCGCCCGAGGCGTTCGTCGACTTCCACGACGCGCTCTACGTCGACCAGCCGCTGGAGGGCACGAGGGGCCTGACGGACAAGCGCCTCGCCGACATCGCGACCAACGCCGGCGTGCCGCAGGACGTCGCGGACGGCATCGCCGACGGCACCGCGGTGGACACGTTCGGGCAGTGGGTCACCTCCGCGACGCAGGCCGCCGCCGGCAGCTCGGCCCTGGCCAACCCGCAGACGAACCGGTTCGGCACCCCCACGCTGACGATCGACGGCACCCGCTGGGACGGCAACTGGCAGGACCCGAGCGCGCTGCCGGCGGCGGTGGCGCAGGCCGGCGGCCGGTAGTCGGCGACGCGTCGCCCCAGGCAGAGCCCTTCCGGCGGCCCCGCATCACCGGTACGGTCGCGGCATGAGCACGCAGAGGTCCGCCGCGGCGCGGCGTCGAGAGCTGTGGTGGATCGTCGGCACCGTCGCCGCCGTCCTGCTGCTCGCTCAGGCGGTGGTGATCGCGATGCCGTTCCTGACGTCGCTCGGCGCCGACCTGTGACCGCAGGCCGCTGACCCGCCGCCGCGGTCAGTCGACGGGGCGCAGCAGGTCGGGGCCGTTGTTGCGCACGTTCCCGACGGCGGTGCCGACCTTGATCGGCGCCAGGTGCGGCTCGGGGACCTGGGCCAGGAGAGCGTCGACCTGCTCGGCGTCGGTGAGCCCCGGGTCGAGCCAGGCGTCCCACAGGTCCTCGGGCAGCAGCAGCGGCGAGCGGTCGTGGATGTGCCCGAGCGTGTCGGTGGCGTCGGTGGTGATCACGGTGAACGACCACAGCCACCGGTCCGGGGCGTCGTCGGCCTTGGCCGGGTCGCGCCACAGCTCGTACAGCCCCGCGGCGGCCAGCGGCGCGCCGTCGGGGTCGGTCAGGTAGTACGGCTGCTTGCGGCCCTTGCCGGACTCCGGCGCCTGCCACTCGTAGTAGCCGTCCATCGGCACGATCAGGCGCCTGCGGGTGGCCGCCCGGCGGAACGCCGGCTTCTCGGTGATGGTCTCGACCCGCGCGTTGATCATCCGCGCGCCGATCTTGGTGTCCTTGGCCCACGACGGCACGAGGCCCCAGTGCAGCGTGCGCAGCTGGCGGGCCACGTGACCGGACTCCTCGCGCTCGAGCACCGCGCGCACGTCCTGGGTGGGGGCCACGTTCCAGGACGGGCCCAGCTCCTCGCCGACCAGCTCCGCGATGCGGAACTGGTCGGCGATCTCCTGGTCGCGCCGGGCGTTGGCGTACCTGCCGCACATGGGCGCCAGTCTGGCCGCCTCGCGGGCGGCTGGCGAGCGCGGCGCCCGAGCACGCGCCGCACGGCTCAGTGGTAGAACGGCTGCTGCGCGTCCGGGTCCGTGCGCACGACGTCGAGCCGCGGGTCGGCCAGCAGCGCGTCGACGGCCGCCGGGGCCGCGCCGATGCCGGCCCAGTGCGGGTCGACGTCGGCGGTGACGCACCACGCGCGGTCGGCCGGCCACACGAACGCCGGCTCCGGCATCCAGCTCCCGCCCTCCCGCTCCCACGCGGCCTCGGCGGCGCCGGAGACGAGGTCCGGCAGCGGGACGCGGAACAGGTGGTACGCCCGGCCCGGGAGCGTCAGGCGCGGGCGCAGCAGCGCCCGGCGCGGGAAGACCTCGTGGCCCCAGCCCTCCCACACCAGGAGGTAGCCGTCGTCGGGGGTGCCGGTGTGCCGCAGCAGGGTCTCGACCGCGGCGCGGATCTGCGCGGCGTCCGAGAGATGGTCGGCGGCGACGTCGACGTCGCCCTCCGACTGGCCAGCGTAGGCCGGGTCCGGGATGAACCGCAGCCGCGCGTACGCCGCGAACCCCGGCGGCCCGAGGGTCATCAGCCGCTCCCAGGGGCGGCCGCTCGCCGCGATCCAGCCCGCCGGCGAGAGGTCGGCGGGCGCCGTCACCGTCACGGGGAGGTCCGGGTGCGCTCGGCGGCCGGGGCGACGTGCTGGGCCCCGATGACGGACAGCAGCTGCAGCTTCTCGTAGCTCTCCGTGCCGGGCGTGGCGGTGAGCACGAGGAGCGAGTGCCCCTGGTCCGGGTCGTGCAGCAGCTGGCACTGCAGGTCCATGACGCCGACCTCGGGGTGCTGCAGCCGCTTCTCGCGCGCGTGGGTGGTGGTGACCTCGTGCGCGTCCCAGTACTGCGCGAACTCGGGGCTCGCGGCGCGGGTCGCCTCGACCAGCGCGGCCGCGCGCGAGCGAGGACCCTGCTTGGCGTAGACCGCCCGCAGGTCGGCCGTGAACGCGCGGGCGTGGATCGGGTGGTCCTCCCGCGGGTAGACGTCGCGGCTGGCCGGGTCGGCGAACCAGCGGTAGCCGACGCTGCGCATGAACCCCTCGTGGCGCGTCTCGTCGCCGAACAGCGCCCGCGCCGCCGGCGTCTGCACCAGCGTCTCGCCGAGCTCCGTCATCACCTGCGCGGGGGTGTCGGAGAGCCGGTCGAGGATGCGCATGAGGCCCGGCGAGACGTGGTCGCCGCTCGACGCGCGGGCCGGGGCGTTGTGGCCCGCGAGCCGGAACAGGTGGTCCCGCTCGGCGAGCGACAGCCGCAGGCCGCGCGCGATCGCCTTGAGCATCTGCTCGGACGGCTGCGGGCCGCGGCGCTGCTCGAGGCGGCTGTAGTAGTCCACCGACATGTCGCACAGCGCGGCGACCTCCTCGCGGCGCAGCCCCGCGGTGCGCCGGCGCGGCCCCCGGCCGAGGCCGACGTCCTCCGGCTGCAGCGCCTCGCGCCGGCGGCGCAGGAAGTCGGCGAGCTGGTCTCTGTCCACGACCCGAGTCTGGCGCGCCGACCGCCCGAGGGCCAGGGACCGGCGATCCCTGCCTTGCACGGGGTCCGTCAGGGCGGGTCAGGCCGGGACGCTCACGCCGACCAGCCGCTCCGACAGCTCCCAGATGCGCCGGCCGTCCTCCGGGCTGCGCAGGCGGGAGTACAGGGCCTGCTCGGCGGGCGCGCCGCCGAGGTGCCCCAGCCCGCGCGGCCCGTACAGACGGCCGCCGTGGGCCTCCGGGCTGGTGGCGGCGTAGACGGCCGGCAGCGCCGCGGACTGCGGGGTGCCGACGAGGATGCCCCGGCGCGAGAGCGCGCGGATGAGCCGCACCTGGACGGTGTCCCGGGGCCGGCCCATCTGCGGCTGCGCGGCCAGCAGGTTGGTGGGCGAGACGCCCGGGTGCGAGAGGTTGCTCCGGATGCCCCAGCCCTCCTGGGTGCTGCGGCGGTGCAGCTCCATCGCGAACAGGCCGAGCGCGATCTTGGAGGAGCTGTAGGCCCGCATCGGGTGGTAGCCGCGCTCCCAGCCGATGTCGTCCCAGGCGACGGCGTGCTGGTCGGCCGCGACGCTGACCTGGCTCGTGACGTGGGCGCGGCCCGCCCGCAGCAGCGGCAGCAGCCGGCCGATCAGCGCGAAGTGGCCGAGGTGGTTCGTGGCGAGCTGCAGCTCGAACCCGTCCGTCGAGGCCTGGCGGGTTGGGGGCGTCATCACGCCCGCGTTGTTGACCTGGACGTGCAGGGGGCGGCCCTCGCGCAGCAGGTCGTCGGCGAGCGCCGCCACCGACGCCAGCGACGACAGGTCGAGGGCGCGCACGTCGAGCCGCGCGCCCGGGACGTGCTCGCGGATGCGCTGCGCGGCGGCCCGCCCCTTGGCGGGGTTGCGGACCGGCATGATCACCTCGGCGCCGGCCCGGGCGAGCCGCTGCGCGATCTCCAGCCCGATCCCGTCGCTGGCGCCGGTGACCAGGGCCAGCCTGCCGGTCAGGTCCGGCATGGCGATGTCGATGTTCTTCGGCACGGAGGCCTCCTCGGGTCGGCGAGCCACGGCCCGCGTTCGGTGCTCCCATGCTGGGCCCGGCGCGCGCCCGGCATTCAGGGACGGCCTACCCCCGGACCGCCGGTCCCCGGATCCGCCCCCGGGCTGCGGGTGGGTCTGCCGGGCTGCGGGCGGGTCTGCCGTGCCGGGCGGGTCGGCCCGGGGCGCGCCGCGGGCGGGCAGCCGTCAGTGGTGCCGCCACAGCTGTCGCCTGGCCGGGGACGCGCAGGCGGGCCACGACCCGCCGGCCCGCCGCCTGGCCCGCGCGGGGCGGTGCGCCGGGACGGGCAGCGGCGTGGCCACGACGTCGGACAGCGCCGGCGCCGGGGCCGGGGCCGGCGCCGCGGCGCCCAGCACCCCGGGCACGAGGACCAGCCCCAGGCGCCGCGCGACGTCGAAGTACTCCGACGCCGCGATGGAGCAGCGGGTGCACGCCGCCAGGTGCGCCTCGAGCGCCTCCCGCGCGCCGGGCGCCAGCTGCCCGCGCCGGTAGCGCGAGACCCTGACCATCGCCGCCGCGCACGGGGTGTCGCCCCAGGCGCGCGCCTGGGCGTGCGCCCACGCCCGGCCCAGCGCCGCCCGGGCGGTGCGTGCCACGGTGGGCACGGCACCCGCCGGCAGCCCGAGCCAGGGCGCGACCGCCGTCGCGGGCAGGCCCTCGACGTCGAGGTACCAGAGCGTGGACTGCCAGACCTCCGGCAGCGACCGGTACGCCTGGGCGAGCGGGGAGTGCACGAGCCGCCGCGCGCCGCCGGCACGCCCGGCGACGACGTCCCGGACGGTCCCGTAGACGTAGGGGCGGAACGGCAGCGCGCCCCCGAGGCCGCCCAGCAGCGCCGCCTCGGTCCGGGCGTACACCTCCCGGAGCACCTCGTCGGCGGCGCGGTCGCCCACCACCCGGCGCGCGGCGTCGCGGGCCGCGTCCCCGTGCCGCAGCCACAGCTCCGCGTGGGCGACCCGGTCGCCGCGGCCGACCTGCCGCACGAGCACCGCGTCCGACGCCGTCGCGGTGTCGACGACGTCGTCGCGCCCGGTCCCGGCGGTGAGCATCATCGGACGGCTCCGCCGAGACGGGGGGCGGCGAGCACGCCGCCCGAGGGGCGGGGCGCTGTGCGCGGGCCGTGGCGGCGCGCTGTCGCCGCGGTCGCCGCTGTCGCCGCGGCGGGGGTGAGCAGGTGGTTCACACCCGCCTAGACCGCCTGCGCGGCCGATCGTGACGCCACGACGGCGTGCCGTGTGCAACAGGGACCTCGCAGGACGCGTCCGGGCGGCGGCGTCGGCGCTGGCCGTGCAGGCACGTCGCCCTCGGCCGAGACTCGACGCGTGGCGCAGCGCATCGAGGACTACGGGATCATCGGCGACCTGCACTCCGTGGCGCTGGTGGGCCGCGACGGCGCGATCGACTGGCTGAGCCTGCCCCGGTTCGACTCCCCCGCCTGCTTCGCCGCCCTGCTGGGCACCCCGGAGCACGGCACGTGGCGGATCGCCCCGGCGTCGGGCGGGCCGTGCACCACCCGCCGCTACCGCGAGGACACGCTGATCCTCGAGACCGAGTGGACCACGTCGGACGGCACGGTGCGGGTGACCGACCTGATGCCGCCGCGCGACGAGGTCGCCGACGTCGTGCGCGTGGTGGAGGGCGTGTCCGGGCGGGTGGCGGTCGAGAGCGACCTGCGCCTGCGGTTCGACTACGGCTCGGTGGAGCCGTGGGTCACCCTGGGCGACCCGGTGACCGCCGTCGCCGGCCCCGACGCCGTCACGCTGGACGCGCCGGTGCCGACCACCCGCGAGCGCGGCGGGGTGCTGCGCAGCCGGTTCGAGGTCGCGGCCGGGCAGCGCGTGCCGTTCGTCCTCACGTGGCACCAGTCCTACGAGCCGGCCCCGGCCCGCCGGGACGCGGACCGCCTGCTGGCCGACACGGAGAGGTTCTGGACCGACTGGACGGCGCAGGCCCGGTACGACGGCCGCTGGCCCGACGCCGTGCGGCGCTCGCTGATCACGCTCAAGGCGCTCAGCTACGCCCCCAGCGGCGGCATCGCGGCGGCCGCGACCACGTCGCTGCCCGAGGCGCTGGGCGGCGAGCGCAACTGGGACTACCGGTTCTGCTGGCTGCGCGACGCCGCGTTCACCCTGCAGGCGCTGGTGGGCACCGGCTACCTCGACGAGGCGCGCGCCTGGCGCGAGTGGCTGCTGCGGGCGGTGGCCGGCGACCCGGCCGACCTGCAGATCATGTACGGCATCGACGGCCGCCGCCGCATCCCCGAGACCACCGTCGACTGGCTGCCCGGCTACGAGGGCTCGCGGCCCGTGCGCGTGGGCAACGCCGCGGCCGGCCAGCTCCAGCTCGACGTGTGGGGCGAGGTGCTCGACTGCCTGCACGTCGCGCGCGAGGCGGGCCTCGCGCCGACCGACGACGCGTGGACGCTGCAGCGCGCGCTGCTGGACTTCCTCGAGGGCCACTGGGACGACGTCGACAACGGGGTGTGGGAGGTGCGCGGCCCGCGCCGGCCGTTCGTGCACTCGCGCGTCATGGCGTGGGTCGGCGTCGACCGGGTGACCCGCACCGCCGCCCAGAACGCCGCGCTCGAGGGGGCGGTGGGCCGCTGGCGGGCGCTGGCCGACCGGATCCACGCGGACGTCTGCGCGCAGGGCTTCGACCCCGAGCGCAACACGTTCACCCAGTTCTACGGCTCGGAGGGGCTGGACGCGGCGCTGCTCCTGATCCCCCGCGTCGGGTTCCTGCCCTGGGACGACCCGCGGGTCGTCGGCACCGTCGAGGCGGTGCAGCGCGAGCTGTGCGAGGACGGGTTCGTGCTGCGCTACGCCCCCTACGCCGACGGCCGGGTCGACGGCCTGCCGGGCACCGAGGGGGCCTTCATCGCCTGCAGCTTCTGGCTCGCGGACGCCCTGCACGGCATCGGGCGCACCAAGGAGGCCGAGGAGCTGTTCGAGCGGCTGCTCGGGCTGCGCAACGACCTCGGCCTGCTCGCCGAGGAGTACGACTCCGCCTCCCGCCGCCAGGTGGGCAACTTCCCGCAGGCCTTCAGCCACGTGGGCCTGGTGAACACCGCGCGCCACCTCAGCGGCAGCGAGCCCGCCGCCGACGTCCCGCCGCCCGCAGAGCGCGCCCCGCGCAGCGACGGCGACCCGCACGCCCCCCGAGCGAAGGAGCACCGATGAGAGCCCTGACCGTGGTGCCGGAGCAGGCCGGCTCGCTCGCCGTCACCGAGGTGCCCGACCCGGAGCCGCGCGACGGCGAGCTGCTGGTCGAAGGCGTCGCCGTCGGCGTCTGCGGCACCGACCACGAGATCGCCCAGGGCGACTACGGCTCCGCCCCGGCCGGCGACGAGCGTCTCGTGATCGGCCACGAGTCCCTCGGCCGGGTGCGCGAGGCGCCCGAGGGCAGCGGCTTCTCCCCCGGCGACCTCGTCGTCGGCGTGGTGCGCCGCCCCGACCCCGTGCCGTGCGGCGCCTGCGCCCGCGGCCAGTTCGACATGTGCCGCAACGGCCGGTTCACCGAGCGCGGCATCAAGGACCTGCACGGGTACGCCAGCGAGCGCTGGACGGTCGAGGCGGACTACGCCGTGCGGCTGGACCCGTCGCTCGAGCGCGTCGGGGTGCTGCTGGAGCCGACCACCGTCGTCTACAAGGCGTGGCAGCAGGTGGACGCCGTGGGCGGCCGCTCGTGGTTCGAGCCGCAGAAGGCGCTGGTCACCGGGGCTGGGCCGATCGGCCTGCTCGCGGCGATGATCGGCGTGCAGCGCGGCCTGGAGGTGCACGTGCTGGACCGCAGCACCGACGGCCCCAAGCCGGACCTGGTGCGCGACCTCGGCGCGAGCTACCACACCGACCCCGTGCGCGAGGTGGCCGCCGCGGTCCGGCCCGACGTCGTCATCGAGGCGACCGGCGCGGCCGAGGTGGTCTTCGACGCCATCGGGGCCACCGGGGCCTACGGCGTCACCTGCCTCACCGGCGTCACGTCCAGCCGGCGCCTGCGCATCGACGCCGGCGCGGTGAACCGTGACCTGGTGCTGGAGAACGACGCCGTGGTGGGCACGGTCAACGCCAACCTCGAGCACTTCCGCGGCGCCGCCGAGGTGCTGGCCAAGGCCGACCGCGACTGGCTGGGGCGCATGATCACCCGCCGGGTGCCGCTGGAGCGCGCCACCGAGGCGTTCGAGCGGCAGGACGACGACGTCAAGGTCGTGGTCGAGCTCTGACCGGCGCGGGCGGGGCGTCGGCGCGCCGGCCGAGCAGCGCGCCGACGCCGTGGGCCGCGCCGATCGTCAGCGGCACCAGGGCGGCCGCGGCGAGCACGTCCTTCGGCCGCGCGCGCCCGTGCAGCGACCGGGTGCGCCGCAGGGCCCACGCGGCGTAGGGCAGCACGACGACCGGCGTCGTCGCGACGCCGGGCGCGTACCCGCGCACGGCGACGGCGGCCCCGAGGTGCCCCAGGCCGTGCAGCCCGTAGGCCAGCACGGCGTCGTGGAACAGCCGCGAGCGCCCGCGGGTGCGCACGCCGTCGACCGTGGCGACGGCGACCAGCACGCCCATCGCCACGATCGCGCTGCGCTGCTGCCGGTCGCCGACGGCGCGGCGCAGGACCGCCGGGGTCCGCGGGTCGGCGGCCCGGGCGCGCGCCCAGGGCCCGACGGCGAACCACTCCTCGGCGTCGTGCACCAGCCAGGACGCCAGCAGCCCGGCCGCCTGCCACCGCTTCATCACCACGGGCGCCACCCTAGGCGGGCTGCTGGCCGGCCGACCACAGCGACGTCGCCCGGTACAGAGTCGCCCGGTACAGAGTCGCCCGGTACAGAACGGACCGGTCAGTGCGCCCCGGTCTCGCGCGCCTTCTCCACCGCGGCGCCGATGCCGTGCAGCCACGGGTCGCCGTGGCCGGGCAGCACGGTGCGGGCGCCGGTGGAGGCGAGCGCGTCGAGCGAGCGCAGCGCCTCGGCGCTGTCGGCGGTGGCCGCCCCGGCGACGATCTGCGGGCCGCGCACGCCGGTGTAGGGGTCGAGGGTGACCAGGGCGTCGCCGGTGATCAGCACGTCCCGGTCGGGCAGGTGCAGCGCGCAGTGCCCGTCGGTGTGCCCGGGGGAGAACACCACGCGCGGCGAGCCGGGCACCGGCAGCACGGCGTCGGGCACCACGGGCTTGAGGCCGTGCACGCCGGGCACCTTCCACGCCCCGGCGCGCATCATCGCCGCGAGGATCCTGGCGCCCGCCGGGTACCGCACCGGGTACAGCGCGCGGACGTTCTCGTGCGCGTACCGGTACGGGTGCGCCGCGATGCGCGCGTCGTCGGGGTGCAGCCACACGGGCACGCCGAGCCGGTCGACCAGGCGCGCGGCGTTGCCGGTGTGGTCGAAGTGCGCGTGGGTGAGCACGACGGCGGCGACGTCGTCCGGGGTGCGGCCGAGCTCGCGCAGCGCGCGGCCGATGTGCGGCCACGCGCCGGGCAGGCCGGTGTCGACGATCAGCACGCGGCCGTCGTCGTCGCTGACCAGGTAGACGTTGACGTAGGCGTGCTCGATGCGGTGCACGTTGGCGGCGACCTCGATCGGCGGCATGCGACCTCCTGCGGTTCGGGATCGCTTCACGCTAGGCGGGCCGCGCGGCGCTCGCGACGCCTGGGACGGGTGGTCCTCGGGCGTCCGACGGCGCTCGCGGCCCCGCGCGCCCGGGTCAGCCGGCCGTGCGGCGCGCCATGACGACCCGGCGCCCGTGCTCCTCCAGGCCCAGGGCGCGCTCGTGGTCGCGCAGGCCGCGCAGGAACGGCGTGAGCCGCGCGTCGGGGACCTCGGCGAACCCGAGCCGCCGGTAGAACGGCGCGTTCCACGGCACGTCGGCGTAGGTGCACAGGGACAGCACGGCGTACCCGCGCCGGGCCGCCTCGGCGAGGGCGGCGCGCGTGAGCGCGCTGCCGACCCCGCGACGGCCGTGGTCCGGGTGCACGGCCAGCTGCTCCAGGTGGGCCTCGCCGGCCTCCTCGAGCACGTGGGCGAAGCCGACCGGGGCACCGCCCGCACCGGGCGCGCCGTCGTCGGCCACAAGCAGGAACCCCGCCGTGCGGGCGCGCTCCTCCCCCGGCGTCGGCGGCGCCCAGCCGGAATCCCGGAACAGCTCCACGAACAGGGCGTCGGCCGCGCCCTCGATCCGCGTCAGGTGCGGCAGGTCGGACGCGCGGGCGGGGCGGACGCGCACGGGCCGCGACGCCGGCCGCCCCGCGGGGCGGCCGGCGTCGTCGGCGGCACGGATCGAGGACGTCATCGGGTGCGCAGCACCTCGTCGACGAACCGCCGGGAGCGCTCGCGCAGCCCGGCGACCCGCCGCTCGACGATCAGCTCGCGCATCGTGGCGTCGTTGCCCGCCTCGGCGCTCGTGGGCGTGCGGCGCACGTTCGCCGAGCACACGAAGTCGGTGCAGATCAGCGTGCCGATGGTGTTGCCCTGACGGCCGGACGCGCCGCCGCGGCGGGCGACGTACAGCGTGACGTCGTCGGTGGCGACGACGTCCTCGCACCAAGCGCACAGCGACTTGCGCCGGGTGCGGCCGGACGGGTCGGCGGCGCGCAGCAGCACGCCGACGGGCTCGCCGTCGATCTCCAGCACCGCGTACGCGGCCAGCGGCGCCTTGCGGTCGCGCCAGCCCAGGTAGTCGATGCGGTCCCAGTCGACGGCGTCGAGGTCGGGCAGGGTGGCCTGCGCCGCCTCGCGCTTGGAGGCGTTCACGAAGGACGCGCGGATCTGCTTCTCGGTCAGCGGGGTCATGCGGGGTTCTCGGCTTCCGGTCGTTCGGAGCCGCCGGCGGCCGCGGGGCGCCTCGGCGGGCGCCCGGGACGCACGGGGCGCGCGACGGGTCGACGTCGGCGCGCCGGGGTGCGTGCGGTCCGGCGGCAGGGCAGGGCACAGCCGCGCCCTCCCTCACCGTGCCGGGCGCACGACGGCGGTGGCCGCCGGTGCGCGCAGGTCAGAGGGTGGCGCGGGTCGACCGGGTCGCCGAGCAGGCCGCAGCGGCCACCTCGCGTCCCGCGGTGCCCTGACGCATCGCCTCTCCTCGCTCGTGCTGGGGTCCAGGCCGCCGTCCGGCGCGCTCTCGCGCCGCGGCCCGCCGTCGATGGTACGCCGGGGCACCCGAGGCGTCACCCGGATTTCCGTCACCCCCCAGCGCCGCCCGAAGACGACGACCCGGGACGCTCGCCGCCCACCGATCGCCAGCGTCCCGCCCCGTCGTCCATCCGGCCGCAGAAGACGACGACCCGGGACGCCCGCCGCCCGAGGACCGAGGCTCAGTCCTCGACGGGCTCGCCGGCGACGCCGTCGGTCGCGGCGTCGTCCAGGAGCGCGCCACCGAGCGCCTCGGCGTGCCAGGCCTCGAGCCGCCACGCGCCCGGCTCGCCGTCGAGCACGACGGCGCCGGTGTTCGACAGCGGCGCGCGCGCCGCGAGGTCGAGGCCGGCCTGGCCGGTCCGGGCCCCCGCCCACACGCGGATCATCGCGCCGTGCGAGAAGACCGCTGCCGTTCCCACCCCGGACGCCGCGACCTCCTCGATGGCGGCGTCGAACCGGCCGAGCGCCTCCGTGCCGTCCTCCCCGCCCGGCATGCGCACCTCGACCTGGCCCTCGGCCCAGGCCATCGCCACGGAGAGGTACTTCTGCGCGGAGGCGTCGTCGTTGGCCATCTCCAGCGAGCCGGCGGAGATCTCCCGCAGCCCGGCGTGCACGTGCGGGGTCATGCCCAGGTGCTGCGCCAGCGGGGCGGCCGTCAGGTGGGTGCGCACCAGCGTCGAGACCCAGATCGCCTCGATCCCGGCGTCGCCGAGCACGCCCGGCAGGGCCGCCGCCTGGCGGTGCCCGAGCTCCGTGAGACCCGGTCCGGGCTCGAGGGTGTCGAGGAAGTAACCGACGTTGGACGGGGTCTGGCCGTGGCGGACGAGGTAGAGGCGCATACGGCCATCCTCGCAGCGCCACCGGGCGCCGCCGTCCGGGTGTCGCGGCGGCAGGTCGCCGCCGGGTGGCAGCATGGTCGCCGTGGAGCACCACGGCGTGTACGGCATCTGGACCGATCAACGGGGTGCCATCGTCGTGGTGCGCAAGGCCCGCGGCCCGTACACGGGACTGCTCGACCTGCCCGGCGGCAGCCCGGAGCTGGGCGAACCGCGCGAGGCGACACTTCGGCGTGAGCTCGCCGAGGAGTGCGGCATCGACGCGTTCAGGGTCCGGTCGTGGCACGCCGTCGACCTCGAGGTCGACCGGGACTCGCGCGGCCAGCCCATCGACTTCCGTCACCGCGGCGAGATCGCCCTGCTCGACGTCGACCAGGTGCCGACGCGCCGCCGCGGGGTCGAGGACGTCGCCGACGTCGAGCTGCACGACCTCGCCACACTGCCGACGGCGGAGTGCAGCCCGCTGCTGCTCGAAGGTCTGCGGCTGCTCACGGCGCACGGCTCGACGACGAGAGGAGACGACCTGGACGGCACCACCGTGCAGCAGGTCGCGGCACGAGCCGCGCTGGAGCTGCCCGAGGTCACGCTCGGGCACCCGTTCGGCCCCGACCACGACGTGTTCAAGGCCGTCGACAAGGTGTTCCTCATGGCCACCGAGGTGCGGGGCGAGCCGCTGGTGACGCTCAAGTGCGACCCGGAGCAGGCACGGGCGCTGTGCCAGGAGCTGGAAACCGTGACGCCCGGCTACCACATGAACAAGCGGCACTGGGTCTCGGTCCGCGGCGGGGCCGGGGTGACGCGGGAGCTCGTCGCCGAGCTCGTCGTCGACGCCTATCTGCTGGTCGTCGAGGGGCTCCCGCGCCACCGCCGGCCGGTGCTGCCGGACCACCTGCGCCGGCTCACGGAGCGGTGAGCTCCGCCTGCCGCTCCACCACCCGGATGCTGGTCAGCTCGGGGTCGGCGACGTCGGGCACGAGCATGCCCGCCTGCACCCCGGTGGTGAGGTAGTCGATCGCCTCCTGGGTGATCCGCTCGCCCGGCGCGAGGACGGGCACGCCCGGCGGGTAGGGGCTGGCCATCTCCGCGGCGATGCGCCCGACCGCCTCGGCCACGGGCACCTGCTCCGCGGGGCCGAAGAACGCGTCGCGCGGCGACATGACGGCCTCCAGCTCCAGCCCGCCGGGCGACGGGAGCGCCACCTGCGGGGACTTCTCGATCTCGCCGGCGTGCTCCACCAGCGCCCGCAGCGACTCGACCAGCCGCTGCTCGGTCCCGTCGTCGTCGGCGTGCGTGATCCGGCCGTTGACCCGGCACGTGTCGCCCGAGCCCAGGTCCACGTGCCGGTTGCCTCGCAGCCACTCCACCGCCTGGTAGCCGGTGATGCCCAGGCCGCGCACGTCGATCGTCAGCGCCAGCGGGTCGAGGTCGAACGCGCCGCCGGGGTGGAGGGTCTCGCGGCCCATGAGCGCGACGCCGTCGAGCTCCTCGACGGCGGCACGGACACGGTCGGCCCGGGCGATCGCCGCGCCCAGCAGCTCGGTGCCCTGCTCCACCATGTGGCGGCGCCAGCCGTCGAGCGTGGCGTACACGAGGCTGGAGGAGCTCGTGGTGCCCAGCAGGTCCTCGCGCTGCTTGAGCACCTGCGGGTTCACCAGGTCGCCCTGGAGGTGGAAGGTCGAGCTCTGCTCGACGGCCGCGCCCATCTTGTGCACGCTGGTGACGACGAGGTCGGCGCCGACGTTCATGCCCCACTCGGGCAGGCCCTCGTGGAACGGCAGGTGCGCGCCCCACGCCTCGTCGACGATCAGCGGCACGCCGTGGCGGTGGCACACCTCGGCCACGCCGCGGATGTCGGCACAGGTGCCCCAGTCCGTGGGCGAGATCAGCAGCATGCCCTTGGCGTCGGGGTTGTCCCGCAGCGCGCGCTCGACGTCGTCGGGCTCCGGCGGGTGCGCCAGGTGCAGGTCGGGGTCCCACTTCGGGTGCACCCACACCGGCTGGATGCCGCTGAGGATCACGCCGGCGATCACCGACTTGTGGGCGTTGCGCGAGACCAGCAGCCTCTCCCCCGGCCCGGCGACGGCCAGCATCGCCGTCTTGACCGACAGCGAGCTGCCGCAGGTGGAGAAGAAGCAGGTCTCGGCGCCGACGGCGTCGGCCATGAGCTCCTGCGCCTGCTCGAGCACGCCCTGCGACTGCCGCCGGTCGTCCAGGCCGTTGAGCGACAGCACGTCGGACGTGAACAGCCCCGCGCCGAGCACCTCCAGCACCCGCGGGTCGACCCCCCGGCCCTGCTTGTGGCCCGGCGGCCCGAACACGACGTCGTCGCGGCGGCGGAACTCCTCCAGCGCCTCGATGACGGGAACGCGGCTGTGGTCCACGGATGACACCTCCGGTGGTGGGGGACGGGCCGCCTCGATCGTGGCCCCGTCCCCCGCCGCCCGCACGGGCGGCCGGCGTCCCGGCCGGCCGCTGCGACCGCGACCCCGGCTCAGACCACGCCGAGGGCCACCATCGCGTCGGCGACCTGGGTGAACCCGGCGATGTTCGCGCCCGCCGCGTAGCTGCCCGGCTGGCCGTACTCCTCGGCCGTGGCGAGGCACCGGTCGTGGATGTCCGACATGATCCCGGCGAGCCGGCCCTCGGTGTACTCGAAGCTCCAGGAGTCGCGCGAGGCGTTCTGCTGCATCTCCAGCGCGCTGGTGGCCACGCCGCCGGCGTTGGCCGCCTTGCCCGGCGCGAACTGCACGCCCGCCTCGGCGAACAGGCGCACGGCGCCCGGCGTCGTCGGCATGTTGGCGCCCTCGGCGACCACGCGGACGCCGCCGCCCACCAGCGCCTTGGCCGCCGCCTCGTCGAGCTCGTTCTGCGTGGCGCACGGCAGCGCGACGTCGCACGCGACGTCCCACACGGAGCCGGACGCGCCCAGGACGGCGCCGCCGCCCCGCGCCTCCACGTAGTCGGCGATCCGCCCGCGCTGCTCGTTCTTGACGACCTTGAGCAGCTCGAGGTCGATCCCGGCGTCGTCGACGACGTAGCCGCTGGAGTCCGAGCAGGCCACGACGCGCCCGCCGAGCTGGTGCACCTTCTCGATGGCGTAGATGGCCACGTTCCCGGAGCCGGAGACGACGACGCGCTTGCCCTCCAGCGAGTCGCCGGCCGCGGCGAGCATCCGGTCGACGAAGAACACGACGCCGTAGCCGGTCGCCTCCGTGCGCACCTGCGAGCCGCCCCACGCCAGCCCCTTGCCGGTGAGCACGCCGGACTCGTACCGGTTGGTGATCCGCTTGTACTGGCCGAACAGGTAGCCGATCTCCCGGCCGCCGACGCCGATGTCGCCGGCGGGCACGTCGGTGTGCTCGCCGAGGTGGCGGTACAGCTCGGTCATGAACGACTGGCAGAAGCGCATGACCTCGGCGTCGGAGCGGCCCTTGGGGTCGAAGTCGGAGCCGCCCTTGCCGCCGCCGATCGGGAGCCCGGTCAGCGCGTTCTTGAAGATCTGCTCGAAGCCCAGGAACTTCACGATGCCCAGGTAGACGGACGGGTGGAACCGCAGCCCGCCCTTGTACGGCCCGAGCGCCGAGTTGAACTCCACCCGGAACCCGCGGTTGACCTGCGTGCGGCCGCGGTCGTCGAGCCACGGCACGCGGAAGATGATCTGCCGCTCCGGCTCGCAGAGGCGCTGGATCACGGCGGCGTCGACGTACTCGGGCCGCTTGGCGACGACCGGGCCGAGGCTCTCGAGCACCTCGTGCACCGCCTGGTGGAACTCGCGCTCGCCGGGATTCCTCGCGACGACGTCGTCGAAGACCGGCCGCAGAAGGTCGTGGAGCTCAGTCATGCGCCGACCCTAGCCACGCCCGCCCCCGGGCCCGCCGGCCGTCCGGTCCGTGGCACGGGCCGGAACCGACCACCGCCACCGTCCGTTGGACCACCATGACCGGACCCCACGTCCCGAGGAGCCCGATGTCCGTCCCGTCCCCCGCCCCCGCCTACCCGCGCGCGCTCCCCCGGGCGCTGGCGGCCGCCGTCGCCGGCGTGGCCACCACCGCCTACTACGCGACGCCCGACTTCATCGCCGGCCGCACGGCGCGCGGCTGGGCCAAGGCCGGCCTGTCGGTGGCGATCCTGGCCGCGTCCGTGCCCGACTTCGTGGCCGCCCGCGCCGCGACGAGGGCCGAGGCGCAGGCCCGCGTGGCCGCCTGGGGCGCCGGGCCCGCGCAGGACGCCGAGGTGGAGGCGTCCGAGGGCTCGCTCGTCGACCTCGACGCCGACCCGGCCGACGACCTGCCCGACAACACGCTCGCCCCCACGGCCGACGACGCGCTCGCCCGGATGGCCGAGCAGGCCGACGAGCTCCCCGGCCGCGCGAAGGCGGTGATCGCGGGGCTCGGCGCCGGCGCGCTCCTCGGCAGCGTCGCGCTGACGGTCGCGGCGGAGCGGTGGGTCTTCCGCAGGGGCGAGGCGCGCGCCGCGGCGGGCAAGCGGTGGCCGCACACGGCCCCCGCGGTGCTGTACGGGGCCCTCGCCGCCGCCGTCGCGCTGCTGCCGGACGACGTCGGCACACCGGCGGCCGGCACCACGAGCGGCCGGGAGAGCGGCCCGGCGGCCCGCTAGGCTGGAGCCACTCAGGGAATTCCTGCGCGCCGGAGTACGGGTGGGTCGGCGCGCGGCGTCGTGCACCCCGAGAGGTCCCGTTGACCGTCGACCCCACCACCGCCCGCGCCGCCTACGCGGAGCTCCCCCGCCGCGCCGGCGCGTGGTTCCTGCCGATCGCCTTCGGCGCCCGGCTGCCCTTCTCCATGGTGACCATCGGCGCGCTGCTGCTGGTCACCGCCACGTCCGGCTCCGTCGCCCTCGGCGGCCTCGCCTCCGCCGCGGTCGCGCTCGGCACCGCCGTCGGCGGCCCGACCCAGGGCGTGCTCGCCGACCGCACGGGCCAGCGGCCCGTGCTCCTGGTCGCCACCCTCCTGGAGACCGCGGCGCTGCTCGCGCTCGTGCGCCTGGCGACCGCCGGCGCCCCCGCACCAGCCGTGCTGGGCGCCGCGGCGCTCGTCGGGCTCGCCGCCCCGCAGGTCGGCCCGCTGATCCGTGTGCGCTGGCTCGCGCTCACGGCCGGCGACCCGCGCACGCTGCGCGCTGCCATGAGCTACGAGAGCACCGCCGACGAGGTGAGCTTCGTGCTCGGCCCGGCGCTCGTCGGCGTCCTGGCCACCGCCGGATCCCCCGCGACGACGCTGGTGGTCGCCGCCGTGTGCTGCGCCGTGCTCGGCACCGCCGTGGCGCTGCACCCCACCGCGGCGCTGCGCGCCGCCGTCGACCACCGCGCCCACGCGCCGCTGGCGGCGCTGGTGCGCAGCGTCGCCCTGCCCGCCGGCGGGATGGTCGCCATGGGGCTGCTGTTCGGCGGCACCCAGACGGCGATCACGGCGTTCATGGGCGACGCCGGCCACGAGGGCTCGGCGGGGCTGGTCTACGCCGTGATGGGCGTGGGCTCGGCGATCACCGCGCTGTCCGTCGCCGCGCTGCCCGCCGCCTGGGCGCAGCGCGGCCGGTGGATCTCGTTCGCCGCCGGCCTCACCGTCGGGACGACGCTCGTGCTCGGCGCGGCGACGAGCGGCTCGGTGCCCCTGCTGATCGCCGCCGTGGCGCTGACCGGCCTGTTCGTCGGGCCGGTCATGGTCACCGTCTTCACCGTGGGTGGCGAGCGGGCGCCGGGCTCCCGCGCGTCCGCCGCGATGACGATGCTGGCCAGCGCGAACGTGCTGGGCGTCGCGCTCGGCGCCTCGGTCGCCGGCCGCCTGGCGGAGAGCGGCGGCACGGCGAGCGCCTTCGCGGTGCCGCTCACCGCCGCGGTGCTGCTCGTGGTGGCCGGGGTCGCGCTGCGCGAGGGGCGGGTGCGGGCCCGGCGGTGAGCGCGGGTGCGGGCCCGCCGGTGAGCGCGGGTGCGGCCCCGGCGCGTCAGGCCGACGTGCGCGGCGGCTCCCCCGCCGCCTCGGTGACCTCGGTCGCCGCGAGGTACACCCACGCCTGCGCGCCCGAGGCCAGCGGCCGCAGCGCCCGGGCGTAGTCGGCCACCTCGTACGCGTCCGCCGCGGCCAGCTCGGCGTCGTCGAGCCGCAGGCACGCGCCCGGGACCTGGTCGGCGACGCCGGCGCGCACCAGGATCGGGTGCTCGTCGCTGCCGCTGGTCGCGATCACCCGCGGGTCGGTGATCCGCACCGTGCCCAGCCGGTAGCCGACCAGGGCGTCCGGCGTCGTCGGCACCTCGCGCCCGAAGAGCGCGCGCTGGACGTCGGGCAGGCGGAGGGTGCCATAGGAGAAGAGCAGGTGCACGGGCCGAGCGTGGCAGCCCGGCGGGCGCCGGCGCCAGCGTCCGGCGCCGTGGTTGCTCCCGCAGCGCCTCAGCCGGCGTCGGGCGTGGCGACCTCGATGGCGTTGCCCCACGGGTCGGCGAAGCCCAGCGTGCGCCCGTCGTGCCGGGTCGCGACGCCGTGGTGGCGCAGCCGCTCGTCCAGGGCTCCGAGGTCGTCGTCGCCGGGCAGCAGGATGCGCACCTGGCCCAGGCCGAGCGTGAGCTGCCGGCGCCCCGCGCCGCGGCTGCGCCAGGTGTTCATCGCCATGTGGTGGTGGTAGCCGCCGGCGCTGACGAACAGCGCCTGCGGGCCGAAGGTCGCCGTGGTCTCGAAGCCGAGCCGGTCGACGTAGAACTCTCGCGCCGTGGCGACGTCGCCGACGCTGAGGTGCACGTGCCCGACGCGGCCCGGCCGGGCCGGCGCCGCCGCGGCGGCCTCCTGCGTGAGGTGCTCGCGCAGGAACGCGTTCGGGTCGAGCATCAGCGAGTCCATCTCGACCTGCCCGTGCACCCAGCTCCACCGGCTGCGGTCGCGGTCCCAGTACAGCTCGACGCCGTTGCCCTCCGGGTCGTCGAAGTAGAACGCCTGCGAGACGAGGTGGTCGGCGCTGCCGGTGAAGGACTGCGGGTGGGCGCGGGCGACCGAGTAGACCGCAGCGGCCAGGTCGGCCTGCGTGTCGAAGAGGATCGCCGTGTGGTAGAGCCCGGCGTCCCGCGGGCCGGCGTGCCGCAGCTCCGGCGCGTGCTCGAGCACGACGATCGGGGTGCTCCCCCGCCCCAGCACGGCCTGCGAGCCGTCGGCGGCCAGCACCGTGAGGGTCACGGCGTCGCGGTAGTAGGCGGTCATCCGGTCCAGGTCCGCGACCCGCAGGGTGACGGCGCCCATCGCCGTGTCGGCGGCGAGGCGGTCCAGGGACGGGGCGGTCACGGGTGCTCCTGACGACGGCACGGCTGCTCACTTGTAGGTACAACTATCACCGTAACAGGCGCCGGCCACCCGGACAACGAGTCGCCGAGCGACCGTGAGGGGAATTCCTTCTCCTGGCTTGACAGGGACTCTGCGATGCGGTCACCCTACCTGCGGACAGATGGTCAGACCTTCATCCCAGGGTCGCCCCTGTCAGCGCACTCATGTCTACGAAGGAGTAGGACTGCATGAACCTGTACTCGCTGATGCAGCAGCGCACCGCGGAGTCGGGCCCCATCCGGGTCGGCGTCATCGGGGCCGGCAAGTTCGCCTCGATGTTCCTCACCCAGGCCGTCGGCTCGGCCGGGATCCACGTCGTCGGGGTCGCCGACATCGACGTGGCGAAGGCGAAGGCCGCTCTCGCGCGCACGGGCTGGCCGGCCGAGCGCTACGCCGCCGCCTCTCTCGACGAGGCAGCGCGCACCGGTGGCACCGCCGTGATCGACTCGGCCGACGCGCTGCTGGTGCACCCCGCGGTCGAGGTCATCCTCGAGATCACCGGCAATCCCATCGTGGGGACGTACCACGCAGTCACGGCGATCGACAACGGCAAGCACGTCGTCATGGTCAACGTCGAGGCGGACTGCATGGTCGGTCCGCTGCTGCAGCGCCGCGCCCAGCAGGCGGGGGTCGTCTACTCGATGGCCTACGGCGACCAACCAGCACTCATCTCGGAGCTCGTGGACTGGTGCCGCACCGTCGGCTTCGACGTCGTCGCCGCCGGCAAGGGCACGAAGTACCTGCCCGAGTACAACTACTCGACCCCCGACACCGTGTGGAACTACTACGGCTTCACCGACGAGCAGCTCGCTTCCGGCGACTACAACCCGAAGATGTTCAACTCGTTCCTGGACGGCACGAAGTCGGCGATCGAGATGGCGGCCGTCGCGAACGGCACCGGGCTGATCCCGCAGGACGAAGGCCTCAACTTCACGCCGGCAGGTGTCGACGACCTGTCGTCGCTGATCATCCCCGCGGCCAACGGCGGCACCCTCAGCCGCAAGGGCACGGTGGAGATCGTCTCCAGCCTCAACCGTGACGGCTCGGACGTCTTCCGCGACCTGCGCTGGGGCGTCTACGTGACGTTCGAGGCCGTGACCGACTACGCCGTGCAGTGCTTCGCCGAGTATGGCGTCAAGACCGACCCCTCCGGCCGTTTCGGCGAGCTGTACCGCCCGTACCACATGATCGGCCTGGAGCTCCCGGTCTCGATCGCTTCGGCAGTCCTGCGCGGAGAGCCCACGGGTGCCCCGACCGGCTTCCGCGGCGACGTCGTCACGACAGCAAAGAAGGACCTCCGCGCCGGCGAGACCCTCGACGGTGAGGGCGGTTACACGGTTTTCGGGAAGCTCGCTCCTGCGGCGACCTCGCTCGAGCGCCGCGCCCTCCCGCTGGGCCTGGCGCACGGCGCCAAGCTGATCCGCGACGTCCCGAAGGACCAGACGGTCTCCTGGGACGACGTGGAGCTCGACGAGACGCAGTTCGCCACACGCATCCGCCGCGAGCTCGAGGCCGAGTTCCGGGCTGAGCATGCCGAGGCGGCGATGGTCGGCTGACCGGATCCAGCGGCCGAGCGCTCGAGCCGGGAAACTACGATGAACGGCGTCAGGCGCGGGGGCCGCGTCGACGAGCGACTCGGGGAGTTGACGCGGCGTGACGGCAGGCGGTGGCTGGGAGCCCGTGCAGCGGGTCCGCACGTACGAGCAGGTGATGGCGCAGATCGAGGAGCGGATCCTCGACGGGCGTCTGAAGGCGGGCGACCATCTGCCGAGCGAGCGAGAGCTCGCGGCTCTCCTCGGGGTCTCCCGGCCCTCGCTGCGGGAGTCGCTGCGGGTCCTCGAGGCGCTCGGCGTCGTGGACATCCGGCGCGGCGGCGAGGGCGGCGCGATCCTGCTGGACGCCCCTGGCGGCGGGCTCGTCAACCTGCTCAAGCTGCAGCTCTCGCTCGGCCACTTCAGCTGGAACGACGTCCTCGGCACGCGGTTGGCGCTCGAGTCGTGGGCGGTCACCGAGGCTGCCCAGCGTGCTCGGGACGAGGACTTCCAGGAGCTCGCCGCGATCTTGGACCGCATGGAGGCTCCCGAGATCGAGACGCCGGAGTTCAACCGGCTCGATGCGGCCTTCCACCTGCGCATCGCGGAATCGACCGGCAACGCGCTCCTGGCGCACCTCATGGGGTCGCTCCGCGTGGCGATCCACCGCCAGATGATCGAGATGTACGCGCAGCTCGAGGACTGGCGCGAGACCGCCAAGGTCGTCCGGGCCGAGCACCGCGACATCTTGGCGGCCATCGCCGCACGAGACGCCGAGCGGGCCACCCGTCTCGTGCGCGAGCACATCACGGACTTCTACAACATCGGACACTTCGGCGGGGAGTCGACGCTGGGTCAGGGCTGACGCCCAGCCGGCGCCGCTCCCGTCGTGGGAGCGCGGCGCCGGCCACGACTCCCCGTATCAAGGGAGATATGACCCAGTGACCACCACCACCATGACGCCCGCGCTCGCCGCCCGGGCGAAGGACGGATCACCCGACAAGCTGCGCACCGCCATCGGCAGCGCGGTCGGGACGACGATCGAGAACTACGACTTCCTCGCGTACGGCACCGCTGCCGCGCTGTACTTCAACGATGCCTTCTTCCACCAGGACGACCCCGTGGTGGGCGTCCTCCTGGGCTTCCTCACGTTCGGCGTCGGATTTGCGGTGCGACCGGTCGGCGGTCTCATCGGCGGCTACCTGGGCGACCGCATCGGTCGCAAGCCCGTGCTCGTCGGTGCGCTCATCGTCATGGGCGTCGCGACCGTGCTCATCGGGCTGCTGCCGACGTACGCGCAGGTCGGCGTCGCGGCACCGCTGCTGCTGTCGCTCATCCGCGTGATCCAGGGCCTGGCGTTCGGCGCGGAGTGGGGCGGCGCCATCCTGATGACCTACGAGCACGCCCCGTGGCGCTCCCGGGGCAAGTACACCGGCATCCCCCAGGCCGGCGTGCCGCTGGGCGTGCTGCTCGCGAACGTGGTGTTCCTCTTCTCGTCCACGCTGGACTCCGAGCTGGCCTGGCGGCTGCCGTTCCTGCTCAGCACCGTCCTGATCATCGCCGGCATGATCATCCGCCTCAAGGTCTCCGAGAGCCCGGAGTTCGAGGAGACCAAGGAGAAGGGGCTGGTCGTCAAGAACCCGCTGCGCGAGGTGATCCGGAACGACTGGCGCACCATCCTCCGCGTGATCGGCCTGCGCCTGGCAGAGTCCGGCGGCTTCTACGTCATCGTGACGTACATGCTCTCCTACCTGACCGGTGGGGACGACCCGATCACCGAGCGAGCGACGGCGCTCACGGGTCTCGTGACGGCCGCGGCCCTCGGCGTCGTGACGACGATCCTGTTCGGCGCGCTCACCGACAAGGTCGGCCGCCGACCCGTCTACCTGCTCGGCACGGTCATGCTGATCGTGTTCGCCTTCCCCATGTTCCTGCTGGTGAACACGGGAGTCCCGTTCCTCATCGTGTTCGTCTACATCGTCGGCATGTCGCTCATCCACGACGCCCTCGCGGGCACCCAGGGGCCGTGGTTCGCCGAGCTGTTCAGCACCAACACCCGTTCCTCGGGGGCCTCCATCGGCTACCAGTTCTCGGCGGCGATCTCCGGCTTCATCCCGATGATCGCCACCGCTGTCGCGATCCCGCTCGGGTGGTCCGGGGTGGCCCTCGTCTACATGGCTGTCGGTGTGATCGGTCTGATCGCCACGCTCATGACCCGTGAGACGTGGGGCCCCGGCCAGCGCGCCGAGGTCGAGGCGTTCGTCGCGCGGTCCCGCTGACCGCTCGCGGTGCGGGGCGGGTGCGCACCCACGCGCCCGCCCCGCACCGCCGAGCCGACGACGCCGGGCACCACGGCCATCGCCGCCCCCACCACGATCACCACCACGATCACCACCACGACGCATGGAAGGCACGCATGAAGACGATCGTCCTGGACGACGACCCCACGGGTACGCAGTCGGCCACGGGGGTGCGGGTCCTGCTCGAGAGCGACTCGGACCTGCTCACTGCCGCGCTGCGCGACGCCGACAGCGTGTACGTGCAGACGAACAGCCGAGCTCTGCACGAGGCCGATGCCGTCGCGCTCGTGCGCCGCATCCGCGAGGACGGCGAGGAGGCGGCTCGCCGCCTGGGCACGCAGGTGCGGTTCGTGCTGCGGGGCGACTCGACCCTGCGCGGCCACGTCTTCGCCGAGACGGAGGCACTCCTCGACGGCGACGCCGTCATGCTCTTCGTGCCGGCGTTCCCCGCCGGCGGTCGCACGACGATCGACGGCACGCACCTGGTGCGCATCGGTGACCGCCTGCTGCCGGCCCACGAGACCGAGTACGCGGACGACCCGGTGTTCCCCTTCTCGACGGGCGTGCTGGTCGACTACGTCGCCGAGAAGTCCGGCCGGCCCGCGGTGCACGTGCCCCTGGTCGGCGTCCGCGGCGACACGCTCGCCGGGGTCCTCGAGCAGGCGGAGCCCGGCAGCGTGGTGCTCCCGGACGTCGAGACGGACGACGACGTGCGGGCGATTGCGCGTGCTGTCGAGGTCGCGACCACCGCCGGCGCGCACGTCGTCGTGCGCAGCGCCGCCCCGCTCGCGGCGGCTCTCGCCGGCGTGCAGAGCGAGGGCCTGCTCCCCTCGCCGCTCGTCGACGCGGCGGCGCCCACGCTCCTCGTGTGCGGGTCGCACACGGCGGGCGCCACGGCGCAGCTCGAGCCGGTCCTGGCGACCTGGGGCGCCGCCTCCGTCGTGTCGACCGCCGCCGCGCTCGACGCTCCGCACGCCGCGGGCGTCGCAGCCGCGGACGACGCTCGAGTTCAGCTCGCCGCGCGGCCGCTGGCCATCGTGACCACGGAGCGGAGGCGCGCTGCCGAGCACGGCACGCTCGACCACGGCGAGCGCGTGATGACCGCGCTGACCACGAGCGTGCGGGAGCTCCTGCCACAGGTATCCGTCATCGTGTCCAAGGGCGGGATCACCTCGGCCGAGGTCGCGCGCACGGGCATCGGCGCGACGTCCGCGCTCGTGCTCGGCCAGGTCCTGCCGGGCGTCTCGGTGTGGCAGATGTCCGCCCACGACGGCCGCGAGATCCTCTACGTGGTCGTGCCGGGCAACGTCGGTGGCCCCGACACCCTCGAGCGGGTGCTCGACGCCGTCGGCCTGCCCGCTGCAACCGCAGTCGTGGCCTAGGGCTCTCCCACCGAGGCGGTCACCCGCCTCGACCCCGCACCCCCCTGACCGGCCGCTCACGGCGAGCGCCGTCACATCCGGCCACCACCATCGCGAAGGAGCATCATGCGCGCGAACCTCAGCGCCATCGTCCGATCCGCCCTCGACCGCGGGCGCGCAGCGGCCGCCTTCACCTGCTACGACCTGACGACGGCGACCGGCGTCGTCGACGTGGCCACCGAGCTGGGCGAGGGCGTCGTGCTGCTCGTCTCCCCCTCGACCGCCGCGAAGCCCTACGGGCCGCACCTCGTGCGGGCCCTGCGGGCGCTCGCCGACGATGCTGCGGTCCCGGTGTCGGTGCAGCTCGACCACGCCGCCGACCTCGACCTGATCGTGCGAACCGTGGACGCCGGTGCCGACGCGGTCCTGGTGGACGGGTCCAAGGCGGGTTATACGGGGAACGTGGCCCTGCTCCGGCGGGCACGCGAGCGGCTGAGCGGGAGGCACGTCGTCCTCGAGGCCGAGCTCGGCCGCATCGAGGGCAACGAGGACGTCGCCGCCCTCATCGCGTCGGGCGCCGGCGAGCTCACCGACCCCGGTGAGGCAGCCCAGTTCGTCCGTGACACCGAGGTCGACCTCCTGGCCGTGTCGATCGGCAACGTGCACGGCAGGTACCTGGGAGAGCCTGTCCTCGACCATGCGCGGCTCTCCGCGATCGCAGCGGCCGTCGACGTCCCGCTGGTGCTGCACGGTGCGTCGGGCCTGCCCACCGAGACGGTGCGTCGCTGCGTCGCTGCGGGGGTGGGCAAGATCAACGTCAACACGGAGCTGCGCCGGGCGGTCCTCGAGTGCCTCACCGCGGAGGCGCCCGGCGCCCTCGAGCACGGAGCCAACATCGAGTCCCTCCTGGGCTCGTGGGTTGCCGCCACGCGCCGCCCGGTCCTGCAGGTGATGGAGGCGTTCACCGCGTCGGAGGAAGCAGCCGCTCACACCGCAGACGCTCGAGCCTGACCGGCGACCGCGCCGGCTCAGCCGGCGGCCAGCACCGCGTCGCGGACCGCGAGCGTCGCGGCCGGGTCGTCCGCCGTCGTGCCGCGGAAGCCGGCGTCGATCGCGCGGCGCACTGCCTCCGCGTCGTCGCACGGCCCGACGAACGCCAGCCCGCCCGCGGCGGCGAACGCCGCCGCGGCGGGCGTGCCCGCCAGGTCCCACGGCAGGTAGAGCCGGTCGACGCCGAGGCGCGACGCCGTCGCGACGGCCTCGGCGTCGCCGCGGGCGCAGATGAGGCCGACGTGCCACCACCGCCCCGGCAGCAGCGCGGGCACGAGCGCCTCGGGCCGGAAGCTGGTCACGACGACGGCGCCCGGCCGGCCGCGCCGCTCCGCGAGCGCCGCCAGCACGCCCGTGGTGGCGGCGGGCGCCTTCACCTCGACCTGGAAGCTCATCGCGGGCAGCGCGTCGAGCACCTCGGCCAGGCGCGGGATGCGCTCGCCCCGCCCGGCGTCGAGGGCGGCGAGGTCGGCCCAGTCGTGGTCGGCGACGGCGCCGCGGCCGTCCGTGGTGCGCTCGAGCGTCTCGTCGTGGATGACCACGAGCTCCCCGTCGCGCGACAGGTGCACGTCGAGCTCGATCTCGTCCGCGCCGACGTCGGCGGCCAGGCGGAACGAGCGCATCGTGTTCTCCGGCGCGTGCGCCATGGCCCCGCGGTGCCCCGCGACCAGGAACCCCATCCGTCACCCCTCGGGTCGTGGACCGCGCCGACCGCGGTCGGGGCATGCCTACCGGGCGCCGGTGACCGGGGGGTGGACGGCGGGTGACCGTCAGTCGTAGTGCTGCCGGAAGCGGTGGTGCAGCACCTGCTGGCCGACCTCCCGCCACGGGTGGGGCTGGAGCATCCGGGCGTACAGGTCGGGGTCGACGTCGAAGTAGTCGTAGCTGTCGCCGCTGTGGAACTGCACGCGCAGCACCCGGCGGGCCGGGTCGTAGCCGACGGCGCGGACGGCGTCCGAGACGATGCGCGTCATCCTCATCCCGTCGAGCCTGGGCGGCCCGGCCCCGGGCGGCAACCCCCGCAGCGGGCGGCCTCAGCCCTTGACCGCCCCGCCGAGCCCGGCGCTGGACAGGAAGGTGCGCTGGAACAGCAGGAAGAGCGCCAGCGGGATGAGCGTCGCGATCGCGAGCGCCGCGAGGAACACGCCCAGGTCGGTGGAGCCGGCGATCGCCGGCAGGCGCACCGACAGGGGCTGGATCGCCGGGTCCTTGAGCACCAGCAGCGGCCAGAGGAAGTCCTTCCAGCTCGCGATGACCGCGAACACCGACACCACGCCGAGGATCGGCTTGGACATCGGCAGCACCACCGACCAGAACAGCCGGTACGGCCCGGCGCCGTCGACGCGGGCGGCCTCGAAGACCTCCCGGGGCAGGTTGTCGAAGAAGCGCCGCACCAGCAGCACGTTGAACGCGCTCGCCCCCGCGGGCAGCCACACCGACCAGAAGCTGTTGATCAGCGACCGGCCCAGCAGCGGCGGGTCCAGGATCGTCAGGTAGAGCGGCACCAGCAGCACGACGGCGGGGATGAACATGGTCGCCAGGACCATCCCCTCGACGACCTTGCCGTAGCGGGGCCGCAGCACGGACAGCACGTACCCGCCGCTCGTGGCGACCACCATCTGCGACGCCCACGACCCGAGCGCCAGCCACACGGTGTTGAGGAAGTACCGGCTGACCTGGACCTCGTTCCAGGCCTGGCCGAGGTTCTCCCAGCGCACGCCGTTCGGGAACACCGCCATGGGGCTGCTCAGGATGTCCTGCGTCGGCGTCACCGCGAACTTGGCGAGCAGCAGCATCGGGCCGAGGCCGGCGACGACGAGGACCACGAGCAGGAGCACGTGCGTGACGGACAGGGTGATCCGGACTCCGGGGCGGCGCCAGTCCGCCGCGGACACCGCGCCGCGGTCGGGCGCGGCGGCGGGGCGGCGCCGGCGGGTCGGGGGTGCGAGGCGCTCGGCCATCAGGCGCTCCAGGAGCGGGTGAGACGGAAGTAGAGGGCGGAGAACAGCGCGAGGACGACGGCGAGCATCAGCGACAGCGCGGTGGCGGCGCCGTAGTTGCCGCCGAGCGAGTTCTCGAAGGCGTAGCGGTAGATGAGCAGCAGCACGGTCACCGTCGAGTTGGCGGGGCCGCCGCCGGTGAACAGGTACGGCTCGAGGAACACCTGGGCGGTGCCGATGACCTGCAGGATCAGCGTGATGAACAGGACGCCGCGCAGCTGCGGCAGGGTGACGTGCCAGACCTTGCGCCAGATGCCGGCGCCGTCGACCTCGGCGGCGTCGTACAGCTCGGGCGGCACCGACAGCAGCGCCGCCAGGTAGATGATCACGGTCCCGCCGGCTCCCGCCCAGGTGGCCGCGAGCACGAGGGACGGCATCGCCGTCGACTGGTCCTGCAGCCACGGGAACGGGCCGAGGCCCACCCAGCCGAGGACGGTGTTGAACACGCCTGTCGGGCTCGCGTCGTAGAACACCTTCCACAGCAGCACCGCGACCACCGGGGGCACGACGACGGGCAGGTAGGCCAGCGCCGAGTACAGCCCCTTGAGCCGGCGGACCTCGCTCATGAGCACGGCGGCCAGCAGCGGCACCGGGTACCCGATGACCAGCGCCAGGAGCGCGAACCACAGGGTGTTCTTCACCGCCACGGCGAGCAGCGGGTCGTGGAGCACGTACTCGAAGTTGGCGAGCCCGACCCACTGCGCGGGGGTGACGAGGTTGGTCTTCTGGAAGCTCATCACCAGCGACCGGACGATCGGCCACCAGGAGAACAGCCCGAAGATCACGAGGACCGGCAGGAGGAACACCAGGGTGTGCGCGCCGCCGCCGCGCCACCAGGTCGCGGGGGTGCGGCGGGCACGACGGCGGACGACCGCGGCGCGGGCGGCCGGCGGTGCGGGTCGGGTGGAGACGGTGGTCATGCGAGCCCCTTCACGTGCGCGACGGCCGGCGGCCGGGCACCGTCGGGCGCCCGGCCGCCGCGCGTCACTCCTGGTCGAGCAGGGCCTGCGCCTGCGTGTTCGCCGTCTCGAGCAGCGCCGGGATGTCGGCGCCCTCGTCCGTGAGCACCGCCTGGACCACCGGGTCCAGCAGCGCGTAGACCTCCTGGGTCTTGACCGACGGCTCGCCGACGAGCGGCAGGTCGAACATCGAGTCGGTGTAGGACGTCATCTGGTCCAGCGGGACGTTGATGTAGTCCTTGATCCACTCCTGGTTCTGCTCGTACTGCGCCTGGTCGAACATGGGCAGCACGGGCGTGCCGACGGGCTGGTCGTTCGCCGTCAGGGTCTTCGCGTCGGCGACGGCGCGGTCCTCGTCGACGAGCTTGCCGGTGTAGAAGAAGTCGATCCACCTGATGGCGGCGTCCTTGATCTCCTCGCTCGCCCCGGCGGGGACGGCGGCCAGGGTGCCGCCGGTGAGCACGCCGGCGTCGTCGCCCTCCAGCGGCAGCGCGGCGAGGCCGTAGACCTCGGGGTCCAGGCCGTTCGTCTGCACCATCGACGTGTACACGTCGGAGCCCGAGGTGAACATCGCGACCTGCCCGGCCGCGAAGGCCTCGTTGATGGTGCCCCAGTCCAGCAGGTAGTTCGACCCCAGGGAGTCGTCCTCCCACCGCATGTCGTGCAGCCACTGCAGCGCCTCGACGGTCGCCGGGTCGTCGAGCGTCGAGGTCGCCCGGCCGTCGCCGTCGACCTCCTGGACGCGACCGCCGCGCGCGTAGCTGTTCACGGTGAGCTGCCAGCCGCCGGTGTTGTTCTGCGACATCTGCATGTAGCCGGCGACGCCGGGGTTGGCGTCGGCGATCTTCTTGGCGGCCGCGCGGACCTCGTCCCAGGTGGTCGGCGGCTGGTCGGGGTCGAGGCCCGCCTTCTCGAAGAGGTCGCGCCGGTAGTGCAGCCCCACGCCGTAGACGTTCTTGGCCGGGATCGCGTAGACCTTGCCGTCCTCGCCGGTGCCGGCGTCGAGGATCGCGGGGTTGAACCTGTCGGCGTACGGCAGCGTCCGCAGCTGCGCGTCCATGTCGGCGAGCTGGCCGTTCGCGATGAGCGTCTTGGCGTCGGTGAACGGGATCTCGAAGACGTCGGGCAGCGTGCCGCCGGCGAGCTGGGCGGCGAACGTCGTCGCCTTCCACTCGTACTCCTCGGGCACGACGTCGATGTCGGGGTTCGCCTCCTCGAACTCCGCCACCTGGGCGTCGAAGGCGTCGATCGCGGCCTGCTCCGAGCCCGGCAGCAGGGACACGACGCGCAGGGTGATCCTGCCGTCGGCGTCGGCGTCGGTGGCGCCGTCGTCGCCGGACGAGGTGCAGGCGGTCAGCGTGAGGGCCAGGGCCCCTGCCACGGTCAGTGCCGTGGCACGGCGTGCGGACTTCATCGTCACTCCTCGAGGTGGTGGGAAGGGGTCAGAGCCGGAACCACGCGGCGGTGTCCGTGGGGACGCCGCCGTCCGGGGTCAGGGGTCCGCTCGCCAGGAGCGCGGTCGCACCCGCGGGGGCGGCGACGGCGCCGCCGCCGAGGTTGACGACGCACGCGAGCCGTGACCCGCGGCGGAAGGCGACGACGTCGTCGCCCAGGTCGAGCCACTGCAGGTCGCCCTCGGCGAGGGCGGCCTGCTCGCGCCGCACGCGCAGCAGCTCGCGGTACAGGGTGAGCATCGAGGCCGGGTCCTCGGACTGGGCCTCGACCGACCGCTCGCCCCAGTCGGCCGGCTGCGGGAGCCACGGCGCCGCGCCGTCGTCGGGCCCGAACCCGAGGCTCACGCCGGTGCGGGTCCACGGCAGCGGCACCCGGCAGCCGTCGCGGCCCGGGTCGACGCCGCCGGAGCGGAAGTGCATCGGGTCCTCGATGAGCTCGCGGGGCAGGTCCTCGACCTCCGGCAGGCCGAGCTCGTCGCCCTGGTAGACGTACATGGCCCCGGGCAGGGCCCCGACCAGCAGGGCCGCGGCCCGCGCGCGGCGCGTGCCGCGCGCGAGGTCCGTCGGCGTGCCGAACCGCTTGCGGGCGAACGCGAAGGACGAGTCCGCGCGGCCGTAGCGGGTGACCGGGCGGGTCACGTCGTGGTTCGACAGCACCCAGGTGGGTGTCGCGCCCACGGGGGCGTGCACCTCGAGGGTCGTGCGGATCGACTCGCGCAGCTCCTTGGCGTCCCACGGGCGGGCCATGAAGTCGAAGTTGAAGGCCGTGTGCATCTCGTCGGGGCGCAGGAACCGCGTGAAGCGCTCGACGTCGGGCAGCCACACCTCGCCGACGAGGATGCGCTCGTCGGGGTAGGAGGAGGCGATCGCGCGCCAGGACCGGTAGATGTCGTGCAGCTCGTCGCGGTCGACGTGCGGGTGCTCGCCCGGCCCGGGCGTGGCGGGCACCTCGGGCAGCGCCGGGTCCTTGACCAGCAGGGCCGCGGAGTCGATCCGGATGCCCGCGGCACCGCGGTCGAACCAGAAGCGCAGGATCTCCTCGTGCTCGCGGCGCACGTCCGGGTGGTCCCAGTTGAGGTCGGGCTGCTCGGGGCTGAACAGGTGCAGGTACCACTCCCCCGGCGTCCCGTCGGGGTTCGTCGTCCGCGTCCACGTGCCGCCGGAGAAGTCGGACACCCAGCGGGTGGGTGGCGTGTCCCCGCCCGGGCCCTTGCCCGGGCGGAACCAGAACCGCGCACGCTCGGGCGAGCCGGGCCCCGCCGCGAGCGCCTCCTGGAACCACCGGTGCTGGACCGACACGTGGTTGGGGACGACGTCGACTATGGTGCGGATCCCCAGGGCGAGCGCGTCGCGGATGAGCGCCTCGGCGTCCTCGAGCGTGCCGAACCGCGGGTCGATGGCCCGGTAGTCGGCGACGTCGTAGCCGCCGTCCGCGAGGGGCGAGGCGTACCACGGGGTGAACCACACCGCGTCGACGCCGAGCGCCGCCAGGTAGGGCAGGCGGGCACGGACGCCCGCGAGGTCGCCCGTCCCGTCGCCGTCACCGTCGGCGAACGACCGGGGGTACACCTGATAGATCGCCGCGTGGCGCCACCAGGCGCCTGGCTCCGTTGCCGTCACACCTCGACCGTAAGAAGCCGACAGCCGCAGCGCAAGGATTAAACAGCGCCGTTATCGAATCTCTACCTCGGCTCGGTCGGGGCCGTCGTCGTCGAGCCACGGACCACCAGCTCCGGCTCGAAGAGCAGCTCGTCGTGGGGCACCTCCTCGCCGGCCACCGCCGCCGCCAGGATGTCCACGGCGGCCCGCCCCATCGCCTCGATCGGCTGGCGCACCGTGGTGAGGGCCGGGTCCGTGAGGTTCATGAGCGCCGAGTCGTCGAACCCGACGACCGAGACGTCGCGCGGCACGCTGAGCCCGGCCCGGCGGGCGGCGCGCACCGCGCCGAGGGCGAGCGGGTCGCTCGCGCAGACGATCGCCGTGGCCCCGGCGTCGAGCAGCCGGTTGGCGCTCGCCTGGCCGCTCTCGATCGAGTACTGGGAGTGCACCACGAGGCCCTCGTCCAGCGCGACGCCGTGGCGGGCGCACCACTCGCGCGCGGCGTCGAGCTTGCGCTCGGAGGGCACGTGGTCCCCGGGGCCGAGCAGGAAGCCGATGCGCGCGTGCCCGAGCGCGACGAGGTGGCCCAGGGCCAGGTGCACCGCCACGAGGTCGTCGCAGGAGACGCGGGGGAACGTCAGCTCCTCGATCGCGGCGTTGACGAGCACCACCGGGAGCCCGCGCTCGGCCAGCAGCCGGTAGTGGCCGTGCTCCTTGCCGCGCTCGGCGTAGAAGCCGCCGGCGAAGATCACGCCGGAGACCTGCTGCCCCAGCAGCAGCTCGACGTACTCCGCCTCCGAGACGCCGCCGGCGCTGCGGGTGCACAGCACGGGCGTGTAGCCCTGCTGCGCGAGGGCGCCGCCCACCACCTCGGCGAACGCGGGGAAGATCGGGTTGGCCAGCTCGGGCAGCACCAGGCCGACGAGCCGGCCGCGGTCGCCGCGCAGCTTCACGGGCCGCTCGTAGCCCAGCACGTCGAGCGCGGTGAGCACGGCGGCGCGCGTGGACTCGGAGACCCCCGGCTTGCCGTTGAGCACCCGGCTCACGGTGGCCTCGCTGACCCCGACCTTCTTCGCCACCTCGGCGAGACGTCTCGACATGGGTTCCACAGTAGTGGCTCGTCGCAAGAATCGCGCAGCTCCTTGCAAGCACTTGCGCTGCCGTCCCCCGCGCGCCCGACGACCCGCAGATCACCCGTTCCGGGCGAGCGGGGCCGGCCCGTGCTGCGGTGACGTGGGAGGGCCGGCCCCGGCGGGTGATCCTCCCCCCTGCGACCACCCGCCGGGGCCGGACCTGTGCCGACGGCGGTCCTGGACGTCGGCGCGCGCGGGCGCCCGGCGGGTGGAGGATCGCCTCGACACTCCCACGACACTCCCCACGACACTCCTGCGGAAGGTGCGCGATGGAACACATCAATCTCGGACGGTCCGGCCTGCGCGTCTCGCGCATCGTCCTGGGGTGCATGAGCTACGGGGACCCGCAGCGCGGCGCCCACCCGTGGAGCCTCACCGAGGAGGACAGCCGGCCGCTGATCAAGGCCGCGCTCGAGGCCGGCATCACCACGTTCGACACCGCCGACGTCTACTCCGACGGAACCAGCGAGGAGTTCGTGGGCCGGGCCCTGAAGGACTTCGCCCGCCGGGACGAGGTGGTCATCGCCACCAAGGTCCACGGGCGCATGGGGCCGGGCGCCAACCAGGCCGGCCTGTCGCGCGCGCACATCCTGTCGGCGATCGACGACAGCCTGCGCCGGCTCGGGACCGACCACGTCGACCTCTACCAGATCCACCGGTGGGACCCGCACACCCCCATCGAGGAGACGATGGAGGCCCTGCACGACGTCGTGCGGGCCGGCAAGGCCAGGTACATCGGGGCCTCGTCCATGTGGGCGTGGCAGTTCAGCAAGGCGCAGCACGTCGCCCGCGCGAACGGCTGGACCCCCTTCGTGTCCATGCAGGACCAGTACAACCTCCTGCAGCGCGAGGAGGAGCGCGAGATGCACCCGCTGTGCCTGGACGAGCGGGTCGGCGTGCTGCCGTGGTCGCCCCTCGCCCGCGGCCGCCTCACGCGCGACTGGGACCAGACCACCGCCCGGTCCGACACCGACGCGTTCGGCAGGACGCTCTACCGGAACGAGGAGGAGGCCAACCGGCAGATCGTGGCGGCGGTCGCGGCCGTCGCCGTGCGGCGCGGGGTCTCCCGGGCCCAGGTCGCGCTGGCGTGGCTGCGGCAGCAGACGGCGGTCACCGCCCCGATCGTGGGGGTCACCAAGCCGCACCACCTGACCGACGCCGTCGCCTCCCTGGACCTCGAGCTCGACCGCGAGGAGCTGGACGCGCTCGAGGCGCCCTACACCCCGCGGGCGCCCGAGGGCTTCTGACCGTCCCGTCCCGGCCCGGGCCCACGCGGGGCCCGGGCCGAGGCGGCCGGCTACACGTGCATCGGGCGCTGCACCCGGTCGATCCAGCTGTACTGCGGCTCGTACCCCAGCTCGCGGCGGGCCTTGGCGATGCTGAGCAGCGTGACGCGCCCCGACACGTCCCCACGCACCGGGATGTCGGCGTAGCGGCCGGTGAGCACCGTCACGTTGTCCGCGCGCAGCACCGTGTCCGCCGCGGCGATGATGAAGACCTCCGCCCCGCGCCGGTCCGCCTGCAGCGCCAGCCGCACCGCCTGGGCGCCGTCGCGGGCGTCGATGTACCCCCACAGGTTCCACGCCCGCAGGCTCGGGTCGTCCTGCCAGGAGTCGAACCGGGCGTAGTCCTCGTCGGTCATGACGTTGGAGAACCGCAGCCCGATCAGCGAGGCCTGCGGGTCCCACCGGGCGAAGTGCCGCGCCACCTCCTCGTCCACCGCCTTGCCCAGCGAGTAGCTCGACTGCGGCCGCACCGGCTGCTCCTCGTCGACCGGGAGGTACGGCGGCAGCTCGTCGAACGGCAGGCCGAGCAGCGTCTCGCTGGACGCCCAGACCACCTTGCGCACGCCCGCCGCCCGGGCGGCGGCGAACACGTTGTACGTCGCCGCCGTGTTGTTCCGGAAGATCACCGCGTTGGGGGCCATGCCGGGCGCCGGGATCGCGCCGAGGTGGACGACGCCGTCGAAGGCGCCGCCGCGGTCGTCGGTCTGGCCCGCGACCGCCTCCAGCACCTGGCCGTAGTCGGCCAGGTCCAGCACCGTGCTGGTCACCCCGTCGCGCGCCGGCACCGGCGCGCGGTCGACCGCGTGCACCGCGTGGCCGTGCTCGACCAGGTCGTCCACCACCGCTCGCCCGAGCTTGCCGGCCGCACCCGTCACCAAGAACCTCATGCTCCACCTCCGTAGCCAGACAGCGTCGTCCGCACCCGCACAACCTACGGGCACGGCGGACGTCGAGGCGGGACGGCACCCGCTGCCGGGACGCGTGAGGCGCGTCAGGACTGCATGTCGACGAACCGCGAGTAGTGGCCCTGGAACGCCACCGTGATCGTGTCGGTGGGGCCGTTGCGGTGCTTGGCCACGATGAGGTCGGCCTCGCCGGCGCGCGGCGACTCCTTCTCGTAGGCGTCCTCGCGGTGCAGCAGGATCACCATGTCGGCGTCCTGCTCGATCGAGCCGGACTCACGCAGGTCCGACATCTGCGGCTTCTTGTCGCCGCGCTGCTCAGGACCACGGTTCAGCTGCGACAGCGCGATGACCGGCACCTCGAGCTCCTTGGCCAGCAGCTTGAGCGCGCGGGAGAACTCCGAGACCTCCTGCTGGCGGGACTCGACGCGCTTGCCCGAGCTCATGAGCTGCAGGTAGTCGATCACCACGAGCTTGAGGTCGTGCCGCTGCTTGAGGCGGCGCGCCTTGGCGCGGATCTCGGTGAGCGACATGTTGGGCGAGTCGTCCACGAACAGCGGCGCCTCGGACACCTTGCCCATCACCTTGGCGAGCTTCTGCCAGTCGTCCTCGCCCATGTTGCCGTTGCGCAGCTTCTGCAGGTGCACGCGCGCCTCGGCCGACAGCAGACGCATGGTGATCTCGTTGCGGCTCATCTCGAGCGAGAAGACGACCGAGGTCATCCCGTGCTTGATCGACGCCGACCGAGCCATGTCGATCGCGAGCGTCGACTTGCCGATGGCCGGTCGGGCGGCGATGACGATCATCTGGCCGGGGTGCAGGCCGTTGGTCAGCCGGTCGAGGTCGGAGAACCCGGTGGGCACGCCCGTCATGCCCTCGCCGCGGTTGCCCGCCGCCTCGATCTCGTCCATCGTGCCGCCGATGATCTCGGACAGCGGCAGGTAGTCCTCGCTGGTGCGCCGCTCGGTGACGGCGTAGATCTCCGCCTGGGCGTTGTTGACGATGTCCTCGACCTCGCCGCCCTCGGAGGCGTAGCCGAGCTGCACGATGCGCGTGCCAGCCTCGACCAGGCGGCGCAGCACCGCCCGCTCGCGCACGATCCGCGCGTAGTACCCGGCGTTCGCCGCCGTCGGCACGCCCGCCATGAGGTCGTGCAGGTACGGGGCCCCGCCCACGCGCCCCAGCTCGCCGCGCTTCTGCAGCTCGGCGGCCACCGTGATCGCGTCGGCCGGCTCGCCGCGGCCGTACAGGTCGAGGATCGCGTCGTAGATCTGCTCGTGGGCCGGCTTGTAGAAGTCGGTCCCGCGGATCTGCTCGACGACGTCGGCGATGGCGTCCTTGCTGAGCAGCATGCCGCCCAGCACGCTCATCTCCGCGTTGATGTCCTGCGGCGGGGTGCGGTCGAACGCGGTCGAGCTCCCCCGGTAGGAAGACTCGAGCTCCTCGATCGACATGCGGCTCCTCGCTCCCTGCTCCCCCATGGACGGCGCGTGCGTCGCGCCTCGGCCCCGGCTTCTGGCCTTCGTTCTACCGTGGGCCACCGACACCCGCGCCGACGCTAGGCGCGCCGCCCCACCTGGGGCAAGGAGCCCTGTGGACACAGGTGTGGACATACCTGTGGAAGGGTGGTCCGTGGTTGTGCACGTGCCGTGGACAAGGCTGTGCACAACTGGGGAAATCTCCTGTGTACAGCCGTGTAAGTCGTCTCTGACCTGCGACGACGTTGCCCTCAGCCTGTGGAGGAAAAGAAGTTGGGTGAGTTGCGCCGCACCGACCGGGGCGGGCCCCGATCCATCGACCGGGAGATCCTCGCGCTCGCGCTGCCGGCGCTCGGCGCCCTCGTGGCCGAGCCGCTGTTCGTGCTGGTCGACTCGGCGGTCGTCGGGCACCTCGGCACCGCCGAGCTCGCCGGCCTGTCGCTGGCGTCCACGCTGCTCGTGACCCTCGTGGGCCTGTGCGTCTTCCTCGCCTACGCCACCACGGCGTCGGTCGCCCGGCTCACCGGCGCCGGCCGCACGCGCGAGGCGCTGCAGTCCGGCGTCGACGGCATGTGGCTCGCCCTGGGCCTCGGCGTCCTGCTCGCCGCCGTGCTGTTCGCCGTCGCGCCGTGGGCGGTCGGCGCCATGGGCGGCGACGGCGAGGTCGCCGCCCACGCCGTGACCTACCTGCGCTGGTCGCTGCCGGGCCTGCCCGGCATGCTGCTCGTGCTCGCCACCACCGGTGTGCTGCGCGGCCTGCGCGACACCCGCACCCCGCTGGTCGTCGCCTCCACCGGCGCGGTGGCCAACGCCGTGCTCAGCGTGGCCCTCGTCTACGGCGCCGGCATGGGCATCGCGGGCTCCGGCTTCGGCACCGCGATCGCGCAGGTCGGCATGGCCGTGTGGCTCACGGTCGTCGTGGTGCGCGGCGCCCGCCGCCACGGCACGTCGCTGCGCCCCGCCGCCGGCGGCATCTGGTCCAACGCCCGCGCCGGCGCCCCGCTGCTCGTCCGCACGGCGACGCTGCGCCTGGCGATCCTGCTCACCGTCTACGTGGCCACCTCGCTCGGTGCCGTGACGCTCGCCGGCCACCAGGTGGTCAACAGCCTGTGGGGGCTGGCCGCGTTCGCCCTGGACGCCCTGGCGATCGCGGGCCAGGCGCTGGTCGGCCACGCGCTCGGGGCGGCGGACACCGCCCGCGTGCGCGCCCTGCTGCGCCGCTCGCTGCAGTGGGGCGTGGGGGCCGGCGCGGTGGTCGGCGTCGTCTTCGCCGCGGCCGGCTGGTGGATCGCGCCGCTGTTCACGCCTGACGCCGACGTGCGCGTCGCCGTCGCCGTCGGCCTCGTGGTCACGGGGCTGCTGATGCCGATGGCCGGGTACGTGTTCGTGCTCGACGGCGTGCTCATCGGCGCCGGCGACGGCCGCTACCTCGCGTGGGCCGGCGTGGTCACCGTCGTCGTGTACGCGCCGTTCGCCCTGGCCGTGCGGGCGTGGGCGCCCGACGGGCCGGCCGGCCTGGCGTGGCTGTGGGCGGCGTTCGCGGGCGTGTTCATGCTGGCCCGCGCGCTGACCACCGGGCTGCGCGCCCGCGGCGACCGCTGGATGGTCACCGGCGCCTGAGCGGCCGTGCGCCCGGCTGGGCCGACGGCGGCGCCGTCGGCCCCCGCGTATCGTCGGCCTCACGCGGTCTTCCCGTCCACCGACCCGGGGCGGGCTTCCCGGACAGCGAGGGGTCAGTCCGTGCCCGAGAGATCCGACGGTCGCCGCTCCGCCCGCCTCCGGCTCGGGGCGGTCGTCCTGCTGTGCGCCGTCGTGGCCGGCGTCGGCGCGTCCTGGTACCTCTCGGCCCGCGACGCCGGGCAGCCCGAGGCGCCGGGCGACCCGTGGTTCGCCGGGTACGTCGACGTCACCGCGGCCCCGACGTACGCCTTCGAGGCGGCGTCCGACGGGGCGGGCCAGGACGTCGTGCTGTCGTTCGTCGTGGCGGCGGCCCCGGACCGCTGCGAGCCGAGCTGGGGATCGGCAGCCACGCTCGACGAGGCGGCCGGGTCGCTCGACCTGGACCGCCGCATCGCACGCCTTCGCGCCCAGGGCCACGACGCGGTCGTCTCGTTCGGCGGCCAGGCCGGCACCGAGCTGGGCGACGCCTGCGCCAGCGCGGGCGAGCTCGAGGACGCCTACGCGGCGGTCGTCGAGCGGTACGGGCTGACGACGGTCGACCTCGACCTGGAGGGCGACGCCCTCGGGGACGCCGCAGCGACGGCGCGCCGGGCCGAGGCGGTCGCCGCGCTCCAGTCGGCGCGGCGCGCGGCCGGCCAGGACCTCGCCGTCTGGCTCACCCTGCCCGTCGAGCCGGACGGCCTCACCCCGGAGGGCACCGCCGCGGTCGCGGCGTTCCTCGCCGCGGGGGTCGACCTCGCGGGCGTGAACGCCATGACGATGAACTTCGGCGCCGAGGGTGCGATGTCCGACCTCGCGCGCCGCGCGCTCGAGTCGCTGCACCGCCAGCTCGGCACGCTCTACGCCCAGGCCGACCCTCGGCACGGGCCCGCCGCGCTGTGGCGCAAGGTCGGCGCGACGCCGATGATCGGCCAGAACGACGTCGCCGGCGACGTCTTCGGCCTGTCCGACGCCCGCGCCCTCAACGCCTACGCGCGCGAGCGCGGCCTCGGCCGGATGTCGATGTGGTCGCTCAACCGCGACCGCGCCTGCAGCGGCGACGATGCCGCGACGTCCGCCGCCTCCGCCGCGTGCAGCGGCGTCGACCAGGGCGACGAGCGCTTCGCCTCGCTGCTGGCGGCCGGGTTCACCGGCCGCCCCGGTGGCTGATCGGCGCCGCGCTCTCACCCGTTGCGGATGATGCGCGCCGTCCACGGGCCGCGGTGTCGTGCTCGTGGGCCCCAGCGCCGCTGAGCCGACCGGAGGTGGCCATGGCCGACAGCCCCACCCGGACCGAGGCGTCCGCCGGGACCGGCACCGCGCCGGCGCGCCCGGCGCTCGTGCTGCTCGCCCTCATCGTGGTGGCGGCGGTGGCGAACCTGAACCTGTCGGTGGCGAACGTCGCCCTCCCGACGATCGGCCGGGCCTTCGACTCGTCCCAGACGGTCCTCAACCTGGTCGCCGTCGGCTTCTCCCTGGGGCTCGCCGCCTCGGTGCTCTACCTCAGCGCGGTGGGCGACCGGCACGGCCGCAAGCTGATGGTGGTCGTCGGCCTCCTGCTGTCGGTCCCGGCGAGCCTGCTGGCCGCGTACGCGCCCAGCGACGTCGTCCTGGTGGTCGCCCGGATCTTCGGGGGCGTGGCGGCCGGCATGGTCTACCCGACCACGCTGGCGCTCGTCACCGCCCTCTGGTCGGGCCCGGGGCGCACGCGCGCCATCGCGCTGTGGTCGGCGCTCGGCGGCGCGATCGCCGCGCTCGGCCCGATGGCGTCCGGCTTCCTCCTGGAGCGCTTCTGGTGGGGGTCGGTCTTCCTCCTCACCCTGCCGCTGGCCGTCGTCGCGCTGACCCTGGCCTGGTTCGTCCTGCCCGCGCACGTCCACGAGTCCACCGACGCCGTGGACAACCTCGGCGGGGTGCTGTCCGTGGTGCTCGTCGCGAGCCTGGTGCTGGCGATCGACTTCGCCCCGGTCCCCGGGCAGGGGGCGCTCGTCGCGGGGCTCGCCGTCGTGGCCCTGGCCGCCGTCGTCGCGTTCGTGCTGCGGCAGCGCCGCGCGCCCAACCCGCTGTACGACCTGGCGGTCGCGGGGCGCCGGATCTTCTGGGTGGCCGCCTGCGCCGGCATCATCGTCTTCGGGTCCCTCATGGGCGCGATGTTCGTCAGCCAGCAGTACCTGCAGAACGTGCTCGGCTACAGCACCCTCGGGGCCGGGACCGCGTTCCTGCCGGCCATCGTGCTCATGGTCCTGGTCGCGCCGCGCTCCGCGCGGCTGGTGGAGGCCCGCGGCGCGCGCTTCACGCTCCTGGTCGGGTACGCCTTCCTGCTGGCAGCGTTCGCCTGGATGTTCTTCCTCTGGAGCGAGGGCAGCAGCTACTGGCAGGTCGCCGTGGCCTACGTCCTCGTCGGCACCGGCGTCGGCTTCGCCGGCACGCCGGCGTCGCACTCCCTGACCGGAGCCGTCCCGGTCGACCGCGCCGGGATGGCGTCCGGCACCGCCGACCTGCAGCGCGACCTCGGCGGCGCGATCATGCAGTCGGTCTTCGGCGCGCTGCTCACGGCCGGGTACGCCAGCGCCTTCGGCGCGACGATCGCGAGCAGCGCCGAGGGCGGGACCGTCTCCGCCGCGGTGCGGTCGACGCTCACCAAGTCCTTCTCGAGCGCGCAGCAGGCGGCCGAGCAGTACCCGGCGTACGCCGCCCAGATCACCCAGGCGGCGAAGCAGTCGTTCCTGCAGGGGGACGACTGGGCGTACGCCGCCGGCGCGGTCGCGGTCCTCCTCGGGGCGGTGCTCGTCGCGGTCGCGTTCCCCCGGCGCTGGCGCGAGGACGAGCTGCTGGCGGCCTACCAGGCCGCCGACGACCGCGCGGGCGCGCCGCGGTCGCCCTCCCGGGGTGCGCCGGCGGACTGAGGCGCACCCTCGAGGCGCACCGTCGATCCGCACGGCCCGGACGCACAGCCCGGACGCACGAGGGCCCCGGCTCCCTCGCGGGGAGCCGGGGCCCTCGGTGTCGATCAGCCGGTCATCGACCGACGTCGGGCGTGCCGACGTCAGCTCAGGCGGCGACGACCTTGACGTCGATCTTCGCCGACACCTCGGGGTGCAGGCGGACCGAGACGGTGTACGCGCCGGTCGACTTGATCGGCTGGCCGATCTCGATCTTGCGCTTGTCGACGGACGGGCCGCCGGCCTCGGTCACCGCGGTGGCGATGTCACCGGTCGTCACGGCGCCGAACAGGCGGCCGGACTCGCCCGACTTCGCCTTGACGACGACGTTCGTCTGCGACAGCCGCTCAGCAGCGGCCTTCGCCTCGTCCAGCGTCGCGATCTCGCGGGCCTTGCGGGCCTTGCGGATGGCGGCGACCTGCGACTCGTAGCCCTTGGTCCACGGGGTCGCGAGGTTGCGGGGCAGGAGGTAGTTACGGGCGTACCCGTCCTTCACCTCGACGACGTCGCCGGGCTCGCCGAGACCGGTGACCTCGTGGGTCAGGATCAGCTTGGCCATGGTGTCTGTGATCCTTTCCGGTCAGCGGGCCGAGGACGAGTACGGCAGCAGCGCCATCTCGCGGGCGTTCTTCACGGCACGGGCGATCTGGCGCTGCTCCTGGACGGAGACGCCGGTCACGCGACGCGCGCGGATCTTGCCGCGGTCGGAGATGAACTTGCGCAGCAGCGCGGTGTCCTTGTAGTCGACGGTCTCGATCTTGGCCGTCTTGAGCGGGTTCGCCTTCTTCTTGGGCTTGCGCACCACAGGCTTCGCCATGGTGTTGCTCCTTCTCAGGTGCTGTCCCGGCCGGACGCCGGGCCGCGGGAGCGGCCGGCGTCGTGCGGGACGTGATGGTCCGGGGTGAGGTGCCGGTCGATCAGAACGGGGGCTCGTCGCTGAACGCGCCGCCCGACGACGCGGGGCCGGCCGTGGCCCACGGGTCGTTCTGCTGACCGCCACCGGAGGAACCGAACCCTCCGCCCTGGCCGCCGCCGTAGCCACCGCCGCTGCCGCCGGAGGAGCCGAAGCCCCCCTGGCCGCCGCCGCCGTAGCTACCGCCGCCGCCACCGAAGCCACCGCCGCCGCCAGAGCGCTGCGTGCGGGTCACCTTCGCCGTGGCGTTCCTCAGCGACGGGCCCACCTCGTCGACCTGCAGCTCGACGACGGTGCGCTTCTCCCCCTCACGGGTCTCGTACGAGCGCTGCGTCAGACGGCCCTGCACGATCACGCGCATGCCCTTCGTCAGCGACTCGGCGACGTTCTCCGCGGCCTCCCGCCAGACCGAGCAGGACAGGAACAGCGACTCGCCGTCCTTCCACTCGTTGGTCTGGCGGTCGAAGGTGCGCGGCGTGGACGCGATGCGGAAGTTGGCGACCGCGGCGCCCGAGGGCGTGAACCGCAGCTCCGGGTCCGCAACCAGGTTTCCGACCACCGTGATGACGGTCTCACCAGCCATGCCTAGCTCCTTCGTTCGTCCGGGACACGCTTGGGGGAAATCCCATCACGCGGCGCCCACAGGGCCCGGCGTGGCGGGGAAGGGAGAGAGTCCGGCTCGGTCTCAGCGAGCGTCCGCGCGCAGGATCTTGGTCCGCAGCACGGCCTCGTTGAGGCCCAGCTGGCGGTCGAGCTCCTTCGCGGTCTCCACGGAGGACGTGAAGTCGACGACGGCGTAGATGCCCTCGGACTTCTTCTTGATGTCGTACGCCATGCGGCGACGGCCCCAGATGTCCACCTTGTCGACGCTGCCGCCCTCGTTCGAGATCACCGAGAGGTACTTCTCGAGCGACGGGGCCACGGTGCGCTCCTCGACCTCCGGGTCCAGGATCACCATCAGCTCGTACTGACGCATGAGTCAACCCACCTCCTCTGGTCTGTGCGGTCACGGTCCGTCCGTGACAGGAGGGTTCAACGCGTCGTCGTGCCCCTGCCCCGGGACGGGACGTGGGCACAGACAGTTGACCAGGATACCGCCGCGCGGCGGCTCCCGTGAAATCGCGCTCGAGATCGCCGCTGGGGTCGCCGCTGGGGTCGCCGCTGGGGTCGCCGCTGGGGTCGCCGCCGAGATCCCCGCAGGTGCGGCAGCGCCCCCGCCCGGGCGTCCCGGGCGGGGGCACGACGGTCCCGCGGACCGAAGGGGGCGTCAGCCCAGGGGCCAGCCCTCGGCGCGGTTGTCCGTGCCGCCGCCACCGCCGTCCTCGCCGCCGCCCTGGCCGCCGCCCTGGCCACCGCCCTGACCGGTGCCCTGGCCGCCGCCGGGCTCCTCGGTCTCGGTGGGCGTCGGGGACGGCGTGGGCGTGGGCGTCGGCGTCGGCTCCGGCTGCGCGGGCCCGGACGAGACGATCAGCGCGATCGTCGACCCCTTGGGCACCTGCTGCCCGGCCGAGCCGACCTGGACGACCGTGCCCTTCGGCTGGTCGGAGGGCTGCTCCTGCATCGCCACCTGCAGGCCGAGGTTCGACAGCGCACGCTGGGCGGGGCCCACCTGCTGGCCGACGAGGTTGCCGGGCACGGTCACGAACTCCTGCTCCGGCGTCTCGGACGGCGTCGGGCTCGGCGACGGCGAGGCCGTCTCGGTGGGCGTCGGCCGCGCCGTCGGCGTCGCGCGGGGCGGCGTGTAGGGCGGGAAGTCCTCCACCGGCACGCCGTCGAGCGCCACCTTCATGTAGTCGGTCCACGCCCGCACCGGCCACGAGGAACCGGTGATCTCGCTGTACGGACCGAACGGGTCGATCGTGACCGTGGTCGCCTTGCCGTCGACGTCCTGCACCTGGTGCAGGCCGACGACGGTGGCCAGCTGGGGCGTGAACCCGGCGAACCAGGCCGACATGTTGTCGTTCGACGTGCCGGTCTTGCCGGCGATCGGGCGCCACTCGCCGTTCGGTCCGCGCACCTCCTGCGCGACCTTGCCCGAGCCGTCCTCGACCACCTTGGTCATCGCGTACGTGGCCGCGGCCATGACGTCGGGGTCGACGACCTCGGTCTGCTTCGTCGGCCCGGCGTAGACCGGCTTGTCGTCGAGCGTGGTCACCGACGCGACGAGGTGCGGGGTCGTGCGCTGGCCCTGCGCGGCGATCGTCGAGTACGCGGCGGCGAGGTCCACGGGTCGCACCGAGGCGGTGCCGAGCACGTTCGACGCGACCGCGTCCAGGTCCTGCGTGTCCTTGGGGATGCCGAGGTCCACCGCCGTCTCGACCGTCTTCTCCGGCCCGATCTCGAGGTTGAGCGCGGCGTACACGGTGTTCACCGAGTGCGCCGTGGCCGTGACGAGGTTGATCCGGCCGTAGTTCGTGCCGCCGAAGTTCCGCAGGCCGTACTCGGTGTTCTCCCAGCCGGGCAGGCGCAGGCCGCTGTTGCCGTTGAACCGCTCGGTGAGCTTGTGCCCGTCGCGCAGCGCGGCGACGAGGGTGAACGGCTTGAAGGTCGAGCCGGCCTGGAAGTGGTCCTGCGTGGCGGTGTTGAACTGCTGCTTGACGTAGTCGGCCCCGCCGTACAGCGCGCGGATCTCGCCGGTCTTCGGGTCGATCGAGACGATCGCCGCGCGCAGGTCCGGGCTCGCGGGCCTGTCGTACTGCCACAGCCCCGCCGCGGTGTCCGCCGCCGCCTGCTGCAGCTTCGGGTCGATCGTCGTCGTGATCTTGTAGCCGCCGGTGTAGAGCTGGTCCTCGGTGAACTGCCCGGTGCGGACGAGCTCCTTCTTCACCTCCTCGAGGAGGTAGCCGACCTGCCCGCCCTTGGTGTTGGTGGCCGCCGGCTTGGGCTTGACCTCCGGGAACTGCGCCTGCTGCTTCTCGGCGTCGGTGATGTACCCGGACGCGGCCATGCGGTCGATCGAGCGCTGCCAGCGGGCCTGGGCCTGCTCGGGGTTGACCGCCGGGTCCCAGTTGCTGGGCGACGGGATGATGCCCGCCAGCATGGCGGCCTCGGAGTAGCTGAGGTCCTTGGCGGACTTGCCGAAGTACGCCTGGGACGCCGCCTCGACGCCGTAGGCGCCGCGGCCCCAGTAGATGGTGTTGAGGTAGTTCTCGAGCACCTGCTCCTTGGGCTGGGAGCGGGCGACCTTCAGCGCGATGATCGCCTCCTTCGCCTTGCCGACGTAGGAGGTGGTGGTGTCCGTGTAGTAGCGCTCGACGTACTGCTGCGTCAGCGTCGAGGCGCCCTGGCGCGACCCGCCCTTGAGGTTGTTCCACGCCGAGCGCACGATGCCCTTGGGGTCGACGCCGATGTTGGTCCAGAAGGTCTGGTCCTCCGACGCGACGACGGCGTCGCCGACGTACTCCGGCAGGTCCTCGTAGTTGACGATGACGCGCTTCTGCAGCGCGAACGTGCCCATCTCGGAGCCGTCCGCCCAGTACACCGAGGTGGCCTGGTCGTTCACCGACTCGAGGTTCGGGGGGATCTGCACCGTGGCCCAGGCCATCGCGAACGCGCCGACGCCGAGGGCCACGACGGCGAGGACCGCGCCGAGGACGATCCGCCACGAGGGCAGCCAGCGCCGCACCGGGCCCTTGTTCGGGCGCGGGTAGTTCCAGAACCGGCGTCGTCGGGCCGGCTGCCGCGCCGGCCGCGCAGGTTTCCGCGTGCTCGCCACGTCCTGCCTTCCTCCTGGGGGGTCGTCCGCCCGAGGCGCCGGCGCTCGCGACCGCCGGGGATCCGGCACGTCGCGGCGGCCCGGGCGCACGGGGCCAGTCAAGAACACTAGGGGATGCCTCTCCCGCAGGCCCTGCGGGGCCGCGCGTCGTGGGCGCATTCGCGCGGCCTCTCCCCCCAGGAGCCCCTGCCGCTCCCCGGAACCTTCACAAACCGGGCGTCGCTGATTGCGCGGCGGGGTGCGCAGGGCTAAGTTCTGGTGATCGCGATGTATCGACTCGATACGTCGACACGACATCGACACGACAGCCGGCGCCCGGGGCGCCGGAGGACGCCGGGAGGAGGACCGCCGTGCGCAGTCGTTCCGACCTGCTGGAGACCGCCGTCCTGGGCGTCCTCAGCTCCTCCCCGCTGCACGGCTACGAGCTGCGCAAGCGGCTGTCCCTGCTGCTGGGCCGGTTCCGGGCGTTCTCCTACGGCACGCTGTACCCGGCGCTCAAGTCGCTGCAGGCGCGCGGCCTCATCGCCGCCGCCGAGCCGGCGGCGGGCGGCCCGACCGCACGGGGCGGCAAGGCGCGCGCCGCGCGCCGCGCCGGGTCCGACGCCGCGGCGCCCCCTGGCCGGGTGACCGGGCGCCGGGGCCGCATCGTGTACGAGCTCACGGCCGAGGGCAAGGAGCACCTCCAGTCCGTGCTCGCCTCCTCGGGCCCCGCGGCCTGGGAGGACGAGAGCTTCGACGTCCGGTTCGCGCTGTTCGCGCAGACCGACGCCGACACCCGCCTGCGCATCCTGGAGGGCCGGCGCACCCGGCTCACCGAACGGCTGGAGGCGGTCCGCGAGTCCGCGGCGCGCACGTTCGAGCGGCTCGACGAGTACACGCTCGAGCTGCAGCGCCACGGGCTCGAGCAGGTCGAGCGCGAGGTGCGCTGGCTCGACGGCCTCATCACCACCGAGAGGGACCGCGCCGCCCGGCGCGGGCCCCACAACGAGAAGGAGCGAGGATGACCTCCATCCGCGTCGCCATCGTCGGCGTTGGCAACTGTGCATCGTCCCTGGTCCAGGGCGTGCACTACTACCGTGACGCCGACCCGGCCAGCACGGTTCCGGGTCTCATGCACGTGCAGTTCGGCGACTACCACGTGCGGGACCTCGAGTTCGTGGCGGCGTTCGACGTCGACGCGAAGAAGGTCGGTTTCGACCTCGCCGAGGCGATCTACGCCTCCGAGAACAACACCATCAAGATCGCCGACGTCCCGCCGACCGGCGTGACCGTCCAGCGCGGCCCGACCATGGACGGCCTCGGCTCGTACTACCAGGCCACCATCGAGGAGTCGCCGGCCGAGCCGGTCGACGTCGTCCAGGCGCTCAAGGACGCCCAGGTCGACGTGCTCGTGTCCTACCTGCCGGTGGGTTCGGAGGAGGCCGACAAGTTCTACGCGCAGTGCGCCATCGACGCGGGCGTGGCCTTCGTCAACGCGCTGCCGGTCTTCATCGCCTCCGACCCGGAGTGGGCGAAGAAGTTCGAGGACGCCGGCGTGCCGATCGTCGGCGACGACATCAAGTCGCAGGTGGGCGCGACGATCACGCACCGCGTGCTCGCCAAGCTGTTCGAGGACCGCGGCGTCATCCTCGACCGCACCTACCAGCTCAACGTCGGCGGCAACATGGACTTCAAGAACATGCTGCAGCGCGACCGCCTGGAGTCGAAGAAGGTCTCCAAGACCCAGGCCGTGACGTCCAACCTCACCGGCCCGCTCGCCGGCAAGAAGGACGACCGCAACGTCCACATCGGCCCGTCGGACTACGTCGCCTGGCTGGACGACCGCAAGTGGGCCTACGTGCGCCTCGAGGGCCGCGCCTTCGGCGAGGTGCCGCTGAACCTGGAGTACAAGCTCGAGGTGTGGGACTCCCCCAACTCGGCCGGCATCATCATCGACGCCGTCCGCGCCGCGAAGATCGCCAAGGACCGCGGCATCGGCGGCCCGATCCTGTCGGCGTCGACGTACTTCATGAAGTCCCCGCCGGTGCAGATGGAGGACCAGCAGGGCCGCGCCCAGCTGGAGGCCTTCATCCGCGGCGAGGTCGAGCGCTGACCTGGAGCGGAGCGCAGGGTGAGGGCCGAGGTACGAGGCACTCGCCCGCAGCGGAGCGCAAGGTCGGCGCGACCCTGAGCGGAGCGCGCTGACCTGGAGCGGAGCGCAGGGTGAGGGCCGAGGTACGAGGCACTCGCCCGCAGCGGAGCGCAAGGTCGGCGCGACCCTGAGCGGAGCGCGCTGACCTGGAGCGCAGCTGCTCCACCGCCACGACGGGCGGCCCGGTCCCCACGCGGGGACGGGGCCGCCCGTCGGCGTCTGCGGGCCCCGTAGGGTGAGCGCGTGGGTGTCATCTCCGAGCTGCGCGCGCTGCTGCGCCTGCCGGGCTTCCGGAAGCTCTTCGCCGTCCGTCTCGTCTCGCAGGCGGGCGACGGCATGTTCCAGGTCGGCCTCGCCTCGCTGCTCTTCTTCTCCCCCGAGTCACAGGGTTCCGCCCCCGCCATCGCCGGGGCGTTCGCCGTCATGCTGGCGCCGTTCACCGTCGTCGGGCCGTTCGCCGGCGTGTTCCTGGACCGCTGGCGGCGCCGGCAGGTGCTCGTGTGGGGCAACGCCGTGCGCGTCGTCGTCACGCTCGCGATGTCCGGCGCCATGGTCGCGCTCGGCGGCGGCAACCCGTGGGTGCCGGTGCTCGGGCTCGCGGCCCTGAGCGTCAACCGGTTCCTGCTGGCGGGCCTGTCGGCCGGCATGCCCCGCGTGGTCGACGGCCCGCTGCTGCTCACCGCCAACTCCCTGGCCCCGACGCTCGGGGCCGGCGCGGCGTTCGTGGGCGGCGGCATCGGGTTCGTGCTCGGCCTGGTGATCGCGCCGGGCCGCGTGCACGACGCCGCCGCGCTGGTGTGCGCGGCGGTCGTCTTCGCCGTCGCGTCGGCCCTGGCGCTGCGGCTCGCGCCGGACCAGCTCGGCCCGGAGCACCCCGCCCGCGGCGACCTGCGCGGCGAGCTCGCCGCCGTCGTGCGCAACCTCGCCTCCGGCGCGCGCTACCTCGCCGCCCGCCGCACCCCCGGCCAGGCGCTGCTGGTCATGGCGGCGCACCGGTTCCTGTACGGCGTCGTGTTCATCGCCTCGATCCTCATCTCGCGCAACCTGCTGTCCGCCCCGGGCGACACGTCGGCCGGCCTCGCGACGTTCGCCGTCGTCATCGGGCTCACCGGCGTGGGCGGTGCGGGCGCCGTGCTCATCACGCCGACGCTCTCGCGGTACACCGGCCCCCAGGTGTGGATCGCGCTCATGCTGCTGCTGGCCGCCGCGTCGCAGCTGCTGCTGTGCACGACGCCGGCGCGCCCGGTCGTCTTCGCCGGCGCGGCGCTGCTCGGCCTGGCCGCCCAGAGCACCAAGATCGCCGTCGACACGATCGTCCAGCGCGACACCCACGACGACTTCCGCGGCCGCGCCTTCGCCTTCTACGACGTGCTGTACAACGCGGCGTTCGTCGGCGCGGCGGCGCTGGCCGCGTTCGTGGTGCCCGACGCCGGCTGGTCCCGCGGGCTGTTCGGCGTCCTCGCCGTGCTGTACGTGCTGGTCGCCGCGCTGCTGTGGCTGCGCGGCGCGCGCGAGCCCCGCGAGGTCGAGCTGCCGCGGGTCACCGCCGGCTGACGCCGGAGGTCTCCGTCGCGCGTGACGCGTGGGCCCCGTCGAGCGTCCCGCCCCGTCGCGCTCCGGCGCGCCTTCCGCGACGGAGCGGGACGCCGGCCGCGACGGCACGGCGACCACGGCGACCACCGATGAGTCCGGCGCCGAAATCAGGTCGACCTGCCGCCGGGGAATATCGCAGGCTCGTGCGACGTCGTAGACATCGGTCGTGCGCAGCGTCGCCGCGGTCGCCCCACCACCTTCCAGAACCCGGAGGCCCCATGGACGCCGCAGCCGCACCGCCCACCGCCGCCACCGCCGAGCCGGCGGCCGAGCCTCGCACCACCGCACCCGCCCGCGCCGACCTGCCGGCCGGCGCGCCGCCGTCGGACAAGCTGCCCCGCGAGCACGTCACCGTCATCGCCCTGCTGCTCGTCGCGGCCTTCGTCGTCATCCTCAACGAGACGACGATGAGCGTCGCGCTGCCGCCGATCATGGCGGACCTCGGCGTCACCGCCGCCACCGGGCAGTGGCTCACCACGGTCTTCATGCTCACCATGGCCGTGGTCATCCCGACCACCGGGTTCCTGCTGCAGCGGATCGGCACGCGCGGGTCGTACCTGCTGGCGATGTCGCTGTTCACCGCCGGCACGCTGCTGGCCGCGCTCGCGCCGGGCTTCGGCGTGCTGGTCACCGCCCGCGTCGTGCAGGCCAGCGGCACCGCGATCATGATGCCGCTGCTCATGACCACCGTGATGAACATCGTGCCGCCGCACCACCGCGGCCGCGTCATGGGCAACGTCTCGCTCGTCATCGCCGCCGCCCCCGCCATGGGCCCGACGCTCTCGGGCGCCGTCCTGGAGCCGCTGGGCTGGCGCGGCGTGTTCGGCGTCGTCCTGCCGATCGCCGTGGTCGCGCTGGTGCTGGGCGCGCTCAAGGTGCGCGACGTCTCCGACCGCAGCCGCAAGCGGCTCGACCTGCTGTCCCTGCTGCTGTCCGCCGTCGGGTTCGGCGCGCTCATCTTCGGGCTGTCCGCGCTGGGCGAGGGCGGCGCGTCGCCGGTGCCGCCGGTCCTCCCGCTCGTCGTCGGCGCGGCATTCCTCGCGCTGTTCGCGTGGCGCCAGGTGGCGCTGCAGCGGGTCGACGACGCGCTGCTCGACCTGCGGGTGTTCGCCTCGCGCGGGTTCTCCACGGGCCTGGCCGCGATGGCGGTGAGCATGCTGGCGATGTTCGGCGCGCTGATCCTCCTGCCGCTGATCCTGCAGGACGCCATGGGCCTCGAGCCGCTGGCCACGGGCCTGCTCGTGCTGCCCGGCGGGCTGGCGATGGGCCTGCTCGGGCCCGTGGTCGGCAACCTCTACGACCGCGTCGGCCCGCGGCCCCTGGTGATCCCCGGCACGCTGCTGGTGATCGTCGCGATGGCGGGCATGGCCACCGTGCACGCGGACACCTCGTGGGCCTTCCTGCTCGCCGCGCACGTGGTGCTCAGCCTGGGCCTGAGCCTCGTGTTCACGCCCCTGTTCACCACCGCGCTGGGGTCGCTGACGCCGAGGTTCTACTCGCACGGGTCGGCCGCCATCGGCACCGTGCAGCAGCTCGCGGGCGCGGCCGGGACCGCCATGTTCGTGGCCCTGTTCAGCATCCGCTCGCAGGCGCTGGCGGCCGACGGCGTCGGCCCCGAGGAGGCGCTCACCGGCGGCGCGCGCCTGGCGTTCGTCGTCGGTGCGGCGGTGATGGTGCTGGCCCTGGTCGTGGGCACCACGCTGCGCAAGCCGGCGGAGGCCCCGGCGGGTCACGCGGCCCACTGAGGCCGCTCCCCGGGCCCGCCCCGGGGACCCAGCGCGGCGCGACCGCCGACGGCTAGGGAAGTGGGACGAAACTCGCGGGGTTTCGTCCCACTTCCCTAGCCGTCGAGGTCTCTCGTCGTCGAGCGGTCCGGCGCTGCGGCTCAGAGGGAGACCCGGCCGCGGGCCGCGGGACGGCCGGGTCCCCAGTCCTGGCCGCGCAGCACCGGTCGCACGGCCCGCGAGACCGCCCCGGACCACGCGTCCGCCCCGGTGAAGCGGAGGACGACGTGCCCCGCCGCGACGAGCGGGTTCTGCCGGGCCCGGTCGCGATAGAGGGCCTCGGCCGTCGAGTGCACGGCGGCACCGTCGACCTCCACCAGCAGCCAGCGGCCCCCGCCCAGGTGCCAGGCCAGGTCGCAGCGCGCCACGACTCTCCCGGCGCCGTCGACCAGCTCGAGCTGCAGCACGTCCGGCGCGACGCCCGCGTCGATGCAGTCGGCACGCGCCCACGACTCGGCCGGCGACTCGGCGCGGCCGTCGGCCTGCCGCCACCAGTCGTGCGTCCGGGCGACGCCGCGGCGCCCTCGAGCCAGCGCGTGGGCCCGCTCGAGCCCGGCGACCGTGATCAGCCGCTGGTGCAGGGCGCTGTCCAGCACCGCGAGCGCCGTCCGGCGGTCGAGCTCGGGCACCGCCTGGGCCAGCGCCGTCTCGATCGGGACGACGAGCCGCCCGCCGCGCAGGTGGAACCCGCGCGGGCTGGTGTACCGGCGCAGGACCACGCCGTCCTGGGCGCGCCGTTCCCGGCGGTCGCGCCGGGCCACCTCGACGGTCACCTGCGGCGGGAGGCCCTGGACCCCGTGCAGCACCAGGGCCGTCTGCCCGACGGCGACGACGTCGGACCCGTGCGTCAGCAACCCGAGCCACGCCGCACGACGACGCCGGTGCGCGTGGACGTCGCCTCCCCCGGCCAGGTCGTGGCGGCGCGCCTCGACCGGGACGGTGATCGTGTCGAAGACGCCGCGCGCCGCCCGGCGCAGGCGCCCGTCGGCCAGCGCCCGGGAGATCCTGCGGTCGTTGACGCCGGCTCCGCCGAGCTGGCGCCGGGTGATGAGTCCTTCCTGCTGACGCAGCAGGGCGACGACGTCGTCGGGCCACGGCTTCACGGGTCGCACGGGACCAGCGCACCAGAGAACGCGCTGCACCGCGGGCCGCCCTGTGGACAACCCGCCCCTGCGCCGCCGACGGCTAGGGAAGTGGGACGAAACCCCGCGAGTTTCGTCCCGTTTCCCTAGCCGTCGGCCGCACCCGCCCGGCGACCGGCGGTCGTCAGCCCTGGGAGGCCTCCTGGCGCTCCGCCCACCAGGCGCGCAGCTCCGCCTCGGCCCGCTCCTGCCCGAGCGGCCCGTGCTCCATGCGCAGCGCCAGCAGGTGCTTGTACGCCTGCCCCACCACCGGGCCCGGCCTGATGCCCAGCAGCGCCATGATCTGCGAGCCGTCCAGGTCGGGGCGGATCGCGTCGATCTCCTCCTGCGCCCGCAGCGCCTCGATCCGCTGCTCCAGGTCCGTGTACGCGTCCGACAGCCGCTTGGCCTTGCGCCGGTTGCGCGTCGTGGAGTCGGCGCGGGTGAGCCGGTGCAGCCGCTCGAGCAGCGGCCCGGCGTCGGTCACGTAGCGGCGCACCGCCGAGTCGGTCCACACGCCGTCGCCGTACCCGTGGAACCGCAGGTGCAGCTCCACCAGCCGGGCGACGTCCTTGACCACCTGCTTCTCGTACTTCAGCGCCTTGAGCCGCTTGGCCACGAGCTTGGCCCCGACCACCTCGTGGTGGTGGAAGCTCACGCCGCCGCCCGGCTCGAACCGCCGGGTGGCCGGCTTGCCGACGTCGTGCAGCAGCGACGCGAGCCGCAGCACGAGGTCGGGCGCCGGCACGGGCCCGTCCGGCCCGGTCTCCTGCGCGATCGCCTGCTCCAGCACCGTCAGGGAGTGCTGGTAGACGTCCTTGTGCCGGTGGTGCTCGTCGATCTCCAGCTGCAGCGCCGGCAGCTCGGGCAGCACGTGCTCGGCCAGGCCGGTGTCCACGAGCACCTCGAGGCCCGCCCGCGGCCGGTCGCTGAGCAGCAGCTTGGTCAGCTCGCCCTGCACCCGCTCGGCCGAGACGATCTCGATCCGCTGCGCCATCGCGACGACGGCCGCCAGCGTGCCCGGCTCGACGGCGAAGCCCAGCTGCCCGGCGAACCGCGCGGCGCGCATCATGCGCAGCGGGTCGTCGTCGAACGAGCGCTCCGGGGCGATCGGGGTGCGCAGCACGCCGCGGGCCAGGTCCGCCAGGCCGTCGAACGGGTCGACGAACGTGAGGTCCGGCACGCGCACGGCCATCGCGTTGACGGTGAAGTCGCGCCGCGACAGGTCGCCCTCGAGGGTGTCGCCGAACGCGACGACGGGCTTGCGCGACGCCGGGTCGTACTCGTCGGTGCGGTAGGTGGTCACCTCCACGACGACGTCGCCCGCGCCGTCGCGCGCGAACCGGCGCGCGCCGATGGTCCCGAACTCCTTGCCGATGTCCCAGTGGGCGTCGCCCCAGCGTGCGAGCAGCGCCTGGGTCTCGTCGGGCGTGGCCGACGTGGCGAAGTCGAGGTCGTTGCTGGCGCGGCCGAGGAAGGCGTCGCGCACCGGTCCGCCGACGAGCGCCAGTTCGTGCCCGGCGGCGCGGAACAGCTCGCCCAGCTCCAGAGCGGCCGGCGCCATCGTGGTCAGCACGCCGAGGGCGCGGCGCAACAGGTCCTGCTCAGGGGTCGACACGACCTCCGAGTCTCCCAGATCCGGGGGCGGGTCGCGTACTCGGTAGGGTTGTCCACATGTCTTCCCCGGCGCAGGCGAACGGAGGTCCTGGGCACACCGGGCGTCCCGCCCCCAGGCCTGCGCCGCGTCCGGGACCCCCGCGCGCCGCCGGCGCGCGGCCCGCGCCCGGGCCGTCGACGCAGGCCGACGGCGTCGCGGTCCCCGCGGTCGACGGCGTCTCCGACGGCGTCCCCGGCCGGTCGCCCGACCGCGTCCCGGGGCCCGTGCCCGACGGCGTCCCGCGGCCCGCGCCGGACGACGGCGGCACCGCACGCCCCGCGGCGCTCCCGTCCGACGGGCGCCCGAAGCCGGGGCCGCCCCGACCCGCGAGCGCGCGGCCGGGCGGCTCCACCCCGCCGCCCCGCACCGTCGCCCCCGGCACGGCCACCCCCGGCGCCACCCCCGGCTCCGCCCCTGGCACGGCCACCCCCGCGACCGTGCGCCCGGCCCGCCGCCCGTCGCACAGCGGCCGCCCCGTGCCGCCGGGCGGCAGCCCGCTGCGCGTCGACCCCTCCACCCTGCGGCCGGCCCCCGGCGCTCCCCCGGGCTCGGGCGGCCTCGGCCCGCTGCCGCCCACCACCCCGCCGCAGCAGCACCTGCCGGTCGTCGAGGAGACCTCCGCCGGCGGCGTCGTCGTGCGCGCCACGGCCGACGGGCCGCACGCGGCGGTCATCGTGCGCCGCAACCGCGCGGGCCGCCTCGAGTGGTGCCTGCCCAAGGGGCACCTCGAGGGCGTCGAGACGCCGCCCGAGGCCGCGGTGCGCGAGGTGCGCGAGGAGACCGGCATCGTGGGGCGCATCCGCACCACGCTCGGCATCATCGACTACTGGTTCAGCGGCGAGACGCGCCGCGTCCACAAGGTGGTGCACCACTACCTGCTGACGATGACCGGCGGCCACCTCACCGTGGAGGGCGACCCCGACGGCGAGGCCGAGGACGCCTTCTGGGTGCCGGTGGCCGAGCTGCCCCAGCGCCTGAGCTACCCGAACGAGCAGAAGCTCGCCGTCGTCGCCCAGCAGCTGCTCGCCCGCGACCCGGGCCTCGCGCACGGCGCCGGGGAGTGACGACGTGCCCCTGACCACCCCTGCGGGCCGCCGGCCCGGCCCCGCCCCGCGACGCCGTCGCGGCCTCGGGCGGCTGCTCGCCGCCGCGGCGCTCACCGTCGCCGCCGTCGCGCTGCCCGCGGTGGGCCCCGCGCTCGCCGGCGCGCCCGCCGCGGCCCCGACCCGCACCGCCACCCCCGTCACCACCCCCGTCACCACCGGCGCCACCACCGGCGCCACCACCGCGCACCCGGCCGGCGCCAGCGCCGCCGGCGCGGTCCCCGCCGGCTCCGCAGGCACGTCCGGTTCCTCCGCCGCCGCGGTCGCCGTGGACGACGAGGACGTCACGGTGACGCTGCAGTCCGTCTCCCCGCAGGTGGCAGGCCCGGGCGACACCGTGCGGGTCCGGGCCCGGGTCACCAACCCGACCGCCACGCCGCTGGAGGGCGCCACCGCCGAGCTCGGCGTCGGCTGGCGGCCCCTCGTCACCCGCAGCGCGCTGGCCACCTGGGCCGACGGCGACACCACCCGCCTCGCCACGGCGCAGGAGCGGCTCGACCTGCCGACCGTGCCGGCCGGCGGCCAGGTCGACGTCGACCTCGAGGTCGCCGTCGACGGCCTGGGCCTGGACGGCGCCGCGCGGGGCCCGCGCGAGATGTCCGTGGCGGTCCGGGACGCCGGCGCGGTGGTCGCCGCCGCCCGCACGTTCCTCGTCTGGGACCCGGCCCGCGGCACTGCCGACGACGGCGCCGGGAGCTCCGCGGCGGCCGCGGACGCGGGATCGGTGCGCCTCAGCCTGCTGGCCCCCGTCACCGGCCCGGCGGTCGACCCCGAGGACGGCTCGACGGTCGAGGACCTCGCCGCGCTGGTCGCGCCGGACGGGCGCCTGAGCCGCGAACTCGACGCCGTCGACGCCGCCGAGTCGGCGTCCGGCACGCGCGGCGCGCTGTCGCTCGCGGTCGACCCGGCGCTCGTGGCCGCGGCGAGCGGCTCGTCCGACGCCCCCGTCGCCGACTGGGCCGCCCGGGCCTCCGGGATGGGCGAGGCCACCGACGTGCACCCGCTGCCGGCGTACGACCCCGACCTGGCCGCGCTCGCCCACGCCGGCCTGTCCCCCGGGTCCCTCGCGTCCTTCGTCAGCACGCCGCTGCCCGGCGGCGGCGACGTGCCGGAGGACTGGGCCCAGCCGCTCGCGTGGCCGGGCGGCGACTCCGCCCCCGACCTCGAGACCCTGGGCGCCGCCCGCTCGGCGGGCCTCGACGTCGCCGTCGTCCCCGACGGCTACGAGGCGGTGCGCGGCACGGCGTCGGGCCTGGCGGCGATGCAGACGCCGGGCGGCCGCCTGCGCGCGATCGTCGCCGACGGCCCGCTGTCGGACGCCCTGACCGCGGGCACGGACACGGCCGACGGCACGCTGGCCGCCTCCCCCGCCACGACGACGCAGCGGCTGCTCGCCGAGACCGCCGTCGTGGCGAACCAGTACGACGACGAGGAGACCCCGCACGTCGTGGCCGTGCTGCCGCGCGGGTGGGACCCGGACCTGCAGGCGCTGCGCTCCGCGCTCGCCGCGCTGCGCGCCTCCGGCTGGGCCACGGTGGCGCCGCTCGGCGAGCTGCTCGCCGACCAGGCCCCGGCGGTCGACCGGGTCGCGCTGGACGACGACGAGCGGCAGGAGGGCGAGCTCGGGGCCGCCGCCGTCCAGCGCCTGGACGGCGCCCGGCAGGCCCTGGCCGACTTCGCGTCCGCGGCGGCGGACCCGTCCGAGCTCGCCGGGGCGCGCGGGGCGGTGGTCGCGCCGCTCGCCGTGGCGTACCGGTCCTCGGCCGACGACCGCGCGACGGCGGTCGACGCCGCGCTCGCCCGGGCCGACACCCAGCGCGCCGGGCTGTCGGTGGTGCACCGTTCCGACGTGACGCTCATCAGCGCCGCCGGGGACATCCCCGTGCTCGTGCGCAACGACCTGAGCACCGACGTCACCGTCAGCGTGGTGCTGCAGCCGGAGGACGGGCGCCTCACCGTCGACTCACGGCCGACGACGACGATCCCCGCGGGCGCGTCCGGCGAGGTCCGCGTGCCGGTCAGCGCGATCGGGTCCGGCGACGTCGACGTCGAGGTGCGCCTGCTCACGCCGGACGGCACCGTCGCCGCGGAGCCGTGGTCCTTCCAGATCCGCGTCCGGGCCGGCTGGGAGACCGTCGGCACCGCCGTGGTCGCCGGCGTCGTCGGGGTGCTCTTCGTCGCAGGCATCTGGCGTACCGTGCGGCGCGGCCGCAGCCCGCGCCGCACCACCGGCGAGCACGTGCCCACCCCGGACGCGGCCGCCTGAGCGGCGCCGACCCCGCGTCTCCCGAGAGGCAGGAATGACCGACAGGAGCACCCCGCGCACCCCCGGTGAGCGT
>NZ_WUWN01000040.1 GCF_009846865.1 Puerhibacterium puerhi
GCCTCGCCGGCCGGGCGGAAGACGGCGGGGTCGACGCCGAGCGGGATCGTCACCACCCGCCCGCGGGCCCCCTTGGCCAGCAGCACCCGGCCGGCGTCGTCGTTGCACACGTGCGCGCCCGCCGCGCGGCGCAGCACCGCCCGCTCGACCCAGCGGAACGGCGGCGGGTAGCGCTTGGCGAGGTTCTGGGCGCTGTAGACGACGAACGGCGCCGCCGCCGCGCGCCGGCCCCGGGCACGGTCCCAGGCGCGCCGCAGCGCGCGCAGGGCCAGGACCTCGGCGGTGGCCAGGGCGAACGGCTCCTCGTGCACGTCGAGCACGTCGTGCGGGACGCCGAGCGCCCGCCACAGCGGCCGCGGGTCGTAGACGAAGAGGGCGGGGTGGGTGCCCCACGTGCGCACGCCCTCGACGCTCTCGCCGGGGCGCGGCACGAGGTCCACGGGGCGGCCGCCCTCGTCCCACCGGCGCGCGGCGAGGACGCGGACCGTGAGCCCGCGGCGGCGCAGCTCTCGCTCGCGCTCCCGCCAGGCGTCCACGACCGCGGAGTGCGAGAGCCGCAGGACCTCCATGGCGACGATGGTCCGCCGTGCCCGGGTGGCACGGAACGCCCCGCCTGCCGATTCACCCGCCGGCCGGCGAGGTTCACCCGCCGGAGCCCTCACGCCGCGTCCGGGCCGGTCGCTAGCGTCGAGACGCCGGCCCGGCCACGACGCCGGGGGCACACCGTCCCGAGGAGGTGGTGGCCGTGCGGGTGCTCGTCGACGGCGACCGAGGCTACATCGGCGCCGTGCTGGTGCCGTTCCTGCAGGCGCGCGGCCACGACGTGGTGGGCCTCGACGCCGGGTGGTACGACGGCTGCGACTTCGGGCCCCCGCCGCGGGGGTACGAGCAGCGCACCGGCGACGTGCGCGACGCCGTGGCCGAGGACCTCGAGGGGTTCGACGCCGTCGTGCACCTCGCGGCCATCAGCAACGACCCGGTGGGCAACCTCGCGCCGGAGGCGACGTTCTCCGTCAACACCGACGGCGCCGTGCACATGGCCCGCACCGCCAAGGCCGCGGGGGTGCCGCGCTTCCTCTTCTCGTCGTCGTGCTCGCTGTACGGCGCGGCCGGCGACGGGCTGGTCGACGAGACCAGCCCGATGCGCCCGGTGACGCCCTACGGGGAGTCCAAGGCCCGCGCCGAGGCCGGCATCTCCGCCCTGGCGGACGACACCTTCTCGCCGGTCTACCTGCGCAACGCCACCGCGTACGGCTCCAGCCCGCGGCTGCGGGCCGACGTCGTCGTCAACAACCTCACCGGTGCGGCGTTCGTGCACGGCGAGGTGCGCCTGCAGTCGGACGGCACGCCGTGGCGCCCGCTCGTGCACGTCGAGGACATCGCCCGGGCGTTCGTCGCGGCGCTCGAGGCGCCCCGCGAGGTGGTGCACGACCAGGCGTTCAACGTGGGGCGCGACGAGGACGTGCTGCAGATCCGCACCGTGGCCGAGCGGGTCGCGCAGGTCACCGGCGCACCGGTGACGGTGGCGCCCAGCGCGGGGGCGGACGTGCGGGACTACCGCGTGGACTTCGCCAAGATCCGCGACCTGCTGCCCGGGGCCGCGCCGCGCTGGACCGTGCGCGAGGGCGTGGCGGAGCTGTGGCAGGACGCGACGGTGCGCGGCCTGGAGGCCGCGGACCTCGACGGGCCGCGGTACGTGCGGCTGCGGCGGGTGCGCGAGCTGGCCGACGCCGGCCGGCTGGACCTGACCTCGCTGCGGACGGTGGTGGCGGCATGAGCACCGACGCCCGCCCCGCCGCCTCCGCGCCCACCCGGACGGGAGCCGTGCCGACGGTTTCGACGACGCTGCCGTCCGCGGGCCGCCACGCCGCGCCGCGCACCATCACCGCGCCCGCGTGCCGGCTGTGCGGCGCCGCGCTGACCCGCACCTTCGTCGACCTGGGCATGTCGCCGCCGTGCGAGAGCTTCGTGCCGGCGAGCCACGCCGACGAGCCGGAGACCTTCTACCCGCTGCACGTGCGCGTGTGCGACCAGTGCCTGCTCGTGCAGCTGCCGGAGTACGTGCGGGCCACCGACATCTTCGACGACTACGCATACTTCTCGTCGTTCTCCGACTCGTGGGTGGCGCACGCCCGGCGGTTCGTCGACGACGCGGTGGAGCGGCTCGGCCTGGCGCCCGAGCGCTCGTTCGTCGTCGAGGTCGCCAGCAACGACGGCTACCTGCTGCAGCACGTGGTGGAGCGCGGGATCCGCTGCCTCGGCATCGAGCCGTCCGGCAACGTGGCCGCCGCGGCCGTCGAGTCCGGGGTGCCCACGCTCGTGGAGTTCCTCGGCGAGGCGGTGGGCGTGCGCGTGCGCGCGCAGCACGGGCCCGCCGACCTGGTCGTCGCCAACAACGTGTTCGCCCACGTGCCGGACATCGTCGACTTCGCGCGCGGCCTGCGCGCGCTCGTCGCCGACGACGGGCGGGTGACCATCGAGGTGCCGCACCTGCTGCGTCTCGTGGAGGGCAACGAGTACGACACGATCTACCACGAGCACTTCAGCTACCTGTCGCTGCTGACCACCCAGCGGGTGCTGGAGGCGGCGGGGCTCACCGTCGTCGACGTCGAGGAGCTGCCCAGCCACGGCGGCTCGCTGCGCACGTGGTCCGCGCCCACGGCGGCCGTGGGCGTCACCGCGCCGGAGCCGTCGGCGGCGGTGGCCCGCGTGCTGGCGGCCGAGGAGGCCGCGGGGCTGCACACGGTCGAGGGCCACGCCGGGTTCGCCCAGCGGGTGGCCGACGTGCGCGACGACGTGCTGCGGTTCCTGCTCGACGCCCGCCGCGAGGGCCGCCGGGTGGTGGCGTACGGCGCGCCGGGCAAGGGCAACACCCTGCTCAACCACTGCGGGGTGCGACCCGACCTGGTGGAGTTCGCCGTCGACCGCAACCCGTACAAGCACGGCCGGTACACGCCCGGCACGCGCATCCCCATCCGCCCGCCCGAGGCGCTGGACGAGGCGCGGCCCGACTACGTGGTGATCATGCCGTGGAACCTGCGCCGGGAGATCTCCCAGCAGCTCGCGCACGTCGCGGGCTGGGGCGGGCGGCTGGTGACGTTCCTGCCGCGCCTGCAGGTGTTCGAGCCGGGCACGTGAGCCCCAGGTGAGCACGCGTTGAGCACCCCCGCGGCCGCCCGCTCCACCGCGCCGTCGCCCGCGTGGCGCTGCCGCTGGTGCCGGGCGGCCGTGGGCACGGTGGTGCTCGACCTCGGCCGGCAGCCGGCCGCCGACCGCTTCCCGCTGCCCGACGACCCGCTGCCGGACCCGGTGCACGACCTGCGCATGGTGCTGTGCTCGGTGTGCCACCTGGCGCAGCTCGAGGACGACCCCACCGGGGCGCAGGAGCCGCGCGGCGTCGAGCCGGCGGCCCTGGTCGCGCAGGCGCGCGCGGCGGTGGGCGACCTCGTGGCCGCCGGCCTGGTGCGGCCCGGCGCGCGGGTCGGCGAGCGGCCCAGCCCGCACGGCGGGTCGTGGCTGCCCGCGCTGCGCGAGCAGGTGCGCCCGCTGACGGTGACCCGCGCGGGCGCGGCCGACGACGTGCGCGGCCGGCCGCTGGACCTGCTGGTCGACTCGCTGGGGCTCATGCACGAGCCGCACCAGCGCGCGGCGCTGGCCGGCCGGGCCACCCGGCTGGGGCCCGACGGGGTGCTCGCCCTGCACGTGCACCCGCTGAGCACGATCCTGCGCGGCGGCACGTGGAACGCCCTGCGCCACGGCCACTACGCCTACTACTCCCTCACGGTGCTGCTGGCGATGGCGCGCGACACCGGCCTGGCCCCCGTGGGCCTGTGGCGCTACCCGCTGTACGGCGGCACGCTCGTCGTCGCGCTGGCCCGCCGCGGGTCGCGCCGGGCGACGGCGGCGCAGGCCGACGCGGTGCTGCAGGAGGCGCTGGCGGCGGCGCTCGCGGACGACGCGGCGCTCGGCGTCACGGTGCCGGGGCGTGTGGCGGCGCTGCAGCAGCGGGTCACGACGTCGTCGTCGGCCCTGCGCACGTGGCTCGACGCCCGCCGGGGGGAGCCGGTCCTCGGCTACGGCGCGGCGTCGCGCGCCGTCGCCCTGCTCACGCTGGCGGAGGTCACCGCCGCCGACCTGCGCGGCGTCGTCGACGCCTCGCCCGCCAAGGCCGGGCGGGCGATGCCGGGCGCGCCGCCGGGCGCCCGCGTGCCCGTCCTGCCGCCCGCGGCGCTGGCGGAGCTGCGGCCGGCCTGGGTGCTGCTGCTGGTGCCGGACCTGCTCGACGAGGTGCGCGCCGCGCACCCGGAGGTCGAGGCGGCCGGCGGCCGGTGGGTGGTGGCCGAGCCGGAGCCCGTGCCCGCCGCGCCGCTCAGGCGCGGCTGAGGCGCGCGGCGAGGTCGCGCCAGCTGCCCGCGGCGTCGTCGCGCGCGCTGATCGCGGTGACCGGCAGGGGCCAGTCGATGGCGAGCTCGGGGTCGCGGTGGTGCACCGCGACGTCCTCGGCCGGGTCGTGCTCGGCGTCGATGCGGTAGCAGACGTCGGCGGTGTCGGTGAGCGTCTGGTGCCCGTGCAGGCAGCCGCGCGGCACGTGCAGCACCCGGAAGTCGGTGTCGTCGAGCCGGAACGCCTCCCACCGGCCGAACGTCGGCGAGCCCGGCCGCGCGTCGACGACGACGTCGTGCACCGCGCCGTGCGCCACCCGCACCAGCTTGGCCTCGCCGCCGCCCGTGCGGCCGTGCAGCCCGCGCACCACGCCGCGGAACGAGCGCGACTGGGAGTCCTGCACGAACGCCGCCGGGTCGAGCCCGGCGGCGCGCGCGGTGGCGGCGTCGAACGTGCGGGTGAACAGCCCGCGCTCGTCGCGGTGCGGCGTCGGCGCCAGGAGCAGCACGCCCGCCAACGTCGTGGTCTGCACGGCCAGGCCCTGGATCATGCCTCCACCGTAGGAACGGCGCGCGGCGGTCGGGGCGCGGCGGCGGGTGAACCTGGGACCGTCGCGGGGTGAAGAACGTGCGCGGCAGTTCCCGGGCCGCCGACGCCGCCCCAGACTCTTCGGTGGGGGGCGACCGGGGCACCTGCGCGCCGGCCGACGGGATTCCCGAAGGCACCGGAGCTCGGCATGACGCAACAGCTCACCGACGGTGCCGTCCGCACGGACGGCCCCACGTTCACGCGCTCGGCCGCCGCGCAGGCGCGGCTGCACCGGCTGGTGCCGGGCGGCGCGCACACCTACGCCCGCGGCTCCGACCAGTATCCGGAGCGGATGACGCCCGTGCTGGTGCGCGGGGCCGGCGCGCACGTGTGGGACCTCGACGGCAACGAGTACGTCGAGTACGGCATGGGGCTGCGCAGCGTGACCCTGGGCCACGGCCACCGCCCCGTGGTCGACGCCGTCGCCGCCGCGATCGCCGACGGCGTGAGCTTCTCGCGCCCCACGGTCTGGGAGCTGCGCGCGGCCGAGGCGTTCCTGGAGCAGGTGCCGACGGCGCAGATGGTGAAGTTCGCCAAGAACGGCTCGGACGCGACGTCGGCCGCCGTGCGGCTCGCCCGGGCGGCCACGGGGCGGGACCTGGTGGCGGTCTGCCGCAGCCAGCCGTTCTTCTCGGTCGACGACTGGTTCATCGGCACCACCGCGATGGACGCCGGGGTCCCGCGGGCGGTGCAGGACCTGACGGTGGGCTTCCCGTACGACGACCTGCCCGCCGTCGAGGCGCTGCTGGCCGCCCACCCCGGGCGCGTGGCCGCGGTCGTGCTCGAGGCGGCCACGGGCGCCGCGGCGCCGTCGCCCGGCTACCTCGCCGGCCTGCGCGCGCTGTGCGACCGCGAGGGCGTGGTGCTCGTGTTCGACGAGATGATCACGGGGATGCGCTGGTCGGCCGCCGGGGCGCAGCAGGTGTACGGCGTCACGCCGGACCTGTCGACCTGGGGCAAGGCGCTCGGCAACGGGTTCGCCGTCTCGGCGCTCGCGGGGCGGCGCGAGCTCATGGAGCTCGGCGGCCTGGCCACCGACGACCCGCGGGTGTTCCTGCTGTCCACCACGCACGGGGCGGAGGTGGCCGGGCTGGCCGCGTGGCTGGCGGTGCACCGCGAGTACGCCGCCCGGGACGTGCCCGCGGTGCTGTCCGCGCGCGGGGAGCGGCTGCGGGCCGGCGTGACGCAGGTGGTCGACGACGCGGGGCTCGGCGGGTACGTCACCGTGTCCGGCCACCCGGCGTGCCTGGTGTTCGGCACCCGCGACCCCGCCGGCGAGCCCTCCCAGGCCTTCCGCACCCTGTTCCTCCAGGAGCTGCTGCGCCGGGGCGTGCTGGCGCAGTCGTTCGTGGTGTCCGCGGCCCACACCGAGGACGACGTGGACCGGACCGTCGAGGCCGTGGCCGGCGCGCTGCCGGTGTACGCGGCCGCGCTCGACGCGGGCACCACCGACGGGTTCCTGGCCGGCCGGCCGGTGGCACCGGCGCTGCGCGCGACGGCGGCGCCGCGGCGGCTGCACCACGACGCGGGCGTGCCGGGCGGCGGCGCGCACGACGTCGAGGTGCACGACGTCGAGGTGCACGACGTCGGGGAGCGGGGCGGGGGAGGGGGCGTGCCGGGCGGCGGCGCGCCCGACGGCGGGGACGCGCCGGGCGGCGGCGCGTCCCCGCGGGACACGACGAGGTGGACCCCGGCGAGGGCCGGGTCCGAGGACGACGGAAGGCCGGTTCGATGAAGGTCGTGCTGTTCTGCGGCGGGCTCGGCATGCGCATGCGCACGGGGCCGGAGTCCCTGCCCAAGCCCATGATGCCGATCGGCTCCCGGCCGGTCCTGTGGCACATCATGAAGTACTACGCGCACTTCGGGCACACCGACTTCGTGCTCGCGCTCGGCTACGGCGCCACGGCGGTCAAGGACTACTTCCTCGGCTACCGCGAGACGCACTCCAACGACTTCGTGCTGTCCAAGGGCTGCACCCAGGTGGAGCTGCTCTCCACGGACGTCAGCGAGTGGCGCATCACGTTCGTGGACACCGGCATCGACACCGCGATCGGCGAGCGGCTGCGGCGCGTGCGGCGGTTCCTCGACGACGACGAGGTGTTCCTGGCCAACTACGGCGACGTGCTCACCGACGCCCCGATGGACCGGATCGTCGACGACTTCCTGGCCACGGACGCCGTCGGCTCGCTGCTGGCCGTGGACCCCCAGGACTCGTTCCACGTGGTGCGGATCGACCCCGAGGGCCGGCTCACCGGCATCGAGCCGGTGGCCGACATGGAGATGCGGATCAACGGCGGCTACTTCGTGCTGCGCCAGGGCATCTTCGACTACCTCGAGGAGGGCGACGACCTCGTCATGGACGGGTGCGTGCGGGCCGCGCGGGACGGGCGGTTCCGCGCCGTGCGGTACGACGGCTTCTGGGCCCCGATGGACACTCTCAAGGAGCGCAGCGCCCTGGAGGACATGGACCGGCGCGGCACGCGGCCGTGGGCCGTGTGGGACGACGCCGGCGCGCGCGGGCCCGCGCGCGCCGCCGCGCCGGTCCCGGTCCCGTACGTCGCGCCCTCGGGCTCCCTTCGGTGACCCGTCGGCCGGGCCGCCGTCGGCCGGTGCGGCGGATCGTGTTCCTGGGCCAGCTCGGCATCGGCAACCTCGGCAACGAGGCGTCGCTCGCCGCCGCACTGCGGCTCCTCGAGCCGTCCGACGGCGTCGAGGTCACCGTGGTCTGCGACGCGCCCGACGTCGTCACCGCCGAGCACGGCGTGCCCGCGGCGCCCCTGCACGCGCCACGGCCGGCGGACGCCCGCGGGCGGTCGGCGGCCGTGGTGGGCAAGGCCCGCGACGCCGCGCTGGCGTGGCGGTCGGTGCGGGCCACCGACGCGGTGCTGGTGCCCGGCACGGGCATCCTCGAGGGCCGTGGGGTGAGCCCGGGCGGCATCCCGCTGACGCTGCTGTGGTACGCCGGGGCGGCGCGCCTGCTGCGCCGGCCGTTCCTCGTGCTGTCGGTGGGCGCGGACGGCCTCGGCGGGCCGCTGGTGCAGCGGCTGTTCCGCCGCACGCTCGCCTGGTCCACCTACGTCACGGTGCGCGACGACGGCTCGGCCGACGTCGTCGAGCGGTCCGGGCTGCCCCGCCCGCAGGTGGTGCCCGACCGGTCCTGGCCGAGGCGCCGCCCGGGGCACCCGGGCACCGCGGCGGCGGGTCCGCCGACGACGCGTTCGGTGACGCGTTCGGTGACGCGTTCGGCGACCCGTTCGCCGACGACGTGCTCGCCCGCCGCCGCTCCGGCCGGCACGGCGACGACTACGGCGACGGCGGGTTCGGGGGCGGGGGGTTCGGCGACGGCGTGCCGGTGGTCGCCGTCGGCGTCATCCAGTACTCCGGGTTCGGCGCGCCCGAGGGACCCGAGGACCAGGCCGCCTACCTCGACCGCGCCGTGCGGCTCGTGCGGCGGCTGGTCGACGGCGGCGTGGCCGTCCGGGTCATCGGCGGTGCCGCCGTGGACGCGCCGACGGCCCGGCGCGTCGTGGCCGCGGCGCGGCGGGCGGGCTGCCCGCCGCAGCGCGTGGTGCTGGCCCCGGCCGCGGACATGTCCACGCTCGAGTCCTGGCTGCGCGGGTGCGCCGCCGTGGTGGCCACCCGGTACCACAACCTGGTGTCCGCGCTGCGGGCCGGCATCCCGGCGGTCGCCGTCGGGTACGCGGAGAAGCAGCGGTGGCTCCTGGAGCAGGCCGGCACCACGGGGCGGGCGCACGACGTCACCACGTTCACGCCGGAGATCGTCGCCGCGCAGGTCAACCAGATCCTCGCGCAGGGCGACGTGGAGCGCGCCGCGCTCGCCGTCTCCCTGCTCGCCGCGCGCGCCGCGCTCGCCGGCCAGCGCGACCGGGTGCGGGCGCTGCTGGGGCTGCAGCCCGCGCGCAGCCGCGGGGACGGCGCACGCGGCGCCGAGGAGCGCGAGGAGGACGCGGAGGGGGTGGTCGGATGATCGGCCTGAGCCTGCCGGAGCGGCTGCACGTGGTAGGCATCGCCGCGCACCCGGACGATCTGGAGATCGGGTGCGGGGGCACGCTGCTGCAGCTCGCGGCGCGACCGGGCACGACGGCGTCGTTCCTGACGCTCACGGGCACGCCCGCGCGCGAGGCGGAGGCACGCGCCGCGGCGGCGGCGTTCTGGCCCGGCGCGAGCAGCGCCTTCGCCGGGCTGCCCGACGGCCGGCTGCCCGAGCACTGGGGCGCGGTCAAGGCGGCCCTGCACGAGCACGCCGCCCGCACGCCCGCCCCCGACGTGGTGCTGGCCCCACGGCCGGACGACGCCCACCAGGACCACCGGCTGCTCGGCGAGCTGGCGCCGACGGTGTGGCGCGACGCCGTCGTGCTGCACTACGAGATCCCCAAGTGGGACGGCGACCTGGGCCGCCCCGACACCTACGTGCCGCTGCCCGCACAGGCGGCCCGCCGCAAGGTGGAGCTGCTCGACGCGGCCTACCCGTCCCAGAAGGCGCACGACTGGTGGGACGCCGAGACGTTCCTCGGCCTGCTGCGCCTGCGCGGCGTCGAGTGCCGCGCCCGCTACGCCGAGGCGTTCGTGGTGCGCAAGGCCGTGCTCGACCTCGGGCTCGACCCTGCGCACCACCTCGCGCCCGACCCCGGGACCGGCGTCGGGCCCGACCGCGACCCGGCGGGCGGCGCGTGACCCGGCCCCGGGCAGCGGTGGTGCTGCTCGCGCTCGCGGCCGTCGTCGTGCTCGTGGGGCTGGGCGTGACGGCCGGGCGCGACGGCGAGCCCGCCGGGCCGGGCGGCCGCGGCGAGCGGCCGGCGGCGGCGCCGGTCCGCTCCCAGGAGCCGTCGCCGGACGCCGCGCCGGCCGCGCGCGGCAGCCCCGACGACCCGCCCTTCGCGACCGCCGTCTCGCCCGACGGCCGCTACCTCGTCGACCAGCGCGGGGAGCCGTTCCTCGTGCGCGGCGACTCGCCGTGGTCGCTGCTGACCGACCTCACGCCGGACGAGCAGCGGCACTACCTGCAGACCCGCGCCGGCCAGGGCTTCAACGCCGTGCTCACGGCGCTGCTGGGCGCGGTGGCCAACGGTGCCCCCAGCGACGACGGCGCGACCGTCGACGGCCTGCACCCGTTCGTCGACGGCGACGTCACGCGGCTGGACGACGCGTACTGGGACCGGGTCGTCGTCACGGCCGAGACCGCCCGGCGGCTGGGCCTGACGCTGTTCCTCTACCCGGTGGACGGGTGGTCGGTGGGCAAGGCGTTCTCCCCGGGCGGCCCGGACGACTGCCGCGCCTACGGCCGCGCCGTGGCCGAGCGGTTCGCCGGCCTGCCCAACGTGGTGTGGGTGATGGGCGGCGACTACTTCCCGCAGACCGACGACCCGGCGGCCGGCAGCGACGTCGACCGGTGCATGGACGCCGCGCTCGGCGGGATCCGCGACGCCGGCGACCGCCGGCCGTTCTCCGTCCAGCTCGGGTACGACGTCTCGCGCAGCACCGACAACCCGTTCTGGGCCCCGCGCGTGGACTGGGTGTTCGCCTACTCCTACTACCCGACCTACCGCGCCGTGCTCGACGCGCGCGCGACCGCGCCGGCGCGGCCGGTCGTCTTCGGCGAGGGCAACTACGAGGGCGAGAACAACCAGGCCGAGACCGCCCCCACCACGCCCGAGACGCTGCGCCGGCAGGTGCTGTGGGCCATGACGTCGGGCGCGGCCGGCGACTTCTTCGGCACCGACGACTGGGAGCTGCTGCCCGGCTGGCAGGACCGCCTGGGCTCGCCGGGCGTGCGCGCGGTCACGGTCGCGCGCGACGTGCTGGCGGGGCTGCGCTGGTGGGAGCTGGTGCCCGACGGCGGGCCGGCCACCGTGGACGGCGGGCGGGCGCTGGTAGAGTCCGGGCGCGGGCGGCCCGTGCTCGACGACGCGCCCGGCGACGTGCTCGACGACGACTACGTCACCGCCGCCGCGACGCCCGACGGCGCGCAGGCGGCGGTGTACGTGCCCACGGCCCGCACCGTGCGCCTCGACCTGGGGCTGCTGCGCCCCGGCGTCGTCGCGACGTGGGTCGACCCGTCGTCGGGCGCCCGGCACGCCGCGGGGCCCGGGCCGGACTTCACGACGCCGGGGCGCAACGCCGACGGCGCGAGCGACTGGCTGCTGGTGCTGCGCTGACCCGGCACCGGGGACGACGACCGAGACGGACCACAGGGAACCGACAGGGGACCGACAGGGGGACGACGATGACCGCACCGACACCGGCACCGGCACCGGGGGAGCAGCCGCGGCTGACCGTGGGGGTGCCCGTGTTCGACGGCGCGCGCTACCTGGCCGAGACGCTCGAGGCGCTGCTGGCGCAGGACTACCGCGACCTCGTCGTCGTGGTCTCCGACAACGCCTCGACCGACGGCACGCGCGCGATCTGCGAGGACTTCGCCGCGCGCGACCCGCGCGTGCGGTACCACCGCGAGGAGGTCAACCGCGGCGGGGCGTGGAACTTCACCCGGGTGCTGGAGCTGGCGCGCACGGAGCTGTTCGCCTGGAACGCCGCCGACGACGTGGCCGCGCCGGGCCACCTCGCCCGGTGCGTCGCCGCGCTGGACGCGCACCCTGAGGCGCCGCTGGCCTACGACCGGGTGCGGCTCATCGGGCCGGACAGCGAGGTGATCGGGGAGCTCGGCGACGAGGACCTGGACCTCACCGCGCCGTGGCCGAGCGCGCGGCTGGAGCACTTCCTGGTGCGCCAGGCGGTGCACATCGAGTACGGGGTGTGGCGCACGGGCTTCCTGCGGGCGATCGGCGGCGAGCCGGAGATCCGTGGCGGCGACGTGGTGCTCGGGGCGCGGCTGCTGCTGCGCGCCCCGGCGGTCAAGGTGCCCGAGCAGCTGTTCTTCTCCCGGCGCCACCCCGAGCAGGGCTCGGTGCTCGAGGGGCTCGCGCAGGTGCAGGAGAACCGGCCCGACGCCCGGTTCCGGCTGACGTTCCCGCAGACCCGGATCCTGGTGGAGCTGGTGCGCTCGGTGCTCGCGGCGCCGCTGCCGCCGGGGGAGCGGGGCCGCTGCCTGCGGGCGGTGGTGCGCGGCTGGGCGGTGCCGCGGCGCCGGTCCTACGCGAGCGACGTCAAGCAGAACCTGCTGGCGCTGCGCACGGCCCTGCGCGCGACCGCGCGCGCGGCGGCGCGCCGCGGGCGTCTCACGCGCTGAGGTCCGCCCGCGCGCCGTCGCCGAGGGTGCGGCCCAGGACGGAGTCGAGCTCCGCCCGCACCACCGACCAGTCGCGCGCCTCGGCGTGCGCGCGGGCGCGGCGGCGGGCGGCGGCCAGCGCGTCGCGGTCGTCGGCGAGCCCGGCCAGCGCGGCGGCCAGGGCGGCGTCGTCGCCGGGCGGCACCAGCAGCCCGGCCTCGCCGACGGCCTCCGGGACGCCGCCGACGTCGGACGCGACCACGGCCGCGCCGGCCGCCATCCCCTCGAGCGAGGTGAGGGCGAAGGGCTCGGGCCACACGGACGGCACCACGACGACGTCGGCCCCGCGCAGCAGCTCGACCACCGCCGGCCGCGGCGCGAACGGCCGCACGTCAGCGTGCGGGCCGAGGCCGGCGGCGAGCTCGCGCAGGCCGCGCTCGTAGGGCGTCAGCGGGTCGGTGGCCGAGAACCCCGACGAGCCGACGACGGTGACGTGCACGTCGCCGCGCCCGGCGTCGACCAGGCGGCGCACGGCGCGCAGCAGCACGTCCGGGCCCTTGTCCGGCACGGTGCGGCCGACGAACAGCACCTCGAGCACGTCCCCGGCCGCGCGGCCGGACGGCCGGATGGCGCGGGCGTCGACGCCGTTGCGCACCACGTGGACGCGCTCGCGCAGCGACGGCGGCAGCCGGTCGGCGGTCTGCTCGGCGAGGTGGGCGCTGACGCACACCACCGCGGCGGCCGGCTCCAGCGCGCGGCCCGCCTCGCGGGGGGTGTAGGTGCGCAGCAGCTGGTTGTGGGCGTAGAGCACCGGCACGTGGCGGGCGTCGACGAGCCCGACGGCCTGCGGCGCGTTGTGCAGCAGCACGACGGCGGGGGGCCACGCCGCCTGGTCGGCCAGCGCGGCGCGGAAGGCGCGGCGGGCGCCCTCGCGGGGGAGCCCGGCGCGGGAGCGCAGCGCGTCGAGCGCCCGGTCGGCGCGCCCGCCGGGCGGGGCCGGGGCGTACTCGAGGACGTCGGCGCTGGGGTAGCGGTCGGGGTAGGTCCCGCGCGCGACGACGACCGCCGGGCGCGGCTCGCCCGGGGGCGTCGCCGCGCACAGCCCGTGCACCACCGTGGGGATCGCGCTGCCGGTGCGCGGCGAGAAGTGGTCGCCGGGCGTGATGACGTGGACGGCGCGGTGCGGCACGGCTGCCCCTTCCCGGCCTGTCGCGGCCCTGTCGTGCCCTGTCCCCGCCCGGCCGCCGGCGTCGGCGCTGCTCGGGCGGCGTCCGCCCGACGTCGGGCGGCGGTGCTGCGATCGTAGGCGCGGCGCCCTGGTCGGCGGCAGAGCCGGCGGGGGCGCCGGCCGGGTGATTGTGGGGGAGCGAGCCCCGGTGCCGGCCGAGCGCCGGCTCAGACGTCGACGCGGTACCCCAGCGCCAGCTCGTCGCCGGCCAGCCCGCGGATGCCCCAGTTCTCCCGCGGGCTCTCGACCACCACCAGCTCGAGGTCGTCGGACGCGAGGCCGAGGGCCGGGGCGACGTCGTCGTACATCGCCCGCACCAGCGCGCGCTTGGCCTCCGGCGAGCGCCCGGCGAAGCAGAGCACCTCGACCAGCAGGTAGGCGTCGGACCGCGGCACCAGCAGGTCGCCGTCGTCGAGCAGGTGGAAGCGGTGGAACCGCTTGTCCTGCGGGATGCGCCACGCGCTCACCAGGGCGGCGTGCAGGGCGTCGGACACCTCGCTGCGCCGCTCGCCCCAGACTCGGCGCAGCCCGCTGACGGTGACGTGGACCATGCCCGGACCCTAGCGGGCACGACCCGGCTCACCGGGTGAAAAACCGCCCGAAACGGGGTGAGCAGCTGGGTGAGATTTCCGCATCACCCTTGTTCACCTGCGAAAACGCGCTGGTATGTGCTCGGACCAACAACACCCAGACCGGCGTGATGATCGGCAGCCTCGTGGGCGCCGCAGCCCTGCTGCTGCTCCTGGGCCTGCTGGCCATGCGCGCCGCCCGACGCCGCACCGCCAGCTGATGAGCTGACGACAGGCGGCACACGAGGGCCCCGCCCACGACTCGAGAAGAGGGTCGCGGGCGGGGCCCCCGCGTGCGACCACCCCTCGCACCCCCGTACGCACTCACGTCCCGCAAGGCAGTCATGACGCATCCCCGCCCCGCACCACCCGGCCCGATCTCGACCTCCGTCCCCCTCGCCGCGCCGAGCGCTCGGCGCCTGGCCGCCCGCCGGTGGCTCCTGGTGCTCGCCGGCACCGTCCTCGCCGCCCTCAGCGTGCTCCTCGGGTTCCTCATGGGGTACGTGCTCGACGTGCCCGTCGCCCGATGATGCCGCAGGGCCGTCCGACCGCACCGGCAGCCGGGCCGGGGGCGGGCACCGCCTCCCCGGTCGACCGACCCGCGTGGGGGGCGGCGCTGCGGGACCTGCGCGGGTTCGTCGCGCACCACGGCAGGCTGCCGTCGTCCGGAGCCTCCGCCACCGCGCCCGAGCGCGCGCTCGCCGCCTGGCTGGTGCGGCAGCGCGCCCGCGCGGGCGGGAGCGGCCCCGCGCTCACGGCGCAGCAGCTGCAGGTGCTCGACGCCGCCCTGCCCGGGTGGCGGGACACCACCGAGCTCCGCTGGCGGCTGCACGCCACCGCCGTCGCGGAGTACCGGTCGGCCACCGGCCGGTGGCCCTCGAAGCACTCGGCCGACCCCCACGTCGCCCGGCTCGGCCGCTGGCTGCACGACCAGCGCGCCGCCGCCGCGAACCCCGAGCGCCCGGGGCGGTGGAGCGCCGCCCGCCGGGCCCAGCTCGACGAGCTGGCCCCGGGCTGGGACGGCGCCGCGGGGTAGGGCCCGAGCCGCGGTGCGCCGCGGGTGATTGTGCCGCCGGGCCGTTCCCGCCCCGGCGCCCGCTGCCTAGGGTGGCGGCGTGACCTCCGCGCTGGTGAGCGTGGTCCTGGCGACCAACCGGGTCTCGCCGTACCTCGGCGAGGCGCTCGGCTCCGTGCGCGCCCAGACGCTGCGCGCGGCGCGGGACGGCACCGTGGACCCCGGCGCGGTCGAGCTCGTCGTCGTCGACGACGGCACGCCCGACGCCGAGGCGGTGCCCGACGCCCTCGCCGCCTTCGCCGACCTCGAGCCCGTCGTCGTGCGGCAGCGGCCCTCGGGGCTGCAGGTGGCGCGCAACGCGGGCATCGCCGTGGCGACCGGCCGGTACGTGACCTTCCTCGACGACGACGACCGATGGGACCCGCGGCGGCTCGAGCGCCAGGTGGCGCCCCTGGAGGCCGACGCCGCCCTGGTGGCGTCGTACTGCCGGTTCCGCGTGGTCGACGAGGACGGCGCACCGCTGGCCGTCAGCGACGCGTTCGCCGAGGGGCCGCTGACCGCCGCCGACGTGCTCGACGACCGGGTGAGCATCATCAGCCCGGTCATGGTGGTGCGCCGCGCCGCCCTCGACCGGGTCGGCACCTTCCACCCCGCGACCGCCTACGCCGAGGACCGCGACCTGTCCTTCCGCCTCGCGCTCGACGGCGCCGCCTGGTTCGTGGACGAGGCGCTCGTCGACTACCGGCGCCACGCCGGCTCGATGACCAACCGCCGCCGCGCGCAGTGGGCGGGCACCGAGCGCGTGCTGCGCCTGCACCGCGACGCGCTGCGGGCCGCCGGCGACGGTGAGCTCGCCGACGTCGTCGAGCGCAACCGGCGGCGTCAGCGCCTGGCGCTCGACCCGCCGCGCTGGCGGGTGGCGCTGCGGACGGTGGCGGGGCCGGCCGTGCGCCGCGCCCGGGCCGCGCTGGAGCAGGCGCGTCAGGCCCGCAGCACGCGGGCGTAGACGGCCTCGACGCGGTCGGCCACCGCCTCCCAGGTGTACCGAGCGGCCGTCGCGCGCCCGGCCGCGCCGAGCCGGCGCCGGAGGTCCGCGTCCCCGAGCCGCCCGAGCGCGGCGGCCAGCGCCGCAGGGTCCTCCGGGTCGGCGAGCAGGCCCTCGACGCCGTCGGTGACGATCTCGCGCGGGCCGCCGCGCGTCGTCGCCACCACGGGCACGCCGGCGCGCAGCCCCTCGAGCACCACGATGCCGAACGCCTCCACACGGCTGGGCACCACCAGGCCGAGCGCGCCGGCCAGCGTGGCGACCACGTCGGGGCGGCCGAGCGCGCCGGGCAGCACGACCCGGTCGGCCACGCCCAGCTCGTCGGCCAGCGCCGCCAGCGCGGGACGCTCCGGCCCGTCGCCGGCCAGCACCAGGCGGACGTCGTCGTCCACGAGGCCCTCCGCCCGGGCGCGGGCGAACGCGCGCAGCAGCAGGTCGAACCCCTTGACGTGCACCATGCGGCCGAGCGCCAGCAGGTACCGCTCGGGCAGCCAGCCCGGCGGCGGCCCGGCGGGCTCGGCGGGGTCCACGCCGTTCGCCACGACGACGGTGCGCGCCGGGTCCCGGCCGAACCGCGCGAGGTCGGCCGCCGCGTGGTGGGAGCAGGCCGTCACGGCCCGGGCGCGGCGCAGCGACCACGGCAGCGCCCGGCGCATCAGCGCCGAGGTCTCGAAGACCTGCGACTCGTCCATGTACGTCTCGCCGTGCGCGCCCACCACCAGGGGCAGGCGTCGCGCGGCGGCCAGCGCCGTCGCCCACGGACCGTTGGGCCCGTAGCACTGCACGTGCACCACGTCCGGCCGGTCGGCCGTGGCGGCGCGCCACCACGCGGCGGCGGCGCCGGGCGCGGCCAGTGCCAGGTCCCGCAGCGAGCGCGCCGACCGCGCGGCGAGCGGCGCGGGCAGGTAGCGCACGCGGACGCCGGGCACGACGTCGTCGGCGCCCGCGACGTCGTCGCCGCGGTCCACCGCCCACACCACCACGCGGTGGCCGCGGGCGTGCAGCACCGCCGCCAGGCGGCGCACGTGCTCCTCGACCCCGCCGACGCGGGGCCAGTACGAGCTCGCCACGAGCGCGACGGTGGTCACGCGCCGATCGTAGGGACGCCGGGTCCGCAGCGCGTCGCGGCCCGGCGGGAATCACCCCCGGATCACCCCGTCGGCCCATGGCGTCCGCGGCGCGCGCTGCGACGAGAATGACCCATGAGTCCGACGCTCACGCTGGCGACCCTGGCCGCCGGCACGCCCATGGGGCAGCAGGCCTACGAGGAGCGCGTCGCCGCCATGGCGCCCGCCGCGCTCGGCGGCGCGGTCGACGTGCGCCGCGCGGTGCTGCGCACGCTCCGGTCCTCGCTGCCCGGCACCGCCCGGGTCCCCGGCTGGCTCCTGCGGTCAGCACCCACCTCCGTGCGCCGCGCGGCCGGCGCGGTGCTCTACCGCGGCGCCGACGTCGTGCACCGCATGGGCCTGTCGCTGCCGCCCGCCACGGTGCCCGAGGTGGTGACCGTGCACGACACCGTGGCCTGGCGCTTCCCCGACGAGACGCCGCCCGAGCCGTGGGCCGCCGAGGAGACCCGGCGCGCGGCGGCCGTGGTGGCCGTCTCGCAGTTCTCCGCCGACGACGCCGCTGAGCTGCTCGGCCTCGACCGCGTGCACGTGGTGCACAACGGCGTGGGGGAGGAGTTCTTCGACGTCGCGCCGCTCGACGGCGTGGCGCTGGCGGCCCTGGGGATCTCGGGGCGGTTCGTGCTGCACGCGGGCGGCTCCACGCTGCGCAAGAACCTCGAGGGGCTGGCCGCGGCGTGGCCGCTGGTGCGGGCGGCGCACCCCGACGTGCGGCTGGTGCTGTGCGGCCCGCCGTCGGAGCGCCGCGAGCGGCTGTTCGGCCACCTGCCCGGCGTGGTGCTGCCGGGGCGCGTGCCCGACGCCGTGCTGCCGCCGCTCATGGCGGCCGCCAGCGCCGTCGTCGTGCCGTCGCTGCACGAGGGGTTCGGGCTGCCCGCCCTGGAGGCGATGGCCTGCCGGGTGCCCGTGGTCGCCGCGGCGCGGGCGGCGCTGCCGGAGGTGTGCGGCGACGCCGCGTGGCTCGTCGAGCCGGACGGCCCGGCCATCGCGGAGGGGCTGGTGCACGTGCTCGACGAGGGCGCCGGCGTCGCCGACCGCGTCGTCGCCGGGCGGGCCCGGGCCGCCCGGTTCACCTGGGCGCGCACCGCCGCGGGGCACGCCGCGGTGTGGCGGGACGTGCTGGGCGTCGCGCCCGCCGTCCCGCCGCCCGGCGTCCCGGGAGCCGCCCGCGACGTCACCCCGGGGGTGACCCCGTGAGGGTGCTGACGCTGGTGCGCGACCTGAGCCACGCGCACGGGGAGGCGGTCAACCTGCTGCAGATCCTCGAGGAGCTGCGGCGCCGCGGCGTCGTGCTGGACCTGGCCCTGCAGGAGCCGCGGTACTTCGAGCCCAGCCCCGCGGTGACCGCGCGGGTACGCGCGCTCGGCGCGCGCACGTGGCGGGTGGGGCACACCGACCACTCGATCTTCTGGACGCCGCCGCGGTGGCTGCGCGGGGCGCCGGCGCGCGCGCAGCGCCTGGCCGGGCTGGTCGACGACGCCGTGCGGATCGTGCCGTCGGTGCTGAGCACGGTGGCGCGCGTGGGCCGGCGGCGGCCCGACGTGGTGCTCGAGGTGCGCCAGTTCGGGATGACCTGGTCGGTGCCCGTGGCGCGGCTGACCGGCGCGGCATGCGTGTGCCAGGTCAACGTGGTCATCGACGCCCGCCCGCGCCGCGACGGCCTGCTGCTGGCGGGCGCCGACCGGGTGCTGGCGGTGTCGCACTTCGTCAAGGAGGCGCTGGTGGACCTGGGCGTGCCGGAGCGCAAGGTGCGGGTGGTGCACAACGGCGTCGACCCGGCCGCCTACCCGGCCGCCGGCCGCGCCGAGCGGGACGCCGCGGCGGCGGCCCTCGGCCTCGACCCCGACGTGCCCGTCGTCGTCTTCTACGGCCAGCTCAACCCGGTCAAGGGCGTGCACGTGCTGCTCGAGGCGGCGCGCCGCCGCCGGCGGCCCTACCAGCTCGTCGTCGCGGGCCGCTACACCGACCCGTCGTACGCCGCGGTGCTCGACCCGCTGGCCGCGGAGGCCGAGGACGTCACCTGGCTCGACCACCAGGAGGACGTGCTGCCGCTGCTGCACGCGGCCGACGTCGTGGTGCTGCCCAGCGCGCGCGAGGAGGCGTTCGGGCGGGTGCTCATCGAGGCGATGTCCACCGGCCGCCCGGCCGTCGGCTCGCGCATCGGCGGCATCCCCGAGGTGCTCGCCGGCGAGCTCGACCGGTTCCTCGCCGCGCCCGGCGACCCGGACGACCTGGCGCGCGCGATCGACGCCGCGCTCGACTGGCGCGACGCCGACCCCGGGCTCGGCGACCGGTGCCGCGCGCTGGTGGAAGAGCGCTTCACGCTCGCGCACACCGCCGCGGGCATCGAGGCGGTGCTCCGGGAGGCCGCGCAGGAGCGCGCGGCCCGCCGCCGGGCCCGTCTCCGCAGACCCGGTCGGCGGGCCCGGCGCGCCCCCGCGAGCCGGAGGGCAGCCGGGTGAATCGGCCTTTCACCCCGCGGATCCGTAGGCCCCGCAGGGCCCTCTCCCTAGGCTCGCTGACGTGACCCCCGTCACCCCCGCCCTGTCCGTGCGCGGCCTGGGCAAGACGTATCGCATCGGCCGGTCCGGGCAGGCGCCCACCACCGCGGTCGAGGCCCTCGTGGCGCGCCTGCGCAGCCCGATGGCCCGCTCGCGGTTCACCGAGTTCGACGCGCTCGACGGCATCGACCTCGACGTGCCGTGGGGCGAGGCGCTCGGCATCGTCGGGCGCAACGGCGCCGGCAAGTCGACGCTGCTGAAGATCCTCACGCGGGTGACCGCGCCGACCCGCGGGCGCATCGAGCTGCACGGGCGGATGGGCAGCCTGCTCGAGGTCGGCACCGGGTTCTCCGGCGAGCTGACCGGGCGGGAGAACATCTTCCTCAACGGCGCCATCCTGGGCATGACCCGCAAGGAGATCCGCGCGTCGTTCGACGAGATCGTCGACTTCTCCGGGATCGAGAAGTTCCTGGACACCCAGGTCAAGCGCTACTCCTCGGGCATGTACGTGCGCCTGGCGTTCGCCGTCGCGGCGCACCTGCGCACCGAGATCCTCGCCATCGACGAGGTGCTGGCCGTGGGCGACGCGGAGTTCCAGGCCAAGTCGCTGGCCAAGATGCGCGACGTCGCCAAGGACGGGCGCACGGTGCTGTACGTCAGCCACCAGGTGCAGACCGTCACGGCGCTGTGCACCAGCGCGATCTTCCTCGACCGCGGCCGGCTCACCTACGCCGGGACCGTCGACGACACGCTCGAGGTCTACCGGCGCAGCTTCGAGAAGTTCGCCGCCGAGCAGCGTGACCCCGACCGGCGCCCCGGCAGCGGCGCGCTGCGCGCCTCGGCGGTGGTGCCGGGCTCGGACGTCTACGAGCCCGCCGACACCAAGTCGTTCACGGTGCACGTCGGGGCGAACGCGTCCCTGGTGGGCCAGTACTTCGTCTCCTGCCACGTCAACGACGCCAACGGCACCGTGATCGCGCAGTGCGACTCGCGGCCGGTGGGCGGCTGGTACGACCCGGCCAAGGAGCAGGAGATCCGGCTGAGCCTGCGGGCGCCGTGGCTCAAGCCCGGGCGCTACACGGTCGACGTCTTCGTGTGCCAGATGGGCGTGCTCGACGCCTGGGAGGGCGCCGCGACGTTCGAGGTGCTGCCCGGCTCGCCGTACCCGGAGATGACGCTCGACGAGGCCACGGCGCACGGCGTCGTGCTGGCCGACTACGACTACGAGGGGCGCTGACCGTGGAGACCGTCGTCATCACGCCCCCCGGCCGGCTCGGCCTGCCGCGCTGGTCCGAGCTGTGGGGCGCCCGCGAGGTGCTGTACCGGTTCGGCCAGCGCGACGTGCTGCTGCGCTACCGCCAGACGGCGGTGGGCGTGGTGTGGGTGGTGCTGCAGCCGCTGGCCGCGGCGGGCGTGTTCTCGCTCGTGTTCGGCACGGTCGCGAACCTGCCCAGCGACGGCGTGCCGTACTTCCTGTTCAGCTACGCCGGCATGCTCGCCTGGAACCTGTTCAACCAGACCGTGGGCCGCGCGGCGCCGTCGCTGGTGAGCAACCAGGCGCTGGTGTCCAAGGTGTTCTTCCCCCGCCTGCTCGTGCCCCTGTCCACCGCGCTGTCGGTGCTGCTCGACTTCGCCGTCGCGCTCGCCCTCGGCGCCGTGCTGCTGCTGGTCTACGGCGTCAACCCCGGCTGGGCGGTGCTGCTGCTGCCGGTGTGGACCGTGCTGCTGCTCGGCGTGGCGCTCGGCATCGGCCTGGCCGCGGCGTCGGTGCAGGTGAAGTACCGCGACATCGGGTACGCGCTGCCGTGGGCGCTGCAGCTGCTGCTGTACGCCTCGCCGGTCGCCTACTCGGTCCAGGCGGTCGAGGGGCTGTCGCCGGCCGTGCGCCTGCTGTTCGAGGCCAACCCCATGACGTGGTTCCTCGACGCGTTCCGGTTCTCGGTGCTGGGGCTCGACGCGCCGCCGGCGTGGCAGGTCGCGGGCATGGTCGGCGTGAGCGCGCTCGTGCTGCTGGCCGGGGTGCTGGTCTTCCAGAAGAACGAGCGCAACTTCGCGGACGTGATCTAGGTGGCCCGCCGGCTGCGGCTCGCCGCGTACGTCCTGGCCGCCGACCCGGCGTTCCTGGCGGCGAGCGTGCGCGCGTACTACGACCGGGTCGAGCGGATCGTCGTGTCCTACGACCGCAGCGCCACCTCGTGGTCCGGCACCCCGCTGCCGGTCGAGGAGTGCCTGGCGATCCTCAAGGAGCTCGACGTCGAGGGCCGCTGCGAGCTCGCGCCCGGCGACTTCTGGCGCCCCGGGCACGACCCGCTCGACAACGACACCCACCAGCGCCGGGTCGCGCTCGCGCAGGCGTCCGAGGGCGCCGACTGGGTGCTGCAGCTCGACACCGACGAGGTGGTCGCCGCGCCCGAGGCGTTCTTCGGGGCCCTCGCGCGCGCCGACGCCGCCGGCGCGACCGCGCTCGACTACCCGGCGCGCTGGCTCTACGCCCGGGTGGGCGACGCGGCGCCCGGCGGGCGCTACCTCGAGGCCTCGACCCGGTTCTGGCGGCCGGTCGCGGGGTTCCCCGGCCCGCTCGCCGTGCGCCCCGGCACCCGGCTGGAGTGCGCGCGCCAGGCGCCGTCGGCCGTGCGTTACCGCGTCGACCTGCGGCCGTGGAACACCGACCCCGCGCAGGGGCCGGGCAGCCTGGTGCACGAGGTGGTGCCGCTGGAGGACGCGGTGGTGCACTACTCGTGGGTGCGCCCCGACGAGCACATGCGCCGCAAGTTCGGCTGGTCGGGGCACAGCGCCGAGTACTCCCACCCGGTGGTCTACCGGCGCTGGGCGTCCCGGCAGCGCCACCCGTGGGCGGCGGCGGCGACCACGCCGCTGCGCCGCCACCCCGAGTGGTTCCGGCTCAGCACGCTGCGCCGGGAGGCCGACCATGGCTGAGAACCCCGCGCCGGCCCTCACCGTGTCCGTGGTCATCCCGACGTTCCGGCGGCCGCGCTACGTCGCGGAGTGCCTGGCCCACCTCGAGCGGCTGCGCACGGCGCCGCTGGAGGTGCTGGTCGTCGACGCCTCGCCCGACCCGGCCACGCGACGCGTGGTCGAGGCGCACCCCGGCGTGCGCTACCTGCGCAACGAGCTCGGCGCCGGCACCACGCCCGAGTCCCGCGGCATCGGCGTGGCGCACGCCCGCGGCGACGTGGTGGCGTTCGTGGACGACGACGCCTACGTGGACCCCGACTGGCTGGACGAGCTGCTGGCCCCGTACGCCGACCCCGACGTGGTGGGCGTCGGCGGGCGCATCGTCAACGGGCAGCCGGGGGAGGAGCAGGAGGGCCTCGACCGGATCGGCCGGCTGCTGCCGGACGGGCGCCTCACCGGTTACTTCGCCGCCGACCCGGGCCGCACGATCGAGGTCGACCACCTGCTCGGCGCCACGATGTCCTACCGCCGCGCCGCGCTGCTCGACGTCGGCGGCGTGCACGGCCGCTACCCGGGCCCGTGCGTGTGCGAGGAGACCGACATCGCGCTGCGCCAGCGGGCGCTCGGCCGCCGGCTCGTCTTCGCGCCCCGGGCCGTGGTGCGGCACGTGTCGGCGCCGTACGCCGGGCGGGGCGACCGGTTCGACCGCCGCTACGACTTCTACCGGCGGCGCAACCACCAGGCGATGCTCGTGCGGGTGTACGGCCCGGCGGCGCCGGTGACGCGCCGGCACACCTGGACGGTGCTGCGCGAGGAGGGCGGCCGGCTGCGGTGGATGGCCCGCGCCCTGCTGGGCCGGGTGCGCGACGAGGACGGGCGCCGGCCCGGCGTCGCGCAGCGGCTGCGCGCCCCGGCGATCCTGGCGCGCGTCGGGGTCGACGTCGCCGGCCTGGCCGTGGGGTGGCCGGCCGGCCTGCGCGACCGGCGGCACGACCGCCTCCCGGCGCGGGAGCGGTCGTGATCGCCGGCGGGCCCGCCGGCCCGGGACCCGCGCTGGTGGTGAGCCTCGTGGTCGCCACGCGCGACCGGCCCGACCGGCTCGCCCCGTTCCTCGCCCGTGCCGTCGCGGCGCTGGACGGGTGCACCGGGCCCGACGGTGCGGCGCTCGCCGCCGAGCTCGTGCTCGTCGACAACGGCGCCCGCGCGCAGGTCGAGGCCGCCCTGCCCGCGCCCGTGCGCGCCGACCCGCGCGTGCGCGTCGTGCACGCCGCGCTGCCCGGGCTCAGCCGGGCCCGCGCCGTGGGCAGCTCCGCCGCGCGCGGGGCGGTGCTGGTGATGACCGACGACGACGTCGAGGTCGACCCCGGCTGGCTCGGGCGCATGGCCGCGCCGCTGCTCGACGGGCGCGCCGACCTCGTCGCCGGGCGCGTGCGGCTGGCCGACGACCCGGCGTACCCCGCCGAGCCGCTTCTGCGGCGCTGGCTGGCCGAGACCGACGACGCCGCGCCGGCGCCCGCGCTCGTGGGCGCGGCGATGGCGTTCCGCCGCGAGCTGCTCGGCGTCGCGCTGTGGGACCCGGCGCTCGGGGCCGGCGCGCCGGGGACGGGGTTCGGCGAGGACGTGCTGTTCGAGTGGATGGCGCGGCGTGCCGGCGCGCGCGTGGTGCGCGCCGACGGCCCGCCCGTCGTGCACCGGCCCGACGCCGACCGCCTGACCCGCGCCGCCTGGCTCGACGCCGCGGCGCGGCGCGGTCGGTCGGACGCGTACGTGGCGCACCACTGGCTCGGCACCGACGTCCGGCTGCTGGGGCTGCGCGCGCTGCGTCACCGGGCGGCGCTGGCGGCCGTGCGCCGCCGAGCTGCGGCGGCGGGCACCCCGGGGCCCGCCGAGCTCGAGGCCGTG
>NZ_WUWN01000041.1 GCF_009846865.1 Puerhibacterium puerhi
GCGCGACGAGGGGCGGGACGCCGGGCGGCGCGCGGGCGGGGTGGGTCGGCGGGTGGGCACGTCGTCGATTGTGCCCAGCGCGCCGGTCCCCCGCGCGCAGCGGCGTCGGCGCGGCGACGTGTCTTCACCCCGCGGTGCACCCCGCGGCGCAGAACCTTCACAGTCCGGGCCTCTCGGGCGCCCGCCTGCCGCGTCCCGTCAGCCCCCACGACCTGTCAGCACGAGCGCAGGCCATGGCGTGCGCTGGTGCTGACAGGTCGCGGGACGCCGGCGCGCGCGGGACGCCGGCGCGCGCGGGGCCCCGGACGCACGACGACGCCCGGCCGCGCGGGGCGACCGGGCGTCGTCGACGAGCACCCCCGCCGTGTCAGTACCGGCGCACGCCATACCGTGCGCTGGTACTGACAACCGGGAGGGCGGGTGCGTGCTCCGGGGCGTCAGCCCTGGAAGCGCGGGAAGGCGGAGCGACCCGCGTAGCGGCCGGCGTCGTCGAGGGCCTCCTCGATGCGCAGCAGCTGGTTGTACTTGTTGATGCGCTCGCCGCGGGCCGGGGCGCCGGTCTTGATCTGGCCGGCGTTGGTGGCCACGGACAGGTCGGCGATCGTGGTGTCCTCGGTCTCGCCCGAGCGGTGCGACGTCATCGTGGTGAAGCCGTTGCGCTGGGCGAGCTCGACGGCGTCGAGCGTCTCGGTGAGCGTGCCGATCTGGTTGAGCTTGACCAGCAGCGCGTTCGCCGACTTCAGCTCGATGCCCTTGGCGAGGCGCTCCGGGTTGGTGACGAACAGGTCGTCGCCCACGAGCTGGACCTTGTCGCCGACGCGGCCGACGAGCGCCGACCAGGCGTCCCACTCGTCCTCGGACAGCGGGTCCTCGATGGAGACCAGCGGGTAGTCGGCCACGAGCTGCTCGTAGAACGCGATCATCTCGTCGGTCGACCTGGCGGCGCCCTCGAACTGGTAGGCGCCGTCGGAGAAGAACTCGGTCGACGCGACGTCGAGCGCGAGCGCGACGTCGGTGCCCGGCGTGAAGCCGGCCTTCTCGATCGCCGAGAGGATCAGGTCGAGCGCGGCGCGGTTGCTCGACAGGTTCGGCGCGAAGCCGCCCTCGTCGCCGAGGCCCGTGGACAGGCCCTGGGCCTTCAGCACCGACTTCAGGGAGTGGTAGACCTCGGTGCCCGTGCGCAGGGCCTCCTTGAAGGTCGAGGCGCCGATCGGGGCGACCATGAACTCCTGGATGTCGACGTTGGAGTCCGCGTGCGACCCGCCGTTGAGGATGTTCATCATCGGCACCGGCAGCACGTGCGCGTTCGGGCCGCCGACGTAGCGGTACAGGTCCAGGCCGGCCGACTTGGCGGCGGCCTTCGCCACGGCGAGCGAGACACCGAGGATGGCGTTGGCGCCGAGCTTGCCCTTGTTGGGCGTGCCGTCCAGGTCGATGAGGGTCTGGTCGATGATCCGCTGCTCCTCGGCGTCGTAGCCGATGAGCTCCGGGGCGATCTCGTCGATGACGGCGTTCACCGCGCCCTCGACGCCCTTGCCCAGGTAGCGGCCCTTGTCGCCGTCACGGCGCTCGACGGCCTCGAACGCACCGGTCGAGGCGCCGGAGGGGACGGCCGCGCGGGCGAACGTCCCGTCGTCGAGCACGATCTCGACCTCGACGGTGGGGTTGCCGCGCGAGTCCAGGATCTCGCGTGCGCCGACGGCTTCGATGCTAGCCACGGGTGCTCCTTCTGATGGTCGGTGTGGTCGCTCTCAGCCTACGGCGTCGGGCTCCCGCGGCGGCACCGCCGCCCACGCCGACGGCGTGCCCGCGTCCCAGGGTCCTGCCAGCGTCTCGGCACCGTCGCCCCAGGCCACGGCCCTACCGTCCGGTCCGTCCTCACCGGGCGGCCACCGGGCCGCCCCCTGCACCCCCGGGAGCCCTGCGTGTTCATCACCTACCTCAGGCGCGAGCTGCGCCACCGACGCAAGCAGACCGCCGTCGTGGCGGCCGGCCTCGCCGTCGCCATCGCCCTCGTCATGGTCGTCTCGTCGGTCGCCGCCGGCGTCCGCGACGCCCAGGCCTCCGTCCTGGAGTCGGTGTACGGCGTCGGCACGGACGTCACCGTGACCCAGACGGCCGAGCCCGGCGCCGACGGCGGCGGGCCCGGCCGCTTCGACTTCGGGGCGCAGGACGGCGAGTCGTCCGACGACGGCGCGACGCGCGAGCTGAGCCAGTCGCAGCTGGGCCTGGCGCGCGGCACCGCCTCCTTCGACGCCGCCGCCCTGGACACCGTCGCGGGCGTGGACCACGTCACCGACGCCGCGGCGACGCTCACGCTGGAGAGCACCTCGTTCTCGGGCGAGATGCCCGACCCCTCCCAGGCGACCGACCCGGGCCAGGCCCCCACGGCCGGCACCGGGACCGCCGACGGCGCCGACGGCGGGCCCGACGGCGCGGGCGGCTCGTCGTTCCAGGTCGACCGGTTCACCGTCACCGGCGTCGACCCGGCGGCCGACGCCGTCGGGCCGCTGACCACCGTCGAGGTGGCCGACGGCCGCGGCCTCGAGGCCGCGGACTCCGACGCCCAGGTCGCGGTGCTGGACGCGCAGTACGCCGCGCAGGCGGACCTGGCCGTGGGCGACACCGTCACGGTGGGCGACGCCGACCTCGAGGTGGTCGGCACGGTGACCTCCAGCAGCGGCGAGGGCGTGGCGACGTCGGCGGACGTGTACGTGCCGCTCGCGGTCGCCCAGGCGCTGGCCGACCTCGACGGGCAGGTCACCGACGTCTACGTCGCCGTCGACTCGGCCTCGAACGTCGACGCCGTCGCCGCGGCCGTCGAGACCGCGCTGCCCGACGCCACCGTGAGCACGCAGTCCGACCTGGCCGGCGACGTCACCGGCTCGCTGTCGACCGCCTCGAGCCTCGTGCAGAAGCTCGGCACCGCCCTGTCGGTGGTCGTGCTCCTCGCGGCGTTCGGCCTCGCGGTGCTGTTCACGGTCTCCGGCGTCAACCGGCGCACCCGCGAGCTGGGCACGCTCAAGGCCATCGGCTGGCCCCGCCGCCGCGTCGTCGGGCAGATCGCCGGCGAGTCCGCGGTGCAGGGCCTGCTCGGCGGCGTGGCCGGCATCGTGCTCGGCGGGGTCGCCGTGCTGGCGATCAACCTCGCCGGCATCACGCTCTCGGGCTCGTCCGGCGGCGGGTTCACGTTCGGCGGCCCGGGCGCCGGCGGCGCGCCGGGCGGGACCGACGCCGCGGCGCAGGGCGCCGCCGCGGGCCCGGGCGGCGGAGGCGGTCCGTTCGGCGGGGCGGCCGAGGCCGCGCAGCAGGCGGTCGACGTGGTGCTGCACGCGCCCGTGACGCCGTGGGTGGTGGCCGCGGCCGTGGGGCTGGCGCTGCTCGGCGGCCTGGTCGCCGGCGTCGTCGGCGGCTCGCGCGCCGCGCGCCTGCGCCCCGCCGAGGCCCTGCGCTCGCTCGCCTGAGCGCGGGCCGGCGACCCCATCACCCCGTCACCCGTCACCCGTCACCCGTCACGCGTCACCCGTCACCGAAGGACCGGACCATGTACCAGATCGAGGGTCTGACCAAGACCTACACCCAGGGCAAGCGCACCGTGCACGCCCTCCAGGACGTCGACCTGACCATCGCCGACGGCGAGCTCGTCGCGATCCAGGGCCCCACGGGCGGCGGCAAGTCCACGCTGCTGCAGATGCTGGGCGGCCTGGACCGCCCGACGTCGGGCCGCGTTCGGCTCGCCGGCGACGACCTCGCCGCGATGGACGACGCGCGCCTGACCCGCGCGCGGGCCGACCGCATCGGCTTCGTCTTCCAGCACTTCAACCTCATCCCCACGCTGACGGCGCAGGAGAACGTGGAGACCGCGCTCGTGCCCGCGGGCACGCCGGCCGACGAGCGGGCACGGCGTGCGCAGGCGGCGCTCGCGCAGGTGGGCCTGGCCGAACGGGCGGGGCACCTGCCGGGCGAGCTGTCCGGCGGCCAGCAGCAGCGCGTCGCCATCGCGCGGGCGCTGGTGAAGGAGCCCGCGGTGCTGCTCGCCGACGAGCCGACCGGCAACCTCGACGAGGCCACCCGCGACGACATCGTGGGGCTGCTCGAGGGGCTGTGGACGCAGAGGGGTCTGACCGTCGTCATGGTGACCCACGACTCCGTGGTGGCGCGGCGGGCGCAGCGGCGCCTGCGCATCGCCGGCGGGCGGGTCAGCGAGGTGTGACCGGGGCGAGCGGGCCGCCGGGCGGCGGCCCGCTCGACCGACCGCCCGGCCCGTGCCCGCTCGGCGCCGGCTCGCCCGCCCGCGGCTCGCGGGCCTCGCCCAGGAACTCGCCGAGGGCCGCGGCGGTGGGCGCGACCGGGCGCGCGGGTCCGGTGAAGCGCTCTAGCAGGCGCTCGGCGAGGTCACGGACGGGCACGTTGAGCCGGTTGGAGGCGAGCCGCAGCCGGTCGAAGGCCTCGTCGGCGCCGATGCCGTGCACCACCATGAGCACGCCCTTGGCCTGCTCGATCGCGCCGCGGCGCTCGGCCGACGCCTGGATCGCCCGGGACGCCTCCTGCTGCGCCAGGTGCCGGTGCACGTCGGTCATGTCGATGAAGTAGCCGGCGACCTCGGTGGCGCCCCCGCCGTCCGGCACGCGGCGGGTCTGTCCGGTCACGGCGACCAGGTGGAGCCGGCGCCGCGCGTCGTAGACCCGGTGGACCGCACTGAACGGCTCGCCCGTCTCGGCCGCGTGGCGCAGCACGGCGTCCACGCGGGCCAGGTCCTCGGGGTGCGCGTGCGACAGCATGAGCTGCGCGGTGGGCACGACCTCGCCGGGCTCGAACCCGTACATCGTGTAGATCTCGGCCGACCAGGCCCAGCGCCCCGTGCCGAGGTCGAGGCGGTACCGCCCCACGGGCGGGTGCTCGCCGGCCGCGAGCACCGACTCCGTCGTGTCGTCGAAGAGATCGCCCTCGCTCATCCCGTCCCGCCGCGCAGCAGCTCGCCCGGGCCGTCGTCGGACGCCGAGCGCCTCGGGGCACCCACGGCGCCCTCCTCTCATCCTCCGTGCCGCCGCCCCGAGCGCCAAGCCCCTGCCGCCGCCGGTCGCGCTCGGGGATCCTTGCGGCACGAGGACGTCATCACGTGCTCCCGAGCCCGGCGCCGGCCAGATCGACGTCGTCCACCTCGAGCACTGTCTCCGCGTCGACACGTCTGAGCACGAGGTCCTTGCAGGCCGCGCTCGACGGGGCCGAGACGGTGGCCGAGTCGCGGTCGACCGTCACCTGCCAGCACGTGCCCAGGGTGATCAGCGACTCCTTGCTCGGGGACGAGGTGGTGCCCCGCCCCGTGGTGACCAGCGCGACGACGAGGCCGTCCTCGGTGGTCCGGCTGGACACCGCGAGGGTGTCGTTGGCGTGGTCGCGCACGCGGAGGCTGGAGATGGTGCCGTCGTCCCGGTCCAGGAAGTCCGTGCCGACGCACGGAGACATCGCCTCGCCGAGCACCGCGCTGCCGTTCGCGGAGAGCAGGTCGGACGGACGTGACTGCAGGCACGTCACCGCCGCGTTCAGGTTGCCACGCAGGACGTCGATCGCCGGATCGTGCACCACCGGCGGTTCGTACTCGCCCGGGAACCGGATGTTGGAGACCACCCAGTACCCGAGCAGCAGCAGGGCCAGGAGGATCCCGGCGATCCACTCGAACCGGCGCGCCGCCGGCGACAGCGGCGGCCGGCGCCCGGTGGCGTCAGGCATCGGTGTCACCGACCGACGGCGGCTCGGCCGGCCGTCGGACTCGGCGATGCGGCGTTGCGCTGCGCATCGCTCGGCGATGTACGGCCCCGGCTCGTCCCGCTCGATCCGCCACTGCTCGCCCCGCGATCTGCGCTTCGTCGTTCACAGGTGCGTCCTTGCCGGTCACTCGGTGGGTGCGGTGAGGGCGCCGGCGCAGCCCTCTCGCCATCATCCAGGCCGCCCGCGTCTCGGACGGCCCTGGTCACAGGACGCTGGGCCGGCGTGCACCCTCGGTGACGCGCGCCTTGCCCGTCCGGGGAAGGAGAGCGATGGCCGTATCGGCGGCGCTCTCCAGCCGGTCGGCGTCGATCCCCGCCTTCCCGAGGGCCTCGACGCCGCGAAGGACCGCCAGGACGAGCGCTGCGAGCCCGTCGGCGTCGGCCGCTGGGTCGATGTCCCCGTGGCGCTGCGCAGCGCGAATGTCGTCGGCCACGATCGCGGCGATGCCCTCCAAGGTACGGCGGGACCGGGCGGTGACGTCGGGGTCGTGCTCGGAGAGCTCGGCCGCACCCTTCGCGAGCAGGCACCCGCGATGCCTGCTGTCGGCGGCGACCCCGGCCGCCCCGGCGCGGATGTGGGCACACAGTCGGACGTAAGCCTGCTCGTCCGGACCGGTCAGCCCGCTCGCCACGGCGTCTGCGACACCCGTGCAGTAGGAGTCGAAGATCCGCAGGAACAGTTGCTTCTTCCCGCCGAAGGCGCCGTAGAGGCTGCCTTTGCCCAGGCCGGTCGCGGCGGCGATGGCGTCCATGCTCGTTCCCGCGTAGCCCTTGCTCCAGAACTGCTCACGGGCAGCGTCGAGGACCGCTTCCTCGTCGAACTCTCTCGGTCTGGCCACACATCGATGGTACCGATACTTGACGACCCGGTCCATAACTCCTACCGTTGTGGACGGAACGGTCAATAACTGCCGTTGCCACGAGCGATGCGCTTACGACGTCAGGAGAGCAGGACGTGACGAGGAACGAAGAGGTTGTCCGCGAGGCCTACCGGCTCGCGGAAGGGGACGTCTTGGACGGCGAGGGTTTCCGTGCCCTGTTCGCGGAACACGGCACGTTCAACGACGTGCCGAACGGGCTCACCTTCCGTGCGGACCAGATCCCTGCGGCGCTGACCGGCCTCGCCAGCGCGTTTCCCGACATCCACCGGGAGCTTCTCGCGGTGCACGTCATCGGCGACGTCGTCGCCGTCGAGCTGCGAATCCAGGGGACGCATCTCGGAGGCTTCCCCACTCCGGTCGGCGAGATCGGTCCGACGGGTCACCGCATCGATGTTCCGGCGGCGGACCTCTGGTATCTGCGTGAGGGAAAGGTCGAGACCTTCAACTGCTACAACGCCGCGAACGTGTGGCTCGCTCAGCTCGGGGCCACCCCCGACTTCGAGTCGGCGATCGAGGCCGCCAAGACCGCTGCCGCCCGGGCGTAACCACCCGGCGAGCTCCGCCCCCTCGCGGACGGATGTGACTGCCTGCGAACCCTAGGAATGGGACGCCCGCCCCGGTCTCGGGCCCGGGGCGGGCAGTGACGATGCCAGCACCGCGGGGTGGCGCGTGGCAGGCCTCTGGTTCGACGCGGGCAGCTTGCCACCCCGCGGACGGGCCGGGCCCTGCGTCATCCCGAGAGCTGGTGAGGAGAGGAAGGGAAGTAGCCAGGCGCCTCGACCTCGGGCGCCAGCTTCACGTCGTACGCGCGCAGCGGCCGCGCGAACATCAGCCGACGGGTGGGTGGCGTAGCTCCCGAAGCTGCCTCCGACCGGTGCCCGGGCAACCGACCGCCCCGGGCCCCGGGCTGTCCAGAGACGGTGCTTACTGGCCGGTCGACACGGCCCAGGTTGCCTCGTTGATCGATGCGGAGGGTGCCACACCTGAGGCTCTGTGGAGCAGGGGCGACCCCAACGCCCGTCCATGAACGGTCGTTTCTGACGTACAGATCGGCGCGTGAGCGTCGCGGCGGTCCGGCCGTCCGGATGAGCCCCGGCCGGCAGGTCTACGCGACCATCCTGCTCGTTCTCCTGACGTGCGAGGCGATCCCCTGGTGTGACCAGGTGGCGCCGTGGTCCAGGATCTCGGGGACGATCTCTTCGATCGCCGCCGACGGGTCAGCGTTGAGAGGCTCAGCGGTCGCTGGGATGGTGGTCGCAAGACCACCTCCGATAAGTGCTGCGGTGAGCGACAGCGACAGGACGGTCTTCGCGTTGCGACTGGCGTGATTCGCTCAATCCCCCTGACTTGAGTAGGAGCGCGAGTCCGAGCCAGCGTCGAGTGCTGTGCTCGGCTACTCGGTTGTCGGCACCTTGGCGTGCGAGCGTGACGCGAGGCCTCGGCCCTATGACCAGCAAGGATGCAGTTCCTGGTCCTCGAACGAAGTAGTTGCGAGGTAGTCCACGCCGCGATTGCGGCCACTCCTCCCTCTCCAGGCCTCAAGGACCTCAACCACCGAGTGCGATACGCGCTCGGCGAGTACGACAGCCCCCCGCCGTCGTACCCCGTGCCTGGTTGGGTTCGCAGTGGCTGTCCAGAAACGGTGGTTTGCGGACAGCGGGTCGGTGGCCGGTGCGGTGCTCATCCTCGACATGTCCTCGGGGCGCGTCACGGATGTTCGACAAGGTGCGCGCCGGCGAGGGCCCTCGACCCGAGGCAGGGTCGAGAGCCCTCGGCGCGGCGTCGGCGGTGCGTTCAGGCGCCGATCTTGTCGAGCTCGGCGAGGTCCTGGTCGGACAGCTCGATCCGGGCGCCGGCGACGTTCTCGCGCAGGTGGGCGACCGACGAGGTCCCCGCGATGAGCAGGATGTTGGGCGAGCGGCGCAGGAGCCAGGCCAGGGCGATGGACATCGGCGTGGAGCGGAGGCGGGTGGCGACTGCCGACAGCGCCTCCGACTGCAGGGGGCTGAACCCGCCGAGCGGGAAGAACGGCACGTAGGCGATGTTCTCGGCCGCGAGCCGGTCGATGAGCTCGTCGTCGCGGCGGAACGCCAGGTTGTACATGTTCTGGACGCTCACGATGGGCGCGATGGACTGCGCCTCGGCGACCTGGTCCGCGGTGGCGTTGCTGACGCCCAGGTGTCGGATGACGCCCTGGCGCTGCAGGTCGGCGAGGGTCTCGAAGGCTTCCGCGACCGGCTCGTCGACCGGACCCTCGGAGTTGCCGAGGCGCAGGTTCACCAGGTCCAGGACGTCGAGACCCAGCGTCTCGAGATTGTCCTCGACCTGTCGGCGCAGCTGGTCGGGCCGCCGAGCCGGCGGCCACCCGCCGCGGGCGTCCCGAACCGCGCCGACCTTCGTCGCGACATGCAGGCCCGTCGGGTAGGGGTGCAGCGCCTCCCGGATCAGCTCGTTGGTGACCCGGGGGCCGTAGGCGTCGGCGGTGTCGATGTGGGTGATGCCCAGCTCGGCCACCTCGCGTAGCACTACCAGCGCGCCGTCGTGGTCGGTGGGCGGCCCCATCACCCAGGGGCCGGCCAGCTGCATGGCGCCATACCCGAAGCGGGTGACGGTCAGGTCACCGAGGTTCCAGGTGCCTCCGGGCAGGGCCGTGGTGGTGGTGCTGAGGGTCATGTGTGAGACCTTTCGAATGACGTCATGGCGTCGGTGGGCGCCGGCGATATCCTTCGCGTCGAGGCTTCCTGATGGGAAGTAGTTACCTGAAAGTGCGTTGATACCCGATCGAGCGATGCGAGGGTGCGATGGCGACGATGACCGCACAGCAGAGGCGGGCGCAGGCGAAGGCGGAGTACAACGCGTTCCTCGCGGCGTGCCCCAGCCAGCAGCTGCTGGGCCGCGTGTCGGACAAGTGGGTGACGCTGATCCTGGCTGCACTCGGCAGCGGGCCGGACTGCAACGGGGATCCCCGCCCGATGCGCTACTCCGAGCTCGCACGGGTGCTCGCCGGGGTGAGCCCGAAGATGCTCACCCAGACCCTGCGGTCGCTCGAGCGAGACGGCCTGGTCTCTCGGACGGCGACGCCGACGGTACCCGTGACAGTGACCTACGAGCTGACCGACCTGGGACTCTCGCTGCATCAGACGGTCCGCCAGCTCAAGCTCTGGGCCGAGGCCCACATGGACGACGTCCTCGCTCACCATGCCCACCACGACAGCCCGACCTGAGCAGCGCAGGGTCGGACCGGATCCCTTGTCCGAGCAGCCTTCACTCGGAGATCCAGCTGCGCACCGGAGAACCTCGCGCAGTCAGTCAGCAGTTCGAAGTCGAATCAGTCAGCCATCACGTGACGCAGGTGAGCACAGACCCACCCAGATACGTCGCCAGCGCCCTCGTGGTTGTTCGTTACGACGGCTTCCCGCGTCGCTCATAGCGCTCCGCAACACCACAGGCACCGCGCACCACGACGGCCCCACGGCGATGCCGTGGGGCCGTCGTTGGCCCGAGACCGTCCCCGTCCGTGGCGCGATGAAGTCCTCCCCGCGATGCTTGCCTGGCATGCGTGGCGCAACTCGTGACCGAGCTGACCGACGGGCAAGGGGGCTAGATGACCTCCGACAGGATTAGCCGGCCAGGGCCGGAAACGTGCTCACTAGCCCGTCGACATGGTCTGGGTTTCCTCGTTGATCGACACGGAGGGGGCCACACCTGAGGCTCTGTGGAGCAGGGGGCCCAGACGTCAGGTGCGATGCGAGATCCGCTCCCACACGGATCCCAGCGTCTCGTCCCTGCGGTCGTCGTTCCTCGCGGCGAGCAGCTCGCGACGCTGATCCGATGTGGCGCCATTCCTGTCGAGGTAGCTCTGTATCGCGGTGGGGATGTGGCGGCCCAGGATTCCGGTCTCCATCCGCTCGCATGACGCGTTGGGGTGGTAGCGGGCGAGCTCGGCGAACTCGTCGCTCTCTGCGGCCAGCTGCTCGACGAGATGCTCGGGCGTCTGATAGTTGTCCAAGAGCAGGGACGCACGGACACCGGCGTCCGGGTCTCGGGCGAGCAGCTCGAACGTCTCGGGATGCAGGCGCTCCAGGCCAGCAAGGTGCCATCGCTCGTTCTGGTCACCGTCGCGCGCAACGCGCAGCTGCTCCCCGCGATCCACGTGGGCACGGTACCGGGCGGCGGAAGGGTGAACGGGCACCGTGACCGTTCCCTCGGGGGAACGCGACCGCAACCGTGCTCAGCAGTGCGCCACGTGACTCAAGCTCGATCGGGAGCCGGTCCACGGCCGTCCGCCGGTCTGCCGCCGTCCGTCCCCCGCGGCGTGCCCGTGCGAGCACCCCGGGCGGGGCAGATCCTGTCGGGCATGGACGCTCACGAACTCGTCCGGGTGCGACACGTCATCCGCAACGGCGTGCCGCAGAGCGTGCAGGTCATCGGCCGCCCGGAGCTGCAGGCCGAGTACGCGACCATGCTGCGCCGCACCGGCCGCGGCACCCGGCCCGAGGAGGCCCGCTGGGCCGACGCGCTCAACGCCCTGGACTGCCTCGGGTTCCAGACCACCAGCATCGCGACGACGAGCCACTCGGACCAGATGGTCCACGAGCTCGTCCTCAAGCGACAGACCGCCGGGGCGCGCACCGAGCCCCCGCCCCGCCGCCGGCCCCGCGCGGTGCGCTGACGCCCGCGGGGTTCACCCGCCGGCACCGGTGACCCGGCCCGGACCGGCCGGTAGCGTCCGGAGCGTGAGGGTCACCGTCGTCGGCGCCGGAATCCTGGGGCTCGCCGTCGCGGCGCGGCTGGCGTCGCGCGGCGACGACGTCGTCGTGGTCGACAAGGAGCCCGACGTCGCGACCCACCAGACCGGCCGCAACTCCGGCGTCATCCACTCCGGCCTCTACTACGCGCCCGGCTCGCTCAAGGCGCGGCTCGGCGTGGCCGGCTCCCGCTCGATGACCGCGTTCGCCCGCGAGCACGGCGTGCGCGTGGACGTGTGCGGCAAGCTCGTGGTCGCCACGTCCGACGCCGAGGTGGCGCGGCTGCGCACCCTCGCCGAGCGCGGCACCGCCAACGGGGTCGCCGGGCTGCGCTGGCTCGACCCCGCCGAGGCCCGCAAGGTCGAGCCGGAGGTGCGCTGCGTGGCCGCGCTGCACGTGCCGCCCACCGGCATCGTCGACTACCGCGGCGTGTGCGCCGTGCTGGCCGACCAGGTGCGCTCCGCCGGTGGCGAGGTGCGCCTCGGCACGGCCGCCGTCGCCGCGCGCACGCGCCACGACGGCGGGCCCGGCGCGCGGGTGCAGGTGCGGCTGGCCGACGGCGCCACGCTGGTGGCGGACGCCCTGGTCGCCTGCGCGGGCCTGCACGCCGACCGGTTCGCCCGGGCCTGCGGCGTGGACCCCGGGGCGCGGGTGGTGCCGTTCCGCGGCGAGTACTACGAGCTCGCGCCGGACGCCGTCGGGCTCGTGCGCGGGCTCGTCTACCCCGTGCCCGACCCGCGCTTCCCGTTCCTCGGCGTGCACCTGACGCGCACGCTCGCGGGTGGGGTGCACGCGGGGCCCAACGCGGTGCTCGCGCTGGCGCGCGAGGGCTACCGGTGGCGCGACGTCGTGCCCGCCGACGTGGCGGACTCGCTGCGCTGGCCCGGGCTGTGGCGGCTGGCCGCGCGGCACGCGGTGCCGGGAGCCCGCGAGGTGGCCCGCTCGGCCTCGCGGCGCCTGTTCGCCCGCTCGGTCGCCCGGCTCGTGCCGGCGGTGCGCCCCCAGGACCTGGTGCCCGCCCCGGCGGGCGTGCGGGCCCAGGCCCTCGGGCGCGACGGGCGGCTGGTCGACGACTTCCTGGTGGCGGACGGGCCGCGGCAGGTGCACGTGGTCAACGCGCCCTCCCCCGCCGCGACGGCGTCGCTGGAGATCGCCCGGTACGTCGAGCAGCGGCTCGACGCGACCGTCGCGGCCGCCTGACGGCGCCGCGCCGACGCGCGCGCCACGCCCCCGGGCGCGCCGGCGCACGCCGGGTGACCTCGCGGGTGAACCTGCCCGGCGGCCCGGACCCGTGCGCAGGGGCGTGGCTAGCATGACCGGCATGACCGCGCAGCCGCACTCCAGCCGTCGGGCGGTCTACACCGAGATCCGCCGTCGGATCGTCACGCTGCTGTACCCGCCCGGCACGCCCCTGTCCGAGAACGAGCTCGCCGCCGACCTCGGCGTCTCGCGCACCCCGGTGCGCGAGGGGCTGATCCTGCTCGCGCAGGAGGGCCTGGTGCAGGTCTTCCCCAAGATCGGGTCGTTCGTCTCCCGCGTGGACCCGCGGCGGGTCGCCGACGCGCAGTTCCTGCGCGAGGCCGTCGAGCTGGCCTCGATCGACGCGCTGCCCGCCGTGCTCGACCCGGAGCACGTCGCCGCCCTGCAGGAGAACGTCGCCCGGCAGCGCGCGGACCACTCCCGGGTCGAGGACCTCTTCGCCCTCGACGAGGAGTTCCACCGCGGCCTGCTGCGCCTGTCCGGGCACGAGGAGGTGTGGACCACGGTGCAGGGCGCCAAGGCGCACCTGGACCGTGCCCGGCTGCTCGGCCTGCACGAGGACGCGACCGTGCAGAAGGCCGTCGACGAGCACGCCGAGATGCTCGACGCCCTGCTGGCCGGCGAGCGCGAGCGCGCCCGCGAGACGCTGCGCGCGCACCTGCGGCGGGTGTTCGACGACATCGAGCGGGTGCGCCGTCGCACCCCCGAGCTGTTCGCGTCCAACGACTCCAGCGTGCCGGTGCGGCGCAGCGTCACCGTCTGGGAGTGACGCCCCGCCGGGGACCGTCAGCTGGCGGGGTCGTGCTGGAACGCCCGCACCTCCTGCGCGCACCGGCAGGCGACGGCGAGCTTCGCGGCCCACCCCAGCGCCGCCTCGCGGGACGGCAGCTCCAGGACGGTGTAGCCGCCCTCGAGCTGCGCGGTGGGCGGGTACGTGCCCTCGGTCACCGCGCCGTCGCCGTCGACCAGGACGGGCGGGACGCTCTCGTCGATCCCGCCGCCGAACACCCACACGCCGGCGTCCTTCGCCTCCTGCACCACCGCGTGCGCCGCGTCGGCGACCGCCGGCAGCTCGTCGGCGGGCACCTCCATGGCGCTGCTCGGGAACGAGATCAGGTACTTCGTCATCGCGTCGACCCCTTCGTCCGGCCCCGGGCGCCCGCGCCCCGGGGGTCGCGTCCATCCTGGCCGGGGACGACGCTCAGCGCCGCCCGGCGGTGGCCGCCTGCGTCCCGGCCGCCGCGGCAGCCGACACGTCGCCCAGCACGACCGCGTCGATGAGCTGGCGCGCCCACGCCAGCACCTCGGCGCCCCGCAGCGGGCGGCCGCCGATGCGCGCCGTCGTCGGGAAGGGCACGAGGACCGCGCGGATCGCGGGCTTCATGATCGTGCCCGGGTACAGGCGCTTGAGCCGCAGCTGGGCGGACTCGGGCAGGTCGACCGGCGCGAAGCGCACGTGCTTGCCCTGCGCCGTGATGTCCGTGACCCCGGCCTGGCGGGCGTGGTTGCGGAAGTCGGCGACGTCGAACAGCGCGCTCGCGACGTCGGGCAGCGCCCCGTAGCGGTCGACGAGCTCCTCGCGGACCTCGGCGAGCGCCGCGGCGTCCTGCGCGGCGGCGATCTTCTTGTAGGCCTCGAGGCGCAGCCGCTCGGTGGCGATGTAGGACTCCGGCAGGTGGGCGTCCACCGGCAGCTCGACGGTGACCTCGGGCTGCTCCTCCTCCTTCTCGCCGCGGAACGCCTGGACCGCCTCGCCGACCATGCGCACGTACAGGTCGAACCCGACGCCCGCGATGTGGCCGGACTGCTCGCCGCCGAGCAGGTTGCCGGCGCCGCGGATCTCGAGGTCCTTCATGGCGATCTGCATGCCGGCGCCGAGGTCGGTGTGGGCGGCCATCGTGGCGAGGCGGTCGTGCGCCGTCTCGGTCAGCGGCCGCTCCGGCGGGTACAGGAAGTAGGCGTAGGCGCGCTCGCGACCGCGCCCGACCCGCCCGCGCAGCTGGTGCAGCTGCGACAGGCCCAGCATGTCGGCCCGCTCGAGGATGAGCGTGTTGGCGTTGGAGATGTCCAGGCCGGTCTCGATGATCGTGGTGCACACCAGGACGTCGAGCTCCTTCTCCCAGAAGGCGCGGATGACCTGGTCGAGCTGGTGCTCGCTCATCTTGCCGTGCGCGACGCCGATGCGGGCCTCGGGCACGAGCTCCTGCAGGCGCGAGGCGGTGCGCTGGATGGTCTCGACCTTGTTGTGCACGTAGAAGACCTGACCCTCGCGCAGCAGCTCGCGCCGCACGGCCGCGGCGATCTGCTTCTCCTCGTAGGGCCCGACGTACGTGAGCACCGGGTGACGCTCCTCCGGCGGGGTCTGCAGCGTCGACATCTCGCGGATGCCGGTCACCGCCATCTCCAGCGTGCGCGGGATCGGGGTGGCCGACATCGCCAGCACGTCCACGTTGGTGCGCAGCTGCTTGAGCGTCTCCTTGTGCTCGACGCCGAAGCGCTGCTCCTCGTCGATGATCACCAGGCCGAGGTCCTTGAACCGCACGCCGCCGGTGATGAGGCGGTGGGTGCCGATGACGACGTCGACGGTGCCGTTCTTGAGCCCCTCGACCGTCTCGGCGGACTCCTTCTCCGTCTGGAAGCGGCTCAGCGCGCGCACCGTGACGGGGAACCCGGCGTACCGCTCGGAGAACGTGTCGAAGTGCTGCTGCACGAGCAGCGTGGTGGGCACGAGCACGGCGACTTGCTTGCCGTCCTGCACTGCCTTGAAGGCCGCGCGGATGGCGATCTCCGTCTTGCCGTAGCCGACGTCGCCGCACACCAGGCGGTCCATCGGCACCGGCTTCTCCATGTCCGCCTTGACCTCGTCGATGGTCACCAGCTGGTCGGGCGTCTCGACGTAGGCGAAGGCGTCCTCGAGCTCGCGCTGCCACGGGGTGTCCGGGCCGAACGCGTGGCCCTGGGTGGCCATGCGGGCGGAGTACAGGCGGATGAGCTCGCCGGCGATCTGGCGCACGTGCTTGCGCGCCTTGGCCTTGGTGTTCTTCCAGTCGGCGCCGCCCATCTTGTTCAGGCTGGGCGCCTCGCCACCGGTGTACTTGGTGACCTGGTCGAGCTGGTCCATGGGCACGAACAGCCGGTCGCCGGGCTGGCCGCGCTTGCTCGAGGCGTACTCGATGACCAGGTACTCGCGGGTGGCGGCGTTGGCGCCGGCGCCGAGGGTGCGCTGCACCATCTCGACGAACCGGCCCACGCCGTGCTGCTCGTGCACCACGAAGTCGCCCGCCTTGAGCTGCAGCGGGTCGACGACGTTGCGCCGGCGGCTGGGCATCCTGCGCATGTCGCGCGTGGTGGTGCCGGCCCGCCCGGTGAGGTCGGACTCCGAGAACACCGCCAGCCGCAGCTCGGGCGCGACGAACCCCTTGCCCACCAGGGCCGGGGTGACCAGCACGACGCCGCCGTCGGGCTCTTCGTCCATGCGGGCGACCAGGCGCGCGGCGGTGTCCGCGGCCATGAGCTGCTCGACCATGCGCTTGGCCGGGCCGGGGCCCTCGGTGGTGAGCACCAGCCGCCAGCCGGCCTTCTGCAGGTCGCGCACGTCGTCCAGCGCCCGCTGCAGGTCACCGCGGTAGGACTCGACGTCGCGGGCGCCCACCGTGTAGGTGGTGACGCCGTCGTCGTCCTGGCCGGGCCCGTCGGCAGCGCCGTCGCCGTCCAGCTCGGTGTCGAGCCCGAACGACGACAGCGTCCACCACCCCAGGCCGCGGCGGGCCGCGACCTCGCGCACGTCGGCGAACGTGGCGAACGACGCCGCGGACAGGTCGATGGGCGCCTTGCCGCCGGCCACGGCGCCGGTCCACGCCGCGGCGAGGAACTCCTCGGTCGTGGCCACGAGGTCGTGCGCGCGGCGGCGCACCCGCTCGGGCTCGTCGATCACCAGCAGCGCGTCCTCGGCCACCAGGTCGAGCACCGGCACCATGCGGTCCACCAGCACCGGGGCCAGGGACTCCATGCCCTCCACGGCCACGCCGGCGGCGAGCTTGTCGAGCATCTCGACAGCGCCGGGCAGCTGCTCCACCAGGTCCGCCGCCCGCGCCCGGACCTCGTCGGTGAGCAGGATCTCGCGGCACGGCGGGGCCCACAGGCCGTGCTCGGCCACCTCGAGCGAGCGCTGGTCGGCCACGGAGAACCAGCGCACCTCGGAGACCTCGTCGCCCCAGAACTCGATGCGCAGCGGGTGGTCCTCGGTGGGCGGGAAGACGTCGAGGATGCCGCCGCGCACGGCGAACTCCCCGCGCCGCTCCACCATGTCCACCCGGGTGTACGCCGCGGCGGTCAGCCGCTCGGCGACGTCGGTGAGGTCGGCGGTGTCGCCGAGGTGCAGCTCCACCGGCTCCAGCTCGCCCAGGCCCGCCACGACCGGCTGCAGCAGCGCGCGCACCGGCATCACCAGCACGCGGATCGGGCCGGTGGGGCCGGGCTCGGCCGCGGGGTGCGCCAGGCGGCGGAAGACGGCGATGCGCTTGGCCACCGTGTCCGACCGCGGGCTGAGCCGCTCGTGCGGCAGCGTCTCCCACGCCGGCAGCACCGCGACCTCGTCCGCCCGCTCGTCCGGCAGGTAGGCGCGCACGCTGGCCGCCGTCTCGTCGGCCTGCCGGCCCGTGGCGGTGACGACGACGAGCGGGCGCTTCGCGGCGGCCGCGACCAGCAGGGGCGGGCGCACCCCCTGCGGGCCGACGACGTCGACGAAGCCGCGCGCCGGGACGTGCTCCACCGCGGCGGCGGCGGCGCCGTCGGCGAGCAGGGCGGGGATGAGACCGGTGAGGTTCACGAGAGCGTCTCCGAGGGCCTGACGAGAGGGGGCGCCGGCGCGCGCCCGGCGGGCGCGTGCGCACGACGACGGGCCCGGATCTCCCTGGGTGGGGGACTTCCGGGCTCGTCCCCAGCGTACGCCGTGCCCCCGACGCGCACCTTCGGGCGCCGGCCCGCGCGGCGGCGGGTGAACCTGCGTTTCGCCCGCCGGCACGCTTCTGCCCGGTCGGGCCGCGTTCCTACGCTCGAGGGGCCGACCCCGACGCCGGAGGCAGCGATGACCGACACGACCGTGAGCCGCACGACCGCCGAGGAGCGCCCCCCGACCGGGGTGGTGGAGGTCGGCGGTGCCCCGCTGACCGTCGACGACGTCGTCGCGGTGGCCCGGCACGGCGCCCCCGTGCGGCTGAACCCGGCCGCCCTGCGCGCGATGGCGGACCAGCGGGTCTTCGTCGAGGGGCTGGCCGACGACGACCGGCCGCACTACGGGATCTCGACCGGGTTCGGGGCGCTGCACGGCACGCGCATCCCGCCGGAGCGCCGGCGCGAGCTGCAGGCCAACCTGGTGCGCTCGCACGCGGCGGGCACCGGCGCGGAGGTCGAGACCGAGGTGGTGCGGGCGCTGATGCTCCGGCGTCTGGCCACGCTGGCCACCGGGCACACCGGAGTGCGGCCGGCCGTCGCCGAGCTCTACCGCGGCATGCTCGAGGCCGGGATCACGCCGGTGGTGCGCGAGCACGGCTCGCTCGGCTGCTCGGGCGACCTGGCGCCGCTCGCGCACGTCGCGCTGGCCGCCATGGGCGAGGGCGAGGTCGTCGACGCGCACGGCGCCCGCCGCCCGGCCGGGGAGGCGCTGCGGGCGGCGGGGCTGGAGCCCGTCGTCCTCGCCGAGAAGGAGGGCCTGGCGCTGATCAACGGGACCGACGGCATGGTCGGCATGCTGGCGCTGGCGATCAGCGACCTGCGGCGCCTGCTCGCCACCGCCGACGTCGCCGCGGGCCTGAGCGTGGACGGCCTGCGCGGGTCGAACCTGCCCTTCTTCGCGGACGTCGTCGAGATGCGCCCGCACCCGGGGCAGGCGGCGACCGCCGCCAACCTGCGGGCGCTGCTCGCCGGCTCGGCCGTGGTCGCCTCGGCCGCGGCGGCGCTCGACGGTGCCGACGACGCCGGCGGGGACGGTGGGGGCGTCCCCGCGCCGCTGCGGGTGCAGGACGCGTACTCCCTGCGCTGCGCGCCGCAGGTGCACGGCGCCGCCCGCGACACCCTCGAGCACGCCGAGCTCGTCGCGTCGCGCGAGCTGGCGGCGGTGATCGACAACCCGGTGATCACCCGCACCGGCCGGCTCGCCTCGAACGGCAACTTCCACGGCGCCCCGGTGGCGTACGTGCTCGACTTCCTCGCGATCGCCGTGGCCGACGTCGCGTCGATCTCGGAGCGCCGCACCGACCGGTTCCTGGACCGGCACCGGTCCGACGGCCTGCCGCCCTTCCTGGCGCACGACCCCGGCGTGGACTCGGGCCTGATGATCGCGCAGTACACGGCGGCGGGCATCGTCTCCGAGCTCAAGCGGCTCGCGGTGCCGGCGAGCGTGGACTCGATCCCCACCTCGGCCATGCAGGAGGACCACGTGTCGATGGGGTGGGCCGCGGCGCGCAAGCTCCGCCGCGCCGTCGACTGCCTCGAGCGGGTGCTGGCCGTCGAGATCCTCACCGCCTGCCGCGGCCTCGCGCTGCGCGGCGGGTCCACCGCCCCGGGCGTCGCGGCGGTGCTGGCGCTGGTGCACGGCACCGTGCCCGGGCCGGGCCCGGACCGCTACCTCGCCCCGGAGATCGACGCCGTGGCGGCGCTGGTGCGCGACGGCGCGATCGTCGCGACCGCCGCGGACGCCGTCGGGCAGATCCTCTGACCCTCCGCGGGGGCCGCGTCCTCACGCCTCGAGGAACGCGGCGACGTCGGCGGCGATCTCGTCCACGTACGGCGGCCGCAGCAGCGAGTTGTGCTCGCAGGGGAAGCGCCGGTCGACCACGCGGTGCGGCACGAGCGCGTCCCACAGCGCCTCCGGGTCGCGGTTGTCGGCGGTCCGGTACGCCAGCGTGGGGCCCGCCCACGGCGCGGGGTGGTGGCGGCGCGCGATGAGGCCGCCGTGCGTGAACATCACGCGGTCGCGCTGCGCCGTCGACATCGGCAGCAGGCCGGCGACCGGGACGACGGCGGCGCGCACCAGCCGGATGCGCCGCACGTGCCACGGGTCGAGCGTCGCCGCCTGCTCCGGGGTGATCTCCGGCGACAGCGCCTCGCGCAGCGGCGGCAGGCCCGGCGTGGTGCGCCCGGCGGCCGTCGCGGCCAGCAGCGGGTCGAGGAGCACGACGGCGACGTCGTGCCCCGCGGCGGCCAGGCGCCGGGCCATCGCCGCCGCGACGACGCCGCCGAGGGAGTGCCCGACGAGCAGGTAGGGCCCGTGCGGCCGCAGCCGCCGCAGCTCGGCGAGCCGGTGGGCCACCACCGACCGGACGCTGCTCTCGACCAGGCCGCGCCGCTCGTACCCCCGGGTCTGGAGCACGTACAGCGAGTGGTCCTGCGGCAGCCGCGCCGCGAGGTGGGCGAAGGCGATCGACGACGACCCGGCGCCGGGCAGGCACACGACCGCGCGCCCGGACCCGGTCTCGCGCAGGCGGAGGGTCGCCGGGGCCCGGCCGGTCGTCCGCCCGGCGGGCACGGTGGCCGCCGCGCCCGCCCCGCCCACGGCGTGCCCCTCCCCCGCCGCCCGGGCGTCGACCAGCGCGGCGAAGGCGTCCAGGCGGCTCGCCCGGACCAGGTCGGAGGCCGCCAGCCGCACGCCGGTCGAGTCCTCCACCCGCTGCAGCATCTCCTCGCCCGACAGCGAGTCGCCGCCCAGGGCGAAGAAGTCGTCGGTCCGGCCGACCTCGTCGGTGCCCAGCACGCCCGCCCACAGCGCGGCGAGCGCCGCCTCGCGCTCGCCCACCGCCGGCACGACGGTGCGCGGGGGCACGGGCGGCAGGTTCTGCCGGTCGATCTTGCCGCGGTCGTTGCGCGGCAGGGCGGCCACGAGCACGACGTGGCGCGGGATCATCCAGGACGGCAGCCGCCCGGCGACGTGCTCGCGCAGGCGGGCGACCGACGGCGTCCGGCGGCCCGAGCGCGGGGCCACGTAGGCGGCCAGGACCGTGCCGGTGTCCTCCTGGCGCGCGACCACCACTGCCTCGGCGACCTCGTCGAGCTCGAGCAGCGCGGCCTCGATCTCGCTCGGGTCCACGAGGTACCCGCGGACCTTGACGGCCGCCTCGGCCCGCCCGAGCAGCCGGACCACGCCGTCGGCGCCGACGGCGGCGACGTCGCCCATCCGCACGTCCCAGGTCCCGTCGTCGCGCGGCACGAACTTGCGGGCGGTGCCCGCCGGGTCCGCCCAGTAGCCGTCGGCGTGGTGCGGGCTCGTGACGACGAGCTCCCCGGGCTCGCCCGCAGGCCGGGCGCTGCCGTCGGGACCCACCACGCGCAGGGTGCGCCCGGGCGTGGCGACGCCGGCCGGGAGCAGCCCCGTGGGCGCGGGCTCCTCGGGGCCCACTGACCACAGCGTGACGGTGCCGGTCTCGCTCGAGCCCAGCCACTGCAGCACGCGGGCGCGGCCCGCGGAGAGCTCCCGGGCGGCCCGGACGTCGGTGCCGTACGCCGCCTCGCCGACGAGCGTCACGAGCCGCAGCGAGGGGACGGCGGTGTCCGCCGCGGCGGCCATGCCGCGCAGCAGGGAGGGCGTCAGGTGCACCACCGTGGCGCCCACCTCGGCGAGCCACCGGGCGTAGCGGTGGCCGCCGGTGGCCCGCGGGTCGAGCAGCTCGAGGCAGCAGCCCCGGCTGAGCGCCGCGAACATCACGTTGAACCCGGCGGCGAAGGCCACGGGCAGCGACAGCGCCACCCGGTCGTCGGCGGTGTAGCCGAACCCGTCGGCCATGACGTCGCAGTCGGCGGCGACCAGCGCGTGGCTCCACAGCACGCCCTTGGGCCGCCCGGAGGAGCCCGACGTGAAGACCACGGCGGCGAGCGTGCTGCCGTCGACGGGGCCGGGCGCGGCGGCCCGGTCCTCGACGTCCTCGACGTCCTCGAGCCGGACCACGTCCGCGCCCTGCGCGACGTCGCGCGCGACGTCGGCCAGCGCCTCGACCGTGAGCACGAGCGGCGTCTGCGCGAGCGTGACCACCTGCCGCATCCGCGACGCGGGGACCGCGGGGTCCAGGATCACGCACGGGCGCCCGGCGCGGACCAGGCCGACGACGGCCGCGACGACGTCGGCGTCGTACGGCGCGAGGACAGCCACGGGCCGCGGGTCGGCGGACGTGCCGGCGTGCGCCTGCACGGCGGCGGCCACCGCACGGGAGCGCTCGTCGAGCTGGCGGTAGGTCGTCGCGCGGCCGCCGGAGCGCACCGCGACGTGGCCGGTGAAGCGGGCGAACGCGTCCTCGAGCAGCGCGGTCAGGGGCCCGCCGGGCGCCGCGGCGGCGCTCTGCACGGGGCCCGCGCGACCGGTCGGCGACGTGGGCGACGGGGCGGGCGACGGGGCGGAGGAACCGTCCGGCATCTGCCCAGGCTAGAAAGACGCGCCCGCGCCCCGACAGGCCGCGGGCGGGGTGAATCGGGACTTCACCCCGGCCTCAGGCCGCGGCGCGCCCGCGGCCGTGGCGCCCTCCCCGGCGCCCGCGGGTGCCCGCGCCGTCCGCCTCGTCCTGCGCGAGCAGGGCGGACAGGTCCTGCGCGACCCCGTCGACGAACGGCGGGCGCAGCACCGAGTTGTGCTCGCACGGCACGCGGCGGTCGACCACCGCGTGCGGCACGAGGTGCTCCCACAGGCGGTCGGGGTCGACGTTGTCGGCGGTGCGGTACGCCAGCACACGCCCGCCCCACGGCTGGGGCCGGAGGCGGTGGGCGGCGAGCCAGCCGAGCGTGAACAGCAGGCGCTCGCGCCGCACGGGCGGCATCGGCAGCAGGCCCGCCAGCGGCAGCGACGCGAGCCGCTTGGCCCGGCGCGCCAGCGTCGCGCGACGGGACAGCTGCCGGCGCTGGGCGGGCGTCAGCTCCGGGGTGAGGATCTCGGTGACGCTCGGGTGGCCGGCGTCGCCCGCGCCGAGCCCCGTGGCGACCCAGAACGGGTCGAGCAGGACGGCGACCACGTCCTCGCCCTGCGCGTCGAGCAGGCGCGCCATCATCAGCGCGTGCAGCGCGCCGAGGGAGTGGCCGACGACGGCGTAGGGCCCGTGCGGACGCACGCGCCGCAGGTCCGCCACCCGCCGCCGCACCGCGGCGTCCTGGCTCCACTCGGGCAGCCCGCGGCGCTCGTAGCCGCGCGCCTGCAGCAGGTGCACCGGCGTCTTCTCCGGCAGCCGGGCGACGAGGTGGGCGTAGGCCACCGGCGAGGACCCGGCGCCGGGCACGCAGAACACCGCCCGGCCGGGTGCCCCCTCGCGCACCGTGACGACGCGCGCCGGCGGCTCGCGCCGGCCGCGTCGGGCGTCCAGGAGCGCCGCGAGGGCCTCCACGGTGGGCGCGACGACGGCGTCGGACGGCCGCAGCCGCACCCCGAGGCGGGTCGCGAGCGCGTCGAGCGCCGCCTCGACGGTGCGCGCGCCGCCGCCGAGGGCGAAGAAGTCGTCGTCGAGGCCCACCCGGTCGACGACGAGGACGGCGGCGAAGACGTCGGCCACCGCCGCCTCGGTCGCGGTGCGCGGCGGCCGGTGGGGGCGCGAGCGCACGGGCGGCAGCGCCGCGGTCAGGACGTGGCCGGCGCCGTCGCGGGGCAGCCGCTCGACGGGCACCACCTCGCGCGGGACGGCCGCCGCGGGGGCACCTGCGGCCAGGTGGCGGCGGACCTTGGCGGGCGACGGCGGCCGGCTGCCCGGCGCGGCGGCGACGAAGGCGACGGGCTCGCCGCCGGGCCCGACGGGCAGCACCGCCGCGTCGGCCACCTCGGGCAGGGTGAGCACCGCGCGCGCGAGCGCGTCCAGGTCGGGGCCGGTCGCGCCGGAGCCCTCGCCGTCGGGGCCCTGGCCGTCGGGGTCGGAGCTGGTGGACGTACCGGTCATGGGGCGCTCCTCGGGGTGCGTCGACGGGCGCCGGCGAGCCCCCGTCCGGTGCCGCAAGGCTAGGAGGGGCGCGCGAGCGCCGGACAGTGCTCCGGCGGGTGATCACGGCGCGCGGGCGGGTGAATCGCGGCGGCGGGAGGCCCCGCGCGCGGCCGGGGCGGGGATCATCGAGGCATGGGTGAGCGTTCGCGGCCCGCGCTGCGCCGACGAGCGGTCGTGGCCGTGACGGCCGCGGCCGCGCTCGCCGCGCTCTACCTGCTGGCCGTGCGCACGGCCGCCGGCCAGCGCCTCGACGACCGGCTGTTCGGCAGCCTCGTGGCGCCCGTGGGCGAGGCGGCGGCCCGGTCGGGAGTCCTGCGGGACGCCGTGGCGGCCGTCGCCGCGGCGGCGTGCCTGGTGCTGGGGGCGGCGGCGCTGCGGCGCCGCGCGGTCGCCGCCGTGCTCGGCGGCCTGCTCGGGGTGTGCGCCTGCCTGGCCGCGAGCGTGCTGCTGCGCGACGTGGTGCTGACGCGCCCGGACCTGGGCGCCCCCGGCTACGCGCACAACACGATGCCGAGCACCCACGTCACCGCGGTGGCGGCGCTCGGCCTGGCGGCGGTGCGGCTGGCGGCCGCCGCCTGGCCGGCGCGGCCGCGGGGCGCGGTACGGGCGGTGCGCGTCGGCGCGGGGGCAGCGGTCGCCGTGGTGGCAGTGGCCTCGGTCGCGTCGTACGCCCACCGGCCCAGCGACGTCGTGGCGTCGCTCCTGCTCGTCGCGCTGGTCTCAGCGCTGGTCGACGCGCTCGTCGACGCGCTGGTCGACGGGAGGGCCGGCGGGAGGGCCGGCGCGGTCGGCTCCCGGCGCGGCCGGCCCGGCGCCGAGGCGGGCCCGCACGCCGGGCGCGACCCC
>NZ_WUWN01000042.1 GCF_009846865.1 Puerhibacterium puerhi
GCCGCGGCCGGCGGGGGCGGCGGCGGGCGGGCCCGGCCGGTAGCCCCGGGCTGGGACGGGGCTCAGTGACCGCGGCCCAGGCGGCCGGCCTGCGCGGCAGCGGCGCGACACGCGCCGCGGCGCTTGCCCCGGCGCACGGAGGCGCCGGGGGAGACTGGCGGCGATGGCCGCCACCGACCCGACCCCGGACCTCCCGCCCCTGCCGCCGGCGATGGGGGAGGCCGTCGCGCGCTTCGCCCAGCACCTCGACAGCCAGCGCGGGCACTCGGCGCACACGCGCCGCGCGTACGTCGCGGACGTGACCGGGCTGCTGCGCTACGCGGTGCGGCACGGCGCCCAGGGGATGGATGACCTGCAGCTGCCGGTGCTGCGGGCGTGGCTGGCGTCGCAGGCCGACCGCGGCCTCGCGCGCAGCACGCTCGCGCGGCGCGGCGCGGCGGCGCGGGCCTTCCTGCGCTGGGCGCACCGCGCCGGTCTCGTGGCCCACGACCCGTCCGCGCGCCTGGCCAGCCCCAAGGTGCCCCGGGTGCTGCCCACGGTGCTCACCGGGGACGCCGCCGCCCGGATGCTCGACACGGCGCGCGACGACGCCGCGGCGGCCGAGAGCGACGCACGGCCTGCCGCGATGCGGGCCTGGGCCGCGGCGGAGCTGCTGTACGGCTCCGGCATCCGCGTCGGGGAGCTCGTCACCGTCGACGTCGACGACGTCGACCCGGCCGAGCGCCTCGTCCGCGTGCTCGGCAAGGGCGGCAAGGAGCGGGTGGTGCCGTTCGGCGTGCCCGCCGCCCGCGCCGTCGACGCCTGGCTGGACGAGGGGCGCCCGGCGCTCGAGACCGCCGCGAGCGGAGCGGCCCTGCTGCTGGGCGACCGGGGCGGCCGGTGGGGCCAGCGCCAGGTGCGCGAGGCGGTGCACCGGCTCGCCGCCCGGGCGGGCGTCGACGACGTCGCCCCGCACGCCCTGCGGCACTCCGCGGCCACTCACCTGCTGCAGGGCGGGTCGGACCTGCGCAGCGTGCAGGAGGTGCTCGGGCACGCCAACCTGGCGACCACCCAGCGGTACACCCACGTGGACGCCGAGCGCCTGCGTGCCGTCTACGCCCAGGCGTTCCCGCGCGCCTGAAGGCGCTGCGGGCGGGCGCCCCGCGGCGAGTCCTCGGCACGCCGGCCCGGCACGTCGTCTCACCGCGACGGCAGCAGGACGATCGGCGCCGCGCGCCCCAGCAGCGCCAGGGGGTCCAGGTACGTCTCGCCCCGGCGCACGCCCCAGTGCACGCACGTGGCGGGTGCGCAGTGGTCGGGGTTCGCGTCGTCGCCCGGCCCGGAGGCGAGCGTGCCCACCGGCTCGCCCGCGGCCACCTGCGTGCCGACGGCCACGGTGGCCGCGACGGGCTCCAGGCTCGAACGGAGCCCGTCGCGGTGGGTGACGACCACCGTCGGCTTGCCGGCCACCGAGCCCGCGAACGTCACGACGCCCGCGGCCGGCGCCCCGACGGGATCGCCGATCGCGGCTCGCAGGTCCACGCCGCGGTGCCCGGCGAGCCACTCCTGGGCGGGCGGGTCGAACGGCCGCGCGACCTCGCCCGCGACCGGGGCGACGTAGCCGTCCGCCGCCTGGGGCCCGGACAGGACTGGGCCCGCCGGGCCGAGCCCGACGAGCACCGGGCCGGCGGGCCCGACCGGGCCGGTGACCGTCCAGGCGGCGACGGGGGCCGTCGCGCGCGGGACGGCAGAGGAGGCCGGGGTCGTGAGCGCGGCGAGGAGGAGCGCGGCCACGGTCGCGCTCGCCGTCACGCCGGCCGCGACCCGCGCGCCGTGCGCCTGGCCCGTCACGCGTCGGACGGTGCGCCCGGCGCTGGGCGCGCCCCTCGGCCGCGGGCCGGTGGACGCCCGGCGCCGTGCAGCGTTCGCGCCGAGGGCGGCGCCGGCGTCGTGCGAGGCGGTGCTCCGAACGGTCATGCGCCCACGGTGGCCGCCCACCGCGGCGAGCGGCAGGGCCGCCGGGACGCCCTGGGGACGACCGCGGCAGCCCGGCGGTTGGGGGCAGCCTCGCCGTGGCGCCGTGGCGTGCCCGTGCCGAGCGCCGATCCCGGCGACGTGCGGCCTGACGTGCGACGGCCGCCGCACGGCCGCCGCGCGGCCGCCCGCGGGGCAGGCCCGCGGCGGTGCCCGGGTCGGGTAGACTGACAGTCGCGATCGGTACGTCCACGCCACGCTCCCCGGAACACCGCACCCGGCTCGTCCGCGAGCCCGGAGGCAGAGCGCCGCGGCGCGGCAGGCGCACCGGTCGACTTCGCGCGTCATGACGCGCTCCGCTCGTCGGCACCCGCCGGCGCGCGGGGAGCGACCGCCTCGGCTGCGGTCCGCCCGCCCCAGGTCCCCGGACCCGGGCGCGCGCGGTGCCGAGCGGTGTGGCGCCAGGGGTGCGGCCGACCGGCTCGCACCGTCAACCCAGCACGCGGCCGCCCTCGGCGGCCGCCAGATGCGCGCGGGACACGGGAGGATCCCGGCCCGCGCGGCGAAAGGACCAGTCATGGCCGTCGTGACCATGCGACAGCTCCTCGAGAGCGGTGTCCACTTCGGGCACCAGACCCGCCGTTGGAACCCGAAGATGAAGCGGTTCATCTTCACCGAGCGCAACGGCATCTACATCGTCGACCTCCAGCAGTCGCTGTCGTACATCGACCGCGCCTACGAGTTCGTCAAGGAGACGGTCGCCCACGGTGGGTCGATCCTCTTCGTCGGCACCAAGAAGCAGGCGCAGGAGCCGGTCGCCGAGCAGGCCTCGCGCGTCGGCATGCCCTACGTGAACCACCGCTGGCTGGGCGGCATGCTCACGAACTTCACCACCGTGCACAAGCGCCTCCAGCGCCTCAAGGAGCTCGAGGAGATCAACTTCGACGACGTGGCCGGCTCCGGCCTCACGAAGAAGGAGCTCCTGGTGCTGCGCCGCGAGAAGGACAAGCTCGCGCGCACCCTCGGCGGCATCCGCGACATGGCCAAGGTGCCGTCCGCGGTGTGGATCGTCGACACCAACAAGGAGCACCTCGCCGTCGACGAGGCCCGCAAGCTGGGCATCCCCGTCGTCGCGATCCTCGACACCAACTGCGACCCCGACCAGGTCGACTACGCGATCCCGGGCAACGACGACGCGATCCGCTCCGTCACGCTGCTCACCCGCGTGATCGCCGACGCCGCCGCCGAGGGCCTGCTGCAGCGCCACTCCGGCCGCACGGGTGCCGAGGCCACCGCCGAGGCCGAGCCGCTGGCCGAGTGGGAGCGCGAGCTCCTCGCGGGCGCCGAGGCCGCGCAGACCGAGCCGACGCCGGGCCCCGAGGTCCCCGCCGGCAACGCCGCGCCGACCGAGGGTGCCTCCGGCGCCGAGGCGGCCGTGACCCCGGGCGACGACGCCGCCCCGGCCGCGGACGTCGCCGGCGTGGCCGAGCCGAAGTCCGAGTGAGCTGACGCGGGCCGGGGGTCGAGCGACCCCCGGCCCGCCGCCCACCCGAACCCTCCCGGCGCCGCGCGCGGCGCGCCGCCGGACCCACCAGCACGGAGGAACCCCCACCATGGCGAACTACACCGCCGCTGACATCAAGGCTCTGCGCGAGCGCACCGGCGCCGGCATGCTCGACGTCAAGAAGGCCCTCGACGAGGCCGACGGCAACGCCGAGAAGGCCGTCGAGATCATCCGCGTCAAGGGCCTCGCCCGTGCCGCCAAGCGCGAGGGCAACGCGACCTCCGAGGGCCTCGTCGCCGTCAAGGTCGAGGACACCGCCGCGGGCCAGGCCGCGACGATCATCGAGCTCAACTCCGAGACCGACTTCGTCGCGAAGAACGAGAAGTTCATCACGCTGGCCGACAACGTCCTGGCCGCCGTCGCCAAGGCCGGTGCCGCCGACCTCGACGCCGCGCTCGCCGCGGACGCCGACGGCCAGACCGTCGCCGACCTGGTCGCCAGCCAGGGCGCGACCATGGGCGAGAAGATCGTCCTGCGCCGCGTCGCCCGCGTGGAGGGCCCCAAGGTCACCACGTACCTGCACCGCACGGCCAAGGACCTCCCGCCGTCGATCGGCGTGCTCGTCGTCACCGACGAGGCCGGCGAGTCGGTCGCCAAGGACGTCGCGCAGCACGTCGCGGCCATGGCGCCGAAGTACCTCACCCGCGAGGACGTCCCGGCGGACGTCGTCGCCAAGGAGCGCGACATCGCCGAGCAGACCTCGCGCAACGAGGGCAAGCCGGAGGCCGCGCTGCCGAAGATCATCGAGGGTCGCCTGAACGGCTTCTTCAAGGAGGCCGTCCTCGTCGACCAGCCGCTGGCCAAGGACCCCAAGGTCACGGTCGGCAAGCACGTCGAGAACGCCGGCGGCTCCCTCAAGGAGTTCGTCCGCTTCCGCGTCGGCAACTGAGCCACGCCGGGTGGCCCGGCCTCACCCTGCAGCGGTGAGGCCGGGCCGCTCGCGCATCCGGACCCCGTCGGGGCCGCGGGTGCACCCGCACGACCCAGCACGACCCAGCACGACCGAGCGACAGGACGGTGGCCGATGACCGCGACGCACGAGACCTCCACGACGCAGCCCCCGGCACGGCGGGTCCTGCTCAAGCTCTCCGGCGAGGCGTTCGGCGGCGGCAGCGTCGGTCTGGCCGTCGACGTCGTCCGCCGCATCGCCCGCGAGATCGGCGACGCCGTCCGCCAGGGCGTTCAGGTCGCGATCGTCGTCGGCGGCGGCAACTTCTTCCGTGGCGCCGAGCTGTCGCGCGCCGGCCTGGACCGCGCCCGCGCCGACTACATGGGGATGCTCGGCACGGTGATGAACTGCCTGGCCCTGCAGGACTTCCTCGAGCAGGACGGCACCACGACGCGCGTGCAGACGGCCATCACCATGGGCCAGGTCGCCGAGCCGTACATCCCGCTGCGCGCGATCCGGCACCTGGAGAAGGGGCGCGTCGTGATCTTCGGCGCCGGCGCCGGCATGCCGTACTTCTCCACCGACACCACCTCGGTGCAGCGGGCCCTGGAGACGCACTGCGACGAGGTGCTCATGGGCAAGAACGGCGTCGACGGCGTCTACACCGCAGACCCGCGCACCAACCCCGACGCCGAGCGGCTCGAGCACCTGACCTACACCGACGCGCTGGTGCAGAACCTCGAGGTCATGGACGCCACGGCGCTGAGCCTGTGCCGCGACAACGACGTGACGATGCGCGTCTTCGGCCTGGAGGGCGACGGCAACGTGACGCGCGCGCTGCTGGGCGAGAAGATTGGCACGCTCGTCACGGCGCGGTGACGCTCCACCCCGAGCAGGCCACCCGGTACGCAGCAGGGCACGCAGCACGCCATCGAAGCACGAGATCTGACTTAGGAGACACCGGTGATCGACGAGACGCTCCTCGAGGCCGAGGAGAAGATGGACAAGGCGATCGAGGTCGCCAAGGAGGACTTCGCGGGGATCCGCACCGGCCGCGCGAACGCCGGCATGTTCAGCAAGATCACCGTGGACTACTACGGTGCGCCGACGCCGCTGCAGCAGCTCGCCTCGTTCAACATCCCCGAGGCGCGCACCGTGCTCGTGTCGCCCTTCGACAAGGGCGCGATGAACGTCATCGAGAAGGCGCTGCGCGAGTCGGACCTGGGCGTCAACCCGTCCAACGACGGCAACGTCATCCGCCTGGTGCTGCCGGCGCTGACCGAGGAGCGCCGCCGCGACTACGTCAAGCTGGCCAAGACCAAGGCGGAGGAGGCGCGCGTGACCGTGCGCAACATCCGCCGCCGGGCCAAGGAGACGCTGGACCGCATCGTCAAGGACGGCGAGGCCGGCGAGGACGAGGTCGCGCGCGCGGAGAAGGAGCTCGAGGCCCTCACCCGCAAGCACGTGGACCAGGTGGACCAGCTGCTCGCCGGCAAGGAGAGCGAGCTGCTCGAGGTCTGATGGAGGCCGCACCGCTCGACCCGGCGGCGGGGGACGCCGAGCCCACCGCGCCCCTGCCGTCGCGCGCGGGCCGCAACCTGCCCGCCGCGATCATCTCCGGCGTCGCGCTGCTCGTCGCCTTCGGCCTGTCCCTGTGGTTCCGCCCGGAGCCGTTCGTCGCGCTCGTCGTCCTGGCCGTCGGCGCGGGCCTGTGGGAGCTGCGCCAGGCGTTCGCCCGCCAGCAGGTCCGCCTGCCCTACTGGCCGCTCCTGGTCGGCGGCGCCGGGGCGGCCGTCTCGGCGTTCACCGGCGGCCCCGAGGGGCTGCTGCTCGCCTACGTGCTCACCGTGGCGGCCGTCGTCGTCTGGCGCCTCATCGACGGGCCCGGCCCGCAGGCGCTGCGCGACGCGGCCGCCGGCGTCTTCGCCGCCACGTACGTGCCGTTCCTCGCCGGGTTCGTCGTGCTGCTGCTCGGCCAGGCCGACGGGCGCGAGCGCGTCGTGCTGTTCGTGCTGCTGGCGGTCGCCAACGACACCGGCGGGTACATCGCCGGCGTGCTGTTCGGCCGCCACCCGCTGGCCCGCACCGTCAGCCCCAAGAAGAGCTGGGAGGGCTTCGGCGGGTCGGTGGTGCTGGCCGTGGGGGTCGGCGTCGCCGGCGCCGTCGGGGGCCTGGGGGCCTCGCCGTGGCTCGGCGTGGCCCTGGGTGTGATGGTCGCCATCACGGCGACCCTGGGCGACCTGGCGGAGTCGCTCATCAAGCGCGACCTAGAATTGAAGGACATGGGTTCGCTGCTCCCGGGCCACGGGGGCGTGCTGGACCGAATCGACTCGCTGCTGGCCACCGCCCCGTTCGTCTACCTCGTGCTGTCGGTGGCCGCGTAAGGAAACCTCTCATGGCCTCTCGAACCGCCGCGCCCACCACCGTCGCGCCGCGCCCGACGGACCTCGGCGTCCCGTCCGTCCGGCCCTCGGACGAGACCAAGCCGGTGCCGCTGCAGATGGCGCCGCGCCGGCGCGGCAAGCCGCCGCGCCACTTCGCCGACCTCACGCCGGCCGAGCGGGTGGCGTCGGTCGAGGCGATGGGGGAGAAGCCGTTCCGGGCCAAGCAGCTCGCGACGCACTACTTCACGCACTTCACCGCCGACCCGGCGGAGATGACCGACCTGCCCGCCGCCACGCGCGACGAGGTGGCCCGCACGATGTTCCCGCAGCTGATCCGGCCCACGCGCCGGCTCGAGGCCGACGGCGGCACCACGGTCAAGACGCTGTGGCACCTGTTCGACGACGCCAAGGTCGAGTCGGTGCTCATGCGCTACCCGAACCGCACCACGCTGTGCGTCTCGAGCCAGGCCGGGTGCGGCATGGCCTGCCCGTTCTGCGCCACCGGCCAGCTGGGGCTGACCCGCAACCTGTCGACGGCGGAGATCGTCGAGCAGGTCCGCGCGGCGATGCGGTCGCTCGCCCGGGGCGAGATCCCCGGCGGCCCGACCCGCCTGAACAACCTCGTCTTCATGGGCATGGGCGAGCCGCTGGCCAACTACAAGGCCGTCATCGAGACCGTGCGCACGCTGGTCGCCCCCCAGCCCGAGGGCCTGGGCATGTCGGCGCGCAACATCACGGTCTCCACCGTGGGTCTGGTGCCGGCGATCGAGAAGCTCACCAAGGAGGGCATCCCGGTCACCCTGGCACTGAGCCTCCACGCGCCCGACGACGACCTGCGCAGCGAGCTGGTGCCGATCAACACCCGCTGGAGCGTCGACGAGGCGCTCGACGCCGCCCGCCGCTACTTCGAGGTCACCGGCCGACGCGTGTCGATCGAGTACGCGCTGATCAAGGACATGAACGACCACGCGTGGCGCGCCGACCTGCTCGGCGAGAAGCTCAACGCCCGTGGCAAGGGCTGGGTGCACGTCAACCCCATCCCGCTGAATCCCACGCCGGGTTCGATCTGGACGGCGAGCGAGCGTGCCGTGGAGGCCGAGTTCGTGGCACGATTGCGCGCGCACGGCATCCCGACGACGATCCGGGACACCCGCGGGTCGGACATCGACGGTGCGTGCGGCCAGCTGGCGGCCGACGAGGAGGACGAGTGAGCAGCGCGCTGTTCGGCACCGTGTCGAAGCTGCGGACCGGGTACGACCGGGACGAGGTCGACGAGTTCTTCGACCACGCCCGCCAGGCGTACGAGGGCCGCTCCGCCGAGCCGATGACCAGCGGTGACATCCAGACCGCGACGTTCGAGCTGGTCCGCGGGGGCTACGACACGCACGAGGTCGACGCTGCGCTCGACCGCCTCGAGGCCGCGTTCGTGGCCCGCCAGCGCCAGGAGTACGTCAGCCAGCACGGCCAGGAGTCCTGGATGACCGCCCTGGCCGAGCGCGCCCGGACCCTGTACGGCCGGCTGGGCCGGCCCGCCGGCGAGAAGTTCGCCCCCGCCCCGCGCGGGCAGGTCGGCTACGACAAGGACGACGTCGACGCGCTGTGCGAGCGCCTGGTGGGGTACTTCGACCGCCAGGAGCCGCTGACCGCTGCCGAGCTGCGCGGGGCGACGTTCGGCCGCGCGCGCGGCGCCGACGGGTACGCCGAGGCGCCGGTCGACGCCTTCTTCGCCCGGGCCGTCGAGGTGCTGCTCGGCGTCGAGTGACGCCGCGGTTCTGGTCCGAGGTCGCCGGCCGAGGAGCTGGTACTAGTCCGACGCCGCCGGCGTGACGGCGCCGTCCAGCAGCGACGAGTGCTCCGTGCGCGCCAGGAAGTCGCGGACCGTGTCGCGGCTGCGCGTGAGGCACGCGATGCGCTCCTCGATGCCTGCCAGCTCGGTGGCCAGGAGCTCCGCCACCGTGCGCGAGCAGGTGGGCAGCTCGCCGGCGGCGGCGTGCTCCATGTCGAGGAGCACCTTGACCAGGCGGGTCGGCAGGCCGGCCCGCACGAGGCCCGCGACGCGCGCGACGCGGGCGACGTCGTCCTCGTCGTACGTGCGGTAGCCGTTGTCCGCGCGCTGCGCCGTCAGGAGCCCCTGCTGCTCGTAGTAGCGCACGAGCCGGGGTGCGACCCCGGCGCGCGCGGCGAGCTCGCCGATCTTCATCCGGGTGCCCCGCTTCCCCGCCTTGACATTGACATCAATGTCAAACTCTAGCGTCGTCGGCATGACGACTCCTCGCCTTCCCGGCCAGCACCCGTCGCCCGCCCGCAGGGCCCGGCGCCTGGTGCCCGCCCCCGCGCCCGCCAGCCTCGTCGGCCTGCCGTGGCGCTCCCTGCTGGTGCTCGGCGCCGCGACGTTCGTGATGGTCGCTGCCGAGATGCTGCCGACGGCGGTGCTGGGCCCCATGAGCGCGGGCCTGGGGGTGTCGGAGGCCAGCACCGGCGTGCTCGTCTCGGTGTGGGCCGCCACGGTCGTGGTGGCGAGCTTCCCGCTCGTGCGGCTGACCGCCCGACGCGACCGTCGCACCGTGATCGCTGCGGCGCTCGTCGCCCTGGCAGCCTCAGCGGCGCTGACGGCCGCCGCGCCGGTCTACGAGGTCGCCGTGGGCGCGCGGCTGCTGGGCGCCGCCGCCGTCGGTCTGCTCTGGGCGACCGCGAACGCCTACACGGCCGACCTCGTCGCGGACGCGCTGCTGGCGCGCGCCGTCGCCGTGGTCCTGGGCGGGGCGACCCTCGGCATGGTGCTCGGCACCCCGCTGGCCAGCCTCGCCGCACGGACCGTCGGCTGGCGGGCGGCCTTCGCCGGGCTCGCCGTCCTCGCGCTGGCGGTCGCCGTGCTGGTTCGGACCGTGGTCGCTCCGGCTCGGCAGACCGCCCCGGCTCCTGCGTCCGACGCCGGCGCGCAGCAGGCGGATGCTTCGCCGACGGCCGGGGGTGGCGCCTGGCCGATGATCGCGCTCACCGCGGCCGTGGGCGTGCTGCTGGTCGGCCACTACGGCGCGTACACGTTCATCACGCGGCTCGTCGAGGCGCCGGCGCGCGAGACGCCCGGCGGGACGAGCGGCCTGCTGCTCCTCTTCGGCGCGGCCTCGGCGGCGGGCGTCGTGGTCGCGGGGCGGTTCGGCGCGCGCTCGGCGCTGGCCCTCGCGGTCGCCGGCGCCGGCACCGCCACCGCCTTGCTGGGCCTCGGTGCCGTGGGCGTGCACCCGCTGCTCGGCGCGGCCACGGTGGCGCTGTGGGGTGTCGCGTCAGGGGCGTTGCCGCCCGTCGCGCAGGCGGAGATCCTGAGGCTCGGCGGCCCGGCGCGCCGGGCCACGGCCGGCGCGCTGATCCCGGTGGTGTTCAACGGTGGCATCGCCGTCGGCGCCGCTGCCGCTGCGGCGCTCGTCGCCGACGCGGGCGCGAGGGCGCTGCCCGTCCCCGCCGCCGTCGTCGTCCTCGTGGCCACGGCGGCGGCCACCGTGGCGGTGAGAAGCGTGCCGAGGGCTCAGCAGGGCGGCGCGACCGGCTCCCCGGTCCCCGTGCGCACGTAGGCGTCGGAGACGTAGTTGCCCGGGCCGATCTTGTTCCACAGGTCGGTGGTGCCGAGCGGGCCGGACACGGTCTGGCCCCGCTCCGTGCACAGCACCGGCACGCGCGCGTGCTCCGCCGCCAGGCCGGTGCGCGCGTAGCCCGTGCCGGGGCCCGTGCGGACGTTCACCGGCGTCCCGCTCGGGTGGATCACGCCGGTCGCGGCGTCGCCCTGCCACAGGAACGTCACGTCGACCCAGGCGTTGGACGTCAGCCCCAGCCCGTCCCAGAACGTGCCGTCGGCCAGGTCGATGCCGGCCGGGTTCGTCACGGTGCGGCCGTACTGGTCCTGGCCCTCGCGGTGCCCGGAGCGGGACGCGGCCTGCGCCTGCGGGACGCCCCGCGGCAGGTCCGTGAAGCCGTGCCGGGTGGCGCTCCAGTAGTCGTCGGTGGTGTTCCACGGGCCCACGTCCCACACGGGCGCGTACTCGCAGCGGGTGGTGCCCGCCACGCAGACCCGCACGGAGTACGTGCCGGAGCCCCGCGGGGACAGCGCGCGCGCCGACGGCAGCGCGACGAAGTGGTCGTCCTCGGCGATGACGTGCCCGTTGGCGGTGGTCGCGCCGACGAGCCCCTCGCGCGTGGCGTACACGCGGTGGGTCTCGCCGTCGCCGTCGGCGGCGGCAGGGGCGGCGATGCCCACGGCGCCCGTGAGGGCTGCGACGCTGGCGACCAGGGCGGTGCGGCGGTGTCGATGCGGGTGTCGACGCGGGTGCCGACGGCGGTGTCGGCCCACGATCCTCGGAGTGCGCATGCGCTCGAAAGTAACCCGGGTCACACATCTGCGCGCGCCGAGCCCGGGCACGGTCGCCGGGGCCCCGGGCCTGGGAGGATGGCTCGCATGTCGCAGCGCACCGTCACGCTCCTCGGGTCCACCGGCTCCATCGGCACGCAGGCGATCGACGTCGTCACCGCCCACCCGGACCGGTTCCGGGTCGAGGCGATCAGCGCCGGCGGCGGCGACGTCGGCCTGCTCGCCGACCAGGCGGCGCGGCTGCGCGTCGCGGCGGTCGGCGTGGCCGACGCCGCCCGGACCGAGGAGCTGCGCGCCGCGCTGGCCGCGGCGGGCGCCGCGGGCGTCGAGGTCCTCGCCGGCCCGGACGCCGCCACCGAGCTGGCCGGCCGGGGCAGCGACGTCGTGCTCAACGGCGTGACGGGCTCGGTCGGGCTGCGGCCCACGCTCGCCGCGCTGGGTGCCGGCTCGACGCTCGCGCTGGCGAACAAGGAGTCCCTCGTGGTCGGCGGCGCGCTGGTCAAGGCCGCGGTGCGCCGCGAGGCCCAGATCGTGCCGGTGGACTCCGAGCACTCCGCCATCGCCCAGGCGCTGCGGGGCGGGGCGCGCGCCGAGGTGCGGCGGCTGGTCCTGACCGCCAGCGGCGGGCCGTTCCGCGGCCGCTCGCGCGACGAGATCAAGGCAGCGACGCCGGAGCAGGCGCTCGCGCACCCCACGTGGGCGATGGGCCCCGTGGTCACGATCAACTCCGCCTCGATGATGAACAAGGGGCTCGAGCTCATCGAGGCGCACCTGCTGTTCGACGTGCCGGTCGACGACATCACCGTGGTGGTCCACCCGCAGTCGGTCGTCCACTCGATGGTCGAGTTCGTCGACGGCTCCACGATCGCGCAGGCCTCGCCGCCCGACATGCGCCTGCCCATCGCGCTGGGCCTGTCGTGGCCCGACCGGCTCGACCCCGTCGCCACGCCGTGCGACTGGTCGCGCGCCACCGAGTGGACGTTCGAGCCGCTCGACGAGGAGACGTTCCCGGCCGTGCGCCTGGCCCGGCACGCTGCGGCGGCCTCGGCCACGCACCCGGCCGTCTACAACGCCGCCAACGAGCAGGCCGTCGCGGCGTTCCTGGCGGGACGGATCGGCTTCGCGGACATCGTCGCGACCGTCGAGCGGGTGCTCGGCGAGCACGACGGCGTCGCGGTCGGCGCCGTCACCCTGGCCGACGTCGACGCGGCCGAGGCGTGGGCACGCTCCCGCGCCGACGAGCTCCTCGCGCGGCGTTAGCGTGCCGGTCGATCGGGCGGCCGGGCAGGCGTCTGCGCCGGCAGTCCTCGTGAAGGTCCTGCGCTGATCCTCGGGGCACGCGCCGCAGGTCCCACCGCCGACCCAGGGACCGCCCAGGCGGGTCGCCTACGCTCGGGGTGTGAGCGTCGTGGTCGGCATCGCCGTGGTCCTGGTCGGCATCGTCGTGTCCATCGCCCTGCACGAGCTGGGCCACATGGTCCCGGCGAAGGCCTTCGGCGTGCGCGTGAGCCAGTACATGATCGGGTTCGGCCCCACGCTGTGGTCGCGCCGGCGCGGCGAGACCGAGTACGGCGTCAAGGCGATCCCGCTCGGCGGCTTCGTCCGGATGGTGGGCATGATGCCCGGTCCGCGCCCCGGCCAGAAGCCGGCCCGCGGGTTCGTCGGGCAGGTGATCGACGACGCGCGCCGGGCGTCGGCCGAGGAGATCCGCCCCGGCGAGGAGCACCGCGCCTTCTACCACCTGTCGACGCCGAAGAAGCTCGTCGTCATGCTCGGCGGGCCGGTGATGAACCTCGTGCTCGCCGTCGTCATCGCCGCCGTGGTCATGGTCGGGATCGGCCAGCAGACCCCGACCGCGACCGTCGAGGCGGTCAGCGCGTGCGTCCCGACCGCTACCGCCACCGAGGCCGAGCCGTGCCCGGCCGGCGCGGCCGAGGCGCCCGCCGCGGCCGCCGGCCTGCAGCCGGGGGACCGGATCGTGTCCTACGACGGCGTGGCGGTCTCCAGCTGGGACGAGCTCACGACGGCCATCGCCGACGGCGGTACGGGCGCCGCGGTGCCGGTCGTGGTCGAGCGGGACGGTGCGCGCCAGGAGCTGCAGGTGACGCCCGTGGACGCCACGCGCGCGGTCACGACGGCGGACGGCGGCACGGACACGGTCACGTCGGCGTTCCTCGGCGTCTCGCCGCGCTTCGAGCACGTGCCCGCCCCGCTGACCGAGGTGCCGCTTGCCGTGGGCGAGATGGTCGGCGCCACGGCGAGCGGCGTGGTGACGCTGCCGGCCAAGGTGGCCGAGGCGGTGGGGCAGGCGTTCAGCGGCGAGGAGCGCTCGCAGGACTCGGTGATGTCGGTCGTGGGCGTCGGCCGGGCGGCCGTCGACGTGGCCGGCGCGGACTCGAGCGTGCTGTCCCGCGTGCAGATGCTGCTGAGCCTGCTGGCGTCGCTCAACGTCGCGCTGTTCGTCTTCAACCTCATCCCGCTGCTGCCGCTCGACGGCGGGCACGTGGTCAACGCCCTCTACGAGGGCGGCCGGCGCACGGTGGCGCGTGTGCGCGGCGCGCGGGTGCTGCCCGGCCCCGCCGACGTGGCGCGGATGATGCCGGTGGCGTACGTGATGTTCGTCGTCCTCGTCGGGGTCGGCGTCGCGCTCATGCTCGCCGACGTCGTCGACCCGGTACGGATCACCTGACGCGTCGGCGCAGGTCCGCGCCGCCGTCCGCGGCGCGGGGGAGAGGCGTGCGCGTCGTGCGGCCCGCTCGACCCACCGGTGAAGATCGCGGGGAGGTCCCGGCGCGGCGCCCGGCCGCGGCACGGCGTGTCGCCCGGGGCGCGCGATACTGGTCCCGTGAGCACTGTCAACCTCGGTATGCCCGCCGCACCGGCCCCCGTGCTGGCACCCCGCCGCAAGTCCCGCAAGATCCGCGTGGGCAAGGTGGAGGTCGGCGGCGACGCTCCCATCAGCGTCCAGTCCATGACGACGACGCCGACCACGGACATCAACGCCACCCTGCAGCAGATCGCGGAGCTCACGGCCGCCGGCTGCGACATCGTGCGCGTGGCCGTCCCGTCCGCCGACGACGCCGCCGCGCTCCCGGCGATCGCGAAGAAGTCGCAGATCCCGGTGATCGCCGACATCCACTTCCAGCCCAAGTACGTGTTCGCGGCCATCGACGCCGGCTGCGCGGCCGTGCGCGTGAACCCGGGCAACATCCGCAAGTTCGACGACCAGGTCAAGGAGATCGCCCAGGCGGCCAAGGACGCCGGCGTCTCCCTGCGCATCGGCGTCAACGCCGGCTCGCTCGACCCGCGCCTGCTCGCCAAGTACGGCAAGGCCACCCCCGAGGCGCTCGTCGAGTCCGCCGTGTGGGAGGCGTCGCTGTTCGAGGAGCACGACTTCCACGACTTCAAGATCTCGGTCAAGCACAACGACCCGGTGGTCATGGTGCGCGCCTACGAGATGCTCGCCGAGCGCGGCGACTGGCCGCTGCACCTCGGCGTCACCGAGGCCGGCCCCGCGTTCCAGGGCACCATCAAGTCGGCCACCGCGTTCGGCGCGCTGCTGAGCAAGGGCATCGGCGACACCATCCGCGTGTCCCTCTCGGCGCCGCCGGTCGAGGAGGTCAAGGTCGGCACCCAGATCCTGCAGGCGCTCAACCTGCGCCCCCGCAAGCTCGAGATCGTCTCCTGCCCGTCCTGCGGCCGCGCCCAGGTGGACGTCTACTCGCTCGCCGAGAAGGTGACCGCCGGTCTCGAGGGCCTGACCGTCCCGCTGCGCGTCGCCGTGATGGGCTGCGTCGTCAACGGCCCCGGCGAGGCGCGGGAGGCCGACCTCGGCGTCGCGTCCGGCAACGGCAAGGGCCAGATCTTCGTCCGCGGCGAGGTCGTCAAGACCGTGCCCGAGGCGATGATCGTCGAGACGCTCATCGAGGAGGCCATGCGCATCGCCGACGCGATGCCGGCCCCCGGGAACGACGCGCAGGCCGGCGCCCCGGTCGTCACGGTCGGCTGACCGAGGCCCGCGTGCGACCCCCAGCGACCACCGGGCTCCGGGAGGCGCGGCTGCTCGGGCCGGCCGACCTGCCGGCGGCGCTCGCGGTGTGCGCGGCCGACCCCGTGGCCGCCGTGCTGGCCGCCGGCCGTCTGGAGATCGCGACGCGCGCCGGGCTGGGGGCCGCGGGCGGCCAGGTCTGGGGCTGGCCGGCCGGCGGCCCGCTGCGGGCCGTGTGCTGGTCGGGCGCCAACCTGGTGCCCGTGGTCCCCGACCCGGCGGACCTGTCGGAGGCGATCGACGCGTTCGCCCGGGCCGCTCGCCGGCAGGGGCGGCGCTCGTCGTCGATCGTGGGGTCCTCGGGCGCCGCGCTCGGCCTGTGGCACCGGCTGGAGGCGCACTGGCCGCCCGCGCGGGAGGTGCGCGCGCACCAGCCGTCGCTCGCGATCGACCGCGACCCGGACGTCGAGCCCGACCCGCGCGTGCGCCTGTCGCGGCCCGACGAGCTGGCCCTCGTGCTGCCGGCGTGCGTGGCGATGTTCACCGAGGAGGTGGGCTACTCGCCGGTCGCGGGCGGCGGCACCGCCTACCGGGAGCGCGTGCGGTCGCTCATCGAGGAGCGCCGCTCCTACGTGCGCCTCGAGCGGGCCGACGACGGGCCGGACGCCGAGACCCTGGTCGGCTTCAAGGCCGAGCTCGGCGCCGTGGCCCTCGGCGTCGCGCAGGTGCAGGGCGTGTGGGTGGACCCGCGCTACCGCGGCCGAGGCTGGTCCGAGACCGGCATGGCCGCCGTCGTCGCCGACGCCCGGGCGCGCGTGGCGCCCGTGGTCTCCCTGTACGTCAACGGGTACAACTCCCGGGCCCTGCGCTCCTACCTGCGCGTGGGCTTCGAGCAGGTGGGCACCTACGCGACCGTGCTGTTCTGACCCTGCTGTCGCCGACCGTGCTGTCCTGACCCTGCTGTCCTGACCGTGCGGCCCTGAGCCCGCGCCCTACTTCAGCAGCCGCGACAGCCTGCGGTCCGCGAGCACCTGGCCGCCGGTCTGGCAGGTGGGGCAGTACTGCATCGACCGGTCGGCGAACGAGACCTCGCGCACGGTGTCCCCGCACACCGGGCACGGCTCGCCGGTGCGCCCGTGCACCCGCATCCCGGCGCGCTTGGCGTCCTTGAGCTCCTTGGCCGGCCTGCCCGCCGACGCCGCGACCGCCGCCGTCAGCGTGCCGACCACCGCGGCGTGCAGCGCCGTCGTCTCGGCGGGCGTGAACGAGCGGGTGAGCCTGTACGGCGAGAACCGCGCCACGTGCAGGATCTCGTCGGAGTAGGCGTTGCCGATCCCGGCGATCGCCGACTGGTCGCGCAGCAGGCCCTTGACCTGCTGGTTGCGCGCCGCGAGCAGCGCGCCCAGGGCCTCGACGGTGAACGCGTCGGACAGCGGCTCGACGCCGAGGGTGCGCACCTGCTCGACCTCGTCGGGGGAGCGGACCACGTGCACGGCCAGCCGCTTGGTGGTCCCCGCCTCCGTGAGGTCGAACCCGGAGCCGTCGTCGAGCCGCACGCGCAGCGCGATCACCGCCCCGCGCGCGGACCCGCCCAGCCGCGGCCGCACCGCCGTCGCGGGCGCCTCGTCGTACCAGCGCAGCCACCCGCCGCGCGACAGGTGCGCCAGCAGGTGCGGGTCGACGCCGTCGTCGTCGAACGTCGCCATGTCCAGCCACTTGCCGTGCCTGGCCCAGCCGCGCACCGTGGCGCCGACCAGCGCGGTCACCGGCGGGTCGTAGGTCTTGAGCGCGGCGATGTTCCCCACGTCGGCACCGACGACGGTGCGGCCGACGGTCCGCTCGCCCAGGAACCGGGCGAGCGCCTCCACCTCGGGCAGCTCGGGCATGGGCTCATCGTGGCGCACGCCGCCGACGTCGGCGCGCCGGACCGTCCGGGGGCGGCGCCGCGCGCCGATATCCTGGGCGCCATGTCTTCTGCGTCCGTCCCCGGTGGGACCACGAAGGGCGACCTGCTGCGCCTGTCCAGCCTCTTCGTCCGCACGCTGCGGGAGGACCCGGCCGACGCCGAGGTCGTCTCGCACAAGCTGCTCGTGCGGGCGGGCTACATCCGCCGCGCGGCTCCGGGCATCTACACGTGGCTGCCGCTCGGCCTGCGCGTGCTGCGCAAGATCGAGGCGATCGTGCGCGAGGAGATGGACGCCATCGGCGGCCAGGAGGTGCACTTCCCGGCCCTGCTGCCCCGCGAGCCGTACGAGGCGACGGGCCGCTGGGAGGAGTACGGGCCCAACCTCTTCCGGCTCAAGGACCGCAAGGAGGCCGACTACCTCCTGGCGCCCACGCACGAGGAGATGTTCACCCTGCTGGTCAAGGACCTCTACTCCTCGTACAAGGACCTGCCGGCGATCATCTACCAGATCCAGACGAAGTACCGCGACGAGGCCCGCCCCCGCGCCGGGCTCATCCGCGGCCGCGAGTTCGTCATGAAGGACTCCTACTCGTTCGACCACACCGACGCCGGACTCGACGTCTCCTACGGCAAGCACCGCGACGCCTACGAGCGGATCTTCCAGCGCCTGGGCCTGGAGTACGTCATCGTCTCGGCCATGTCCGGCGCCATGGGCGGCTCCCGCTCGGAGGAGTTCCTCTCGCCGTCCCCGATCGGCGAGGACACCTACGTGCGCTCCGCGGGCGGGTACGCCGCCAACGTCGAGGCGGTCGTGACGCCGGTGCCGGACCCTGTGCCGTACGACGACGCCCCCGCCGCGCACGTCGAGGACACCCCCGACACCCCCACCATCGACACGCTCGTCGAGGTCGCGAACGCCAAGTTCCCGCGCCCCGACCGGGCGTGGACGGCCGCCGACACGCTCAAGAACGTCGTGCTGGCCCTCACGCACCCGGACGGGCGGCGCGAGCTGCTCGTGGTGGGCCTGCCGGGCGACCGCGAGGTGGACCTCAAGCGCCTGGAGGCGGCCGTCGCGCCGGCCGAGGCCGAGCCCGCCACCGAGGCCGACTTCGCCGCGCACCCCGAGCTGACCAAGGGCTACATCGGCCCCGGCGTGCTCGGCCCGCAGGGCGCCCAGGTGACCGACCCCGAGACGGGGGAGCGCCGCTCGGCGATCCGCTACCTGCTCGACCCGCGCGTCGTGCCCGGCACCCGCTGGATCACCGGGGCCGACGAGCCTGGCCGGCACGTCTTCGACCTCGTCGCGGGCCGCGACTTCACGGCCGACGGCACCATCGAGGCGGCCGAGGTGCGGGCCGGCGACCCGGCCCCCGACGGCTCGGGCCCGCTCGAGCTGGCCCGCGGCATCGAGATGGGCCACATCTTCCAGCTCGGCCGCAAGTACGCCGCGGCGCTCGGCCTGACCGTGCTGGACGAGAACGGCAAGCAGGTCGTGGTGACCATGGGGTCCTACGGCATCGGCGTCACGCGGGCGCTCGCGGCGCTCGCGGAGGCCAACAACGACGAGCGCGGCCTGGCCTGGCCCCCGCACGTGGCGCCCGCGCACGTGCACGTGGTCGCCACCGGCAAGGGCACCGAGGTGTTCGAGGCCGCCGAGCGCATCGCCCAGGGCCTGGCCGAGCGCGGCGTCGAGGTGATCTACGACGACCGGCCCAAGGTGTCGCCCGGCGTGAAGTTCGCCGACGCCGAGCTGCTGGGGGTCCCGCTGCTGCTCGTGGTCGGCCGCGGCCTGGCCGACGGCGTCGTCGAGGTGCGCCCGCGCGCCGGCGAGGCCGAGCAGGTGGCGGTCGACGACGCCGTCGAGGTCACCGCGCGTCGCGTGGCCGAGCTGCTCGCCTGACCAGCGGCATCGTCAGGGGCGGGTGCCCCCGCGCGACGCCCGGGTCGTCACGACCCGGGCGTCGCCGGTGCGGGGGCGGTGCCCGCGTCCGGGGTCGCGGACCCGCTCGCCGACGGCGACGCCGTCGCGTCCTGCTCCGGCAGCCCCGGCAGGTCGGCGACGTCGGCGCCCCACGCGTCGAGCGTCAGCGCCCCGTCGGCGAGCAGGTCGACCAGCACGGTGCGCGTCCCCGCGGCCGTCGTGGCGACGAGGCTCGCGTAGTCCGTGGCCAGCCCCTGCTCGAGCCGGCGCACCAGCGCGGCGTCGTCGAGGTCGGCCGGGACGGCGTACGCGACGCGGCGCGGGTCCTGGTCCGTCCCGTCGAGGCCGCCGAGTGCCGCCCAGCCCTGGGCCCGCTCGCGGTGCACGGCCGCCCGGGCCGCCAGCCTGCCCCGCGCGTCGCCCGACGCCCGCGCGGCGCGCAGCTCGAGCGCGTACCCGGCGGCGTCCTCGGACGCGACGAGCGCGGCGAGGTCGTCGGCGGTCAGGCCCTCGGGCACCCGGTCGGCGCCCGCGCCCGGCGCGCTCGTCGCGACCGGCGCGGACGCGTCGTCCGACGGCGAGGGCGAGGCGCTCGGCGAGGCAGCCGGGGTGGGCACCACGGGGGCGGTGCGCTCCGGCGCCTCGACGTCCGCCGCCTTCGCGAGCCGCGCGGCCGACACCGACTGCGCGGCCGACACCGACGCGAGCAGGCGCGCCAACGGGCCGTCCGACGTCGTGCCGGCGGCGACGCGGGTGCGCGCCGCGGCGTCGGCCAGCGCCGCCACCACGTCCGCGGGCGTGACGGTGGCCGCGGGGCTCGGCGACGGGGACGGCGAGCCGCTCGCGAGGTCGTCGGTCAGCTCGTCGGCGACCCCCGAGTCGTAGACGCCGCCCAGGGCCTGCGCGTGCTCCCGCGACTGCGCGGCCACCCGCTCCAGCTCCGCAGCGACCGCCTCGGACGGGACGGCGCCCGCGGACGCGGCGGCGTCGGCGTCCTGCGCCACGAGCAGGGCGTCGTCCACGGCCGTGCGCCGCACCTGCTCGAGCGCGCCGGGGACCGGCTCGCCCGGCGGCGCCGACTCCACCCGCAGCCCGCAGCCGGCCAGGGCCGCGGCGAGCAGGACGGCCGCCGCGAGGCGGCGGCGCGGGCCAAAGCGGCTATCGGTCGGGGCGGGCGCGGGGCGGTCGGCGCGCGCGGCGCCCGGCAGGGGTTCCATCGCCGCCGATGATGCCACGCGCTGCGGGCGCTCCCGCGCCGCCGCCGCGCCGCCGGCGAGCGGGCGGCGTGGGCAAGAGCACGCCGCCGCGGCGCGAGGCGGCGGCACAGTTCGTTACCCTTGACCTCGCACAACAACACACCGGTCGTGCCGGACCCGGGCGTGAGACCAGGATGAGGCCGGCGGGAGGCATTCGATGACGGAGCAGGGCCGCGGGAACGTGGCGGACGCGGTGCGCGAGGTCGTGGGGCCGGTGGTCGCCGGCGCCGGGCTGTGGCTCGAGGACGTCCAGGTCTCGCGGGCGGGCGCCCGCTCGGTCGTGCGCATCACGCTGGACCTGCCCGAGGACGCGATCGGCAGCCTCGACTCCGACACCCTCGCCGAGGCCTCCCGCGAGGTCTCCGCGGCGCTCGACGCCGACGACGTCGTGCCGGGCGTGTACACGCTCGAGGTCTCGACGCCGGGCACGTCCCGGCCGCTGACGCAGCCGCGCCACTTCCGGCGCGCGCGCACGCGGCTCGTGACGCTGCGGCTCGCCGACGGCCGGGACCTGACCGGCCGGCTGACGGACGTCGTCGAGGACGGCGACGGGCAGGCACTGGTGCTCGAGGACGGCGCCCGCGTGCCGCTGGACCAGGTGCGCAAGGCCAAGGTCGAGGTCGAGCTGAAGCGCCTCGAGGACGACGATGACGCCGCCGGCGACGCCGCGGCCGACGACGCGGGCGAGACCCGCACCCAGGAGGGCTGACATGGACATCGACATGAGCACGCTGCGGCTGCTGGAGCGCGAGCGGGACATCAGCCTGGACGTGCTGGTCGAGGCGATCGAGCAGGCCCTCCTGTCCGCCTACCACCGGACCCCGGACGCGCACCGCAACGCCCGCGTCGAGCTGGACCGCCGCTCCGGCCACGTGACGGTGTGGGCGCGCGAGGAGATCCGCACGCCCGACCCCGAGGACCCCGAGGCGCACCCGCGCGTCGACCTCGGCCCCGAGTTCGACGACACGCCGCACGACTTCGGCCGCATCGCGACGGCCACGGCGCGCCAGGTCATCGTGCAGCGCCTGCGCGACGCCGAGGACGACCAGGTGCTCGGCATGTTCCGCGGCAAGGAGGGCGAGGTCCTCGCGGGCGTCATCCAGCAGGGGCGCGACCCGCGCGTCGTGCTCGTGGACGTCGGCGGCACCGAGGCCGTGCTGCCGCCGCACGAGCAGGTCCCGACCGAGGACTACGCCCACGGCGAGCGGCTGCGCGCGTTCGTCGTCGAGGTCTCCCGCGGCATGAAGGGCGCGCAGGTGACCCTGTCGCGCACGCACCCCGGGCTCGTGCGCAAGCTCTTCGAGCTGGAGGTGCCCGAGGTCGCCGACGGGTCGGTCGAGATCATGGCGGTGGCCCGCGAGGCCGGGCACCGCACCAAGGTCGCCGTGCGCTCGCGGGTGGCGGGGCTCAACGCCAAGGGCGCGTGCATCGGCCCGATGGGTGCGCGCGTGCGTGCGGTGATGACCGAGCTGCGCGGCGAGAAGATCGACATCGTCGACTGGGCCGAGGACCCGGCGCGGTTCGTCGCCAACGCGCTGTCGCCGGCGCGCGTGACGTCGGTCACGGTCGTCGACCGCGACGCCAAGGCCGCCCGCGCCGTCGTGCCGGACTACCAGCTGTCGCTCGCGATCGGCAAGGAGGGGCAGAACGCCCGCCTCGCCGCGAAGCTGACGGGCTGGCGGATCGACATCCGCTCCGACGCCGAGGGCGCCGAGGGTGCCGGCGCGGGCGCCGCGGCCGGTCACGGCACCCGGGAGCGCGACGACTCGTGACGGGTCGCGGTCCCGCCGGGGCCGACCCGCGCGCTAGACTGTCCAGGACCGGGCCGCGCGCCCACGACCCTGCACACCCCCGCACCCCCTCACCGACCCTCGCGGCCGGCCCGGTGCGCACGTGCGTCGGGTGCCGGGAGCGCGACCTGCGGTCGGCACTCCTGCGGCTGGTCCTCGCGCCGGCCACCACGGCGTCGCCGTCGCCCGAGGGCGGCCCGGCGGTGGTGGTGGACGAGCGCAAGGCCCTGCCGGGGCGCGGCGCCTGGCTCCACCCGGACCGTGCCTGCCTGGACCTCGCCGCACGACGGCGGGCCGTGCCCCGCGCGCTGCGTGTGGCCGGACCGCTCGACCTGGGGCCGGTCCAGGACTATCTGGAGCGTCACGGCCGTTGAAGCACCGTCCCGACCGGGACCCACGAGGGGTCTCGGCCGCACCACGTGTACGTCGACAAGGAAGCGGGTCAGAAGCCGATGGGCACCCGATGAGTCCCCTGCGATGAGTACTCGTTACTGACGACGGTCCTTTCCTGCCTCGGGGAGGGCCGAGACAGGAGAGATGTGGCAAAGATTCGTGTCTCCGCGCTCGCAAAAGAGCTCGGGAAGACGAGCAAGGAGCTCCTCGCCGCGCTGAAGGACGCCGGTGAGTACGTGAGCTCGGCGTCCTCGACGCTCGAGGCGCCGGTCGAGCGCATGATGCGCGAGAAGTTCAAGGACGCGGCCCCCGCGGCCAAGTCCGAGGCCCCCGCGAAGCCCGCGGCCCGGCCGACCCCCAAGCCTGCCGCGGACACCGCGCCGCAGCCTGCCGCCGCGGCCGCCCCGGCCCCGGCGGCGCCTGCCGCGCCGTCCGTGCCCGACCAGGCGGCCGCCTCCGCGCCCAAGCCGGGTGCCTCGCGGCCCGCCGCCCCCAAGCCTGCCCCGCAGGCCCCCGCGCAGCCCGAGGCGCCCGCCGCCT
>NZ_WUWN01000043.1 GCF_009846865.1 Puerhibacterium puerhi
GGGGCCGGGGTCCGGGACGCCTGGGCGCGGGCCTGGGCGCCGGTCACGGCCACGGCCGGGTGGCGCTCGGTGCGCGGCCTGGCGCGTGAGCTGCGGCCGGTGTGGTGGGTCGTGCGCGGCTGGGTCCTGGGCTCGTGGGCAGCGTCGGCCGTCGGCGGCTCCTGGTTCTCGCTGGTCCCGGTCGAGACGTCCGACCTCGTGCTGCAGGTGGCCGCGGTCGTGGTGAGTGTGCAGTGGGGGCGCGGCCGCTGGCTGCCGTGGCGGTGGACGCCGCGGCTGGCGCTCGTCGCGACGGCCGCGGCCGCGCTCCTGGTCGTGCCCCTCGTGGACGTCACCCGCGACCGGGTCGTCGAGGGCAGCGCCGGCTCGAACGGCCAGGGGTACGCGGACGCGATGTCCGTGGCGGCGCCCGTCGACTACGCCCGGGCGGGCGTCCCCGACGAGGACGGCGTGTGGGTCGACGGCATGCAGGTGTCCAACCTGTTCGCCTACGACGCCGACGGCAACCCCCTCAAGGACGTGCAGCTGTTCGACGACCGCGGCCGCCCGGTGCGGACCGTGTCGGACAAGGGCGCGACGCGGGTGTGGGCCGTGCCGGAGCTGCCGGGCCTGTGGTACTTCCAGCCGGGCCTCGCCACCGACGGGCGGCAGCGCTGGAACGTCTACCCGCTGTCGGCGGTCGCGCGCGAAGACGTGGTCAGCGACGACGCCACCGGGACGATGCGCCCCGCCGTCGGCGCGCAGCCGCGCACCATGCCGTGGCCGTTCCTCAAGGCGCCGACGGCGATCGCGCCGGCGGGGCCCGGCGACTCGCCCGACGGTGGAGCGCAGGACGGCGACGCGCCCGAGGGTGGCGCGCAGGACGCCGGGGAGGAGGGCGCCCAGGAGCCGGCCCGGGCGCCCGCCGGCGACCCCGTCCAGGGGCGCGCGACGACGGCCTCCGCCGCCCGCTGAGGCGGCCCGCCGGGCCGCGGGAGACCGGTTGCCCCGGGCGACGGGTGTGAGATGCGAGACGCCCGCCTGCGGGGCTCCCGGGCCGCCGTAGACTGGCCCCATGCCTCAGAACGACCTGGCCACGGTCGACGCTGCCACGGAGCCGACCCCGACGCCCCGCCCCCGCAAGGTGCCCCGCATCGTGGTGCTCGGTGGTGGGTCCGTCGGGCTCTACGTGGCGCGCCGCCTGCGCAAGAAGCTGAAGAAGAGCGAGGCGGCGATCGTCGTCGTCGACCCTCGCCCCTACATGACGTACGCGCCGTTCCTCCCCGAGGCCGGCGCCGGGTCCATCGACGCTCGTGACGTCGTCGCCCCGCACCGTCGCGCCCTCAAGGGCATCGACGTGCTGCAGGGCATGGTCGTCAACATCGCCCACGGCGACAAGCGCGTCACGATCCGCCCGGAGGAGGGTCCGGACTACGAGGTCTCCTACGACCAGCTCGTCGTCGGTCTCGGCTCGGTCTCCCGCACGCTGCCCATCCCGGGCCTGGCGGAGAACGCCATCGGGTTCAAGAACGTGGAGGAGGCCATCGCGGTCCGCAACCACGTGCTGAACCGCATGGACGTCGCCTCGTCCACCTGGGACCCCGAGCTGCGCAAGAAGATGCTCACCTTCACGTTCATCGGCGGCGGCTTCGCCGGCGTGGAGGCCATCGCGGAGATCGAGGACATGGCGCGCTACGCCACGCGCAACTACCCGACGATCGAGCCCGAGGACCTGCGCTTCGTCATGATCGAGGGCGCGGGCCGCATCCTGCCCGAGGTCTCCGAGCCCATGGGCAAGTGGGCCCTCGAGGAGATGCAGAAGCGCGGCATCGAGTTCCACCTCAACACGTTCCTCAGCTCGTGCGTCGACGGCCACGTGGTCACCTCCACGGGGGTGGAGTTCGACACCGAGACGATCGTGTGGACCGCGGGCGTCAAGGCCAACCCGGTCATCAAGGAGGCCTCGGACCTGCCCGTCGACAAGATGGGTCGCGTCACCGTGCTGCCGACCCTCCAGGTCGCGGACGAGGACGGCAACGTCGTGCCCGACGCCTGGGCCGCCGGCGACTGCGCCGCGGTGCCGGACGTGCTCAACCCGGGCAAGTTCTGCCCGCCGAACGCCCAGCACGCCATCCGCGAGGCCACCAAGCTCGCCGACAACATCGTCGCGGGCTACAAGGGCGAGCCGGTCGAGGAGTACTCGCACAAGAGCGTCGGCGTCGTGGCCTCCCTGGGCCTGTACAAGGGCGTCGCCGAGCTGTTCGGCTTCCTCAAGCTCAAGGGCCCGCTCGCGTGGCTCGCGCACCGCGGCTACCACGTCATGGCGATGCCCACGGGCAACCGCAAGCTGCGCATCCTCGTCGGCTGGATCGGCCAGTTCCTCATGGGCCGCGAGGTCATCTCGCTCGGCTCCGTGCACGACCCGCGCGAGGAGTTCCGTCGCGCGTCCGTGCCGCCGGCCAAGCCGGGCGAGAAGGTCGAGCAGAAGGCGACGTCCTCCGCGGCCTCGGCCGCCGAGGGCAAGACCGTCGACACCGACGACGCGGACAAGGTCAGCGCCCAGAAGTGGTGACGCGCTGACGCACCGCTGACGACGGCGGCGGTCGGGACCCCCGGTCCCGGCCGCCGCCGTCGTCGTACCGGGAGGCGTCCGGCGCCCGCTTACGCCCTGAGCAGACCGGCGGGTGGACCCGGGCGCGAACCGGTGCGCCGCGGCGCGCCACGCCGGTAGCGTGACCGCATGAGCCTGCCCGCGGTCCCGCGCCAGTCCGCACCCGCCGCCGAGCCGCTCCTGCGCGACCTCGTCGGGGCGATCCTGCGGCGAGAGCGTCGCCGCCAGGACCGCACCCTGCAGGACGTCGCCGCCACCGCCCGGGTGTCCACCGCCTACCTCTCCGAGGTCGAGCGTGGCCGCAAGGAGGCCTCCAGCGAGGTGCTCGCCGCCGTCTGCGGGGCGCTCGGCCTGGCGCTGCTGGACCTTGTGGCGCGGGCCCACGCCGAGCTCGCCGTCGCCCGGGCGCGCGCCCGGGGCGAGGCGCGGGTGCTCGACCTGACCGCCGGCCCGAGCGCGGCCGTGCGGCCGCTCGGCCCCGTGGGCGGCCGCACGGCCGGCCCGGCCGCCGACGTCGTGGTCCTCGCCGCCTGACGACGCCGGCCGCCGTCACGCCGCCGCGACGGCACCCACCGGCAGCTTGCGGGACGTCACGACGGCGTCCGCGACGCCGTACTCCACCGCCTGCGTCGCGGACAGCACGAGGTCGCGGTCGGTGTCGGCGCGCAGCCGCTCCGGCGATCGGCCGGTGTGCCGGGCGAGGATCTGCTCGGTCTCCGCGCGCAGCCGAAGCACCTCGGCCGCCTGGATCTCGAGGTCCGACACCGTGCCCTGGCCCCCGCCGGACGGCTGGTGCAGCAGCACGCGCGAGTGCTCCAGCACCGCCCGCTTGCCCGGCGCCCCGGCCGCGAGCAGCACGGCGGCCGCCGACGCCGCCTGCCCCAGGCAGGTGGTGGCCACGTCGCAGCGCACGAACTGCATCGTGTCGTAGATGGCGGTCATCGCGGTGGCCGAGCCGCCGGGGGAGTTGATGTACAGGTCGATGTCCAGGTCCGGCGCCTCGGACTCCAGGTGCAGCAGCTGCGCCATGACCACGTTCGCGACGCCGTCGTCGATCTCGGTGCCGAGGAAGACGATCCGCTCGCGCAGCAGCCGGCTGAAGACGTCGTAGGCGCGCTCGCCGAGCCCGGTGCGCTCGACGACCGTCGGGATCGTGTACGTCGACATCACAGCCCCGCCTTCCGGCCGGCGGCGGCCGGCCGCACGTCGTCGACCGTCTCCACGACCCGGTCGGCCAGCCCGTACTCGACCGCCTCGGGGGCGGTGAACCAGCGGTCGCGGTCGGCGTCGGCGGCGACCTGCTCGACGGTGCGGCCGGTGTGCCGGGCGGTGAGCTCCTGCACCACGCGCTTGGTGTGGGCGAGGTTCTCCGCCTGGATGGCGATGTCGACGGCCGTGCCGCCGATCCCGGCCGAGGGCTGGTGCATGAGCACGCGGGTGTGCGGCAGCACGTACCGCTTGCCCTTCGTGCCGGCGGTGAGCAGGAACTGGCCCATGCTCGCGGCGAGGCCGAACCCGACCGTGACGACGTCGCCGGGCAGCAGTCGCATCGTGTCGTACACCGCCAGGCCCGCCGAGACGGACCCGCCGGGGGAGTTGACGTAGAGGGCGACGTCGGCGCGGGGGTCCTCGGCGGACAGCAGCAGGAGCTGCGCGCAGACGCGGTTGGCGACGGCGTCGTCGATCTCCGTGCCGACGACGACGATGCGCTGGTGCAGCAGGCGCGCGGCCAGCTGGTCGTCGAACGGGCCCGCCGGGGCGGCGGCCTCGGACCTCGCGGTGGGGACGGTGGTCGGGGTGGCGGGTGAGGCGCTCGCGGCGCCGGGTGCGGTGGTCATGCGTCCCACCGTGCGGCCGCCGGCCCCGCCGGGGGGAGGGGCTTCTGCCTGCGGCACATCTGCCGAGGGCAGAGCCGCCCGGCGCAGGCGGTACGGTCGGTGCCGACGACGCGCGCCGGCCCGCGCCGGTTCGCGCCGGCCGGGCGTTCCGTCGTCGGCCCCCGTAGCCCAACTGGCAGAGGCAGCCGGCTTAAACCCGGCCCAGTCCCGGTTCGAACCCGGGCGGGGGCACCGGTGCCCGCACGCGACGAGCGCCGTGGTCGCCCGGCATCCCGCGGGAGGAAGCCGGGCAACCACGGCGCTCGCCGGGGTGTCGCGGGGGTGTCGCGGGGTGTCGCGGGGGGGGGGCGTCAGTCGATCGCGCCGACGATGATCTCCTCGCCCTCCTGCTCGCGGTCCTCCTCGATGCCGTCGGCGCGCGCGAGGTGCTTGCGGCCGAACGTGATCACGAGCGTGGAGACGACCAGCACGAGCACGCCGAAGAAGAACGGCGTCGCGGTGGTGCCGGTGACGTCGGCGAGCCACGAGGCCAGCGGCGGGGCGATGGCGCCGCCCACGAACCGCACGCCGGAGTAGGCCGACGACGCGACGCCGCGCGGCAGGTCGGTGGCCTCCATCGAGCACTCGGTGAGCACCGTGTTCAGGATGCCGAGGAACAGGCCGCCCACGACGATCAGGACGATCAGCGCGGTCGCGCTGGTGTGCAGGATGCCCGCCAGCAGCAGCACGACGGCGTACAGCGGGATGACGATCCGCAGCACCACGGAGCGGCGCAGGCGACGGGTCAGCAGCGGCGCCCCGAACACCGAGGTGATGGCCAGGGCGAAGCCCCAGCCGAAGAACACGTACCCGAGGGTCAGGGCGTCGGAGACGCCGAGCGGCTGCAGCGCGAACGGCGCGTAGGCGAGCAGCACGAAGAAGCCCATGTTGTAGAACAGCGCGGCGATCGCCATGACCCGCAGGCCGGGCACCGCCAGGCCGCGGAACGGGGCCGAGAGCCTCGTGGGCTGCGGCTTGTCCTTCGTGCGCAGCATCGTGGCGATCGCGACGAAGGCGACGGCCATGAGCACGGCGGTGCCGAAGAACGGGCCGCGCCAGGAGACGTTGCCGAGCAGGCCGCCGACGAGGGGGCCGACGGCGAGGCCGACGCCGAGCGCCGCCTCGTACAGGATGATCGCGTTGGCGGCGCCGCCGGCGGCCGCGCCTACGATGCTGGCCAGCGCGGTGGAGATGAACAGGGCGTTGCCCAGCCCCCAGCCGGCGCGGAACCCGATGATCTGCCAGACCGTGGCGCTGGACCCGGCGAGGGCGGCGAACACGACGATGACGGCCAGGCCGATCAGCAGCGTCTTGCGCGCGCCGATGCGGCTGGAGACCCAGCTGGTGAAGAACATCGCGAAGCCGGTCACCAGCAGGTACGTGGTGAACAGCAGCGACGTCTGCGTGGGCGTCGCGTGGGTCGCCTCGGCGATGGCGGGCAGGATCGGGTCCACCAGACCGATGCCCATGAAGGACACGGTCGCGGCGAACGCGATCGCCCAGACCGCGAGCGGCTGCTTCAGCAGCGATCCGCCGCCCCCGCCGTGCGCGGTGGCCTTCGCGGCGCTGCCGGCGCCCTCGGGGGCCCGGCCTTCCGGCGCCCTGTCGACTGCGGTCACTTGGTGCTTACCTCCAGGTCTGCGTCCTGATGCTCGGTGCGGGTCTCGCTCTCGCCGAGCTCGATCCGGTCCTGCAGCAGCCGGACCGTGCGCCGCAGGGCGTCCAGGTCGGCCGGTGCCAGGTCCGTGAAGTACGGGGCCAGGGCGGCGGCGACCGCCCCGCGCCACTCGTCGTAGGCGGCGCGCCCGTCGTCCGTGATCGAGATCGTGGAGGCGCGGGCGTCGCTCGGGTCGCTCGTCCGGCGCACGTGACCCCGCTCGAGCAGCGTGGCCACGAGCTTGGTCATGGTGGGCGCGGCCACCCGGCTGTGGGCCGCGAGCTCGCTGACCCGCATCGGCCCCCGGGACGCCAGCACGCCGAGGGTGCGCCAGACGGCGGGGGACTCGGCCGCCGCACGGGTCCCGGCGAGGTGACGCGCCGCGACCCGGACCAGTCGGCCGTTGGCCTGGACGAGGTCGCCCAGCAGCTCGCGCAGCTCCGTACTCACGTGCCACCAAGATACTTAGGCATGCTAAGTATGTCAATGCCTGGGGCAACAATCCAGGCGGGAGCGGTCAGCGCAGCGGGCGCCAGCCCGCGGCGTCGTGCCCGCCCGGGACGTCGACGTCCGGGTCGTACGGCGTGCGCGTGAAGCAGAACGTGCCGACGTCGAGCGCGACCGCGCGGCCGGCACGCTCGACGACGCGCAGCGTCTCGCCGCGCCAGTAGCCGCCCACCGTGCCGACCCACTCCCGCGGGCCGGTGCGCGCGAACTGCGACGCCCGCCCGCCGGGCCGGTCGGCCACGAGCGCCAGCCCGCCGTCGGCGCCCACCCGCACGGTGAACGGCTGCGGCCCCCAGTACCAGGTGCCGGCGAGGTCCAGCAGGTCGGCTCGGTCGTCGTGGTCCGACGGCGTCGCGAAGGGGTCGGCGGCCGCGGCCGGCTCGGCGTCGGCCAGCGTGCGCAGCAGCGAGGTCACCTCGCCGAACCCGGCGGTGGACGACCCGCACGCGGCCACCACGTCGCCCGTGACGACGTCGGCGCGCACCGCCGCGGTGAACCCCGGCACCGACCCGCCGTGCCCCGCGCTCCGCACGCCGTCCTCGTGGTGCACGCTCACGCCGAGGCCCCACGCCGTCGTCCACGGAGCGCCCGGCTCGTCGACCACGACCAGGGGCGCGCACATGCGGCGGCGCGCCGCGAGCGGCAGCACGGCGTCGCCGCCGCCCGGCGTGCGCGCGTCGTGGGCGGCGTCCCAGGCGCCCGCCGGGCCCGCCGCCACGAGCCACGAGGCGAAGCGGACCAGGTCTGACGGCGTCGACCACACCTCGCCGGCGGGCCCCATCGCCCCGTAGCCGGCGACCGGCTCGGCGTGCACCAGGTCGGCGTGCGGGTGCACCGCGAACCCCGTGGCGTGCGGGCCCGCCGGCACGCGCCCGGTCGCGGCCATCCCCAGCGGCGTCCAGACCTCGTCGCGCAGCACGGCGTCCCACGCGCGCCCGTGCAGCTGCTCCAGCAGCCGGCCCAGCACGGCGAAGCCCACGTTGGAGTAGTGGTGCTGGCCGCCGGGCGCGGCCAGCGGCGCGAGGGCCGCCAGGTCGGCCCACGTCGTGCCGCCCGCGCGCTCCCACCAGGCGCCCGCCGGCTCCGCGGGCAGCCCGGCGGTGTGGGTGAGCAGCTGCACCAGGGTGGCGTCCGGCGCCGGCGCGTCCGGCAGGTACCGCCCCACCGGGTCCTCGAGCCGCACGGCCCCGGCCGCGTCGAGGCGCAGCACCGCCACGGCCACCATCGGCTTGGTGATCGACCCGACCCGGAAGGCGTGCTCCGGGCCGACGACGGTGCCGACGCCGGTGCCGACGGTGCCGGTCCACGCCACCCGCCCGGCGCGGCCGACGGCGGCCGACAGCGCGGGCACCCGCGCGGCCCTCCGGCGCTCGGAGGTCCAGGCGGACAGGGCGGCGGTGGTCGAGTCGCTCAGCACGCGCGCCAGGCTAGCGGCGGCCTCTGCGTCGGGAGGCGGGAACCGCCCGGGGATACGCTTCGTTGGTCCGAGCGACAGACACGACACCGGCGTCGTGCGCCACCTGATCACGACTGGAGTGCTGCGTGTCCCACCTCGCCCGGCTGTCCCTGGCGAACCGCGCGGTCGTCGCCCTGGCGACGGTCGCGATCTTCGTGCTCGGTGTCGTCTCCATGGGGTCGCTGCGCCAGGAGCTGATCCCGTCGCTGCAGATCCCGCAGGCCGCCGTGGTGACCACCTACCCCGGCGCCGCGCCCGACGTCGTCGCCGACCAGGTGAGCGAGCCGCTCGAGACGGCCGTCAAGGGGGTCGACGGCGTCGAGGCCGTCAGCTCGACGTCGTCCACCGGCATGTCGGTGACCAGCGTCGAGATGGCCTACGGCACCGACATGGACTCGGCCGCCACGCAGCTGCGCGGCGCGGTCGACCAGGTCCGCAGCCAGCTCCCCGAGGACGTCGACCCGCAGGTGGTCACCGGGTCGGTCGACGACCTGCCCGTGCTGCAGCTCGCGGTCTCCCGCGCGGGCGAGGGGGAGGAGCTCGACGACGCGGCGTTCGCGGCGCTGGTCGAGGACACGATCGTGCCGCGCCTCGAGGAGGTCGACGACGTGCGCGGCGTCAGCGTCTCCGGCGTCGCGGACCAGGAGGTGCGCATCGACGCCGACCCCGCGGCGCTCGCGGCCGCCGGCCTGACGACGGCGCAGCTCGGCACGCTGCTGCAGGACAACGGCGCGGTGGTGCCCGCCGGCACCGTGGCCGACGGCGACACCGAGCTCAGCGTCCAGGTCGGCTCGGCCATCGGCTCGGTCGAGGACCTGGAGGCACTGCCCCTGCCCGTCACGTCCGGCGAGGGCGCTGCAGCCGGCGAGGCCGGTCAGGCCGGCGAGGCCGGCGCCGACGGCGGCGCGCTGACGCTCGGCGACGTCGCCGAGGTGACCGCCGGACCGCAGGCCCCGACCTCCTACTCGCGCCTCGACGGCGAGCCGTCGCTCGGCGTCGCGATCACCAAGACGCCGCAGGGCAACACCGTCGAGGTCTCCCACGCCGTCGCCGACGCGCTGGACGAGCTGCAGCCGGTGCTCGACGAGCGCGGCGTGCGCACCGCCGTCGTGTTCGACCAGGCGCCGTTCATCGAGGAGTCGATCCACGGCCTGGCCACCGAGGGCGGGCTCGGCCTCGTGTTCGCCGTCGTGGTGATCCTGCTCTTCCTCGCCTCGATCCCCTCGACGCTCGTCTCGGCGGTGTCGATCCCGCTGTCGCTGGCCGTGACCTTCGTGGTCATGCAGATGACCGGCTACACGCTGAACATCCTCACGCTCGGCGCGATGACCATCGCCGTCGGCCGCGTGGTGGACGACGCCATCGTGGTCATCGAGAACATCAAGCGGCACCTGTCCTACGGCGAGGACAAGCGCCAGGCGATCCTCACCGCCGTGCGCGAGGTCGGCGGCGCCATCACCGCCTCCACGGTGTGCACCGTGGCCGTGTTCGCGCCGATCGCGTTCGTCTCCGGCATGGTGGGCGAGCTCTTCCGCCCGTTCGCCATGACCGTGGCCATCGCGATGCTCTCCTCGCTCGTGGTGGCGCTCATGGTGGTGCCGGTGCTGGCGTACTGGTTCCTGCGCAGCCCCCGGGGCGCGGAGGCGGACGGCGGCGCCGCCGTGCGCGAGGCCGCCGAGGCCAAGGAGCGCCGCGGCCTGTGGCAGCGGGCCTACGTGCCCAGCCTGGCGACGGCGCTGCGCCGGCCGTGGGCAGTGGTGGGCGTGGCCGTCGTGGTGCTGGCCGGCACCGTGGCGCTGGTGCCGCGGATGGAGACCAGCTTCATCGGCGACTCCGGCCAGAACACCCTGACCGTCACGCAGACGTTCGACGCCGGCACGGCGCTGGCCGCGCAGGACGACGCCGCCCGCGAGGTGGAGGGCGTGCTCGAGGGCGTGCCGGGCGTCGAGACGGTGCAGACCACGGTGGGCAGCGGCGACAGCACGATGGCGGCCTTCGCCGGCGGCGGGGCGTCGCCGCAGGCGTCGTTCGCCGTCACGCTGGACGCCGACGTCGACGCCGAGGCCGCGCGCGGCGAGGTCCGCGACGCGCTCACCGACGCCGGCGTGCCCGGCGAGGTCCAGGTCTCCGGCGGCGAGTCCGGGTTCGGCGGCTCCACCGTCGACCTCGTGGTGACCGCCCCGGACGCCGACACGCTGTCGCAGGCCGCGACCGCCGTGCAGGACGCGGTGGGCGACGTCGACGGCGTCGCCGAGGTGGCCAACAACCTCTCCGCGGCCACCGAGCGCATCCAGGTGACCGTCGACCGCGCGGCGGCCGCGCGGGCCGGTCTCACCGAGGCGCAGGTCAGCGGCGTGGTGGCCGGGCAGATGGGCGACCAGGCGATCGGCCGCGTCGACCTGGGCGACGGCCCGGTCGACGTGGTCGTGGCCGCCGAGGACGCCCCCGCGACCGTCGACGAGCTCGAGGGCCTCGTGGTGCCGACGGCCGCGGGCGTGGTCCCGCTGACCGACGTGGCCGCCGTCGAGCGCGTCGAGGCGCCCGCCTCGGTGACGCGCGAGGACGGGCAGCGCTCGGCGACCGTGTCGGTCACGCCGTCCGGCCAGGACCTCGGCTCGCTCACCGCCGCGCTGACCGCCGCCGTGGACGACGTCGAGCTGCCCGCCGGCGCGGCGGTCGAGGTCGGGGGCGTCGCCTCCCAGCAGGCCGACGCGTTCGCCGACCTGGGCCTGGCGCTGCTGGCCGCGATCGCGATCGTCTACCTGGTCATGGTCGGCACGTTCCGCTCGATGGTGCAGCCGCTCATCCTGCTGGTCTCCGTGCCGTTCGCCGCCACCGGGGCCCTGGTCGCGCTCCTGGTCACGGGCACCCCGCTGGGCGTGCCGGCCCTCATCGGCGTGCTGATGCTGGTGGGCATCGTGGTCTCGAACGCCATCGTGCTGATCGACCTCATCAACCAGTACCGCGAGCGCGGGCGCACGCTCGACGACGCGGTGCGCGAGGGCGCCCGCAAGCGCCTGCGGCCGATCGTCATGACCGCGGCGGCGACGATCTTCGCGCTGACCCCGATGGCGCTCGGCATCACCGGCGGCGGCTCGTTCATCAGCCGCCCGCTGGCGCTCGTGGTCATCGGCGGCCTGGTGTCCTCCACCCTGCTGACGCTTTACGTCGTCCCGGCGATCTACATGATCATCGAGCGGCGCAAGGAGCGGCGGGCGGCCCGCCGGCGGCCGGCGCCCCCGGCGGACTCGCCGGCCGAGCGGGGCGGGGCCGGCGACGAGCGCCGGCCGTACACCGCCCAGCACGCGAAGGTGGACCCGGCCTGAGCGTGTCCACCTCGGCGTGCTGGGCGGTAGCCTCCTGCGGGCGAGCACGAGCCCACCGAGCGGGGGAGCCCCATGCGAGCCCTGCCGCCTCGCGCGGCCGACGTCGGCGCGCTCGCGTCCGGACCGTCGAGCCTGGACTCGTCGGCCTCGGCTTCGCCGGACCCCGGTGAGTGTGGCGCGCGGTGGCCCAGGGCACCTACCGATTCCAGCTGTGGGGTCCCAGCACGACCGACGCCTAGCGCGCCCGCTCGGCGAGCGGCACCGTGCGCTGCCGGTGACCGTCGTCCGCCTGGCGGCCGCGCCGGGAAGCACCCCGGAGCGCCCGCGGGGGGGGGGGGGGGCCCCCCCGGGCCCCCCCCCCCCCCGGCGCGCCCGCGGGGGGGCGGCGCCCCCCCCGGGGCCCCCCCCCGCCCGCGGCCGACCGGTCCCGGCCCTGCCGGTCCCGGTCCGTACCCGGCCGGCGCCCCCTGCGGCGCCGGCCGGGAGTCTCAGTCGGCGGGGCGCGCCTGGTCGCTCCGCGCGGTGCCGGTGCGCGCCACGCGCGCGGCCGGCTGGCTCGCGGCCGCCGCCGCGCGGCGCTGCGCCCGACGGCGCCGCAGCCGTTCGAGGAGCACCGCCCGCTCGAGCTCCTGCTCCATGGTCAGCCCGCGCTCCGTCGTCATCCGCGGTCCCCTTCCCGCTCGTGCCCGGCGGTGCCGGGCTTCCCCCTGCCTGACCTGCGCGGCCGGTAGCCTCCTCGTGGCGAGCGTGTCGCCGCCCACCGAGCGAAGGAGCCCTTATGCGAGTCCTGACGCCCCGAACCGTCGCCGTCACGGCGGCCGTCCTGATGCTGGCCGGCATCACCACGCCGGCCGTCGCCGCCGAGCCGAGCGCGGCCGAGCCCGGTGTCGCCGTCGTCGACGACGACCTGCCCGACCCCACGGACGTCGTCGAGAACGGCGACGGCACGACGACGCTCGTCTACGACGACGGCGCGACGTTCACGTCGCAGACCGCGGTCCCGGCGGGCGACGGTGCGCGCACCCTCGCCCTCGCTGCCGCGTCGTTCCCCTGGAGCGCGACCTACGACGTGTCGATCACCTCCCGCAGCTGGACGACGAGCGGCTCCGGCGACGTGTGGGTCGACGTCAGCTCGATCACCAACTGCGGCGGCAAGGCGCAGAGCCTGTCCCTGTACCGGCTCAGCGGCTCCAGCTGGTCGCGGGTGGGCACGGTGCGGTCCGTGAGCTGCAGCGGCGGCAGCTACGTGTGGCGCGGGGTGGCTCAGGGTACCTACCGGTTCCAGCTGTGGGACTCCAACACGACCGACGCCTACCGCAACCACTCCGCGAGCGGCACCGTCCGCTACCCGTGACGCCGTCGCCGGGCGCGCCGCGGTGCTCGCGGCGCGCCCGGCGACCGCCGTGCCTTCAGCCATCCTCGCGCCTCTGCACCACGCGCCGGAACGCGAGCACGGCGGCCGTCGCCAGGAGCGCGAGCACCACGGCGGCCAGGCCTGTCTCGAGCGCCTGCTGGGCGCGCCAGACGGTGGGGACCACGCGGTCGGCCACCAGCCACGCGGCGATTGCGGCGGCGACGCGCACCACGGCGCACAGCGAGGCGATCACCGGGCTCACGACCGACCGGGGCGAGCGGCTGCGCAGGACCATCAGGACGGCGGCGCCGCTCAGCGCCAGGGCGGCCAGCTTGGCGACGGCCGCTCCCGGGAACACCCCCTCGTACCCGATGCCCGCGGTGACCACCCAGGCGACCGCCACCACCAGGCCGCCGTCGACGACCGCGCCGGCCACCGACGCGGGGATGGCGACCGTGCCGTCCGGCTCGCGGTGCCACAGCGCCCGCTTGTGCGCCTCGCGCCCGGCCAGCAGCCCCGCCACGACGGCGGCGACCACCAGCGCCGTGGCGGCCAGGCGCGGCGCGCCGACCATGCGCAGCGCGGCGGTGAGCGCCAGCGCGCCGAGCACGCCGGCGGCGCGGAACCACAGGTAGGCGAGCCCCAGCCGCAGGAGGAAGGGACGCGCGTCGGGGCGCTCGGCGGCCGGCCCCGTGCTAGTCACCATCCGGCTGCCGTCCTCCCAGGCTGAGCGTCGCGACGTAGATCTCCTCCACGTCGCGCGTCGACACGGTCTTGTGCACCGCCTGCCGCGAGACGCCCAGCTGCGCCGCCACGCGCGCCAGGCTCGCGTCCTCCACGAGCCGCGCGTACGTGGCGCGGCGCCCGGAGGCGGCACGCTCCTGGGCGTACGCGAGGTACGCGCCGAGCTCGTTCCACAGCAGGGCGGTGCGGAGCGGGTCCGTGGCATGGCCCGCCCGGTACAGGCCGTCGCCGAGGTCCGCCAGCGCGGCCCTCGCCTCGTCCGCGGTGACGCCGGCGGCCACCAGCCGGTCCCGGGCCGCGTCCAGGTCGGCGCCCTCCCGGTGGGGGAGGGCACGTGCCCAGGACGCCGCGGTGGACTCCACGTCGTCGAGTCAACCGCCGCCGGGCAGGGGTGTCAACCCGGGGTTGACGGCGGGCGGCGAAGCGTTGCCGGACCGTGACCTGACCGGACCGTGACCTGAGCCGGCCGCGACCCGAGCCGGACCGTGACCTGAGCCGGCCGGGGTCAGGCGTCCCGGCGCCGCACCGCCACGACGGCGGCGACCAGCACCACCACGGTGTAGCCGGCGAGCACGGCGTAGCCGGTCGACGGCTCGAGCAGGGTGTCCGGCGTCGTGCCCGTGGAGATCACGCGCTCCCCGGCCACCGACGGCAGCAGCTTGTTGACCCACTCGGCCCACGCGGCGTCGGACACCGACGTGACGATCGAGAACACCAGCGGCAGCACGAACAGCGCCGCGACGAGCGTGAAGATCGTGCCGGCGGTGTGCCGCAGCAGCGCGCCGACGCCGACGGCGAGCACGCCGATCGTCACCAGGTACAGCACGCAGCCGGCCAGCGCCCGCACCTGGGTGCCGTCCGACCAGTCGACCTCGAGGCCGGCCGCGTCGAGTATCGGCATCGTGGCCAGGTAGGCGATCGCGAGGGCCACGACCACCAGCACGGCCGTCACCCCGGCGACCACGAGCAGCTTGGCCGCCAGCACGGGCAGCCGGCGCGGCACGGCGGCGAACGTCGCCCGGATCATCCCCGTCGAGTGCTCGCTGGTCATGGTCAGCGCCCCCAGCACGGCGACGACGAGCTGGGCGAACGAGTAGCCGAACACCACCGCCGTGGTGCCCGTCAGCCCGATCGCCTGCAGGCCCTCGTCCTGCGCCATGCCCTGCTGCATCTCCGGCTCGCCGCGGGCGGTGTTCAGCAGGCTCGCCATCATCAGCGCGAGGCCGACCATGACGACGACGGTCAGCAGCGCCGCCCACAGCGAGGAGCGCAGGGTGCGCAGCTTGACCCACTCCGAGCGCAGCACGCGCCCGAACGTGACCGGGCGCACGAGGCCGCTGCGCGGGGGCGCCGCCGTGGTGGCGGCCGTGGCGGTGGTGGTCATCGCGGGGCTCCCTCCGTGCGGTACTCGACGGCGTCCGCCGTCAGCTCCATGTACGCGTCCTCGAGCGTCGAGCGCACGGGGGTCAGCTCGTGCAGCGCCAGCCCGTGCGTGAGGGCCAGCTCGCCGATGACGGCCGCGTCGAGGCCGCTCACCTCGAGCAGCCCGGCGGCGCGACCGTCGTCGGCCCCGTGGTCGGCCCCGTCGGGCCCGTGGTCGGCAGGGTGCTCGACGGCGGTGCCGCCCGCCCGGCGCACCGCCGCGGCGAGGGCCCCGGCGCCCGGCGTGCGCACCCGCACGGTGCGCCGCGAGGCGCCGTCGACGAGCTCCTGGACGGGGGTGTCGGCCAGGATCCGTCCCTTGCCGATCACGATCACGTGGTCGGCCGTGAGGGCGACCTCGCTCATCAGGTGGCTGGACAGGAACACGGTGCGGCCCTCGCCCGCCAGGTAGCGCGCGAGGTTGCGCACCCACAGCACGCCCTCCGGGTCGAGCCCGTTGACCGGCTCGTCGAGGATGAGGGTGCGCGGGTCGCCCAGCAGGGCGGTCGCGATGCCGAGGCGCTGCCCCATGCCGAGGGAGAACCCGCCCACGCGCTTGCGCGCCACGGACTGCAGCCCGGTGAGCTCGATGACCTCGTCCACGCGCCGCGCCGGGATCCCGTGCGTGGCGGCCAGCGCGAGCAGGTGCTGGCGGGCGCTGCGGCCCGGGTGCACGGCCCTGGCCTCGAGCAGCGCGCCGACCTCGGCCAGCGGGGCCCGGTGCTCGGCGTACGGCCGGCCGTTGACGGTGACCGTGCCCGCCGTCGGCCGGTCCAGGCCCATCACCATGCGCATCGTGGTCGACTTGCCGGCCCCGTTGGGGCCGAGGAACCCGGTGACGATGCCGGGGCGCACCGTGAAGGTGACCTGGTCGACCGCCGTCGTGGGCCCGAACCGCTTCGTCAGGCCGGTCGCCTCGATCATGGCGCCCCCTCGGTGGGTGTGGGTGGTGCCTGCCCTCCGAGCGTAGGGCGCGCCTCGTCGGGGCGTCACCAGGGATCTCCCTGAACTTCGGGTCCGGGGCCCGGGAACCTCCCGCGGCCCGCCTGCGTTGCATAGGGTGGTTGGAACGGCCAGCGACCCGGCTCTGCGTACCGACGCCTTGTCGGTGCGGAACCGGCAGCCGCGACCAGGAGGAGCTCATGAGCAACCCCGTCTTCTCGAACAGCGACGTCTTCGGCGAGCCGCGCCGCACGGCCGCGCGCCGGGGCGGCGTGGGCACGGCCCCCGCGCCGCAGCAGGGCTACGGGCAGGCCCCGCAGTACGGCCAGTACGGTGCCGCCGGTGCCCAGGCCGCCGACGCGGCGACGCTGGAGAACCTGTACAACGCGCCGTCGGCGACGACGGCGGACACCAAGCGCCTGACCTACGACGACGTCATCGTCAAGACCGGCGGCCTGCTCGCCGTGCTGGTGGCCGTCGCGGCGGCCACCTGGTACCTGGCGCCGCAGATCTGGCCGATCGGCATGATCGTCGGCCTCGTGCTGGGCCTGGTGAACGCGTTCAAGCGCAACCCGAGCCCGGTGCTCATCACGCTGTACGCGGTGGCCGAGGGCGTGTTCCTCGGCGGCATCTCGGCGGCGTTCGCCAGCTTCTACGACGGCGTCGTGCTGCAGGCGGTGCTCGCCACGATGGCGACCTTCGCCGCCTCCCTGTTCCTGTTCAGGTCCGGCCGCGTGCGCGTCACCCCGAAGTTCACGCGCTGGCTGATCATCGCGATGGTCGGCTACCTGGCCTTCCAGCTCGTCAACCTCGTGCTGGTGTGGACGGGCGTGCTCGGCGGCGCCGGCATGCGCGGCGGCGCCCTCGGCATCGTCGTCGGCCTGGTGGCCGTCGGCCTCGCCGCGGCGTCCCTCATCGTGGACTTCGACTCCATCAAGCGCGGCGTCGAGGCCGGCGTGCCCTCGAAGTTCGCCTGGTCGGCCGCCTTCGGCCTCACGGTCACCCTCGTGTGGCTGTACCTGGAGTTCCTGCGCCTGCTGGCGATCTTCCAGTCCAACGACTGACGGTCTCCCGCGGCCTCTCCCGGCCCGACGACGGCCGCTCCCCGGACGACGGGGGGCGGCCGTCGTCGTCCCCGGGACGAAGTGCGAGAGGATGGGCCCATGCGCTACGCCGAGCACATCTCCGACCTCGTGGGCGGCACGCCGCTCGTCAAGCTGAACTCCGTGACGGCCGGCCTGTCGGCGACGATCCTCGCGAAGGTCGAGTACCTCAACCCCGGCGGGTCCGTGAAGGACCGCATCGCCCTGAAGATGATCGAGGCCGCCGAGGCCTCGGGCGAGCTGAAGCCGGGCGGGACCATCGTCGAGCCGACGTCGGGCAACACCGGGGTGGGCCTGGCCCTCGTGGCCCAGCGCAAGGGCTACCAGTGCGTGTTCGTGTGCCCGGACAAGGTGAGCAAGGACAAGCGCGACGTGCTGGCCGCGTACGGCGCGCGCGTCGTCGTCACGCCCACCGCCGTCGCGCCCGAGGACCCGGACTCCTACTACTCGGTCTCCGACCGCCTCGTGCGCGAGATCCCGGGGGCCTGGAAGCCGAACCAGTACGCCAACCCCAACGGCCCGGCGTCGCACTACGAGTCCACCGGCCCGGAGATCTGGGCGGACACCGACGGCAAGGTCACCCACTTCGTCGCCGGCGTGGGCACCGGCGGCACCATCACCGGCACGGGCCGGTTCCTCAAGGACGCGAGCGCCGACCGGCCCGAGGCCGAGGGCGGGCGCGTGGTCGTCGTCGGCGCGGACCCCGCCGGCTCGGTCTACTCCGGCGGCGACGGCCGGCCGTACCTGGTCGAGGGCGTCGGCGAGGACTTCTGGCCGGCCGCCTACGACCCGACCGTGCCGGACGAGGTCATCCCCGTCACCGACGCCGACTCCTTCGCCATGACGCGCCGGCTCGCGCGCGAGGAGGGCCTGCTCGTGGGCGGCTCCTGCGGCATGGCCGTCGAGGCCGCGCTGCGGTACGCCCGCCGGCTCGAGGAGCAGGACCCCGAGGCGGCGAGGAAGGCGGTGATCGTCGTGCTGCTGCCCGACTCCGGCCGCGGCTACATGTCGAAGATCTTCGACGACGCCTGGATGCGCTCGTACGGGTTCATGGACGCCGACGCCGAGGTGACCGCCGGCGACATCCTGCGCGCCAAGACCGGCGACACGCCGCCGCTGGTGCACACGCACCCGAGCGAGACGGTGCGCGACGCGATCGCGATCCTCCAGGAGTACGACGTCTCGCAGATGCCGGTCGTGGTCGCCGAGCCGCCGGTGAAGATCGGCGAGGTGGCCGGCTCCGTCACCGAGCGCCACCTGCTCGACCTCGTGTTCTCCGGCAAGGCCAACCTCGCCGACCGCGTCGAGGACCACATGGAGGAGCGGTTCCCGCTCGTCGGCGTCGGCGAGGGCGTGGACGCCGTGCGCGCGGCGCTGCACGACGCGGACGCGCTGCTCGTGGTCGAGGGCGGCAACCCGGTGGGCGTGCTCACCCGCCACGACCTGCTGGGCTACCTCGCGCACTGAGGCCCGCCGCGACGACGACGCGCCCCGGACGCCTGAGCGTCCGGGGCGCGTCGTCGTCTCCCCGCGCGAGCGGCGTCGGGCGCTCTCAGGTGCGCTCCGGCGCCCGGAACGCGCGGGGGTCGAGCGGCTCGGCCTCGGCGCGGATCACGTGCATGACGGCGTTGATCAGCGCCAGGTGGGTGAACGCCTGCGGGAAGTTGCCCAGGTGCCGCCCGGTGCGCGGGTCGATCTCCTCGGCGTAGAGGTTGAGCGAGCTGGCGAACGACAGCAGCCGCTCGCACAGCGACCGCGCCCGGTCCACCTCGCCGATCTCGGCGAGCGCCGAGACCAGCCAGAACGAGCAGATCGTGAACGTGCCCTCCTCGCCGCGCAGGCCGTCGTCGGTCTCCTCGACGCGGTAGCGCAGCACGAGCCCCTCCTCGGTGAGCTCGTCGGCGATCGCCAGCACCGTCGCGCGCACGCGCGGGTCCTCCGGCGGCAGGAACCGCAGCAGCGGCACCAGCAGCAGGGACGCGTCGAGGGCGTCCGAGCCGTACCGCTGCACGAACACGCCGCGCTCGTCGACACCCTTGGCGCAGATGTCCGCGTGGATCTCGTCGGCGAGCTTCTGCCACTGCTCGGCGTAGTCGTGCTCGTCGTACAGCCGCGCCAGGCGCGCGCCCCGGTCGAGGGCGACCCAGCACATGAGCTTGCTCGAGGTGAAGTGCTGCGGCTCGCCGCGCACCTCCCAGATGCCGCGGTCGGGCCGGTGCCAGTGCCGCGCGGCCTCCTCGACCTGCTTCTTGAGCACCGGCCACAGCGCCTCCGGCAGCTGCTCGCGGTTGCGGGTGTGCAGCCAGACCGAGTCGAGGACGGCGCCCCACACGTCGTGCTGGCGCTGGGAGTACGCGGCGTTGCCGACGCGCACGGGCTGCGCCCCCTCGTACCCGGTCAGGTGGCCCAGCTCGTGCTCCTCCAGCGTCGCCTCGCCGCCGACGCCGTACATGACCTGCAGCGGCTTGTCGTCGCGGCACACGTCCTGGATGAACGCGAAGAAGTCGTTCGCCTCCCGGTCCAGGCCCAGGGTGTACAGCCCCCACAGCGCGAACGTCGAGTCGCGCACCCACGCGTAGCGGTAGTCCCAGTTGCGCTCGCCGCCGGGCGTCTCCGGCAGCGACGTGGTCGCGGCGGCCAGCAGCGCGCCCGTCGGCGCGTAGGTGAGGCCCTTGAGCGTCAGCGCGGAGCGCTGCAGGTAGGTGCGCCACGGGTGGTCCGGGAACGCGCCCTGGGTGATCCAGTCGCGCCAGAACTGCTCGGTGCGCCACATCTTCTCGATCGCCTCGTCCCAGCTCTCCGGCGCGGGCATGTGCGACCACGACAGCGCGACGAAGTGCGTGTCGCCCTCGGACATGCGCGTGCGGGCGCTGGCCCGCCGGCCCTCGATGCCGAACCGCAGGCTCGCGGCCAGGCGCAGGTCCGGGTTGCTGGCGCCGGTGCGCGCGACGACGGAGCCGTAGCCCTCGCCGTCGTACTCCCACTGCGGCTCTGCGCGGGCGTAGTCCGGCATCGGCTCGCACACGACCTCGAGGTCCACCGTGCCGCTGACGCACTTGATGGTGCGCAGCATGATGTGCTCGGCGTCATCGTCGGTGGGCGTGCGCCGGTGCGTGTGCGAGCGCTCGTCGATCTCGTGCCACGGGCCCATGACCATGGCGTCGCGCACCACGAGCCAGCCGGTGGACGTCTGCCACGTCGTCTCGAGGATGAGCGTGCCGGGCACGTAGCGGCGGGCCACCGGCACGTGCACGCCGTGCGGGCCCACGCGGAAGTGGCCCGCCCCGCGGTCCAGGACCGCGGAGAACACGCTGGGGGAGTCGGGGCGCGGCACGCACATCCACTCCACCGCACCGCTGGGGGCGACCAGCGCGTTGGTCTCGCAGTCGGACAGGAAGCCGTACTCCGCGATGGAGGGGAACGTGCTGCGGCCGTCGGCAGGGGTCGGCGCAGGAGCAGCAGGGGTCATGACTCCAGGGTGCGGTGCCGGGGCGGTGCGAGGCCAGCCCGTGGGGGCCGCAGAGATCGGATTCACAGCGCCCTGCCGGGCGCCGGAAGATCCCTCCGGGCGCGTGTCGATTCCGGGGTTCCCCGTTCGACCTGGGGATGAGAGGGTCCCGACCAGGGGGCCCACCGATCGCAGGAGACCGAGATGGCCAAGTTCATGATGATCATGCGGGGCACCGACGAGACCGAGGCCGCGTTCGCCGACTCCGGGATCAGCTTCGACGAGATGATCGAGCAGATGGGCCGGTACAACCAGCAGCTCATCGACGCCGGCGTGCTGGTGGCCGCCGAGGGGCTGGAGGAGCCGTCCAAGGGTGTCGTCGTCGACTACTCGCAGCAGCCGCCGGTGGTGACCGACGGCCCGTACGGCGAGACCAAGGAGCTGTTCAACGGCTTCTGGATCCTGGACGTGCCGACGGTCGAGGACGCCGTCGCCTGGGCCTCGAAGGCGCCGCTGGCCGGGCCCGGGGCGAAGGCGGAGATCCGCCGGATCCCGTCGATCGACGAGTTCCCGCAGGACAACGAGTGGATCCGCAAGGAGCGCGCGTGGCGGGAGTCCGCCGGCCAGCTCTGAGCGGCACCCGCACCACCCACACCCGCACCACACCCGCACCACACCCGCACCACCCGGCACACACCGACACTGGAGACGACGATGCCGAAGTACATGCTGATCATGCGCGGTACCGACGAGGGCGCCGCCGCCTACGCCGAGAAGGACTTCCGCGAGGTCATCGCGGAGATGGGCCGCTACAACGAGGCGATGATGGAGGCCGGCGTGCTCGTGGCCGGCGAGGGCCTGGCCGACTCCGCGGAGGGGGCGGTCGTGGACTTCACCGCGGAGACGCCGGTGGTGACCGACGGCCCGTACGGGGAGACCAAGGAGCTGTTCAACGGCTTCTGGATCCTCGACGTCGCCTCGAAGGACGAGGCGATCGAGTGGGCGCGCCGCGCGCCGCTGCACGGGCCGGGCAACAAGCTGGAGGTCCGCCGCGTCAACGGCGTCGAGGACTTCCCGCAGGACGACCCGTGGATCCAGAAGGAGGCGGGGTGGCGCGAGCGGCTCGGGACGGAGTGAGCGCCGGTCCCGGCGCCGGTCCCGGCACCGACCCCGACGCCGGGCGGCGCGCCGTCGAGGCGGTGTGGCGCATCGAGGCGGCCCGCATCGTCGGCGCGCTGGCCCGGTACACGGGCGACTTCCCGCTCGCCGAGGACGTGGCGTCCGAGGCGCTCGCGGAGGCGCTGGTGGCCTGGCCGCGCGACGGCGTCCCGCGGGACCCGGCCGCGTGGCTGCTCACCGTCGGGCGGCGCCGGGCGATCGACGCGTTCCGGCGCCGCTCCGCCCGCGACGAGCGCTACGCCGCCCTCGCCCACCACCTGGACGAGGGCGACGCCTGGGCGGGCGCGGACGCCACGGGACCGGGCGCCGGCGCGGGCGACGACGACCTGCTGTGGGACCCCGACCGGATCGACGACGACCGGCTGGCGCTGCTGTTCGTCGCGTGCCACCCGGTGCTGTCCAAGGAGGCGCGCGTCGCGCTGACCCTGCGGGTGGTCGGCGGCCTGACGAGCGAGCAGGTCGCCGCGGCGTTCCTGGTGCCGGTGCCGACCGTCCAGGCGCGCATCACCCGGGCCAAGAAGACGCTCGCCGCCGCGCGCGTGCCGTTCGAGGTGCCGCCGGCGGCCGAGCGCGCCGAGCGGCTGGGCTCCGTGCTCAACGTCCTGTACGTGATCTTCGCCGAGGGCTCGACGGCGTCCTCGGGCGAGGCGTGGATGCGGGCCGACCTGGCCCAGGAGGCCGTGCGGCTCGCCCGCCAGCTGGTCCACCTCGTGCCCGAGGAGCCGGAGGCGCACGGCCTGCTGGCCCTGCTCGAGCTCACCGCCGCCCGGTTCCCGGCGCGCACCGGGCCCGACGGCGCCCCGGTGCTGCTGGCCGACCAGGACCGGCGGCGCTGGGACCGCGCGGCGATCCGGCGCGGCCGGGCGGCGCTCGCCCGCGCCGTCGGGACGGGGCGGGGGCTCGGGCCCTACGGCCTGCAGGCGGCCATCGCGGAGCAGCACGCCGTCGCGCCGTCGGTCGAGGAGACCGACTGGGAGCGGATCGTGCTGCTGTACGAGGCGCTCGGCCGGGTGGCGCCGTCGCCGGTCGTGGAGGTCAACCGCGCCGTCGCGGTGTCCATGGCCGCCGGCCCGGCCGCGGCCCTGCCGCTGGTCGACGCGCTGGCCGCCGGCGGGCAGCTGCGCGGCTCCTACCTGCTGCCGAGCGTGCGCGGCGAGCTGCTGGCACGGCTCGGCCGCGACGCCGAGGCCCGCGCCGAGCTGGAGCTCGCCGCGCGGCTGTGCGGCAACGCCCAGGAGCGCGGCGTGCTCGAGCGCAAGGCCGCGGCGCTGGGCTAGCCGGCGCGCCCGCCGTCGCCCACCCGGCCGGCGGCGCGGCGCC
>NZ_WUWN01000044.1 GCF_009846865.1 Puerhibacterium puerhi
CCGGCCGCCGCCCGCCGCCCGCCGGCCGCCGGCCGCCGGCCGCCGTCGAGCGTCGCGCGGCGCCTCGGGATTCGTGCCGCGCCGGGCGGTGGCAGGATCGGGCCATGAGCGAGCAGACCCAGACTGGCGCGCCCGCCACGTCCACCGACGCCCCGGCCCCCGCCGCCCCGACCCCGCACGACCCGCTGTGGGTCGAGCGCAACGGGGTCCGCACCTACACCGGGTACTCCGGCCGCGGCGCGCGGGTGGACATCGGGCCCGTCACGGCCGGCGCCGTCTTCACCCCCGGCGAGCTGCTGAAGATCGCGCTGGCCGCGTGCGCCGGCATGAGCTCGGACACCAAGTTCGCGCGCGTGCTGGGCGACGACTACAAGGTCAAGATCACGGTCGAGGGGCCCAAGGACGCCACCGAGGACCGCTACCCCGCGCTGCACGAGACGTTCGAGATCGACCTGTCGTCGCTCGACGACGCCGTGCGCGACAAGACGCTGCTGCTGGCCCAGCGCTCCATCGACCGCGCCTGCACGGTCGCCAACACGCTCAAGGCCGGCGCCCTCGTGCCGCCCGCGTCGTTCGTGCCGCCGCTCGAGGCGCTCGACGAGTGCACCGACGACGGCGACGACAGCGACGACGGCACGGACGGCGCCGCCGTCGACGGCGACGGCGCGACGGCGGAGGGCCGGGCATGAGGGCGCGCGACGTGCGCGGGATGATCCGGCGCGACGGCCAGGACCCAGACCGGGCACCGAATCAGACCCCGGGCCAGAACCCGGACGCAGCCCGGGACGCGGGCTCCGGCAGCGACGGGACGCCCGACGACCTCGACCACTGGACCGAGTACCAGCCGTCCACGGTGGTCGAGGCGCTCGTCGACCGGGCGGTGACCATCCCGTCGGCGACGATCCACCGGCACGTCGACCGCCTGCGCGCGCGCAACCCGCACGCCACGCCGGCGCAGATCGTGCGGATGCTCGAGAAGGAGTACCTCGCCGTGGTGGCGACGGCCGGCGGCGCCGTCGGCCTGGCCGCGGCCGTGCCCGCGGTCGGCACCGGCGCGGGCGTGGCGCTGACGTCGGCGGACATCGCCACGTTCTTCGCGTCGTCGGCCGCCTTCGCCCTGGCCGTGGCGGACGTGCACGGCATCGACGTCGACGACGTCGCCCGCCGGCGCGCCCTGCTCCTGGCCACCGTGCTGGGCGACAAGGGCGCGCGCGACGTGCAGAACGCCATCGGCGGCTCCACCACCGCGTGGGGCAAGGTCCTGCTGACCTCCCTGCCGCAGGGCAGCGTCCGCCGGGTCAACAACGCGCTCACCCACCGGTTCCTGCGCAAGCAGCTGGCCAAGCAGGGGTCACTCGCCCTCGGCCGGCTGGTGCCCTTCGGCGTCGGCGCCGTCGTCGGCGTCGCGGGCGGGCGCGCTCTGGGCCACGGCGTGGTCGCGCAGTCGCGGCGGGCGTTCGGGCCGCCGCCGGACCACTTCCCGCGCGTCGTCGAGGGCGAGGTCGAGGCCGCGGGGCCCGATGGCGCCGCGCCGCCGTCGCGGTGGCTCGGCCGCCGCGGCGGGCGGGGCTGAGGCGGCACCGCCCGCCGTCGTCGACCGGTTTCGCCCGCTCGCCGCGGCCCGCCGACGCGCGCAGGCGCCGCCGCAGGTCCACCCTGGGTCCGTGACAGCCTTCACGCCAGCGTCGTCGCACTCGGCCCAGCGCCGCCACTACCTCATGTGCCCGCCGACCTACTTCACCGTCAGCTACGAGATCAACCCGTGGATGGACCCGTCGGTCCCGGTCGACGCGGCCCGGGCGACGGCGCAGTGGGAGCACCTGCGCGACACCCTGCGCGACCTCGGCCACCACGTCGAGGAGATCGAGCCGGAGCCCGGCCTGCCGGACATGGTCTACGCGGCCAACGGCGCCACGGTGATCGACGGCGTCGCCTACGAGGCGTGGTTCCGCTTCCCGGAGCGGGCCGCCGAGGGGCCGGCCTACCTGCGCTGGTTCAGCGACCACGGGTACGTCACCGCCAAGGCGCGGCACGTCAACGAGGGCGAGGGCGACCTGCTCACCTGCGGCTCGCGGGTGCTGGCGGGCCACGGGCCGCGCACCGACGTCGCCGCCCACCGCGAGGCCGCGCGGCTGCTCGGCCGCGAGGTGGTCAGCCTCGAGCTCGTGGACCCGCGGTTCTACCACCTCGACACCGCCCTGACGGTGCTGCGCGGGAACGACGGCGGCACGCCCGACGCGGACTGCGACGTCGCCTACCTGCCGGCCGCCTTCTCGCCCGAGTCGCGCGAGGTGCTGGAGGACCTGTTCCCCGACGCGCTGATCGCCACGGACGAGGACGCCGAGGTGCTCGGCCTCAACGCGGTGTCCGACGGCCGGCACGTCGTGCTCAACCCCGCCGCCACGCGGTACGCCGCGGCGCTGCGCGAGCGCGGGTACGAGCCGGTGGGCGTCGACACGTCCGAGCTGCTGCGCGGCGGGGGCGGCGCCAAGTGCTGCACGCTCGAGGTCCGCGGCGAGCCACGCCTGCCGGTCGCGTCCCGAGACACGCCCGGCGCGGCGGTGCGGAGCGCGTAGCCTTGGCGGGCGTGAGCACCTCTGCCGCCGCCCCCGTCCCGTCCACCGGGTCCACCCCGTCGTCGCCGGCGCTCGCCGCCGCGCTGCCGGAGCTGCGCGCCCGCTACGAGGAGCTCCGCTCGCGCGGGCTGAGGCTCGACCTGACGCGCGGCAAGCCGTCGGCCGAGCAGCTCGACCTGGCCGAGCCCCTGCTCGCGCTGCCCGGCGAGGGCGTGCACACCGACGCCGACGGCACCGACGTGCGCAACTACGGCGGGCTGCTCGGCCTGCCGCAGCTGCGCCGGATGTTCGCCGAGCTCCTCGACGTGCCCGTCGACCAGCTCCTCGCGCTCGGCAACGCCTCGCTGACGCTGATGCACGACACCCTCGCCTACGCGATGCTCTGGGGCGTGCCCGGCGGCACCGAGCCGTGGTCGCGCGGCCCCGTGAAGTTCGTCTGCCCCGTCCCCGGGTACGACCGGCACTTCGCGCTGTGCGAGGCGTTCGGCATCGAGATGGTGACCGTGCCGATGACGCCCGACGGCCCCGACGCCGAGGCGGTCGCCGCCCTGGTGGCCGAGGACCCGACGATCAAGGGGATGTGGGCGGTGCCCACCTACGCCAACCCCGACGGCGCCGTCGTCGCCGAGGCCGTGGCGCGCCGGCTGGTGTCGATGCCGGCCGCCGCGCCCGACTTCCGCATCTTCTGGGACAACGCGTACGCCATCCACCACCTCACCGAGGACGAGGTGAAGACGGCGAACGCCCTCGACCTGGCCGCCGAGGCCGGCAACCCCGACCGCGTGCTGATGTACGCGTCGACGTCCAAGGTGTCGTTCGCGGGCGCGGGCGTGGCGTTCTTCGCCTCCTCCCCCGCCAACGTCGCCTGGTACACCAGCCACCTGAAGTACCAGTCGATCGGCCCGGACAAGGTCAACCAGCTGCGGCACGCGCTGTTCTTCGGCTCGGCCGAGGGCGTGCGCGAGCACATGCGCCGGCACCGCGAGATCCTCGCGCCGAAGTTCCGCGCGGTCTCGGAGATCCTCACCGAGCGGCTCGGCGACCACGGCGTGGCCACGTGGACGGAGCCGCGCGGCGGCTACTTCGTGTCGCTCGACGTCGTCCCCGGCACCGCCTCGCGCGTGGTGCAGCTCGCCCAGGAGGCCGGCATCGCGCTGACCCCGGCGGGGGCCACGTTCCCGTACGGCAAGGACCCGGACGACCGCAACATCCGCCTCGCGCCGTCGATGCCGCCGCTGGAGGAGGTCCGGGTGGCGATGGACGGCGTGGCGACGTGCGTCCTCCTCGCCGCCGCGGAGGCGGCGGCCGTCGCCGAGTAGCCCCTCCGCCCTGGGTACGGAACACGCCGCGGATCTCGTGAGATCCGCGGCGTGTTCCGTACCCACGACGTGGGGAGGTGGGGGGTCAGGCCGGCTGGGCCTCCGAGGCCGACGCCGCGGCGGTGCCGCCGTCGGCCTCGTCGCACCGCTTGCTGACCACGAGCACGGGGCACGCCGCGTGGTGCAGCACGGCCTGGCTCGTGGAGCCGAGCAGCAGGCCGCGGAACCCGCCGCGGCCGCGCGAGCCGACGACGATGAGGTCGGCGGCCTGCGAGAACTCGGTGAGCAGCTCGGCGCCGGTGCCGTCGAGCACCACCCGCCGGATCGTGAGGCCGGGCTCGGCGGCCTCGTAGCGGTCCACGATGACGTCGAGGCCCGCCTTGATGTCCGCGAGGACCTGCTCGTGGTCGATCTGCGACGGCAGCCACGCCAGGACGCCGGCACCCGTCCCGACGGGCACACCGGCCACCGCCACGAGCTCGGCGTCCCAGACCTTCGCCTGCTGCACGGCGTGCTTGAGCGCCAGCTCGGCAGACTTCGACCCGTCCACGCCGACGACGATCCGCCGCACCGGCCGCACGGCGTCACCGTCGCGCCGCGTCTCGTCGTCCGCGCGCCCGGCTCCCCTGTCCGCGCGCTGGCGGTAGGGCACGACGACGGTGGGGCACGCCGCGTGCGCCGGCAGCGCGGAGGACACGGTGCCGAGCAGCCGCTCGGTGAACCCGCCCTTGCCGCGGGTGCCGACGACCACGAGGCCGTGGTCGGCCGACATCTCGACGAGCACGCCCGCCGCGTCCCCGGTGGCCACCGACGCCGTCACCGGCACGCCGCTGCCCGCCACGCGCGCCTGCGCCTCGGCGAGGACAGCCTTGGCGCCCTCCTGGATCGCGGTGTCGTCGAGCGCCGCGTAGCCGCCGTCGAGCGAGGCGGCGGTGAAGGACGGCAGGGAGTAGCTGCACACCATGTGGAGCGACCACCCGACGCGGGCGGCGTAGGCCGTGGCCCAGTCGAGGGCGTGCAGGCTCGGTGCGGAACCGTCCACACCCACCAGGACGATCTGCGGTCGGGTCATCTCGCGCCTCCGTCTCCCGTGCTCCGGGGCTCCGTCGCCCCGGCGGTCTTCGCGTGTTCAAGCCTAGCGACGCCGGAGGCAAAGGACACCAGGAAGGAGCAAAAGTCCCCGGGCACGACGACGCCCCGGCGTGCAGGGGGCTCGCCGGGGCGCCGTCAGCTCAGGTCAGGAGACCCGGAGGTACACCGGGTTCGACTGCCAGATGGGGTTCAGGTCGACCTTCCAGCCCTGGGGGCGGGAGGCCTCGACCTGCTTGCCGTTGCCGGCGTAGATGGAGATGTGACCCGGCGACCACAGCAGGTCGCCCGGGCGCGCCTCGGAGGCCGAGATGCGCGTGGTGCGCGGCGAGTCGAGGATCGCGCGCGACTGGTGGGGCAGCTTGATGCCGAGCTGGCCGTAGACGTACGCGACCAGGCCCGAGCAGTCGAAGCCGCTGGGCGAGGACCCGCCGACGACGTACTTCACGCCGATGTAGCGCATGGCGATGCTCACGGCGGCGGAGGTGGAGGCGGACTTGGTGGAGACCGTCTCGGTGGTGGTGCTGCGCTCGGCGCTGCGCGACGCGGTGGCGGTGCGCTCGGCCGTCGTGCTCGCCGTCGTCTCGGCCTTCTCGACCGTCTCGACGACCTTGGGCTTGGCCACCGGGGCCGGCGTGACGCCGACCGAGGCGACGCCGTCGGCGGTCACGGCCTCGACGGCGACCTGGGCGTCGGAGGCGACGGTCACCGCGGGAGCCGCGGCGAGGGCCTCGCGAGCCTGGTCGGACAGCGCGTTGAGGTCGACCGAGCTGAGCTTGGTCGCCTCGTTCTGGACGGGGGCCGCCTGTGCGGTACCGGCCACCCCGAACGTCGAGACAAGGATGCCGCCTGCCGTCGCGGCGACGGCGGCCCGGCGGCCGACGCCCGTCGCAGCGACGCTCTGAGCGATGTCGGACAGCGGCGTCAGGGGGCGACGCGCGGCGCGGTGCCGCGCGCTCGTGCTACGTGCGCTCACGTGTTCCCTCTCCGGTCGCCTACGAGGTGAGCTGTCGGGTTCGGATGGGAGAAAGCACCCGGCCGTCAGGGCCGCTCGCGCGTCCCGTCGGGCTTCACCCCGAGGACACCGTCGCCGGTGCCCGAAAGTGGGTCCCCCGCCCCTGTCATGCGGTCTGTCCGTGGTCCTCGGTCGGTGACAGGGCTCGGCGTCCGATCGAGGCTCCGGCGAGAGAATCCGCCGGATAGTTGAAACGGTACTGGACCAGCGTCCGAAAGTCACGTTTGGGTCACGACGCACGACGAAGGCCCCGTCACCGCAGGTGACGGGGCCTTCGTCGGAGTGTCTCGGCGCGTCTCGCGGCCGCTGGGCGGCCTGCGGGACGCGTCACGCGGGGCGGTCAGCCCACGCGGATGAAGGTGGGGTTCGACTGCCAGATCGAGCGGAACTGGATCGTCTTGCCCGGGCGCGGGGCGTCGATCTGCATGCCGTCGCCGGCGTAGATCGCGATGTGGCCCGGCGACCAGATCAGGTCGCCCGGCTGCGCGGCCGAGCGCGACACCACGGTGCCGGCGTAGCGCTGCTCGCCCGAGGTGCGCGGCAGGCTGATGCCGGCCTGGGCGAAGACGTACTGCGTGAAGCCCGAGCAGTCGAAGCCGGACGGGGTGGTGCCGCCGGAGACGTACGGGACACCCACGTAGCGGGACGCGATCGAGATGATCGTCGAGCCGTTGGCGGCGGCGGGGACGCTCGCGGCGGCGGGCTCCGGCGCGGCCTCGGTGGCGGACTCCTCGCTCGAGGAGCTCGACTCCGACGCGCTCGCGGACTCGGTGCTCTCGGACGTCGTGCGCTCCGACGTCGACGTGCGCTCGGCGCTGCGCGACGGGGCCGACTCGCGGACGACGGGCTCCGGCTCCGGCTCCGGCTCGGGGGCCGGGGTGACCTCGACGGCGACGGCGCCCTCGGTGGTCACGGTCTCGACGGAGACCTGCGCGTCCTTGGCGACCGTGACGACCGGCGCGGCGGACAGCGCCTCGCGGGCCTGCTCGGTCAGCGCGCTGAGGTCGACGGTGCTGAGCTTGGCGTCGCTGTGGGCCGGCGCCGCCTGCGCGGCGGTGGCGCCGCCGAAGGTCGAGACCAGCAGACCACCCGCCGTGGCGACCACGGCAGCCCGGCGACCGGCGCCGTTGCCGACGGTCTGCGCGAGCTCGGTGAGGGGGGTCACGGGACGACGCGCGGCGCGGTGCCGGGCGCTGTTCGTGCGTGCGCTCACGTGTGTACCTCTCCGTGGTCGCCTACGAGGTGAGCTGTCGGGTTCGGGTGGGAGAAAGCACCCGGCCGTCGGGGCCGCTCGCGCGTCCCGTCGGGCTTCACCCCAAGGACACCGTCTCCGGTGCCCGCAATTGGGTCCCCCGCCCCTGCCTACGGATTTCCGTCGAGCTCGACCGGTGACAGGGTTCGGCGTCCGGCCAAGCGCCCCCGGGACCACCCGGGTGCGAGAAGGACCGTACCGGACGGGACCGGTGGATGTCACGTTCCGATCACGGCGTCCGGCCCGTCTCACCCGGTGCCCGGCGCGGCGCGGAGGTCAGCGCGCGGCGACGAAGAGGTGCCGGGCGAGGTCCTCGGGCAGGTCGAGCACGGTCGCAGCGCCGTCGACCGACACGGTGTAGGTGCCGGCGGCGTGGCTCGCGTCCACCAGCGCGCCGGGCACGAGGCCGGCGTCGGCGAGGCGGGCGAGCAGGTCGACGTCCGTCTGCAGGGGCTCGGCGATGCGCTGCAGCACCACCTGCGCGGGCTTGCCGCCCTCCCCGCGCAGCGCGGCGGCCTGGAACAGCGCCGGGAGGGACTGCACGCCCTCGAGGTAGCGGACCTCCTCGTAGTCCTCCCCCAGCTCGGCCAGGCCCGGGATCGGGTTGCCGTAGGGGTCGGAGTGCGGGTGGTCGAGCAGGGTGACGAGACGCTTCTCCACCAGGTCGCTCATCACGTGCTCCCAGCGGCAGGCCTCGGTGTGCACCTGCTCCCAGTCGAGCTTGATGACGTCGGTCAGCAGGCGCTCGGCGAGGCGGTGCTTGCGCATCACCTTGCGGGCCTTGTCGAAGCCCAGGTCCGTGAGCTCGAGGTGGCGGTCGCCGGTCACGACGACGAGGCCGTCGCGCTCCATGCGGGCCACCGTCTGCGACACCGTCGGCCCCGAGTGGCCCAGCCGCTCCGCGATCCTGGCGCGCAGCGGCGTGATCCCCTCCTCGACGAGCTCGTAGATCGTCTTGAGGTACATCTCGGTGGTGTCGATCAGGTCGGTCACGACCTCTCCTTCCGATCGCCGCGGTCCGGGAGGCGGGCGCCGGGCGGGCGCGCTCTCCGGCGGCCCTAGTCTATTCGCACGTCCAGCCAGGATCCGGGAGCCCGAAAACCATGACGCTGACCATCCCCGCCGACCTGCTGCCCGCCGACGGCCGGTTCGGCTCCGGCCCGTCGAAGGTGCGCCCCGAGCAGGTGTCGGCCCTCGCCGCGGCGGGCGCGTCCGTGCTCGGCACGTCGCACCGCCAGCCCCCGGTGAAGGACCTGGTCCGCCGCGTGCGCACCGGCCTGGCCGAGCTGTTCGCCGTGCCCGACGGCTACGAGGTCGTGCTCGGCAACGGTGGCTCGACCGCGTTCTGGGAGGTCGCGACCGCGAGCCTGGTGCGCCGCCGGGCGCAGCACGCGTCGTTCGGCGAGTTCGGGGCCAAGTTCGCCGCGGCCACCCGGCGCGCGCCCTTCCTCGCCGACCCCCAGGTGCTCACGGCCGAGCCGGGCTCGGTGGCCCTGCTCGAGCCCGCCGACGACGTCGACGTGCACGCCACCCCGCACAACGAGACGTCCACCGGCGCGATGGTCGCCGTGCGCCGCCCGGCGGGCTCGCGCGAGCGCGGCGCGCTCACGCTCGTCGACGCCACCTCCGGCGCCGGCGCCCTGCCCGTCGACCTGGCCGAGGCGGACGTCTACTACTTCGCGCCGCAGAAGGTGTTCGCGGCCGACGGCGGGCTGTGGCTGGCGATCGCGTCGCCGGCCGCCGTCGAGCGCGCCGCCGAGGTCGAGGCCGGCGCGGCCGCCGAGGGCCGGTGGGTGCCGGAGTTCCTGTCCTTCACGACGGCGCTGACCAACTCGCGCGCCGACCAGACGCTCAACACCCCGGCGGTCGCGACGCTCGTCCTGCTCGCCGACCAGGTCGAGTGGCTGCTGGCCCAGGGCGGCCTGGCGTGGTCCACCGCGCGCAGCGCCGAGTCGGCGGCCGCGCTCTACGGCTGGGCGGAGGCCCGCGAGTGGGCGACGCCGTCCGTCGCCGACCCCGCGCACCGCTCCACCGTGGTGGGCACGGTCGACCTCGACGAGGCGATCGACGCCGCCGCGGTCACCGCGGTGCTGCGCGAGCACGGCGTGCTCGACGTGTTCCCGTACCGCAAGCTCGGCCGCAACCAGCTGCGCGTGGGCATGTTCCCCGCCGTGGCGCCCGACGACGTGCGCGCGCTGACCGCGTGCGTGGACTACGTCGTCGAGCACCTCTGAGCGCGGCGAAGACCCGCGACGACGACGGCCGGGCAGCACCATGCAGTGCTGCCCGGCCGTCGTCTCGGGGTCAGAGCACCAGCAGCGAGAAGCTGCCGCGCCCGTAGCCGGACACCTCGACGTCCAGGTCCGTGCGCCGCACGTACGCCAGGACCCACGAGGCCACGTCCGCCGGCAGCGGCGTGCCGGGAGCGTGCACGGTGTCGAGCTTCAGGTGCGGGGCGCCGTCGGCGTTGAACAGCGAGGCGATGACGTTGAGCACCTCGGAGGCGTTCTCCGCCAGGGCGGGCGGCAGCACGCCGTCCGCCGCGGCCTCGGCCGAGGCGTGCGCCGGGACCAGCCCGATGGCGGCGCCGACGTGCGCGGCCAGGGGCAGGTCCAGCAGCACCACGGCCTGCAGCGTCCGGGTCCGGTCGACGTACGTGCCCACGAGCGCGCCGGCGGCGGGGTCCACCATCGCGCCGCCCGTCTGGACCTCGACGTCCCGGCCCAGCAGCCCCTCGACGAGGTCGCGGACCTCCTTGGCGTTCGGCAGCGGCGTCGCGTCGCTCATGCGAGCACCGGCTCGATCGCGGCGCGGAACGCCTCGGGCGTGAACGGCTTGGCGATGAGGAACAGCGCGCCGGCCTGCTCGGCCGCCTCGCGCATCTCGGCCGAGCCCTCGGAGGTGATGAAGCCGAACGGCGTGCCGAACCCCTCCTGGCGCAGGCGCTGCAGCAGCTCGATGCCGGTGAGGTTCGGCATGTTCCAGTCGGACAGGACGACGTCCGGCTCGTCCTGGCGGACCGCCTCCAGCGCCTCGGCGCCGTCCGCGGCCTCGCGGACGTCCCAGTCGTAGCCGGCCTGGCGGAGCGTGCGGATCACGATCTGCCGCATCACACGGCTGTCGTCGGCGACCAGTGCGCGGATCATCGCGGGGTGTCTCCTTCGAGGTGGGGGTTGTCGGGATGGGTGGTGGGTCCGGTCGGGGCGGACGAGGTGTCGGGCCGGGCGTGCACCGCGACCACGAGCGGGCGGCCGCGCCACGACAGGCGCAGCTCCGCCTCGGGGCTCGCCGCGACGCCGGCCGCGGGCGGCGCGTCGGCCACCTGCGGCAGGCCGAGCGTGCCGCCGTCGGGCAGCAGGGACTTGAGGTTGCCGCCGACGACGTTGGCGATCTCGCCGAAGGCGTCGACGAGGTCCTCGGCGTCGACGGGGGCGTCGTCGTCGAGTCGGAGCATCGCCCGGGCGAGGTCGCGCGCGGTGGCCAGCTCGGTGACGAGCACGGCGCGCCCGGACCACGGCCCGTGCACGTCGACCCACGCCGCCAGGGGCTCCGCGGGCGCCGGCACGTCGCCGTACCAGGGCCCGAGCGTCGTCTCCTCGCCGTCGACCATCGCGACGAACACGTCCTGGGCGACGGCCATCACCTGGTCGGCGCCGATCACGGCGGGGGCGCTCACGCGGCACCGTCCAGCGGCAGCAGACCGAGCAGCGCGAGCTTGTCGCGCACCGCGTCGGCCGTGAACGGCTTGATGAGGTACTCGTGGGCCCCGGCGGCCAGGGCGCGCACGATCTGCGACTGCTCCGACTCGGTGGTGACCATCATCAGGGTCATGGAGCGCCACTCGGGGCGCTCGCGCACCGTCGAGACGAACGTCAGGCCGTCCATGACCGGCATGTTCCAGTCGACGCACGCGAGGTCGATCTCCAGGCCGCTCTCCAGGAGAGCGAGCGCAGCGGCGCCGTGCTCCGCCTCGTAGGGCTCGAACCCGAGCGGGCGCAGGGTGCTCGCGACGATGCGACGCATCGTCCTCGAGTCGTCGATGACCAGGGCTCTCACAGCGATGCTCCTCGGGACGGGACGTACGCGCCGGCGGCGCGCGGCATGGACGGGGTGACTGCGGGACGGGCGAAGGGCGACGCCGGCGGGCGGCGCACCGCGGCCGGCGGCGCGCCGGCGGGCGGCGCCGCGCCCGGCGGCACGGCGAGCGTGTAGACGGAGCCGCGGCCGGCGGGCACGCGCTGCCAGGCGTCGTCGACGCCGATGGTCGTCTCGGCGGCGCCGAGCACCAGCACGCCGCCGGGCGCCATGACCTGGCGCACGCGGCGCAGGATGGCCTGCTTGGTCGGCAGGTCGAAGTAGATGAGCACGTTGCGCAGCAGGACCAGGTCGAACGGCCCGGGCGGCGCCGGGTCCAGCAGGTTGTGCTGCTTGAACGTCACGACGCTGCGCAGCGCCGGGGCCACCTGCCACTGCGCGCCGGCGCGGACCATGTGCCGCACGATCATCGGCGCCGGCAGCCCCCGGTTGACCTCGAGCTGGGAGTACGTGCCCGCCCGGGCGTGCTCGAGGATCCTGGCCGACAGGTCGGTCGCCAGGATCTCCACGCCCGCGCCGGGCGGCAGGGTCTCGGCGGCGACCATCGCCACGGAGTACGGCTCCTGCCCGCTGGAGCAGGCGGCCGACCACACGCGCACCCGGGCGGCGGGGCCGCGGCGGTGCAGCACGTCGGGCAGCACCTGGGTGCGCAGCGCCTCGAACGGGGTCTGGTCGCGGAACCAGGACGTCTCGTGCGTCGCGAGGGCCTCGACCACGCGCACGAGGTCCGCCTCGCGGTTGGTCGCGCGCACCTCGCGCACGAACGCGTCGACGCCGGCGCAGCCGCGCTCGCGCGCCAGCGGCAGCAGGCGGCTCTCGACGAGGTACTCCTTGCCGGCCTCGAGCCGGATGGCGCTGCGGCGGCGCACCAGGTCCGCGACGAACGCGAAGGTGTCGGGGGCGAGGCTCACGCGGGCCTCCCCTCGGCCGCGGCCGGCACCCTGGCCGGCGCGGCTGCCGCCTTGGCCGCCGCGGCGAGCACCTGCTCGACGGCGGGCGCGACCTCGGGCAGCGGCAGGATGCGGTGCGCGAGCCCGGCCTGCGCGACGGCTCCGGGCATGCCCCAGACCACCGACGTCGGCTCGTCCTGCACGACGACGGTGCCGCCGGCGTCGACGATGCGCCGCGCGCCCGCGCGCCCGTCCGCGCCCATGCCGGTGAGGACGACGCCGAGCAGGTGGCCGCCGTAGGCCTCGACGGCCGAGGCGAACAGCACGTCCACCGACGGGCGGCAGTAGTTCACGGGCGGCCCGTCGTCGAGGGCGGTGACCATGCGGGTCCCGTCGCGCCGCAGCACCAGGTGGTGGTCGCCGGGCGCCACGTACACCGTGCCGGCGCGCAGCTCCTCGCCGCCGACGGCCTCCACGACCCGCGCGGGGCCGGTGCGGTCGAGGCGGGCGGCGAGCTGGCGGGTGAACACCGGCGGCATGTGCTGCACCGCCAGCACCGGCACGGGCGGGGGCGCGGTGAGCGCGGACAGCACGCGCGACAGCGCCTCCGGGCCGCCGGTGGACGACCCGAGGACGACGGCCCGCACCGGGTGCGGCGCGGGCGCCGGGCGGGGGGCCGCCGTCGTCGGGCTCTGCACGCGCAGGCCGGCCACCCGGTCGGGGCGCACGGCCGACGCCGGCGCCGCACCCGCGGCGGGCGCGCCGGTCGGGTGCGGCACCAGCGCCCGCAGCCGCGGCACCAGCTCCTCGGCCACGCGGGCCAGGGACTCCGAGACGCTGCCGACGTTCGCCGGCTTGGCCACGTAGTCGGTGGCGCCCGCGGCCAGCGCGTCGAGGGTGGCCGCCGCTCCCCGCTCGGTGAGCGTCGAGAACATCACCACGGGCATGCGGTGCCCGGCGCGGCGCAGCTCGCGCACCGCCTCGATGCCGTTCATCTCCGGCATCTCGATGTCCATGGTGATCGCGTCGGGCGCGAGCTGCTCGGCCTTGCGCAGGGCGATCCTGCCGTTGGCGGCCACGCCCACGACGTCGATGCCGCCGGCGCGCGACAGCGCGTCCGTCACGAGCCGGCGGATGACGACGGAGTCGTCGACCACCAGCACCCGGATGGGTGTCACGTGCTCTCCTTGATGTAGTGCTCGGTACGTTCTGCGGTCCGCGCGGCGTCCGGCCGGTACGGGGGCCAGCTGGTGCGGGTGAGTGCCGGTCAGTGCCGGTGAGTGCCGGTGAGTGCCGGTGGGGGTCAGTAGGTGAAGGTGGCCACGCGGGTGCGCAGCTCCTCGGAGATGCGGGCCAGCTCCGCGATCGACTCACCCGAGACCGACAGGGCACGCGAGGACTCCGCCGCCGCGTCCGCCACCCCCGTGATGTTCGAGGCGATCTCCCCCGACCCCGTCGCCGCCTCGGCCACCCCACGCGACATCTCGTTCGTCGTGGCCGTCTGCTCCTCCACCGCCGAGGCGATCGTCAGCTGGTAGTCGTTGATCTGCGACACGATCTGCGAGATCTGCCCGATCGCCGCCACCGCCCCCGAGGTGTCCGCCTGGATCGCATCCACCCGCCGGGCGATGTCCTCCGTCGCCCGCGCCGTCTCCTGCGCCAGGTCCTTGACCTCCCCGGCCACCACCGCGAACCCCTTGCCCGCCTCACCCGCACGAGCCGCCTCGATCGTGGCGTTCAACGCCAACAGGTTCGTCTGCTCCGCGATCGAGGTGATCACCTTGACCACGTTCCCGATCTCCTGCGACGACACCCCCAGCTTCGCCACCTGATCATTCGTCGTCGCAGCCACCACCGTCGCCTGCGAGGCCACCTTCGCCGCCTCCGACGCGTTCTGCGCGATCTCCCGGATCGACGCACCCATCTGCTCCGCCCCCGCAGCCACCGCCTGCACGTTGCGCGACACCTGCTCCGCAGCAGCCGCCACCACACCCGCCTGCGCGCTCGTCTCCTCGGCGCCGGCGGCGACGTCGCCGTTCGTCTCGCGCAGGCGCTCGGCGGAGCCGGCCACCACGACGGCGGTCTCGACGACGCCGGCGAGCGTGCTGCGCAGGCTGGCGCGGGCGCGGTCGAGGCCGGCGGCCATGCGGCCGATCTCGTCGCGGTCGGCCACCGCCGCCTCGCGGGTGAGGTCGCCCTCGGCGAGGGCGTCGACGGTCGCCGCCACCGCCCGCACGGACCGGCTGATGCGGCGCACCGTGGCCAGGGCCAGCAGGGCGGCGCACGCGCTGGCCACGACGAACGCCACGGCCAGCACGGCGATCATGGTCCGGGCCTCGGCCTGGCCGGCCTCCTGGATGGCGACGACGTCGGCGTCCGTCTGCGCGGACGCCAGCGCCAGGGCGCGCCCGGCCCACTCCGGGTCGGCGGCGACGTCGCCCGCGACCGCCGCGCGGAAGCCGTCGGCGTCGCCCGCCCGCACGAGCGGCACCAGGGTGGCGTCGCGGTAGGCGGTCCACGCGTCCCAGCGGCTGCGGAAGTCCTCCCACTGCGGGGTGGACGCCTCGGGGAAGGACTCGATGACGGCGACCTGCACGGCGACGTCCTCGTCGACCCACGCGGACGAGGTGAGCAGCTGCTCGCGCGACGTCGCGTCGGCGTCGGCGGCGCGCTGCACCAGCAGGTGGCTGCGCGCCTGGTCCACCGACAGGTCGGCGAACGCGCGCTGCAGCTGGGTGTTGAGCCGGGACATCTCCTCGAGGTGCTCGGCGGAGCGCCACAGCGCGACGGCGCCGGCACCGCCGACCGCCGCGAACGACACGCCGAGCACGAGCAGCGCCGTGGTCACCTTCGTCGCGATGGGCCGGTCCCAGAACCAGCCGGCCCGTCGGGTGCGCCGTCCCGTCGTCATCGGAGCTCCTCCGCCGTGTAGTACCCGCTGTCCACGAGCACCTTGCTGTAGCTGTCCTTCGTGACCTCCTGCGGGGCGAGGAGGTAGGCGGGCACGACCTTGACGCCGTTGTCGTACGACGTCGTGTCGTTCACCTCCGGCTCGCCGCCGTCCAGCAGCGCCTCGACCATCTGCACGGTCACCTCCGCCAGCTGGCGGGTGTCCTTGTAGACGGTCGCGTACTGCTCGCCCGCGGCCACGGAGCGCACCGCGTCGACCTCGGCGTCCTGCCCGGTGACCACGGGGACGTAGCCGAGCTCCGCCGTCGCGGCGATGACCGCCTGGGAGATGCCGTCGTAGGGGGACAGCACGCCGTCGAGGCGCAGCCCGCCGCGGTACGGCCCCAGCAGGGAGGCCATCCGCTCGCCGGCGAGGTCGGCCGACCAGCCCTGGGTCGCGCCCTGCTCGCGCTGCACCTGGCCCGACGGCACGGTCAGCACCCCGGAGTCCAGGTAGGGGCGCAGCACCGACATGGCGCCGTCCCAGAACACGGTGGCGTTGTTGTCGTCGGGCGAGCCGGCGAACAGCTCGACGGCGAACGGCCCGGCCGCGCCCGTGGGCCTGCCGGTCGCGTCGACGACGCCGAGCCCGCGCAGCAGCGCGGTGCCCTGCAGCACGCCGACGCGGAAGTTGTCGAACGAGGCGTAGTAGTCGACGGCGTCGGTGCCGCTGATGAGCCGGTCGTAGGCGATCACGGGGATGTCCGCGGCCGCGGCGTCGGCCAGCACCCCGCTCAGCGCCGTGCCGTCGACGGAGGCGACGACGAGCGCGTCGGCGCCCGCGTCGATCATCGCCTGCAGCTGCTCGACCTGGGTGGCCGGGTCGTCCTCGGCGTAGCGCATGTCGACGTCGTAGCCCAGGGAGGTGAGCTGCGCGGAGACGTTGTCCCCGTCGGTCACCCACCGCTCGAGCTCGACGGACGGCATCGCCACGCCGACCAGCGGCTTGTCGTCGCCGGCGTCCTGCGGGTCGGCGTCCTGGGGGCCGGCGCAGCCGGCCGTCAGCACCAGGACGCCGGCGCCCAGCAGGGCGGCCATGGTCCGTGCACGCATCGGTGCTCCTTCTTCCGTGTCGTGGTCCGGTGGGTGGGGTGTCGGCTGGTGTGTCGGTAGGTGTGTCAGTAGGTGAAGGTGGCCACGCGGGTGCGCAGCTCCTCGGAGATGCGGGCCAGCTCCGCGATCGACTCACCCGAGACCGACAGGGCACGCGAGGACTCCGCCGCCGCGTCCGCCACCCCGGTGATGTTCGAGGCGATCTCCCCCGACCCCGTCGCCGCCTCGGCCACCCCACGCGACATCTCGTTCGTCGTGGCCGTCTGCTCCTCCACCGCCGAGGCGATCGTCAGCTGGTAGTCGTTGATCTGCGACACGATCTGCGAGATCTGCCCGATCGCCGCCACCGCCCCCGAGGTGTCCGCCTGGATCGCATCCACCCGCCGGGCGATGTCCTCCGTCGCCCGCGCCGTCTCCTGCGCCAGGTCCTTGACCTCCCCGGCCACCACCGCGAACCCCTTGCCCGCCTCACCCGCACGAGCCGCCTCGATCGTGGCGTTCAACGCCAACAGGTTCGTCTGCTCCGCGATCGAGGTGATCACCTTGACCACGTTCCCGATCTCCTGCGACGACACCCCCAGCTTCGCCACCTGATCATTCGTCGTCGCAGCCACCACCGTCGCCTGCGAGGCCACCTTCGCCGCCTCCGACGCGTTCTGCGCGATCTCCCGGATCGACGCACCCATCTGCTCCGCCCCCGCAGCCACCGCCTGCACGTTGCGCGACACCTGCTCCGCAGCAGCCGCCACCACACCCGCCTGCGCGCTGATCTCCTCCGAGCCCGAGACCACCTGCCCCGACCCCGCCGCCAGCTGCTCCGCAGCCGACGCCACCGTCCGCGCCGACCCCACCACGTCCGCCAACGTCACGCGCAGTGAGGACTGCGCCGTGCGCAGGGACGCGGCCATCTGGCCCAGCTCGTCGCGGGTGTCCAGGTCGGCAGCGACCGTCAGGTCGCCGGTGGCCATCGCGTCCACGGACCGCTGCACCGACTCCACGCCGCGGCGCACGCCGCGGGCGATGAGCAGCGCGAGGGCCGCCGCGAGGAGGGTGCCCACCACCGCGACGACGATCACGGTGCGCACGGTGGAGCCGGCGAGGGCCGCCGCGCTGTCGATGTCGGCGTCGGCGCGGGCCTCGCTCGCGTCGATCAGCGCCTGCAGCGCGTCGAGCACCTCGGTCGTCAGGTCGATGACCTGCTCGCGGTACGCGGCGCGGTAGTCCGCGGCGCCGTCGTCGGCGTACTGCTGCACGCCGTCGGCGGCCGCGCGGTAGCGGTCGTAGGCGTCGACGAGCGAGGCGTACGCCGCATCGTCGAGGGCGTAGGGCGCGTAGGCGTCCAGGTTGGCCTGCGTGTCCGCGTCCTTCTGCTCGCGCTCCTGGGCGATCGTGGCGCGCTCCGCGGGGTCCTGGACCATGCCGTACTCCAGCACGCGGGCCCGGCTGGCCTGGAAGTTGCGCTGCGCGTCGTTGAGGTACGACTGCGGCGCGACCACGTCGTGGCCGAGCGTCTGGACGTCGTGGGCGAGCTGCGACGTGCGGACGCCGCCGACCGCCGCGACGACGACCATGGCGATGACGACCAGCGTCACCGCCAGGCCGAGCCGGGCGGCGATCGGCAGGTCGTCCAGGCCGCGACGGCGCCGCGCGGGCGCGGGCGGCAGCGGCGCGCCGGCCGACGGCGCGGCGGGGCGCGGCGGCTCGGGACGCGCGTCGCGCGAGGTCGGGGCGGGCGGGAGGAGGGTCGTCATGGCGGTGCTCCGGCGGTGGGCCCGCTGTCGCGGGCGGGTGAACAGGTCAGGTGCGGACCAGGTGCGATGCAGCGCAGGCCCAGCGAAAACTCAGGTGCAGTGCCGACGGCGGGGCCAGGGGTCCCCGGACGGCCGAGCGGGCGCGAGGCGCCGGACGCCGTCAGGCGACCGTGGCCGCCTCGTCGACGTCGAGCACGAGCAGCAGCCGCCCGTCCAGGCGGCAGGCGCCCCGGATGAGCGGGCGCAGCTCGGGCTGCAGGGTGTCCGGCGGCGGCCCGAACCGCTCCGGCGCGACGTCCACGACGTCGCCGACGGCGTCGACCAGCAGGCTGGTGGGCTCGCCGTCCACCTGGACGACGACCATCATCCGGTCGGCGTCGGCCGGCGCCGGGGGCAGCCCCAGGCGCGGGCGCAGGTCCACGGTGAGCACCACCTGGCCGCGCAGGTTCACCAGCCCGGCGATCCCCTCGGGGGCCAGCGGCACCCGGGTGCGGGTCTGGGCGTGCACGGCCTCCTGCACGCGCAGCACGTCGACGCCGTACAGCGCGTCGTCGACGGTGAAGGTGACGTAGCGGCTCATCGTCCGGCTCCCACGGTCTCGGGGCCGGCGGCCAGCCCGGCGTACAGCTCCTCGTCGGTGACGGCGGCGGTGGCCACCTCGAACTCCGGGTCGGCGGCGAGCACGGCGGCGCGCACGTCGAGCAGCTCGGTGACGCGCTCGCCGATCACGGTGGAGCCGACGAGCCCCATGTCCTCGATGTCGCTGTGCTGCGTCACGTCGTCGTCGACGATGTCGAGGATCTCGTCCACGACGAGGCCGACGCTGCGCCCGGCCCGCGTGTAGACGACGACGAGGAGGTCCTCGCGCGGCTCCGAGAAGGCGCCGAGCACGCGGTCGAGGCGGGCCAGCGGCAGGATCGAGCCGCGGTAGCGGACCACCTCGCGCCCGCCGACGTGCTCGACCTGCTCGAAGCGCAGGCTCTCGAGCCGCGCGACCGACGCGAGCGGCATCGCCAGGCGGCGCCCGCCGACGCCGGCGACCAGCACCTGCTCGACGGCGTGGGCCTCCGCGCCGGCGTCGTCGGACTGGCCGGCGCGCACCAGCGCACCCTCGCCGTCGCCGAGCAGCGCCGAGCGCGCGATCGCCTGGAGGTCGAGGATCAGCGCGACGGCGCCGTCCCCGAGCACCGTGGCGCCCGAGTACACGCCGATCGCCCGCAGGCGCGGCGACAGCGGGGTGACCACGATCTCCTCGGTGCTCAGGACGCGGTCAACGAGCAGCCCGATCCGCTGGGTGTCCGAGCGCACGACGACGATGACGCCACGGTCGGCGGCCACCCGGGCGTCGTCGCGCAGCCCGAGCATCGAGGCCAGCGGCACCAGGGGCAGCAGCTCGCCCCGCAGCCGGTACACCGGCGAGGAGTGCACGTACTCCACCCCGGCGCCCGCGCGCTGGGCGTCCAGCGCCACGAGCTCGACGACGTGCACCTGGGGCAGCGCGTAGACGTCGCCCTCGCACTCGACCGTCAGCGACGGCATGATCGCCAGCGTCAGCGGGATGCGCAGCCGCCACAGCGTGCCGACGCCGAGCGTGGACTCCACGTCCACGGTGCCGCCGATGGCCTCGATGTGGGTGCGCACCACGTCCATGCCGACGCCGCGGCCCGAGACGTTCGTGACCTTCTCGGCGGTCGAGAAGCCGGGCAGGAACAGCAGCTGCAGCAGCTCGGCCTGCCCCATGGCGGCGACCTGCTCGGCCGTGCGCAGGCCCTTCGCCACCGCCTTGGCGGCCACCTTCTCGGTGTCGACGCCGCGGCCGTCGTCCTGCACCTCGACGACCACCTGGCCGCCGGCGTGGTAGGCGCGCAGCGTGAGCGTGCCGCGGCGCTCCTTGCCCACGGCCTCGCGGTCGGTCGGCGACTCGATCCCGTGGTCGACGGCGTTGCGCACCAGGTGGGTCAGCGGGTCCTTGACGGCCTCCAGCAGGCCGCGGTCGAGCTCGGTGTCGCCGCCGGTCATCTGCAGGTCGACCTCGCGACCGCACGCGACGGCGAGGTCGCGCACGACGCGCGGCATCTTGGACCAGACGTGCTCGATGGGCTGCATGCGGGTGCGCATGACGCCCTCCTGCAGCTCCGCCGCGATGAGGTTGAGCTGCTGGGCCGAGCGGACCAGCTCGGTGTCGGTGTCCCGGTCCGTCGCGATGCGGCCGATGCGGTTGCGCGTGAGGACCAGCTCGCCGACCTGGCGCATGAGCTCGTCGAGGACCTCGACGTCGACGCGGATCGAGGAGTCCGCGGCGCTGCGCAGCAGGTTCACCTCGTCGGCGTGCTCCGGCGCCGGCGAGGCGGGCGGCGTGGCCGGCGCGGCCGGGGCCGCAGGGGCGGCGGGGGCCGGCGGCGTGGCCGGCGCGGCCGGCGCCGCAGGGACGGCGGAGGCCGGTGCGTCGGTGGGCTCGGCGGCCGTGCCGACGACGACCTCGTTCTCGGGCTGCTCCACCTCCGGCGCACGCTCCTGCACGGCGAGGATCGCGGCGATCGCGTCCTCGACGTCCACGGCGCCCTCGGTGCCGTCGGCCTCGATCGCGGCGAGCAGGTCGCGCACGGTGTCCACGAGCCGCAGGAGCACGTCGGTGGTGGCGTGGTCCATGGACCGGCTGCCGTCGCGCAGCTCGACGAGCAGGTTCTCCCCCACGTGGGTGAGCCGCTCGAGCCGGGCGAACGCGAGGAACCCGCTGGTGCCCTTGATGGTGTGGATCGTGCGGAAGATGTTGCTCAGCAGCGGGCGCGAGCCGGGCTCGCTCTCGAGCGCGACGAGGTCGCGGTCGAGCTGGTCGAGATTCTCGTAGCTCTCGACCAAGAACTCGCGGACGATGTCGTCCATGCCTTCCATGGCGGTGCCCTTCCTCCCGCCGGTGGTCAGCTCCGGCTGGGCACCTCACTCATCGGCCGAAAGGGCGCGAGTCTAAGGAATCGGACTCCTGGTCATGTGCCCGAATGCGGCTTTTCATCCCTGACCTGGTCGGCGGCCTGCTCGGCGCGCCGGTCGACGCCGCGGGGCGCGGGCCTGCCCTCCGGGGCGGCGGTGCGGGCGAGCGCCTGCAGCGCGGCGGCGACGCCGTCGTCGGCCCTGGCGGCGGCGGCGTTCTCGGCCCGGACCGCGTCGATCACCTCCGCGCGGTGCACGCGCACGTGCCGCGGGGCGTCGACCCCGAGCCGCACGGTGTCGCCCCGCACCTCGATCACGGTGACGGTGATGTCGTCACCGATGACCAGGCTCTCCCCGACCCGACGACTGAGCACGAGCATGCGGTGACCCTACCCGCTCGCGCTGCCGGTTTTGTCCGGTGCCCGTCCGCGCCGCGCCGCCGCGCGTCCCGCCACGTCAGCCAACAGGCCGCGGAAGCCGACGCAGCGGGACCCTCGCCACGACGACGCGACCACCGACCGCCCAGCGTCCCGCCGCGTCGGCCAACCCGGCACCGAAGCCGACGCAGCAGGACGCTCGCCGCAGGCATGGCCGCGGCTCAGCCGCGGCTCAGTCCCACCAGTCGCCGGCGGTGTCGACCGCGCTGAGCGCGGCGGCCCAGGCGACGCGGCCGGCGGGGACGCCGTCGAGCCAGGCGACCGGCACGCCGAGGCCCAGCAGCGCGCCGGGCCGGGCGGCCTGTGCCACGCCGCGCGCCGCGAGCGCGTCGACGGAGCCGACGGCGCGCGCCGCGTCGAGCGCCCGGCGGGCGTCCGCGGCCGAGAAGCGGGCGTCGACGGTGGCCCACACGCTGCCCGGCCGCGCCGCGCGCAGCAGCGCGGCGGTCCCGGACGCCGCGCCGGGGTCCGCCGAGGCCCGCCCGGGCAGGCAGACCGCCAGGACGCCGGGGTGCGGCGCGGCCCCCACCTCGGCCCGCCAGGCGGCGGCGTCGGTGGTCGTGGCCAGCCACCGGTCGGGCACGAGCGCCCCGGCGGGCACCGGCCCGTACCGGGCCCGGCCGGCCGGCGGGACGCCGAGGCGGTCGGCCAGGAGCGCGGCGACGGCCAGGGCGTCGTGGGCGGGTCCGACGACGGCGGTCACGGTGCCGGCCGCGAGCGCCGGTGCGGGCGGCGCGGGCAGCCGGCGCAGGAACGCCTGCCAGGTCACGGGCCCGCGGCCGGCGGGCTCGGCGTGGACCAGGTCGGCGCCGGCGGGGTCGTCTGCGCCGGCCGGATCGGCGCCGGCTCGCTCGGCGAGCAGGGCGACCGGCACGCCCAGGGACGCGAGCCGCTCGCGCAGCGCCACCTCCGCACCGCCCTCGGCGTCCGCGCCGTCGGGCGCGGGCGGCGCCGCGACCGCCCCTGCGGTCACGGCGTCGAGCGCGGCGAGGGCCCGCTCGACGACGGCGGCGCGGGCGGGGGCGGGCTCCGGCGTGGGCTCCGGCTCGAGCTCCGCGACCGTCGCCTCTGCGGCGTCGGGCTCGGCGGCGTCGAGCACGCGCGCGGAGATCACCGGCGGCACCAGCGGCTGGAACGCCGTCCCGGCCCAGGACGGCGTCGCCGTGGCGGTCTGCTGCGGGTCGGCCCCGGTGCCGACGATGCCGCCCTCCGGTCCGCCGTCCGCGCCGCCGTCCGCGCCGCTGCCGTCCGCGCCGAAGCCGTCCGCCGGGACGTCACCCCCCGGAGCGCCGCCGTCCGGAGCGCCGCCCACCGGGGCGGCGGGCCGCCCGGCCGCGCCCGCGGGCCCCTCGGACCGCGCCCGCTCCAGCGCG
>NZ_WUWN01000045.1 GCF_009846865.1 Puerhibacterium puerhi
CGCCTCGACCCGCACCTGCAGCCAGCGCTGGTAGTCCTCGACCGCCGGCTCGGGGTTGACCTGGTCCCACGACTCGGCCAGCGACGGGTCGTCGATCTGCAGCACCAGCCCGGCGTCCAGGATCGCGGTGTACTCCTGGCGCAGCACGTCGGCCCAGGCGTACAGGAACTCCTCCTCGCCGGCGTAGTACCGGTTGGAGATGCGTGCGGCCGAGCCGGGCGACAGCGCCGCGACGAACCCCTCCGCGGCGCCGGTCTCGCGCACCGCCCGGGTGAGGTTGTCGACGTCGGCGGCCACGTCGTCCTGGCCGGTGTAGGTCAGCGGGCCGGTCGCGGTGGGGAACGCCGGCGGCGGCAGGTCCGGGTCGGCCAGGTGGATGCCCGAGCGCGGGTCGCCGTAGGCCGCGGCGAACGCCGCGAAGTCGCGCCGGTCCAGGAAGCTGGTCAGCTCCACGGCCCCGGGCCGCGACCGCTTGGGGGTGGTGAAGTCCGGGTCGTCGACCAGCTCCAGCCCGCCGGTGCGGTCGAAGGAGTAGGTCCACCACGCGCCGTAGTCGACCGACTGGGTGCTGGCGTGGCCGTACTCGCCGTCGTTGACCACGTCGATCCCGGCCTGGACCTGGCGGCGCACCACGTCCGCGACGGCGTCGCCCAGCGCCTTGTGGTGCTGCTCGGGGGCCAGGTCGCCCGCGGCGCGGGCCGCGTTGGCCGCCAGCAGCTCCGGGCTGCGGGGCAGGGAACCCACGTGCGTGGTGAGGATACGGTCGGTGCTGCGCAGCATGAATGGTTCTCCCTGTCTGGGCTGGGCGGTCTCAGAGGGCGCGGACGAGCCGGGCGGCGTGCGTCCCGCGGGCTTCGGCGGGGCGACCGGTCGACGGCGCGCGCAGGCCGAGGTGGTCACGGAGCGTGTCGCCGACGTATGCGGCCGGGTAGGCGCCGCGCTCCTGCAGCTCGGGCACCACCTTGTCGACGATGTCGTCGAGACCCGAGGGCACGATCCAGGGGCTGATGTTGAAGCCGTCGACGGCGCCGGTGCGCACCCAGCGGACCAGCTCCTCGGCCACGGACGCAGGCGTGCCGACGAAGCCGCGCTCGGATGCCGTGTGGATGACCAGCTCGCGGATCGAGAGCTGCTTCTCCTCGGCGATGGCCCGCCACTGCCTGGCGATCTCCCGCGTGCGGGCGCCGGTGGTGGCCGATCCGCGCTCGCCGCCGAGCTCCTCGACCGCGGGGTCGTGCGCCGGCAGCGGGCCGTCGGGGTCGTAGCCGGACAGGTCCTCGCCCCAGATGTTGCCCACGATCGACAGTGCCGTGGCCGGGGTGACCTGGTGGTAGCGAACCCACCGGGCCTTCTCCTGCGCGTCGTCCGGGGTGTCCCCGACGATGATGCTGGTGCCGGGGAAGATCTTCAGGTCGTCCTGCGGGCGTCCGGCGGCCGCGACGCGGCTCCGTACGTCGTCGGCGAAACGGAGCGCGTCGGCAAGGTCGGACCCGTGTGCGGAGAAGATGACGTCGGCGTGAGTGGCGGCGAAGTCGCGACCGACGGGGGAGTCGCCGGCCTGGAAGATCACCGGGTGGCCCTGCGGGCTGCGCGGCGTCGTCGGCTCGATGGCCACGTCCGCCGGGGTGCGCAACTCGGCGCCCGGGACCCGCACGCGCGCCACCTCGCCGTCCTCGCCGTCCGGGTAGGCGTCCCAGATGCGCCGCGCGGTGGACAGCACGGCCGCGGCGCGGGCGTAGCGGTCGGCGTGGTCGAGATAGCCGCCGCGGCGGAAGTTCGCCCCGGTCCACGCGTTGTCGGTGGTCACGACGTTCCACGCCGCCCGGCCGCCCGACAGGACGTCGAGGCTCTGCAGCCGTCGGGCCAGGTCCGCCGGGTCGTTGTACGTGGTGTTCTGGGTGGCCACGAGACCGATCCGGGTCGTGATCGCGGCGAGCGCGGCGAGCTGCGTGATGGCGTCCGGCCGGCCGACGACGTCCAGGTCGTGCAGGCGGCCACGGCTCTCGCGCAGGCGCAGGCCCTCGCCGAGGAAGAACGCGTCGAACAGGCCGCGCTCGGCCACCCGGATGACGCGTTCGAAGGAGGCGAAGTCGGTCTGCGAGCCGGACTCCGGGGCGGACCAGATGGTGGTGTGGTTGACGCCCTGGAAGAAGACGCCGAAGTGGACCTGAGCCGCGGGACGCGTGATCGGGTAGGCGGGTCCGGGGACGCGGGCGTGATCGGTCATGGTCGGTGCTCCCTCACGCCGAGAGGCGGGCGTCGTAGCGGTTGGCGGGGCGCGGCAGCCCGAGAGCCTCGCGCAGCGTGGCGTCCGGCCGTGGCGCGGCGGTGACGCGGGCTGCGCGCAGCGCCGGCAGCACGTCGCGCTGCAGCACCGGCAGGTCGACGTCGAGCACGGCGGGCAGCACGCGCACACCGTCGACGTCGCGGGTCCCGTCCGGGCCGGGCGCCGCGAGCTCGGCCAGCAGGCCGACGAGCCCGGCGGCGTCGCCGACGTACCGCAGCGCTCCGGTGCCCCACGGCGAGCGGACGTCCGCGGGCGTGGCGGCCGCGAGCTCGGCCAGCCGCTCGGCGCCGGTACGCCCGCCTGCGTCCAGCACGACCTCGAGCTCCACGGCGGCGCGGGGTGAGCGCTCGTGCGCGTCCCGTGCCGCCCCGCGCGCGGACGCGACGTCCGGACCGCCGACGATCGCGACGTCCACCAGCCGTTCGTCGTGCGCCGACGGCGCGACGTCGCCGTCGGCAGCGAAGACCACGAGCTGGCCCTGCGTCGGCCGCGGAGTGATGAGCGGACCCTTGACCGAGAAGCTCTCGCCCTCGAAGTCGACGTGGTGCACGCGGTCGCGGTCGATGTACCGGCCGGTGGCGACGTCGCGGATCACGGCATCGTCTTCCCACGAGTCCCACAGCTCGCGCACCACCTGCACGACGTCGCGCGCCTCACGTCCGAGGTCGTCGACCGCTGCGCGGCCGTAGGCGTGGGCGGTCTCCGGCGTGCGGGTCACCGCCGCGAGCCAGCCGCCCCGGCCGGTGGTCGCGATGTCGAGCGAGGCGAGCTGGGCGGCAACATGGAAAGGCTCGGGATACGTGGTCGGCACCTGCGGCACCAGGCCGATGGCCGTCGTCGTCCGCGACACGAATGCCGCGCGGGTGACGGACTCCAGGCGTGCCGACGACGGAGCCCCGGGGGCGGTGGGGAGGAGGGCGTCGGCGAACGTGGCGAACGTGAAGCCGGCGTTCTCCGCCTGCCGCACCGAGCGCGCCAGGCGGGCGCCAGCCACCAGGTCGGCGCCGGCGAGGCCGGTGACCGCGGCGGCGCCCGGGTGAGATCCGGCGCCGTCGATGTCGAGGCCGAGGAAGAAGGGCAGAGGGCTGGTCAAGGCAGAACTCCGATGGTCGCGGCAGGCTCTCGCGCGCTGGTGGCAGGCGGGCCGTCCGCTCGACGGCTCGGTGGCGCGAGCGGGCGCACGGCGCGCCCCCGGCGCCCGCCGCGCGGCACGAGGCCGCGTGACGGGTGCCACTGGCGCCGGTCAGACGACGGTGTCGTCGCTCAGGCGGTGGTACGTGCGGTCGCGGTAGACCAGGGCGGACGCATCAGTGGTGCCGGAGCTGAGCGCCCGCAGCGACACGAGGTAGCTGTCGCCCACGGGCGTGCGCTGGACGACGCGGGCGCGCAGCCACGACACGGCGCCGTCGATCACCGGTTCGCCCGTGGGCAACGAGCTCCAGCCGCCGTCGGCGAAGCGGTCGATGCCGCTGGTGGCGAAGCGGGCGGAGACGTCGTCCTGGTGGTCGGCGAGGAAGCTGACGGCCAGGGTGCGCGCCGCGGAGACGGCGGGCCACGAGGACGAGGACGAGGCGAGGGAGAACGCCAGCAGGGGCGGGGCCGCCGAGACGGAGATGACGGAGGTGGCGGTGAAGCCCACCGGTCGGCCCTCGTGCCGGAGCGCGACGACCGCGACCCCGGCCGGGTGCTGCCGGAACACCTCCTTGAACTGCTGCGGGGACAGCTGCGGCTCGTCCTGCTCGGCGAGGAGCTGCTCCAGGGCGACGAAGTCCTGCGCGGTCATCGGGCGACCTCGGCGAGCCGGTGCGCGGCGGCCACGGCGCGCTGCCGGCGGCACCGCGGCTCCGGGGCCGCGCCCGGCGTCGGTCGCGGCGGGGGCGACACGGTGCGGAGGCTGCCGAGGTCGACCACCACGGCGGTCGCGCGAGAAGAGACGGACATGCTGGGCTCCTTGCTGTGATCACGCTTGCCACGCGGCTGCTCGCCCACGCGGGGCGGCCGGCGGCCAGGTCATCTCCCGGAGCACCCCGCCGTGAACGTGGGGGTTGCTGCCCAGCCAGCCGGGGCTTCGCGCTGGGGCTCGTGACCTCGGCGGTATTCAAGCCCATCGAGCGCGCGGCGCCAGTCGCCCCGCGAAACTTCTCACTTACTGAGACGTCAGTCGCGTCGGTGCCCACCGTGCGCGCGAATGCCGTGGTGAGAGGTCCGGTGACGGGGACGGTCCTCCGGCGTGCGATGTCCGCATCGCGGACGCGGGGCCGGACCGGGGCGCACGACGGTGAGTCACCCGACCACCGCGAAGGGGGTCGTCGACCCACCCCGACCGCACCGCTTGGAGGGCGTCAGTCGCGGTCGACCAGGGCAGGGAAGGCGGTCGTCAGTTGATGATCTCGCCGCGCTCGTCGGACGACAGCGCCGCCAGGCGCGTGCGCCAGGCCGCCAGCGCCTCGGCGCTCAACCGCGGCCAGTCGGCGACCTCGCGCACCACCCGGAGCGGCTCGCTGCTGCGGTAGGACCGTGTGGGGTTGCCCGGGAACTTCTTGTCGGTGACGTTGGGGTCGTCCTCGAACGGTCCGGTCGGCTCGACCTCGTAGACCTGGGGCGCGGCGGCGCCGGGCGCGAGCTCGGCGGCGAGGCCGGCGCCGTCCACGCGGGCCGTGAAGTACACGTGGTTCATCGTGATCTCGGGGCGGTAGTTCGACGGGAAGCCCGCGGTCAGCAGGTCGCCCGGACGAAGATCGGCCTTCGTGCCGTGGAAGAACGGTCCCTCGTCCATCGCCTGGTCCACGCGCCCAGGGTAGGCCGGCGGGAGGGCTCGGGCTCGCGCGGCGTGGGGCCGGTCGAGACGAGGCCGGGCGGTCAGCGCCTGGTCCGGTAGGTGGTCAGCAGCACGCCGCCGGGAAACGTCCGCGTCTCCACGAGGTCCAGGCTCACCCGCGCGTCCAGGGCGGTGAAGAGGCGCGTGCCGTCGCCCAGCAGGACCGGATGGGTGACGATCGCGTACTCGTCGACCAGCCCGGCCCGCATGGCCGCCGCGGCGAGCGTGGCGCCGCCGACGTCCATGGGGCCGCCTTCCTCGGCCTTGAGCCGGGTGATCTCGGCCACGGCGTCGCCGGTGACGAGGCGGGCGTTCCCGTCGACCGCGCTGGTCGTCGAGGAGAACACCACCTTGGGCATGTCCCGCCAGCGGCGGGCGAACTCCTTGTGCGCCGGTGTGGCGCCGGGCCGCTGGTCGGCGGTCGGCCAGTACGACCTCATCGTGTCCCACAGCCCGCGTCCGTACAGTGCCAGACCCGTCGTCCCCACCCGGTCGGACCACCACTGGAACAGCTCGTCGCTCGGCACGCCCCAGTCGAGGTCACCGCCCGGCGCGGCGACGTAGCCGTCGAGGCTCACGTTCATGCCGAGAGTCAGCTTCCGCACGGCGTCCGCCTCCCGCGATCAGGTTCTCGGGCGTACCGACCGGCGCACCGCCGGAGATTCATCGGACCCGCCGCCGGAACGTCTCGGCCGACCGCGCCCTGACGTCGCCTCTGCTCTCGGGCGCGGCGACCGCGACGACCGCCGTGCATGCTCAGCGAGCGGTCACGGAGTATCGTCGTTCGCAGGGGTCGAGGATCACCACAGCAGCACGGAGGTCGACGATGACCGCAGCAGCGCCGGTATCGAGCGTGGTGCCCCCTTCGCTGGCCTCGGCGCTGCGCGAGCTCCTGCAGACCGCTGTCGACTACTCAGCGGTGCTTGCCTCCCGGACGATCGAGCGCCTGGCCACCGGGCTCGCGGACACGTCGGTCGATCGCGCGGAGCAGGGCGAGGGTGCCGTCCTCGACGATGCCGACGTCGAGACCGACACAGAGGACGAGGTCGACACCGGGGACGACGTCGGCGACGAGAGCGAGGTCGTCGTCGAGGAAGCCGGCGAGGAAGCCGGCGAGGAGGCCGGCGAGGAGACCGGCGAGGCCCCCGGCGTCCTCGCCGGCGCGCTGGCCGGCGGCGTCGAGGCGGCGCTGGAGCGTCAGAACCTGGTCTGGGGCGCGATCAAGGGCGCGTGGTCCGGCGCGCCGGCACGCACCAAGATCCTGGCCGTCGTCGCGCTGGCGGTGGTCGTGGCGCTGCTGGTGCTTCTGGTCGTCGCCGCCGTCCGTGGGGCCACCGGCTGACGCCGCGGCGGTCAGGGCGAAGGAGCGCCGACGGTGCGGTACGCCCGCGCTCCTCGGTGGAGCGCGACCTTCGAGCGCCCGGCCCCACCGAGCCGACAGACTCCGGGCCCGACCGCCCGGACGGCCCGCACGTAGGCAGGCGCTCGACGTCTACCGGTTCTCGGCGTCGGCGGCGCGGGTGCGGCGCGACGGCGTGGCCGGCCCGCCGGGGGGCCCGGCGGGAGGCACCTCACGCTCCAGACGCTGCGTGCCGAGCACGAGCGCCAGGGCGAGGCGGTCGGCGTCGGCGGTGCCGGGTTCCGCGGTGTACACCATGATCCGCAGGTCGTCGCCGTCGACGATCAGGGTGTCGCAGTCGAGCGTGATGCGGCCGACCGCGGGATGCTCGACGTCCTTGCGGCGGGGCTGGTCGCCACCCGGCCGCAGGTCGACCGTCTCCCACAGCGTGGTGAACCGTTCGCTGGCGGCGGCCAGCTCGCGCGCGAGCCGCCGGGGACGCGGGTCGGCGGGGTAGCGGGCAGCGGTCATCCGCAGGTCGGCGACGAGGTGGGCCTGGAGATCGGCGCGCTCCTGCGCCGTCGAGACGGCGCGCGTCCCCGGCCCCACCAGGTGGCGCCACAGGGCGTTGCGCTCGATCCCGCGCCAGGCGGAGGTGTCGCCCATGAGGGCGTCGTAGGGGGCGTTGGCGACCAGCAGCGTCCAGGTCGCGTCGTACACCGCGACGGGGGTGTGGCTCAGCCGGTCGAGCAGGCGCTGCACGCTCGGGGTGATCCGCGTCGCCACGAGATCCGCCCCCGGCGCGGCGTGGCCGGCGAGCCGGTACAACAGCTCCCGCTCGGCGTCGGACAGCCGCAGCGCCCGGGCGAGCGCCTCGACCACCTGCGCCGACGGGGACGTCGCCCGGCCCTGCTCGAGGCGGGTCAGGTAGTCGACCGAGATGCCCGCCAGCCCGGCCAGCTCCTCGCGGCGCAACCCCGGCGCACGGCGCCGGGCCCCGGCGGGCACGCCCACGGTCTCGGGGGCGACGCGGTCGCGCCACCGACGCACCGCCCGGCCCAGGTCCCACGTCTCCACACGGCCAGTGTGCCGGCGCCAGGCTGCTTCGTCCTGGCCCTGGCAGTCCTACGACACACCGACGACTGCCTGCGACAGCCGGCGTCCGCGAACCTCGGGGCATGACGACGACACTGATCACCGGGGCCAACAAGGGCCTCGGCAAGGAGACCGCCCGCCGGCTCATCGCCGCCGGCCACACGGTGTACCTCGGCGCGCGGGACGAGGCCCGCGGCCGTGCGGCCGCCCGCGAGCTGGGCGGCCGGTTCGTGCGGATCGACGTGACCGACCAGGCGTCGGTCGACGCGGCCGCCCGGCAGATCGAGGCGGACGGCGGGCTCGACGTGCTGGTCAACAACGCCGGCATCGAGGGGCGCCTGCCGGACAACGGCATCGTGGGCGCTGCCGACACCACCGCCGACACCCTGCGCGAGGTCTTCGAGACCAACGTCTTCGGCGTCGTGCGCGTCACGCACGCCTTCCTGCCGCTGCTGCAGCGGTCGACGGCGCCGGTCGTCGTCAACGTCTCCAGCGGCCTGGCCTCGCTGGCCCTGCTGAGCGACCCCGGCAGCCACACCCACTTCTACCCGGGCGTGGCCTACCCGGCGTCCAAGACGGTGGTCAACGCCGTCACCATCCAGCTGGCCAAGGCCTTTCCCGCGATGCGCGTCAACGCTGTCGAGCCCGGCTTCACCAGCACCGACCTCAACGGCCGCACGGGCACCCAGACCGTCGAGGAGGGCGCCGAGATCATCGTCCGCATGGCCCAGGTCGCGCCCGACGGACCGACCGGCACGTTCACGTCAGGGCACGGCCGGCTGCCCTGGTGACGCCTACTGCCGGGCCATGGCGACCCTGAGCCGCTCCTCGGGGCTGACGAAGTGATCGTGGTCGTCGCTGCCCACGTCGAGCTGGACCCACTCGATGCGGCCGGTGAACCGGCTGGTGCGCGCGTCGTAGGCGCTGGACACGCTGGTGCCGGACTCGTAGCCGACGTCGGTCGTCTCGTCGGCCGAGAAGACGAGCGGCTGGGTCGCCTCCACCCGCCCCCGACCCACCTTGCTGCCGTCGTGGAACAGCGTGACGTCGCCGCCCCTGCCCAGCCCTCCGCCGTCGTAGGTGAACTCGGCGCGGAGCTGGTGGTGGCCCGCGGGGACGGGGGCGTCGGCGACGACGTCGTACTGGTGGATGCCGAGCACGTTGTAGGTGAACGTCAGCCGGCCTCCGGTCGTGTGCACGGACCAGCCGCCGAACCGCCCGCCCTGCGCGATGAGCACCCCGTTCGCCCCGTCCGCGGGCACGTCCACCTCCGCGGTCACGGAGAACGACTTGTTCTTGACGTTGAGCACGCTGTTCTCGGACAACCGGCCCATCCCGGCGAAGAACTGCTGGGAGTCGCCGCGGATCAGGGCAGGACGCCCGGCGAGCTCCGGCACGAGCCGCTCGGCGGTGCGGTCGTCCAGCGGCAGGACGCCGTACTTGGCTGCCTCGATGAGCCACAGCCGCTGCAGCCGCGCGAGCACGTCCGGGTGCTCGGCCGCGAGGTCGCGCGCCTGGCTGAAGTCGCGCGACCCGTCGTACAGCTCCCACCGGTCGTCGTCGAACGGCACGAGGTCCGCGCCGACCAGGGCCCAGGGCGTGCGGTGCTTCGTGACCGCGCTCCAGCCCCGGAAGTAGATGCCCCGGTTGCCGAACATCTCGAAGTACTGCAGATCGTGCCGCTCCGGGGTCTCGGCGTCGGCGAAGGCGTAGAGCATCGAGGTGCCCTCGATGGGCGACTGCAGCACGCCGTTGACGGCGGTGGGCTCCGGGATCCCGGCCGCCTCGAGCACGGTGGGGGCGACGTCGATGACGTGCGCGAACTGCGAGCGCACCCCGCCGGGCTCGGCGATGCGCCGCGGCCAGTGCACGATCGTGCCGTTGCGGGTCCCGCCCCAGTGCGAGGCGACCTGCTTGGTCCACTGGTAGGGCGTGTCCATCGCCCAGGCCCAGCCGACGGCGTAGTGGTTGTACGAGGCCGGCGAGCCGAGGACGTCCATCGTGGCGCGCATGAACTCCGGCGTCTCGAGCGCCGCCATGCCGTTGAAGTTCGCCATCTCGTTGAACGCGCCGTGCACCGTGCCCTCGGCCGAGGCGCCGTTGTCGCCCACGATGTAGTAGACGAGCGTGTCGTCGAGGACGCCCAGGTCCTCGAGGGTGTCGATCAACCGGCCCACCTGATGGTCAGTGTGCTCGAGGAACCCGGCGTAGACCTCCATCTGGCGGGCGAGCACCGGCTTGAGGGCCTCGTCCATGTCGTCCCACGCCGGGATCTCCTCGTGCCGGGCGGTGAGCTCGGCGTCGGGCGGGACGACGCCCAGCTCCTTCTGCCGGGCGAAGGTGCGCTCGCGCTGCACGTCCCACCCGTCGTCGAACGCGCCGCGGTACTTCGCGATCCACTCGGCCGGCACGTGGTGCGGGGCGTGCGTCGCGCCCGGGGCGAGATAGACGAAGAACGGCTTGTCCGGCATCAGCGCCTTCTGCTGGCTGACCCACGCGCACGCGTGGTCGAGGAGGTCCTCCGTGAGGTGATAGCCCTCCTCCGCGGTCGCCGGCGGCTCCACCGGGGTCGTCCCGCTGTACAGGGCGGGGTCCCACTGGTTGCTCTCCCCGCCGATGAACCCGTAGAAGGTCTCGAACCCGCCGCCCCCGGTCGGCCAGGCGTCGAACGGCCCCAGGGGCGAGCTCTGCCACACCGGCACCTCGTGGCACTTGCCGAACTGCGCGGTCGAGTAGCCGTTGAGCCGCAGGGTCTCGGCCAGTGGAGCCTTCGTGTTCGGTCGCAGCGAGCTGTTCCCCGGGGCCGACGTGGCCGTCTCGGTGATGCTTCCCATGCCGACCGAGTGGTGGTTGCGGCCCGTCAGCAGCGCCTGGCGGGTCGGCGCGCACAGCGCGGTGGTGTGGAAGCGGTTGAACCGCAGTCCGCCGGCGGCCAGGCGCTCGGCGGTCGGGGTCGCGCACGGTCCGCCGAACGCGCTGGACGCCCCGAACCCGACGTCGTCGAGCAGGATCACGAGCACGTTGGGCGCGCCCTCGGGCGGCAGCAGCGGTTCGATCGGCGGGTACGACGTGTCGGGGTCCTTCGCGTCGTACGTCGTCAGGCCGGGCGCCTGCCGGTCCGGGATGGGCAGCATCGTGCGGGCGTGCGCGTCAGGACGCATGAGCATCTCCGCTCCGTCGCGGGAAGGACGAGGACGTCTCGCACGGTAGGGGCGGCGCGACGGGCGCACCTCACCCGGACAGGGCGAGACGGGCCGGCACGAGCGCGACGGCGTGGGGCCTCAGGCGTCGGCGGCGCAGCGGAAGCCCACGTTGCCGGCCGGGGAGTCGGGGGAGCTCGAGCTGCGGGCGTCGACCCGGTAGCGGAAGCAGTACGACGCATGGCACAGGTACGACCCCCCGCGCATGACGCGGTGCTGCCCCGAGACGGGACCGCGCGGGCGCACGCGGGGCGTGGACACGTAGGCGTCGCGGGAGAACCAGTCGGCGCACCACTCCCAGACGTTGCCCGTCATGTTGTACAGGCCGAACCCGTTGGGGGCGTAGGCGTCGACCGGGGCCGTCCCGACGAACCCGTCGGCCCGCGTGTTGTGGCTCGGGAACGCGCCCTGCCAGACGTTCATCCGGTGCTCGCCGCCGGGCTCGCGCTCTGCGCCCCACGGATAGTGCACCCCGGCCAGGCCGCCGCGGGCGGCGTACTCCCACTCCGCCTCCGTCGGCAGCCGGGCACCGGACCAGCCCGCGAAGGCCGCGGCGTCCGCCCAGCTCACGTGCACGACGGGATGGTCCGCCCGCTCGCCCACGTCGGATCCCGGGCCCTCGGGGTGGCGCCACTGCGCACCCTCGACCTGCCGCCACCATGGCGCGGCGGCGACCCCGCGCGTCGGCGGGAAGTCGTCCGGCAGCAGACCGGCGAAGACGAAGGACCAACCCCACCTCTCGGCCTCGGTGACGTACCCCGTGGCGTCGACGAACGCCGCGAAGCGCTCGTTCGAGACGGCGGTGCGGTCGAGGCGGAAGGCGTCGATCCGGACCGTGTGAGCGGGCCCCTCACCGTCCTGCGGGTAGCCGTCGGGACCGTCGTGTCCCATCGTGAAGTCTCCGCCCGGCAGCACCACCTGCTCGCCGCGGGCGCCCGTCGCGCGGGCGCGGACGTGGTCCGTGCCCGACACCTGCACCACGGGGGTCGTGGGAGCGGTCCGGTGCGCGCCGGGCGCACAGCAGTGATGGTCGAAGGCCACGTCGTCCTCGCTTCCGGTCGCGGTGCGGCGTGGGCCCGACGTCGGCGACGGTGCCGAGCGGGCGCACCCGCTCCTGGCGACGGTACGCCTCGCGTCGGCACAGCGGGAGAGCGCGCGGGACGGTCGGGTGCGCTCACCCGGCAGGGCTGGGAGGCGCAGGTCTTCCAGGACGCCGTCGCCTACCTCATCGGCTGGTCCGGTGTCGGCGCAGGGATCGCGCACCTCTTCTTCGGCCGCCGCATCTCGAAGACGATCGGCTTCCGGGCGGACGACTACGAGCGCGAGGTGGGGTTCGCCGACCTCGCCATGGGTGTCGCGGGGCTGATGGCTGCCGGCTACGCACCCGAGTTCTCGTGGTCCTTGATCATCGTCAACGCGATCTTCCGGGTCGGCGCGGGGCTCGTCCACGTCCGGTCGATCGTCCGTGAGCGGAACTTCGCGATCAACAACACCGCCGTCCTGGCCGTCGACTTCCTGGTGCCGGCGTTCCTCGTCACTGCCTACTGCCTCTGGGCGTCACCGCCCCGGGGTGCGACCGGGTCCCGCCCTGCCCGGCCCGGGCCAGCCCCGCGCGGCGCTGCTGCCGGCCAGCCCGCACTCGTACGCGACGATCACCGCGTGCACGCGGTCGCGGGCACCGCGCTCGGCGAGCAGGTTGCCCACGTGCGTCTTCACCGTGGTCTCCGAGACCCCCGGCGTGGCCGCGATCTCGCCGTCGGACGCCCCCTGCGCGGCAAGGCGCAGGACGGTCGGGCTCGCGCTGCGTGAGCATGCTGCGCCCGTGGCCGTGCTCAGGTCTGCGGGCGCCGCCGGCGGGTCAGGGCGTCGATCGTCACGGCGACGATCAGGACGACGGCGGTCACCACGTACTTGGCGGCGGCGTTGAACCCGAGCAGCCCCATGCCGTTGTCGATCGCCGCGATGACCAGGCCGCCGAGGACGCCGTGCAGCATCTTGCCGCGCCCGCCGAAGAGGCTGGTGCCGCCGATGACCGCGCCGGCGACCGCGTACAGCACGAGCGTCCCGCCGTCGATCGAGGTGGAGATGGAGCGCAGCCGGGAGGCGTACACGACGCCGGCGATCCCCGCGGTCAGCGAGCACAGCACGAAGCAGACGGTGCGGATCCGCGCCAGCGGGATGCCGGCGCGGCGGGCCGCCTCGGCGTTGCCGCCCACCGCGTAGACGTACAGCCCGAACCGGCGCCGGCCGAGCAGGTACGCCCATGCGACCAGCACCGCGAGCACGACCAGCACCACCCACGGCAGACCGAGCACGGGGGCGAGCCGACCGCGGTCGGTGTTGGCCAGGAGCATCAGGCCCGCGCCGCCGGCCAGGCACGCGGCGATCTTGGTGACGGTGAGCGACACGGGCGGGGCCGTGAGCCCGACGTCGCGGCGACGGGCGTCGCGGCGCCAGACGACGACGCCGAACGCCGCGACGACGGCGAGCATCACCACCCAGCCGACCAGGGGTGCGAGCGTGCCCGAGGTGATCCGGGCCAGCACCTCGTCGCTGATGAGGATCGCGCCGCCGCTGCCGAGCACGAACAGCATGACGCCCTGCCAGAAGAGCAGCCCGGCGAGCGTGACGACGAACGACGGCAGCCCGATCCGGGTGATCAGCGTGCCGTGCAGCAGCCCGATGAGCGCCGTCGCGGCGAGGGCGGCGAGGATCGCCGCCCACCACGGCCAGCCGAGCTGGGGCCGGGCCAGCCACGCCACCACGACGGCGGCGATGCCCGCCACGAAGCCGACCGACAGGTCGATCTCGCCGAGCAGCAGCACGAACACCTCGGCCATGCTGAGCAGCGCGAACACCGCGGCCTGCACCAGCAGGTTGACGAGGTTGCCCGGCGTGAGGAACGCGTCGTTGAGGCTCTGGAAGATCACGGAGACCAGCAGCAGGCCGCCGACGACGGGCAGCACGCCCGACTCACCGCCGCGCACCCGCTGCCAGGCCAGGCGCAGGTAGTCGCGCGCGCCGGGCGCCGGCCTGGTCCGCCCGGTCACGGGGTCCGCGCTCACGGCCATCTCAGGCCACCTCCCTGTCGGTGCTCCCGGTGGTCATGAGGTCGACGAGGATGCGCTGGTCGATCCGGGCGCGCTCGCGCGCGTCCACGACCCGGCCCTGGCGCATGACGGCGACGCGGTCGGCCACGTCGAGCAGGTTCGGCACGTTGTGGGTGACGAGCAGCACGGCGTGCCCACGGTTCGCCAGGGTGCGCACCAGCTCCAGCACCATGGCGGTCTGCGCGACGCCGAGCGCCGCCGTCGGCTCGTCCATGACGACCAGCCGCGACTCCCACAGCACGGCCTTGGCGATCGCCACGGACTGCCGCTGACCGCCCGACAGGGACGCGACGCTCTGCCGCACGGAGGTGACGGTGGTGACGGCCAGGTCGGCCAGCGTGCGCGTGGCGGCCTGCTCCATGGCGACGTCGTCGAGCTGCCCGCGCCGCAGCCGCTCCCGGCCGAGGAACATGTTCTGGACGATGTCGAGGTTGTCGCACAGCGCCAGGTCCTGGTAGACGGTCTGGATCCCGAGCGCGGCGGAGTCGGCCGGCCCGCGCAGCGAGACGGGGCTGCCGTCCCAGAGGATCTCGCCGGCGTCGACCGGGTGGATGCCCGCGATGCACTTGATCAGGGTCGACTTGCCGGCGCCGTTGTCCCCGGCCAGCGCGGTCACCGCGCCGGCGGGGACGTCGAGGTCGACCCCGACGAGGGCCCGGACGGGGCCGAAGGACTTCGAGACCCCCCGCAGCCGCAGCAGCGGGGGGTTCTCGAGGGTGTTCGCCGTCATCGTCGTCGTCAGCCGATCCCGGCGTCCTTGCACGCCTGCGCGACGGCGCCGGCGCAGAGGTCCTCCACCGTCACGGCCTTGTCCTTCACCACGGTGTCGTTCATGTTCTCCGCGGTGACCCAGATCGGGGTGGTGTAGACCGACTTGATGTCGGCGTTCAGCTCCGTGTCCTTCGTGGTCGAGTTGACCAGGGACGACGGCGGGTCGACGCCAGCACGCAGGTAGAGCGCCAGCGCGGCGGCCGCCTGGGCCTCCAGGTAGATCGGCTTGTAGACCGTGCCGCACTGGAAGCCGGTGAGGATGTTCTGCAGGCCGGGCAGCGACGCGTCCTGACCCGTGGTCGGGAACGTCTTCGGCCCGACGCCGTTGCCCTTCAGGACCGAGATCACGGCGTTGGCGTTGTCGTCGTTCGGCGTGATCGCGGCGTTCGTGTCCGGGTGGGCGGTGAGCTGCTGCTGGAAGGTGGTCGCCGCCTGCTGCGGGTCCCACGTGCCGGCCGGCTCGCCGACCTTCGTGTACGTGCCGTCCTCGAACTTCGGGTCCAGCACGCCGTTGTAGCCCTGCGCGAACAGCGTGGCGTTGTTGTCCGTCGGGTCGCCGTCCATGACGAGGATGTTGGGGTCGGAGACGTTCCAGTCGGTGAGGCACTGCACGAGGCCGTCCCCGATCATCTTCCCGACCGCGACGTTGTCGAAGCTGACGTAGTAGCGGTCCTCGGGGCCGCCGGTCACCAGGCGGTCGTAGTCGATGACGGCGACGCCCGCGTCCCTGGCCTTGGACTCGATCGCGGCGCCGCTGCCCGGGTCGAGCGGGTCGACGAGGAGCACCGAGGCGCCGGCGTTGATGTCCGCCTCGGCCTGCGTCTGCATGGTCGACGCGCTGCCGTTGGCGTTGTCGATCTTGAACTGGTCGTCGCTCAGGCCGGCTGCCTCGAACGCCTGCTTCAGGTAGGGCGCGTCGTACTGCACGTACCGGGTCGACGTCGTCGTGTCGGGCAGCAGCACGCCGATCAGGCCCTCGCCCTGGGCGGCGAGGTCGGTCAGCTGCTTCATGGCCGAGAAGTCGGCGGTGAGGGCGCCCGCGTCGATCTGCGGTGCCTCGTTGCTCGCGCCGGTCGCCGAGGGGGACTCGCCCCCTCCACCTCCTGACGAGGTGCACCCGGCGACCGCGAGCCCCAGGACCGCTGTCGCGGCGGCAGCCCGGAGCAGGTTCTTCGAAGACATCGGCGTCTCCTCCCTCCGGGGCTCAGCACTGAGTCCCTCCTGGCATCGTGCGCCTGAGAACCGCCGACCGCCAGAGCGGTATCGGGTGAGGGCCGGGCGGGTGAAGTTCGGGGGCCGGCGGGAGCCTGCGGAGGGTGCGGCCTAGCATCGGGAGCGAGCGCGGTTCACGGCGACGGGGGCCCACTCCTGCGTCGCCGACCGTCGAGCCGCCCGTGGCAAAGGAGCTGCGATGAAGGCTGTGGTGTACCACGGACCCGGCAAGAAGACCTGGGAGGACGTCCCCGATCCGGCGCTGCAGGAGCCGACGGACGCGGTCGTCAAGGTCGAGACGACCACCATCTGCGGCACCGACCTGCACATCCTCAAGGGCGACGTGCCCGCGGTGACCGACGGCCGGGTCCTCGGCCACGAGGGCGTCGGCGTCGTGACCGAGGTGGGCGACGCCTGCACCAGGGTGAAGGTCGGCGACCGCGTGATCATCTCCTGCATCAGCCGGTGCATGGCGTGCGACAGCTGCCGCCGGGGCCTGACCTCGCACTGCGAGACGCTCGGCGGTATCGGCTGGATCTTCGGGCACCTCGTCGACGGCACCCAGGCCGAGTACGTGCGCGTGCCGTTCGCCGACAACGGGCTCATCCCGCTGCCCGACGGCGTCACCGCCGAGCAGGGCGCGATGCTCTCGGACATCCTGCCGACCGGGTTCGAGATCGGGGTGCAGCACGGCCAGGTCACCGACGGCGACGTGGTCGCCGTCGTCGGCGTCGGGCCGGTCGGGCTCGCGGCCGTCATGACGGCGCGGTCCGCCGGTGCGGCGCGGGTGATCGCCGTCGACGGCAACCCCTTCCGCCTCAAGGCCGCACGCGAGTTCGGCGCGACCGACACGGTCGAGGCCGGCCCCGACGCGCTCGAGCAGCTCCGGGCCCTCGGTCCGGGTGGCAAGGGCGTCGACGTGGCGATCGAGGCGGTGGGCATCCCCGCGACCTTCGGCCTGTGCCTGGACGCGATCCGTCCCGGCGGCCGGGTGGCCAACGTCGGCGTCCACGGCACGCCGGTGACCCTGCCGATCGACCGCGACTGGATCAACAACATCACCATCACGACCGGCCTGGTCAACGCCACCACCGCGCCGCAGCTGCTCGAGGACGTCCAGGCCGGGCGGATCGCGCCGGAGAAGTTCGTCACCCACCGGTTCACGTTCGACCAGTGGGACGAGGCCTACGACACGTTCTCCCGCGCCGCCGAGGAGCAGGCGCTCAAGGTGGTCATCACGCGCGAGGGCTGAGCACAACCCCCGGCGCCGCGGGTCATCCCTTGCCGCCGGGACCGCCCTTGCCGGGACCGCCCTTGCCGTTGCCGGTGTCGCCCTTGCCGGTGTCGCCCTTGCCGTCGTGGCCTTCGTCAGCCTTGGCGTTGCCCTTGCCCTTGCCGTTGCCGTTGCCGTTGCCGTTGCCGTTGCCCTTGCCGTTGCCCGTGCCGTCGTCGGCGCCCGGCCCGTTGCCCTCGACGCCGCCCCGGCCGCGGTCGTCGGGCCCCGGGGCACCCGTCGCCCCGGCGCCCGCGGCGCGCCCCGGCGCGTCCTGCTGGGGCCGAGCGTCCGCCGTGCTCGCGCCGGTGCTGTAGCCGACGCCCGCGACGCTCTCGGGCTGCGTGCCGGCGGCGGGTGCGTCCTGGCTCGCGGAGCCGTCCGAGGACGGCCCCGACGTCCCGGTCGGGCGAGGGTCCGCGGCGGGGGAGCCGCTCGGCGACGGCACGTCGTCGGCCAGCGGTTCCTGCGTCGTCGTCACGTCCTGCGACGGTGTGCCCGCGTCGGCCCCCAGCGGAGACGCGACGATCGCGGCCGCCACGATCCCCGCGAGCGCAGCCGGCACGCCGATCGCCAGCACGCGCGGGGGGACGCCTCCGCGGCGCCGCCGCCCGCGTCCTGCACGAGGTGCCGACGAGGGCCCGGACGCCGCGGCGGGCGTCCGGCGCGGGGGCACCGAGAGCGCCGCGGTCGGCGTCTCGCGGGCGCTGTCGACGGCGAGCGCCGGGGACGCCGCGGGCGCCGGGGAGCCGGTGGGCGCGGCCCGGAGCTGGTCGGCGACCTCGGTGGCGCTCGGGCGCGCCCGGGGGTCGATGGCCGTCATGCGGTCGAGCAGCAGCTGCCACGCCGCCGGCAGGGTCTGCGGGATCTCCGGCGGCCGGTGCAGCCGGGCCAGCGCGGACTCCAGCGTGGGCCCCGGGTACACCCGGCTGCCCGTCACCGCCTCCAGCAGCAGGAGCCCCAGCGCGTACACGTCGGTGGCGCTCGTCACGGCCCCGCCCGTGACCTGCTCCGGCGCCAGGTAGGCGGCCGTGCCGATGGTCTGGCCGGTCCGGGTGTGCCGGGCGTTGTCGTCGAGGAGCCGGACGATGCCGAAGTCGGTCAGCTTGACGGACCGGTCGGCGTCCAGCAGGACGTTGCCGGGCTTGACGTCGCGGTGGACGACGCCCTGGGAGTGGACGTAGGCGAGGGCGTCGGCGAGCCGGACGCCGACCGACCGCACCTCGGCAGGATCGAGCGGACCGTCGGCGAGCACCTGGGCCAGGGTCGGGCCGTCGACGAGCTCCATCACCAGGAACGGCTGGTCGACCGGCGTGGCCAGGGGGCGCGCGGCGGCGTCCTCGGCCGCGCACCCGATCCCCGCGTCGAGGACGGTCACGAGGCCGGGGTGGGACAGCCGGGCCAGCGTGCGGGCCTCGACGACGAAGCGCGCCCGGTCCGACTCGTCGGCGGCGCTGTCGCGCAGCACCTTCACCGCGACCGGGCGGCCCAGGACGCGGTCGATCCCGCGGTACACGTCAGCCATCCCGCCCTGACCGAGCCGGGCGCCGAGCTCGTACCGGCCGGCGAGCACCGTCGGCGCGCCCGGGTCCTGGGGATGAGGGATCGTCACCCTCGGAAGGTTATGTACGACGGTCCGCACTCGCCCCCCGACGGCGTTCCTGGGCTCGCGGCGCGGTCCGGCGGGGGGCCGCGCGCCACGGCCGCCGGTCAGCCCGCGCTCTGCGTGCCGACCACCTCCGCCGTGGCGTCGTGCACCAGGAGGGTCTGCCCCGGGCACAGCGGCCCGGGCACCTCGACGGTCCTGCCGTCGGGGTGCTCGACGACGAACGGGCCGTCGTAGCACGCGCGCGTCGTGATGCTGACGCCGCCGTCCGCGGTGATGTCCTCGAGACGTCCGAGATCGGCGCGCGTCTCCTCGGCGCCGAACCGGACGGTCACGTCGTCCTCCGAGCCGTTCCAGATGTCGACGTGCCCGGTCTCGGCGCACCCCGCGAGGGCCAGCGCTCCCAGCAGGGCGCCCGTCGCGGCTGCCCGGACCGTCCTGGCGATCATCGCTGCCCCTTCCCCGACGGTCGGCGTCGGACCGACCGTAACCGCAGGACGGGCGGCGCGGTGGGGGGAGCTGCGGGGAAGCGGTGACAGTGCGCGCGGGCTGTCGCGCGGCGTCCGTGGAGGTCGGGCGGGCTGCGCGTCGAGACGGCCGCGGGGTGCCCCCGGGGCGCGTGCTAACCTCCCAGCCGTAGCACGGGAGTCCGGTGAGCCGGGCTGAGAGGGAGTACTCGAACTCCGACCGTTGAACCTGATCTGGGTCATGCCAGCGCAGGGAGCGATCTCAGGAAGCGGGGCGTGGTGCCTCGCGCCCTCCCGTGCCTGATCTGCACAGGAGGAAGCTGTGACCAGCACAGGCACGACCACCAGCACGACCACGACCGCCGCCGCCGCCGCGCCCACGGTGGCGTCCGCCACCGGGCTCACCGCCGACCCGCTGCGGTTCGGCGTCGGCGCCCGCGTGACGGTCGCCGTGATGAGCGACCGGTACGCCGAGGTCGTCCTCGGCGCGCTGGAGCACGCGGACCCTCGGGGGCTGGCGCTCCAGACGGGCGACGTGAGCACCTACGCGGGCGGCTCGGAGGCCGACCTGCTGGCCTGGCTCACCGACCTGGGCGAGGCCGTGGCGGCCTCGGGCGAGCACGCGTCGATCACCGTGCACCTGTCGCGCGGCTGCCCCGGCGAGGTCGTCTGCGACCTGCCCGGCGGTGCCGGGCCGCGCCCCGTCGAGGCCCCCGCCGGCCGGGAGGTCGGGCGCTACGCCGCCGCCGAGTGGGCCCTGTACCCGCTGGCCGACGACGTGCGCGCCGGCGTCGAGCCGGACCACATGCGCGACATCTACGCCGCGATCGAGACCGCGCGGGCGAACGGCACGTTCCGCGCCTCGGAGCACTTCGTCACGCGGCTCGAGGGCGACCTGGGCACGATCCTGGCGACGGTCGTGGCCGGGTGGACCGGCGTGGGCCGCACGGTCCAGCACGTCACCAGCCACCTGACCGTCTCGGTCAACAGCCCGAGCCACCGCGATGTCGCGGCCTGAGGCGCGGCGCGCGCCGCGCCTCGAGCTCAAGGACATCGTGCTCATGGTGATGCTCGGTGTCGTCTTCGGGTTCCTCTACTGGGCGCTGGTCCAGGCGTGGAACGGCCTCGCGGTGCTCATGGGCCCGGCCGGCGACCTCGCCCAGCACGTGCTGCTGGGCGGATGGCTGCTGGTGGCGCCGATCGCCGTGGCGGTCGTGCGGCGCCCGTTCGTCGGGATCGTCGCGGAGGTCATCGCCTCGGTCGTGGAGGTCGTGTTCCTCGGCTCGCCGGTGGGGCCCCTGCTCCTGGTGGCCGCGGCGATCCAGGGCCTCGGCAGCGAGCTGCCGTTCGCCGCGGGGCGCTACCGGCGGTTCGGCTGGACGCGGTTCGCCGTGTCCGGCCTCCTGGGCGCGGGCCTCGTGTTCGTCTTCTCGGCCTTCCGGTTCGGCTGGTGGGGGCAGGACATCCTGCTGCTGCGCCTGGGGCTCCAGCTCGCCTCGGGCGTCGTGCTCGGCGGGCTCCTGGCCAAGGTGCTCGTCGACGCCCTGGTCCGGACCGGCGCGGTGGACAGCTTCGCGATCGTGCGCGAGTCCGCCGCGGCCGCCGTCCCGGTGCGCCGTGAGCGCTGACCGGCCGGCCGCGGCGGCGCCCGGTGCGGAGGCCGGGCCCGCGCCGGTGGTGCAGACCCACGGGCTCGAGGCCGTCTTCACCACCGGTGACGGCGTGGGGCCGGTGGACCTGCGGGTCCGGCCGGGGGAGCAGGTGCTGCTGCTCGGCCCGTCGGGCTCGGGCAAGAGCACGCTCCTGCGGTGCCTGCACGGCGCCGTGCCGCACGCGGTGCCCGCCTCGACCCGCGGCACGGTCACCGTCGCCGGGCGCGACGTGCACCGGTCCACGGTGGCGGGCCTGGCCGACGTCGTCGGCGTGGTCGCGCAGGACCCCGAGACCGGAGTGTGCCTGCCGGACGTCGCCGACGAGGTGGCGTTCCCCCTGGAGAACCTCGGCGTCGCCCCGCAGGCGATCGGCCCCGCGGTGGGTGACGCGCTCGCGGTCGTCGGTGCCGGGCACCTCGAGGGCCGCCGCACGGACGCGCTCTCGGGCGGCGAGCTGCAGCGCGTGGCGCTCGCCGCCGCGACGGTCACGCGTCCCGCGCTGCTGCTGCTCGACGAGCCCACCGCGATGCTCGACGCGGACGGGGTGCGGGCGGTGCGCGGGGCCGTGGACCGGGCGACGGCGGACGGCGCCACGGCGTGCGTGCTGGTCGAGCACCGGCTCGACGAGTACGCCGGGGACGCGGGCACCGCGGGGCTGCCCGACCGCTGGGTGGCGCTCGACCGCAACGGCCGCGTGCTCCACGACGGCCCGGCGCAGGACGTGCTGGACCGCGCCGGCGCGCAGCTGCTCGCCGACGGGTGCTGGCTGCCCCTGGACGCCGAGCTGCACGCCGTCCTCGGCGACGGCGACCTCGGCTCCCCGGCGGTGCGCGCCGGCCTGCGCGCGCTGGCCGCGCCCGCGCCGGCCGCGGGCGCCCGACCCGAGGCCGCCGTGCTGCGCGCCCG
>NZ_WUWN01000046.1 GCF_009846865.1 Puerhibacterium puerhi
GCGCGTCGCTCCCCGCGGGGGCGCTCGCGGCCCGCGGCACCGTGCGCCGCCGCCCGGCGCGCTCGGCCCGCCGCGTGCACCGCGCCCTCGTCCCGGCCGGCGCGCACTGACCCGGCGGCGGGTGGGACACCGCTCCCGGAATCGTCCTGGGGCGCGCGACGCGCGGCTGCTAGGTTCTGGGGCGTGAACGAGCCGTGGGTCAGGGGGACCGCCGTCGTCGTCGAGGACGACGAGGAGATCCGTGGGCTGATCGAGCTGACCCTCCAGCAGGCCGGCTTCACCGTCCACGCGGCGGCGACGGGGACCCAGGGCGTCGCCCTGGCCAAGACCGTGTCGCCCGTCGTGACCACCGTCGACGTCTCGCTGCCGGACATCGACGGCTTCGAGGTGGTGCGCCGCCTGCGCACCTTCTCCGACACCGTGGTCATCATGGTCACCGCCCGCGGCGACGAGCCCGACACCCTGATGGGCCTGGAGTCCGGGGCCGACGAGTACGTCACCAAGCCGTTCCGCCCGCGCGAGCTGCGCGCCCGCGTGGACGCCCTGCTGCGCCGGGTGGCGTCCGTGACCGGGCCGGCGCCTGCCGCGGCCCCGGCCTCCGACCCGGAGCCGGCCCCGGTGCGGGGCATCGAGCTCGACGCCGCCCGGCGCACGGTGCAGGTCGACGGCGAGCTGGTCTACCTCACCCGCACGGAGTTCGACCTGCTGGCCCGGCTCTACGCGGCCCGCGGCCGCGCCGTGGCCAAGGGCGACCTGGCGGCCGTGCTGTGGCCCGACGGCGACAACCACGGGGCGGTCGTGAGCGAGGCCGACCGCCGCACGGTCGAGGTGCACCTCGCCAACCTCCGCCGCAAGCTCGGCGACAGCCCCAGCGCCCCGCGCTTCATCCACACGGTGCGCGGGCTGGGCTACCGCTTCCAGCCGGGCTGAGCCCCGGCGTCGGTCCCGGCCACCTCGGGGCCGGCCTCGGCCGCCCCGCAGCCGGCCTCGGTCAGTGCAGGAGCTGGGCCAGGACGCTCGACGTCTCGCCCACCAGGCGCTCCAGCGGCCCGATGCCTCCGGTGCCGAACGGCTGGAACGGGTCGGCGGCGGCCCGGCGCACCACGGCGTACGCCTCCTCGGCCAGCGCCGTCGCCCCCACCATCGTGCTCGAGCTGGCGAGCGACAGCGCGGCGTCGCGCACACCGGGGCGGTCCTGGGCGGCCGCGGCCTGCCGCAGGCGCTCGAGCCGCTCGCCCAGCGCGCGCAGGTAGCGCTCGGCGAACTGCCGCGCCCCCTGCGCCCCGACGTCGTCCGCGAGGCGACAGAGCGCCGCGCGGTCGACCGCGTCGGTCATCACGCGGCCTCGACGGCCGGCGCGCACGCCCGTGCCCGGTACCAGGTGGTCATGACGTCTGCTCTCCGTGCGTCGGTCCGACCAGCCTGCGGTGCCGGGCTCAAGTCCTGCCCCAATGTCGCCCGCGGTTGCTCAAGAAACCGCTTGGGGTTCTTGAGCGACGGGACGTCAGTGGAACGTCGTGGCGTAGTACGTCTGCTGGTCCACCGTCTCGGTGGTGATCTCCCGCGTGCGCTGGGCGTGGCGGTGCAGGTTCTGCGCGAACCGCAGGGAGTCGTCGTTGAACCGGGAGACGTCGTAGGCGCAGACGACCTGGTGCTCGCCGAGATGCGTGACCAGGGCGTCGAGCATGTCCACGAACGTGCGCGTGGCGCGCCGGCCCGGGTGGGCGAGCGTGAACCCGACGTACCAGATCGCCCCGCGGGCGGCGTGCTCCGGGTAGCGGGCGGCGTAGTACTCCGGGCTCACCCACGGCACCGCGGCGAGATCGGTCGCGAGCGTCGTCAGCCCCACCGCCTCGCCGTCCTCGTCCCGCGCGAGCAGCTTGAGCACCCGCGGGTCGGCCATCTCCTCGTCGAACTCCTCGCGGTGCAGCACGTGCCGCGCCGCGGCCCGCGTGCGCAGCGGTTCGAAGGCGGCCAGGTACAGCGCCCAGAAGCGCTCGGCGACATCGCCGGACACCTTGGTCTCGAACGTCACGTCAGCGCCCATCGCCGGCCTCCTCCCAGCCCGCCTTGCGGTAGGTCGCCACGACGATCGCGCACACCGGGAGCGTCTCGCACACGATGCCGGTGATCCGCCGGCCCTCCGGCTCGTAGAGCCCGCCACGCGTGACCGACAGGTCCTCGAGGCTGTGCGTCAGGTCCGTGGCGACCTGCTCGTGGGAGGGGCCCTCGTGCTCGACGAAGAGACCCGCGCCGCTGCCGTCGACGCGGCGCGACCAGGCGACGCCGGCCCACGCCTCGTGGCCCGGCAGCGAGGCGTGCGCCTCGGCGTAGACGCAGTACAGGGCGTCGCCGTGGTCGCCCTTGAGCTGCTCGGCGCCCGGCACCTCGAGGATCCGGCTGCCCGGGGGCACGACGGAGCTGAGGCGGATGAGGTTGAAGTCGTTCACGCCCGCGTCGGCGAGCGCAGCGTCGAAGGCGGAGAGCTGCGTCCGCCCGGTGCCGGTACCGGTGCTCACGCGGATGGTCAGGGGCTCGCTCATGGGGTCCTCGGGGTTGAGAGATCGGGCCGGGCGTCGACGCCGGCGGCGCGGCCGGCGGCGGCGTCCAGCAGGTCGAGCACGCGGGGCAGGACGACGTCCAGCGGCCCACGACCGGTGCCCAGGGAGACAGTACGGTCCACGCCCGGCTCGTCGACACCCTCCGCGCCACGATCGCGGGCGAAATCCCCGGGGTGGACGACGAGGGGGACCTGCTGCAGCCGGCCGTCACGACGCAGGTCGGCGACGAGACCGTCGCCGGCGCCGTCCGCCGCCGCGGGGCCGAGGACCACGAGGTCGGGCTCGAGGCCCCCGGCCAGCGCCTCGCGCGCCCCCGCGGCGGAGCGGGCCCGCGTCACCGAGAGACCGGTGCGCGCGAGGTCCGCCGCCACCGCCTCCAGCAGGGCGTCGTCGTGCCCGACGAGCAGCACCCGCTGACGGTGCGGCCGCAGCCGGACGACGTCCCGCACCGTCCCGGCCAACGACGCCGGGGCCACGGGCACGATGAGGGTCGGCACCGGGGCCGCCACGGCCGCGTACCGCAGCCGGCTCAGCGCCCGCGCGCCGCCGGCGTCGGGCACCGCGAGGTCGAGCACGACCACCCGGGCGGGCTCCCGCTCGAGGGCCGCGAGCGCGGCCGGCCCGTCCGCGGCGCCGACCACCTCGTAGCCCCGCTCCGCCAGCACCGGGCGCAGGGCCGCGACGACGGCGGCGTCGTCGTCGACGACCACCACCCGCGTCGTCGCGGCGGCGCCGGGCGAGGCGTCGCCCGGCGCGGCGGCGTCGAGGACCGTGTGCTGGGCGACGCGGCGCAGGGTGAACCGGAAGCTCGACCCCCTGCCCTCGCCCTCGCTGACCGCCCACATCCGCCCGCCGTGCTGCTCGACGATCCCGCGGGCGATGGCGAGACCAAGCCCGGTGCCGCCGCGCTCGCGCGCGTCCGACGCGTCCACCTGCTCGAACCGGCGGAAGACGGCCTCGAGCTTGTCCGGCGGGATCCCGCGGCCCTCGTCGTCGACCCGCAGCTCGACGAGGTCGCCGGCGGGCACCGCCGAGACCCGGACGGTGCCGCCGCGCGGCGAGAACTTCACGGCGTTGCTCAGCAGGTTGGTCAGCGCCTGGACGATGCGCTCGCCGTCCGCGCGGACGACCTCCGCCGAGGCGACGGACCGCACGACGACCCCGGCCTCGTCCGCGAGGACCGAGACCTGCTCGGCCGCCGCGGCGACGAGCGCCCCGACCCCGTGCTCGCCCAGCTCCAGCCGGGTGTTGCCCGCGTCCATGCGCTCGATGTCGAGGATGTCGTCGACGAGCCGGCTGAGGCGCTCGCTGCTGGTCAGCGCGATACGCACCATGCGCGCCGCCTGGTCGGGCGAGGCGTCGAGCACGCCGCTGTCGATGAGCCCGAGTGCCCCGCGGATCGAGGTGAGCGGCGTGCGCAGCTCGTGGCTGACCACGGAGACGAACTCGTCCTTCATGCGGTCGACCGCGCGCCGCTCGGTGACGTCGCGGAAGGCGACGACGGCGCCGCGCACCACGTCGCCGTCCCGCAACGGGCTGGCCGTGACCTCGACCGGCACCTCGCGACCGTCCAGGCGCCGGTAGACGTCCAGCTCGGCCGCGACGGTGATCCCGTCGCGCACCGCCTCGGTGATGTAGCAGTGCTCGACCGGGTACGGGGTGCCGTCCTCGGCCGGGGCGTGGAAGGTGGCGTGCGCGTCGCGCCCCACGAGGTCCACGGCCAGGGCGCCGAGGATCCGCGCCGCGGCGGCGTTGACGAACGTGACCCGCCCGGCGGCGTCCACGCCGTAGATCCCGTCGGCGACGGACTCGAGGGTGTGCTCGCGCTCGCTGGCCAGCGAGCGCAGCTGGGCGGTGCGCTCCTCGACGCGCCGCTCCAGGGTGTGGCGCAGCGTCTCGTTGTCCACCACCACGAGGACCTGACGCAGCACGACGGCGACGAGGACCACGACCCACAGCACGTTCGTCGCCCAGGGGACGCCGCCGCGCACCTCGCCGACGCGCACCAGCGCCGCGCCGAGGAACAGGGAGAACGTCACGACGGTGCCGAGCACCGGCGACCCGCTGCCGCGCCGGCCGTCGGTCCGCCAGCCGGACGCTGCCGGGTGCTGCGCCGCGAGCCCGCCGGCGAGGTACCCGGCCACCCAGCCGACGTCGACGGGGCTGCCGAACGTGAAGCCGCCGCCCGCGGACAGCAGCGCGTACGCGACGTCGGCCACGGCGTACGCCACGAACCCGCTGCCGACGAGCACGAGCGGCACGCGCTCCGCCTCGCTCGATCGCGTCATCACCAGGACGGCGAACGTGGCGAGCAGGGCGTCGACCACGGGCAGGGCGTAGGCGCCGACGTCGGGCAGGCCGGGGCCCACCCCGCCGCGCGGGGCGACCGCGGACAGCGCGATGTAGAGCACGGACCCGCCCACGACGACGGAGTCGAGCAGCATGCGGGTGATCTCGGCGCCGCGCGGGCGCTCGGTGGGGAAGAACGCGAGGCCGACGACGGCGAGCGCCAGGGCGGCGATGTACGCCGCGTCCCCCGTGTAGGGGTCGTCGACCAGGGCGGCGTAGAGGTTGCCGAGCATCCCGACGAGGCCGGCGAGCGAGAGCGTCCCCCACGCCCGGCGCCGGCGCCCAGTGGACCGTACGGCGCCGACGGCGCAGCTCACCGCCCCGACGAGGCCGGCGGTCGCGATCGCCCCCCGGGAGACCTGCGCGCGCGTCGCGGGGTCGAACGGTCCGGCCAGGACCGCGACGAGGACCAGGACCGCGACGCCGGCGACCCAGCACCAGCGCGCGAACGCTCCCTCACGCTGCGCCGTCGCGCGTCCGGGGTCCCCCATGCGCCTGAGCGTAGGAGACGGTGGCCCCGGGCGGCGGTTTCCCCCGCCGTGCGGGCACGGCGAGTCGGCGACGTGGGTGCCGTCGGGATACGGTCACGGTGTTCTGAGCGGCGGACGAGGGGGCGGCACGTGAGCGCAGGGGGTCGGCACGTGGTGGTCATCGACGACGACGCGTCGATCCGCGAGGTCGCCGCGCTGGCGCTCTCGGCGGTGGGCGGGCACGAGGTCAGCACGGCGGGCGACGGCGCGGAGGGGCTCGAGCTCGCGGGCCGGGTGCGGCCGGACGCGATCCTGCTCGACGTGATGATGCCCGTGCTCGACGGCCCGACCGTGCTCGCCCGCATGCGCGAGGTCGAGACGCTGCGGGACGTGCCCGTCGTCTTCCTCACCGCCAAGGTCGGCGCGCAGGACATCTCCCGCCTGGACGGGCTCGGCGCCGTGGCGGTGATCACCAAGCCGTTCGACCCGCTGACCCTGCCGCAGCAGCTCGCCGACGTGCTCGGGTGGGACGCGTGAGCGGCACGGCGGCCGACGGCACCGCGTACGACGACGCCTTCGCACTGCTCGCGGAGCGCGCGCGCCGGCGCAACGGCGACCGTGCCGCGCGGGTCCTGGAGCTGCTCTCCCCCGGCGGCCGCGCCGTCGACCTCGCCGCCGTCGGCCCGGCGGCGCGCGACGAGGCGGTCCGGCTGTGCCACGCCGTGGCCGGCTCGGCCGGGACCTTCGGCGAGCGCGCCCTCGGCGACGCGGCCCGGCGCCTGGAGGTCGCGCTGCGCGACGGAGCCGACGCCGACGTGGCGCCGGCGCTCGACGCCCTGCGTGCGGCGACGGGCCGCACGCCCGGGCGACGCTGACGAGGGCCCTGGCCGCGTGCGCGGCCAGGGCCCTCGGTGCGGCAGGCGCCGCGCCCGCGCCCGGTGACCCGGGCGCCGTGCGGGCGACTAGTGGGAGACCTTCCGCCGGCCCGTGAGCCCCTCGGCCACGCCGATCAGCAGCACGGCGGCGATGACGGCCACGATGAACCCGACGACGTTGAGCTCGAAGATGTCCCCCGTGCCCAGCAGGTTCGCGACGAGCCCACCGATCACCGATCCCACCAGGCCCAGGAGCAGGGTGGCGATGATCCCCAGGTTCTGCTTGCCCGGCTTGATGAGGCGCGCGAGCGCCCCGATGACGAGGCCTGCGACGATGAACCCGATCACGGTGTTCCTCCCAGTTCGATTCGGCTGAAACCGCTTCCACCCTGGCAGAGCCGCCGCGTGCTCGCCCGCCGGAGCCGGGCTGCCCCCGCGCCGATCCCCGGCGAGCGACCCGACCCGCCCGCACACTGGCCGGGTGCTCGTCTCCCACGCGCCCGCCGGCCCGCGCCTTCGCGTCCGCAGGCGACGCGTCCGCCTCGACCGCCTCGCCGGGCTCGTCGTCCCCGGGGACCTGGTCCGCGCCGCCGCGGCGGTGAGCCTGGTGGTCGGCCTGGTGCTGTTCGGCCCGGTGGTGGGCGCCGTCCTGCTCCTCGTGCTCGGCGGCACCGTGCTGGCCCGCGCGCTCGCCGCGCCGCGGACGCTCGACGTCGCGTGCGGCGCGACGACCCTCGTGGCCGCCTGGGCCGCCGCCCTCGACTGGTACCGGGCCGTGGGCTGGCTCGACGTCGTGGTCCACCTGGTCGCCACCGGGCTGGTCGCCGCGCTCGCGCACCTCACGCTCGCCCGGCTCGGGCTCGTGGCGCTGCCGGACGTCGCGGTGCGGGCCGCGCCGGCGCGCGCCCCCGCGTCCCGGCGGCCGCGGCTGGGCGCCGGCGCCGTCACCGCCGCCGCCGGCGTCACCCTCGCGACGCTGTGGGAGCTCGGCGAGTGGTGCGGCAACGCCCTGCTCGACGACCGCATCCAGGTCGGCTACGCCGACACGGTCGGCGACCTCGCGGCGGGCACGGTGGGCGCCGCGCTCGCGGGCGCGCTGGTGGCGGCGGGTGTGCTCCTGCCGCGGCGCTAGGCCGCCTCGCCGGCCGTCGTGCCGCGCGCCCGCGCCGGCCCCATCCCCCAGCGCACGGCACGCACCGCCAGCGCCCCGGCCGGGCCGCCGAACCTGCGGCTCAGCGGCGTCTCGACGTCGAGCGCCGCGCGGGCCCACGCGGGCAGCAGCGCCACGGCGGCGGCCGCGAGGAGGCCGTACGGCGCGCGGGCCGCACCCGGCAGCGGCGGCTCGCGCAGCAGGAAGCGCGCCGCGTCCAGCGCCGCCGGCGTGGCCTCCAGCTCCGGCCGGTACGACTCGAGGCAGGCGGCGAGCTCGGCCACGGTCTCCGGGACGACGCGCGCGCCGAGGGCCCGGGCGACACGCGCGGACTGCGCGACGTACTCGTCCGCCTCGGCGGGCCCCAGCGGCCGCTCGCCGTAGCGCTGGTGCGCGGCGAGGAACGAGTCGGCCTCGGCCACGTGCACCCAGGTCAGCAGGTGCGGGTCGCTCGCCCGGTACGGCCGCCCGTCCGGGGCCTTGCCCCGCACCCGCTCGTGCACCGCCCGCACCCGGTCGACCATCTCCTGGGCGTCGTCGGCGGTGGCGAAGGTGGTGGTCGCCAGGAAGGTCGACGTGCGGGCCAGCCGGCCCCACGGGTCGCCGCGGTAGCCGGAGTGCCCGGCGACCCCGGCCATCGCCAGCGGGTGCAGCGACTGCAGCAGCAGCGCCCGCAGCCCGCCGACGAACATCGCCGAGTCGGCGTGGACGCGGCGGATGGCGCTGCCCGGAGGGAACCAGCGCGGCCCGGGCGTGCCGTGGATCCGCTCGCGCGCCTGCGGCCCGTCCGGGCCGGCGACCTTGGCGAACAGCAGGTCGCCCACCTGCGTCCGCAGGCGCTCGACCGGGTTCGCCACGACCGACATGACGCCAGTATGTCCCGCCGGTGCGCCGCGCTCTCGCCGACCGCCGCCACGCTCAGTGGCCGCTGCCGGTGACGACCCGGCGCCGCTCCATCTCGTGCACGCCGCCCTTCTTCTCCAGCGTCCGGCACGCCTCCTCGATGTCGCGCGCGAGGGTGTCGACGTGCTCGCGGCTGAGCGTCTCCTTGACCAGCGCCCGCATGATCGTCACGTCCTGCGCGTCCGGCGGCAGCGTGTAGGCGGGCACCATCCAGCCGCGCTCGGCGGACAGCTGCCAGGCGATGTCGAACTCGTCGTAGTCGTGCGGCTCGGCGAGGCGGAAGGCCACCAGCGGCAGCTGCTCCTCGTAGGCGCCGATCAGCTCGAAGCGGCCGATGGCCTGCAGCTTCTCCGCGAGGATCTGCGCGTTGTACTGCATGTTGCGCATGATGTAGGTGTACCCGGACCGGCCGTAGCGCACGAGGTTGTAGTACTGGGCCAGCACCATCGCCGAGCCGGTGGAGAAGTTGAGCGTGAACGTCGGGTCGGCCCGGCCGAGGTAGTTCTCCTCGAACACGAGCTCCGGCGCGAGGTCCGCGCGCTCGCGGAAGATCAGCCAGCCGACGCCCGGGTACACCAGCCCGAACTTGTGGCCCGAGACGTTGATGGACCGCACCTGCTCGAGGCGGAAGTCCCACGCGGAGTCCGGGTAGAGGAACGGCCAGACGAAGCCGCCGCTGGCGGCGTCGACGTGCAGCGGCACGTCGATGCCCCGCTCCTGCTTGAGCCGGACCAGCAGGTCGTTGATGCCGACGACGTCGTCCTTGTGGCCGGTGAACGTCGTGCCGAGGACGGCGGCGACGCCGATGGTGTTCTCGTCGACGTGCGGGGCGACGTCCTCCGGGCCGATCGTGTACTTGCCCTTGGTCAGCGGCACGATCCGGGGCTCGACGTCGAAGTACCGGCAGAACTTCTCCCACACGACGTGGACGTCGCCCCCGAAGACGAGGTTCGGCCGGTCCGTCGGCCTCCGGGCCGCCTCGCGCCGGGCGCGCCAGCGCCACTTGAGGGAGAGCGCGCCGAGCATGATCGCCTCGGACGACCCCTGCGTCCGGGCACCGGTCGTCTCCCCCGGCGCGTGGAACAGGTCGGCGAGCATGCGGATGCACCGCTGCTCGATCTCCGCGGTGCGCGGGTACTCGGCGTGGTCGATGAAGTTGCGGTGCAGGTTCTCGGCGATGATCCGCTGCGCCTCGGGCTCCATCCACGTGGTCACGAACGTCGCCAGGTTGCGCGCCGGGTCCCCCTCCAGCGCCAGGTCCTCCGAGACCAGCCGCATCGCGTCGACGGCCGTCATGCCGTTCGCGGGGAACTCCTTGGTCGGGACCTCCTCGATGGCGAAACGGTTGCCGAACAGTGCAGCGTCGCCGTCGCCGGGCAGGGTGCTCATGGGGATCCTCCGTCCCTCTCGGTCGTCTCGTGCCGGTCGTGTGGTGCCGGTCGTCCCTCGCGGTCACGCGTCCCGTGGCCGCCGCGCCCGCGCGCCGTCCGCGGCGCGCGACGGCTCCCGCCGCCGCAGCGCGGACCGCCAGGCGGGGAACAGGAGCGCGGCGCCCACGAGGAAGCACAGCGCCCCGAGCAGCGTCCCGGCGCCGGAGAGCCGGGAGTCGAGCGCCTGCTGCGTGCTGGGGACCACGTAGCTCGCGATCGCCGAGGCCATGAAGAGCACGGAGCCGGCCATGTTCAGCCACGCGATGCCGAGCGGCACCGGCGGCGGCGGCGCGCCCAGGACACGGCGGCTGACCGCGAGGACGCCGAACGCGCTCGACACGAGGAACAGCGTCGAGCCGTAGACGTCGGGCCGCCACACGCGCTGGTCCTCGTCGGCGACGACGGCGCTGAGCGCGGCGAAGGTGCTGGCGTTGAAGAACACGGTCCCGGGCAGCTGGGTCACCGCGGCGAGCCAGCCCGGGTCGCGGGGCCGGCCGACCCACGGCCCCAGCGGACGGCGGGCGTGCTGGCCGGCCGCGTCGACGTCGGTCATCGCCGGCGTCTGCGCCTGCAGGAGCTGGGCGAACGAGGCGGCGGTGAAGAAGACCGAGCCGACGAAGAACGTGACCGAGTCGGCCGGCGCGCCGACCGCCTGCGCGTAGGCGGGCAGCGCCCCCACCGCGAAGCACGCCGACCCGATGACGAACAGCCAGGCGATGACGGCGTTGAGCACGACCGGCCGCACGCTCATGCTGGTCCTCCCCGCCGTGCCGTCCGCCCATGCTCGTCCATGCTCGGCCGCGACCGGTGCCGGGGCCTCACCCCGCCCGGGTGACCTCGCCCCGGCGAGCGCGGGCGCCGATGAGGCCGGCGGCGCCCCGGCGTCTACCCGTCGACGGCTGACGACGGCTGACGACGGCTGACGACGGCTGACGACACCGAGACACCGGGAGGGCACCGTGGGACTCATCGACATCGAGATGTTCGCCACCCTCGACCTCGTCGGGCAGGCGCCCGGCGGCCCCGAGGAGGACCCGGCGGGCTTCGCGTTCGGCGGCTGGCAGGCGCCGCTGGTCGACGAGGTCGCCGGGAAGCAGATCGGCGCGGCCTACGAGGGCACGGACGCCCTCCTGCTCGGCCGGCGCACCTACGACATCTTCGCGGCCTACTGGCCGCACCAGCAGGGCGGCGAGGACGACGACATCGCCACCCTGTTCAACCGGGTCCCGAAGTACGTGGCGTCCCGCGGCACCCCCCGCCTCGACTGGGCCGGCTCGGTGCTGCTGGGGCCGGACCTGCCGGCCGCCGTGCGCGAGGTCCGCGAGCGCCACGAGCGCGTCAAGGTCGTCGGCAGCCTCGACCTGGTGCAGACGCTGCTGCGCGAGCGGCTCTTCGACCGCCTCGACCTGTGGGTGCACCCCATCGTGCTGGGCGCCGGCAAGAAGGTGTTCGACGCCGGCACGGTGCCCGCGAACCTGACGCTGCTCGACCCGCCGGTGGCCAGCCCGAAGGGCACCGTCTACCTGCGCTACGCGCTGGCCGAGGGCACGCCCGCCACGGGTGACATGTCCGCCCCGGACCGCGGCGTCGCGCAGGAGTGACGGGCTCGTCCCCGAGGACGCGGCGGGCCCGGCCGACCGCTACTTCACGGCCCCGCCCAGGGCGCCCGCGGCGATGAACCGCTGGGCGAACACGAGCAGGATGATCGCCGGGACCGACGACATCACCGTGGTGGCCATGACGGGGCCCCAGCTCTGCACGTTGCCCTCGAGGTAGTCGTAGATGCCCAGCGTGATCGGCTTGACCGTGTCGCTGGTCGTCAGGGTCAGCGCGAAGATGAAGTCGCTCCAGGCGAACAGGAAGCTGAACAGGCCCGCCGTCACGATCGCGTTCCGGCTCACCGGGACGATGATCGACCAGAAGGCGCGGAAGTGCCCCGCCCCGTCGACGCGCGCGGCCTCCGCCAGCGACGGCGGGATCGAGCGCATGAACGCGGTCATGATCAGGATCGCGAAGGGCACCGCGTGCGTCGCGTCCGCCAGGACGAGGCCCGGGACCGAGTTGAGCAGGCCGACGTCGTTGAACAGCGAGTACAGCGAGTTGGCGATGACGATGCCCGGGATCATCTGGGCGATCAGCAGGCCGAACGAGAAGACGCCCATCCCCCGCAGCCGGAACCGCGACAGGGCGTAGGCGGCCGGGGTCGCGATCGCGAGCGAGACGACGACGGTGCCGATCGCCACGACGAGGCTGGTGAGCAGGTTCCCCGTCTGCTGCGACAGCGCGCGCCGGTACCCGTCGAACGTCGGGTCCGTGGGGAAGAACGAGCTGCTGGCTGCCGTGCCGCCGCCTTGGAACGACGTGTTCACCATCCAGTAGACGGGGAACAGCATCAGGGCGAGGAAGACCAGCCCGAGCAGGGTGTAGGGAAGCTGGCGGAGGGTGCTGGTGCGCTGCATGCGGGCCTCACTCATCCACGGCGCGGCGGTTGACGCGCAGGTACACGACGGCGAACACGAGGGAGACGACGATGAGCACGTTGCTCACCGCGGCGCCGGTGCCGAAGGAGAACTCGGTGAAGGACCGGCGGTAGGAGTCGGTTGCCAGGGTCTGGGTGGCGTTCGCGGGACCGCCCCCGGTGAGCCCCAGGATGATGTCGAGCACCTTGAGGGTGTAGATCACCCCGAGCACCAGCACGACGTTGACGACACCGCGCAGGTTCGGCCACGTGATGTGCCAGAACGCCTTCCAGCCCGTCGCCCCGTCCAGCGCGCCGGCCTCGTACAGCTCGTCCGGGATGTCCTGCAGCCCGCTGTAGAGCAGCGCGGAGTTGAACGGGATCCCCAGCCAGACGTTGACGATGACCACGCCGAGCAGCGCCACGTCGGGGCTCGTCAGCCAGGGCACCGGGTCCGAGACGAGGTGCAGGCCGCGCAGCACCTGGTTCAGCACCCCGCTGTCCTGGTCCAGCATCCACTTCCACACCGAGGTGCCGGCGATCACCGGCAGCAGCCACGGGAGCAGCAGCAGCGAGCGCATCATGTTGCTCAGCGGGAAGCGCCGCTTGAAGTACAGGGCCAGGAGGAGGCCGAGCACGAACTGGCCCACGATGGACCCGACCGTGAACAGCACGGTGTTGACCACGGTGGTGCCGAAGATGCTGCTGCGGAACACCTCGGCGTAGTTGGCGAAGCCGACCCACGGCGCCTCGCCCGTGTAGAACGTGCGCGTCGTGTACTCCTGGAACCCCATCGTCAGGTTCTTGACGACGGGGTACCCGAAGAAGACGAGGACGTACACGATCGCGGGCGCCAGGAACAGCCACTGCGCGGCCTTCTCCCGCGCCCGCGCGCGGCGGCGCGCCCGGTCACCGTGGTGATCGCCGCCGCGGCCGTCGCCGCGGGCGGCGACGTCGCGCCCCTCGAGGGTTGCTGTCGTGGTCATGTCGGGCTCGGCCCCTCTCCAGTCGCTCGGCTCCGGGTCAGTCGGCGGTGGCCTGGGCGAGCGCGTCGGCCGGCGACGCGCTGCCGGTCAGGGCGAGCTGCTCGGCCGTGTAGATCTGGGTGGCCGCCTCCGGCCAGCTCTCCCCCAGCAGGGCAGTGCGCGCCCGGGCGCTCTGCACCGTCTCCACGAAGGAGGCGACGAGCGGGTTCTCCTCGGCCGCCTGCTGCGCGACCTCGCTGTCGGACGGGACCGCCCCGCGGCCGGTCGCCATGGTCAGCTGGTTCTCGCCCTGCGTGACGCACTTGACGAACTCCCCGGCGGCGGCCATCCGCTCGGCGTCGCCGGTCTGCGGCACGGTGAAGGTCTCCCCGCCCAGCGGGGCCACGAGCTCGTCGCCGGCGCTCGGCACCGGCAGCGGCACGGACGCGAAGTTCAGGCCCTCGGCGGCCTCGAGGCTCGGCATGTTCCACGGGCCGTTGATCATCATCGCGGCCTTGCCCGCGATGAACTGGTCGTTCACGTCGTTCTGCGACCAGTTGACGACGCTGGCCGAGGCCGAGCCGTCCTGGACGAGGCGGTTGACGAACTCCAGCGCCTCGACGGCCTCCGGCGAGGTCAGGTCGTCCTCGCTCGCCCCGTTGCTCCACAGGAACGGCAGGAACTGCCACGTGCCCTCGAAGCTGTTGGTGGCGCTGAAGGCGATGCCGTACGTGTCGTCGGTGGTGAGCCTCGCCGCCGCGTCCGCGAGCTCGTCCCAGGTCGTCGGCGGCTGGATGCCGGCGGCCTGGAGCTTGTCGGCGTCGTAGAACAGGCCGATCGAGTTGACGATCGGCGCGATGCCGTACAGCTCGCCGTCGTACGTCCCGGCGTCGACGACGCCCTGCGGGAAGCCCTCGCCGGTGATGCCGTAGTCCGACAGCGGCGACAGCGCACCGGAGGCGGCGATCTGCTGCACGTCCGGGTTGTCGAGCATGAGGACGTCGGGCAGCGTGCGCGACGACGCCTGCTGCAGCACCGTCTTGATGAGGCCCGAGCCGGCCACGTGGTTCGACTCCACGGTGATGCCCTGCTCGCTGGCGCAGGCGTCGTAGATCTTGTCGTAGATCGGGGCGCTCGTCTCCGACATGGTGTCGGTGAGCTTCAGGGTGATGTCCCCGCCCCCGGCGGCGGAGTCCGCCCCGCCGCACCCGGCGAGCGCCGCCACGGCGGCCACGGCCGCCGACGCCCCGATGATTCCCGTCGTGATTCGTCGCACGTCAAAGCTCCTTTGCTCGCGGCCGCGTCGCGGCCTGCGCCCACGTGGGTGGCGCGCCCGTCGCGCCCTGCGCCGGGCGTCGTGGTCGGAACGGTAGAGCGCTTAACCGGTCCCTGTCAAAGCGCTTTACCTGCGACGCCGTCATGTGCTTTCATCAGCCCTGACACCCCCACGAGCCGCCCGGAGGTCGCCTTGGTCACGATGCAGGAGGTCGCCGCCCGCGCCGGCGTCTCGCTCGCGACGGTGTCGTTCGTCGTCAACGACTCCAAGCCCGTCTCGGCAGCGACGCGGGCCCGCGTGGAGCAGGCGATGGCCGACCTGGGCTTCCGCCGCAACGTCCTCGCCCGGGCCCTGGCGAGCCAGCGCACGCGGATCATCGCGCTCGCCTTCCCCGCGCTCGAGCACAAGCTCGGCACCACGGCGCTCAACGTCGTGACCACCGCGGCGCTCGCGGCGAACGAGCGGGGCTTCAACCTCGTGCTGTGGCCGGTGAACACGGTCGAGCAGCTGGACGACTACGTGGGCGGCGGCCTCGTCGACGGCGTCCTGCTCATGGAGGTCACGGCCGAGGACCCCCGCGTGGACCTGCTGCAGCGGCGCGGCGTGCCGTTCGTGCTCGTCGGTCGCACCGCCGACCCGGCCGGGCTGCGGTACGTGGACATCGACTTCGAGTCGGCGGTCGCCGACGGCCTCGACCACCTCGTCGGCCTCGGGCACACCCGCGTCGCGCTCCTGCTCGGCGAGCTGCACTCCGGGTCGCTGTCCGGGTACGGCCCGATCGCTCGCACGGAGGCCGCCTACCGGGCGCAGGTGCTCGAGCGCGGCCTGGAGCCCGTGGTCGTCCGCTCCCCGCAGGACCCGCGCTCCGGGCGGGAGGCCGCCGCGCGGCTGCTCGAGGCCCACCCCGGCGTGACGGCAGTCCTGGCCCTCAACGAGGACGCCCTGCACGGGTTCGTCAACGGGCTCGCGGCGTCCGGGCGGACCCTGCCGGACGACGTCTCCGTCCTGGGGCTCGCCACGTCCCCGGACGCGGTGACCAACGCCGATCCCGCGGTGAGCGCGCTCGTCGCCCCCGGCCCCGAGCTGGGCCGGCGGGGCGTCGAGGCCATGGTCGACGCGCTGGAGGCGCCCGAGGCCCCCCTCGTGCAGGAGCTCGTCCCCTGCACCCTCCACCTGAACCACTCCACGGCGGCGGCTCCCGCCGCGGGAGCCTGATCCCCCGCACACGCCCCCGAAAGGTCTGCAACGATGAAGTTCACCGACGGTTTCTGGCACGCGCGCCCCGGCGTCGGCATCCACTACGCCCGCGAGGTCGACCGCATCGCCGAGCACGCCGGGGAGCTGCGGGCGATCGCGCCCACCAGGGTCGTCGAGAAGCGTGGCGACACGCTGAACCTGCCGGTCATCACCACCACGATCTCCTCGCCGATGGAGAACGTGATCCGCGTCCGGCTCACGCACCACAAGGGCCGGCCCGAGCCCCTGCGCTTCCCGCTGGCCGGTGCGCCGCAGAACGTGGGGCAGGCGACGGTCGACGGGACGGACGCGACGCTGCGCTCCGGCGAGCTCAGCGCCCACCTGTCGGTCGGCAAGAGCTGGGACCTGCGGTTCCAGGCGGGCGACCGGCTGCTGACGCGCAGCGGCGCGAAGTCCGCCGCCTGGGCAGACGTCGCGCCGGGCGCGGCCGTCGACCACGGCCCGATCCAGCTCGAGCGCGAGGGCCGCACCAGCTACATGCTCAGCCAGCTCGACCTCGGCGTCGGCGGGATGGTCTACGGCCTCGGCGAGCGGTTCGGGCCCGTGGCCAAGAACGGCCAGACGGTCGACGTCTGGAACTACGACGGCGGGACGTCCAGCGAGCAGGCCTACAAGAACGTCCCGTTCTACCTCACGAACGAGGGCTACGGGATCTTCGTCAACGACCCCGGTCACGTCTCCTTCGAGGTGGCGTCCGAGGCCGTCGAGCGGGTCCAGTTCTCCGTCCAGGGCGAGACGCTCGAGTACTTCGTCATCTACGGCCCGGACCCCAAGACCATCCTGGAGCGCTACACCGCGCTGACCGGCCGCCCCGCCCGGGTGCCGGCCTGGACCTACGGCCTGTGGCTCAGCACGAGCTTCACCACCGACTACGACGAGAAGACCGTCAGCTCCTTCATCGACGGCATGGCCGAGCGCGACATCCCGCTGAGCCTGTTCCACTTCGACTGCTTCTGGATGCGCGAGTTCACCTGGTGCGACTTCGAGTGGGACCCGCGCGTCTTCCCCGACCCCGACGGGATGCTCGCCCGGCTGCACGAGCGCGGCCTGCGGGTCTGCGTGTGGATCAACCCCTACATCGCGCAGCAGTCCCCCCTGTTCGACGAGGGCATGGCCGCCGGCTACCTCGTCAAGAACCGCGACGGCAGCGTCTGGCAGTGGGACCGCTGGCAGGCGGGCATGGGCCTGGTCGACTTCACCAACCCGGAGGCGACCGCCTGGTACAAGGACAAGCTCCGCCGGCTGGTGCGCCAGGGGGTCGACTGCTTCAAGACCGACTTCGGCGAGCGCATCCCGGTCGACGTCGTCTACGCCGACGGCTCCGACCCGGAACGCATGCACAACTACTACACGCACCTGTACAACAAGGCGGTCCACGAGGTCCTCGTCGAGGAGCGTGGCGAGGGCGACGCCGTCGTGTTCGCCCGCTCGGCGAGCGCGGGCGGCCAGCAGTTCCCGGTCCACTGGGGCGGCGACTCGACGGCGTCGTTCGCGTCGATGGCCGAGACCCTCCGCGGCGGCCTCTCCCTCGCGTTCACCGGCTTCGGCTACTGGAGCCACGACATCGGCGGGTTCGAGCTGACGCCGGACGCCGCCGTCTTCAAGCGGTGGACGGCGTTCGGGCTGCTCTCCAGCCACAGCCGCCTGCACGGCAGCGGGTCGTACCGCGTGCCGTGGATGTTCGGCGAGGACGAGTCGGACGCCCAGAGCGCCGTCGCGGTGACCCGCAAGTTCGCCCGGCTCAAGAACCGGCTGGTGCCCTACCTGCTCGGCGCCGGGGAGCAGGCGCACCGGCACGGCACCCCGATCCTGCGCCCGATGTACCTGGAGTTCCCGCGCGACCTGACGGCCCCGCACCTCGACCGGCAGTACATGCTCGGCGACGACCTGCTGGTGGCGCCGGTGTTCAGCGCCGAGGGCGACGTCGACGTGTACCTGCCCGAGGGCACCTGGGTCAGCCTCCTGACGGGCAAGAGCGTCGAGGGCGGCCGCTGGCTGCACGAGCAGCACGGGTTCGACTCGCTCCCGCTGTACGTCCGCCCCGGAGGGGTCGTCCCCCTCGGCGCGCGCGAGGACCGGCCGGACACCGACCACCTGGCGGGGCTGACGCTCCTGGTCAACCCGGGCGAGGACCTCGGGTGGGCGCGCACCGTGCGCGTCGCCGGGGCCGACGGCCGGGAGGTGGAGTTCACCGTCCGCCGCGACGGCGCCGCGATCGTGGCCGAGAGCAGCCAGGCGGACGACTGGGCGCTCGAGGTGGTGGGCGGCGGCCGCACGGCCGCCGACGCCGGCGTCGCCCGGCTGCTGGCATGACCACCGGGCCGGCCACGGCGGCGCACCGCGTCGGGATCAGCCTCGCGGGTGGCACGCCGGCGTGGGCCCGGGACGTGGCCGACGTCCCGGGCGCCGCCGTCGTCCCCCTGGGCGCGGCGACCGAGGGCCTGGTGTGGACCGGGTCCCACGACGTCGCGGGGCTGCGCGCGGCCCTGGACCGCGCGCCGGGCGTCCGCTGGGTGCAGCTGCCCTCCGCGGGGGTCGACGACTTCGCCGCGGCGGGCCTGCTCGAGCGCCGGGTCACGTGGACCTCCGCCAAGGGCGCCTACGCGCGGCCGGTGGCGGAGCACGCGCTCGCCCTGACGCTCGCGCTGCTGCGGCACCTGCCGGAGCGCGCCCGGGCGCGCTCCTGGGGTGCCCAGCAGGGGACGTCGCTCTACGGCGCGGAGGTGCTCGTCGTCGGCGCCGGCGGGATCGCGCAGGAGCTGTTGCGGCTCCTGTCGCCCTTCGGGGTCCGCGCCACCGTCGTGCGGCGGCGGCCCGAGCCCCTGGCCGGTGCCGCGCGGACCGTCACCGTGGACCAGCTGCACGCCGAGCTCGCCACCGCCGACGTGGTGGTCCTCGCCGCCGCGCTCACCGACCGCAGCCGCGCCCTGGTCGGTGCCGCCGAGCTCGCCCGGCTGCGACCCGGGGCCGTGCTGGTCAACGTGGCCCGCGGCGGCCTGGTCGACACGGCGGCGCTCGGCGACGCGCTGGCGCGGGGGCGCCTGGCGGGCGCGGCCCTGGACGTGACCGACCCCGAGCCGCTGCCCGACTCGCACCCGCTGTGGGACGAGCCCCGGGCGCTGATCACCCCGCACACCGCCGACACCCCCGCGATGGTCGAGCCGCTGCTGCGCGACCGGGTGCTGGGCAACGTCCGGCGGTTCGTCAGGGGCGAGGAGCTGCACGGGATCGTCGACCCGGGCGCCGGCTACTAGCGCGGCACCGGGGTCGAGCGCCCGGCCCGCCGGCGCGGGCCGGGCCGTCGCGACCCGTCCCGGGCGGGCTCAGGACCGGGAGCGCCGCACGGCCAGGACGACCAGGACCACGAGCAGGGCGACGAGCAGCAGCACGAGCAGCACCGGGCTGAGCAGCGCCACGAGCACGAGCGCGACGACGACCGCGACCTTGGTGCCCGTCCGCGTGCCCGCCCACGCGCCCTTCAGCGCGCCCCACACCGGGTTCTCGTGCTCCAGCGCCGCGCCGACGCCCCCGGCCACGGCGCCCGTCGCGACGCCGTGCTCCTCGGCCGCGCCCTCGACCACGTCCCCGACCGTGTCCTCCACCGTCTCGGCGAGGTCACCGACCTTGTCCTCCGCCTTCTCGGCGACGCCCTCGACGACCTCCCCGAGCCGGTCGCCGACGGTGTCCTTCGCCGTGGCGACGACGTCGCCCGCCAGGCCCTCGAGCCGGTCGGACAGGTGCTCGACGGCCCGGGTGGCGCGCGCCACCGAGTAGCCGACGGCGGTGCGCACGAGCGCGCGCAGGGCGGACGGAAGCGCAGGTCGCTCCTCGCTCGGTGCCAGCGTCGCTGCAGTCATCGCCGACCTCCGTGCCGCTGCGGTGCTCCCGGTGCCCTCCGACGATACGTCCGCCTCGCCCCGCACAGGCACCGGGGGCTCTCGGCGGCGGGAGGTTGCAGGCCGCGGCCCCCGGCCGGACGCTGGCTGGACGGCGAGCACGAGGAGCGCACGATGAGCGAGACCGACGACCGCTCTCCCGGCGGCGACGAGCCCGACGAGCAGGACGACGCGTCCGGCCTGTCGGACGAGGGCGTCGGCGCGACCATGAGCGACGAGCCGAACACCATGGAGCCGGAGGAAGGCCTGCCGCCCGAGGAGTGACCGGTGCCGGTCAGCCGGCGCGACCGAGCGCCACGGCCGCGGCGAGCACGCCGAGGACCGCCACGGCCAGCGCGGCGTCACCCGTGCCCAGGGGGACGGGCCGCCACACGGTGCGCGGCCCGGCGGCCAGGCCGCGCGACTCCATCGCGAGCGCGACGCGTTCCGACGCGCGGACCGAGCCGACGAGCAGCGTGAACGCCGCCAGGCCGAAGTCGCGCACGCCGAGCCGGGGCCGCCCGTCGCGGCCCAGGGGGGCCCGGACGGCCTGGGCGGCGCGGACCGTGGCCCACCGCCGCGGCATGGCCGCGAGCATCCGGTGGCCGGCCAGCAGGGCGTACGCGTACCGCGGGGACAGCCGCGCGTGCTGCACGAGGCTGACCATCAGCGCGCGCGGCGGCGTCGTGGCGAGGAACGCCACGGTGAGCACGCCGATCACCATGCCGCGCAGGGCGAGCGCCAGCCCGACGACGAGACCCTCGTGCGTCACCCGCACGGCGGCACCCTCGATGAAGGGCTCGCCGGGGCGGGTCAGCGCGTTCACCATGACCAGGCCGACGCCGAAGAGGACGAACGGCACCTGGGCCGCCGCGAGCGCCCGCACCCCCACGCGGGCGGCGGTCAGGGCACCGGCCAGCCCGAGCAGGTAGAGGACCCCGAGCACGCCGACGTCGAGCAGGAGCAGCGTGCACAGCGAGACGACGAGCAGCAGGGCCGCCTTCACCGTCGGGTTGCGGTGCTCCAGCCGGCTCATGCCCGCACCCGCTCCCCGAGACGCTCCACCGCGGCGTCGAGCCCGCGCAGGACGGCGCGCAGCTCGTCGTCGTCGGCGACGTCGGCGGCCAGGTGCCGCAGCAGCGCGGGCGGCCGCAGCCGCGCCGCGGCGAGCAGCCCCCGGTCGCGGACCAGCGCGCGCGGTGCGACGTCCGCGACCACCGTCCCCCCGGCGACTACGAGGACGCGGTCGGCGCAGGTGGCCACCGTCCGCAGGTCGTGGCTCGTGAACATCACGCCGCGGCCCGCGGCGGCCGCCTCGGTCAGCGCGCGGGCCGCGGCGACCGTGCCGTGCCGGTCGAGCCCGAAGGTGGGCTCGTCGGCGAGGAGGAACGGCCGGTCGTGCACGAGCACGGCGGCCAGGCTGAGCCGCCGCTTCTGGCCGCCGGAGAGCCGGAACGGGTTGTGCTCGGCGTGGTCGGCCAGGCCGAACCGGTGCAGCATCGCGTCGACGCGCCGCGCGGTCTCCTGGCCGGGCGGCAGGCCGACCGCCAGCTCGTCGCGCACCGTGGCGCGGCTGAGCTGGTGCTCGGGGTTCTGCAGCACCAGGGCCGGGCGCGGGCCGTCGACCACGCCGGCCAGGGGCTCCTGCACGCCGGCCAGGCAGGCGAGCAGGCTGGACTTGCCCCCGCCGTTGGCCCCCACCACGGCGACGACCTCCCCCGCGCGCAGGTCGAGGTCGACGTCGTGCAGCACGGGGGCGACCGGCCGGCGGCGGGTGGGACGCGGCGCCCCGAGCGGCGCGACGGCGAGCCCGCGGGCGCGCAGCACGGCGGCCTCGGGTCGGGCGCCCGCGGCCGGCGCGGGCGCGGCCAGCGCGCGCAG
>NZ_WUWN01000047.1 GCF_009846865.1 Puerhibacterium puerhi
GGGCCGACGAGCGCCGGGCTGCCGAGCGCCGGGCCGCGGAGCGCCAGGCGGCCCAGGCGCGCTCGCTGGCGGCCGGCGGCCCCCGCGCGCCGCGCAACCGCGCGCGCGTCACGGGCGTGGCCGTGCGCGGCGACGACTCCAGCACGCAGATGATCCCGCGCGTGGCGAGGGCCGGCGCGCAGCAGCGCCGTGCCGCGACGGCGCCGTCCGACGGCGAGCGGGACGGCGAGCGGGGCGGCGAGCAGCCGGACCCGGCGCCCGCCGACGCCGCCCCGGACGTGGCGGGCCCGAAGGTCGTGGACGGCGCCGTCGCGGCCGAGGACGCCGCGGCGGCGCAGGGCTCCGGCGCCGCCGCCGAGGCCGCCACGTCCGCGCCGGAGGTGACCGAGGGCGGTGCGTCGTGGGACCCGCGTCCGATGCCGCTGCCGACCTACGTGACCAAGCCGGCGGCGCCGCGCCGCGAGCCCCGGCCGCTGACCGACGCCACGCCCGTCGTCGCGTCGACCGGCTGGGCGACGCGGCCGCGGCAGCGCGCCGAGGCGCTGGGCGGGCTGCGGGCGCACGAGGGCGCGCGGGACGGCGAGCCCGCCGCGGCCGGCGCCGTCACGGTCATCGAGGTCATCGAGCCCGTCGCGACCATCGAGGCGACGGAGGAGGCGGCAGCCGGGGCGGCGACCGGTGCGACGGCGGCCGAGGAGGCGCAGCCGAGCACCGAGACCCTGGGCCTGCCGCTCGAGCAGATCCTGGCGCGCCGCCGCGCGGCGGGGTGACCTGCCGCTCTCCGGGGCTCCTGCCGGGCCCGATTTGCCCTCCGGGCCCGGCGGGGTGCTAATCTAGGGCACGCCTTGGGGCTATGGCGCAGTTGGTAGCGCGTCTCGTTCGCAATGAGAAGGTCGGGGGTTCGAATCCCCCTAGCTCCACAGACGGAAAGGTCCCTGACCGGGTGAGATCCCCGGTCAGGGACCTTTTTCGTTGCCGGAAGGCGCCTGGCCGAACGGGAGTCACGGCGCCGGCCCCACGTGCCGAGCCTCGTCGTCCGTGACGGCCGCCGGTACGGTGGCGCAGCGGAGGGGGTGGGCTCATGGTGCTCAGCGACCGGCTGGTGGCGCAGCTGCTGCCCCGCGACGGCGGGGAGTGGACGCCGGTCACGACCGGCGAGTCCGGTGCGCGGGTGTTCCACGATCGCGCGCGGGCCCGCTACGCCAAGCTCGTCCGGGCCGAGCAGGCGCGGGGGCTGGCTGCCGAGCGCGACCGGATCGCCTGGCTCGGGAAGACCGGCATCCCCACCGCTGCGGTGCTCGACTGGAGCGTCACCGACGAAGGGGCCTGCCTGGTCACCCACGCCGTCGCCGGGGTGCCGGCCGATCGGCTCGACGCCCAGGCGCTCTGGCGCGCGTGGCCGGCCATCGCGGCGGTGGTGCGCCGGCTGCACGACCTGCCCGCGGCCGCCTGTCCGTTCGGCCGGGGCCTGGAGGCGATGATGCCGCTCGCCCGCACCACGGTCGCCCAGGGCCGGGTCCAGCCGGAGTTCCTGCCGGTCGAGCTGCAGCGCGTGCCGCCGGCGACCATCCTGCGCCGGCTCGAGGACGAGCTGGCCCAGCGCCGCGCGCAGGAGCACGGCGGACAGGTCGTCTGCCACGGTGACCTGTGCCTGCCCAACGTCCTGGTCGATCCCGAGACGCTGGGCGTCGCCGGGCTGATCGACGTGGGACGTCTGGGCACCGCCGACCCCTACGCCGACATCGCGCTGCTGCTGGCGAACGCCCGCGAGACGTGGCCGGACGAACCCGCTGCCCGCCGCGCCGACCGCCATTTCGCCGAGCACTACGGCATCGACCTGGACCCCGACCGGCAACGCTTCTACCTGCTGCTCGACCCGCTCACGTGGCCGCAGGACCCGACGCGCGACACCGCACCGGGCGCGGTCGGACCGTAGCCCGGCACGGCCGGCACGAGCGGGGTCACGGCGTGATGACGATCTTCCCGTGGACGTGGCCGGCCGCCTGGCGCACGACGGCGTCACGGATGCGGTCCATCGGGTAGGTCGCGGCGACGGGCACGGTGAGAGCCCCGGCGAGGATCGCGTCCGTGATGCGCCCGAGCCCCTCGGGTGCCGCGGCGAAGGCCCCGGTGGCACGAGTCCCGGGCAGGGGATGCCCTGCCGCGACGGTCGAGATCCGGCCCGGCGGCACACCGAGCGCCAGGGCTGCCTCGGCGGTCTCCGTGCCGTGCAGGTCGATGGCGGCGGTGATGCCGGCGGGCGCGAGCGACCGGACCCGGTCCGCCAGCCCCGGCCCGTACGCCGCGGGCGTCGCACCGAGCCGCCGGAGGAAGTCGAAGGTTCCCGGCGACGCGGTGGCGACCACGGCCGCACCTGCGAGCCGGGCGAGCTGGACGGTGATGACGCCGACGCCGCCGGCCGCCCCGCCGATCAGCACCGTGTCCCGGGGCGTGAGGCCGACCGCGTCGACGACCGCGATCGCGGTGAGGCCCGGGGTGGGCAGGGCAGCGGCGGTGGCGTCGTCGACGCCGTCGGGTGTGTGCCGCAGCAGGTTCGGCGTCGGCACGGGCACGCGGGCGACGACGTGGTCCGCGACGGCCGCGGCGAGCACCCCGCCGTAGACGCGGTCGCCCTCGGTGAACGCGGTGACGCCGTCCCCGACCTCGTCCACCACGCCGGCCAGGTCGCCCCCGAAGCCGGACGGGCCGGTGATGCCGAACATGGCCGCGTGGCGGGCGGAGGCGGCGATCTGCCAGTCCAGCGGGTTCAGGCCGGCCGCGCGGACGGCGACGCGGACCTCGCCCGGTCCGGCATGGGGTTCTGGGACGTGGCGCACCTGCAGCACCTCCGGGCCTCCGAACGCCTCGCGGACGACGGCGCGGCTCATGCCGCACCGCCCGCCGTGCCGGTGAGGGCCCTGCCGATGATCCGCCCGTACATCCGCACCGAGGCGGAGCGGGGGAGCAGGTACCTGCCGGCCAGGTCGGCGAGGGTGTTGCTGAGGCCCGGGATGACGTGGGCGCGCCTGCCGAGGTTCCGCAGGGCGGTGCGCGCGACCCGGGCCGGGTCCATCTTGGCGCCGGCGAGCATGCTGAAGTCGATGCCGACGGCGTTGTCCAGGCCTTCGGTCTGCGTCGGGCCCGGGGAGACGACGAGGACGTCGACGTCGTCCTTCCTCCACTCGTGGTGCAGCGCCTGCCCGAGCGAGAGGACGTAGGCCTTCACGGCGGCGTAGTTCGCCTCGTAGGGCACCGGGCTGGCCGCGATGCTCGACGACACCAGGACGAGGGCGCCGCGGCGGCGGCCGACGAACTCCCGCCCGAAACGGTGCGCCAGCTGCAGGGGCAGCGCGCCGTCGAGGGCGAGGACGTCAAGCTCGTCGGACAGCGCGTTCTCCACGAAGGGTCCCGCGTAGTAGATCCCGGCGTTCGCGACGACGATGCCGATGTCGAGGCCGTCGACCTGGCGGGACAGCTCGTCGATGGCACCGTCCGCGAGGAGGTCGAGCGCGACGGCTCTGCTCTCGACGCCGTGCGCGGCCGACAGCTCAGCCGCGAGTGCCTCGAGGCGGTCCTTGCGGCGTGCCACGAGCACGACGTTCACCCCTGCGGCGGCGAGCTGTCGTGCGAACTGCTCCCCGATGCCCGAGGACGCCCCGGTGACGATCGCGTGGTCGCCATAGGCGCGGAGGTCTTTCATGCCAGGTCCTTGTCTGTGGGAGGGCGCCGGGCGCGGGCCGAGCCGGCGGCGCGGCGGGCAGCCCTCCGGCTGCCGCGGCCACGGACTTCCGTGCATGCGTTCCAGAAGTCATGGTCGACTCTAGGACTTATTGAACGGGCGGTCAACAAGTAGGGTGTGGGCATGGCGAGGACGGGACGGCCGAGGGGATTCGACCCGGGGGAGGTGCTCAGGAGCGCGCGCGACGTCTTCTGGGCGTCCGGCTACGGGGGCACGTCGATCCAGGCGCTGGTCGACCGCGTCGGGCTGGAGCGCGGGAGCCTGTACGCGGCGTTCGGCGACAAGCGCCGGCTCTACTTCGAGGCCGTGAGGCTGTACTGGGCCGAGTACGAGGAGGTCCTCCGGTCGGCGCTCGCACAGGTCCCGCTGCTCCCCGCGCTGCGCGAGGTCCTGGTGATGCCGGCCCAGCTCGGGGCCGCGGCGTCCGACCCGGGCGCCCCGCACGGTTGCATGGTGGGCAACACGGCCGCGGAGCTGGTCCCGCACGACGCCGAGGCCACCGCCCTCGTCGCCGACGCCTTCGACCGGTTCGTCGGCATGACGATCGAGCCGCTCCGGCAGGCTCAGCAGCGCGGCGAGGTCAGCACGGCGTCCGAGCCGGAGGCGCAGGCACGGCTGCTGCTCGTCCTTGCCGAGGGGACCGCGCTCCTGGCGCGAGCGGGCACCGATCCCGCCGCCGCGGTGGCGGCGATCGATGCCGCGCTCGCCGGGCTGCGCGCGGACGCCGGCGACCGGTGACCGCCCGCGGGGCGGTCCTAGGACTCCGCCGGGCCGGCGAACCGGTCCCGGGCGGCTGCGCCGATCGGCGTGAAGAAGTTGACCAGGGTGCCGTCCGGGTCCCGGACGAGCAGCGACCGGTTGCCCCACGGCATGTCCGTCGGCTCGGTGACGAAGGTGTCGACGGCGCCCCGGAGCGCCTGGTAGGTCGCGTCGACGTCGTCGACCTGGAAGTCCAGGGCGACGCTGCGGTTCGCGCGCGCCTCGGCGACGTCGTCCCCGAGCAACGGGACCGTCGCCGAGCTGGCGATCGCGAGCGTGCCCGACGGGGTGCGGAGCTCGGCGAACATCGGGTGGAGGCGCGTCGCGCCGATCCCCGTGGTCGTCTCGTAGAACGCGACCAGCGCGTCCACGTCGTCGGTGAAGATCCGGGTGGCTGCCAGGTGCATCGCTGCTTCTCCTCGGGGCGTGCGGGAAGGATGTCTGCGTGGCTCGCGGGTGCGGCCACGGTCGGACGCTAGGCGCGATACCGGGCGAGATCCGTCCTGTATCTGGCCGATGATGGGCAGCATGGCGGATCCGACCGTGCGCACGCTGCGGCTGCTGGAGCTGCTGCAGTCCGCCCCCCAGCGCACCGTCGCCGAGCTGGCGGAGCGGCTCGAGGTGGACGAGCGGACGGTCCGCCGGGACGTGGCGCGCCTGGTCGCGGCGGGGGTGCACGTCGAGTCCCTGCGCGGCAGGTACGGCGGCTATCGCCTCGCGCCCGGCTCGCGCGTCCTGCCGGTCGTGTTCAGCAGCGAGGAGGTGGTGGCGGTCTTCCTCGGGCTCGCCCGGGCCCAGGCGGCGTCGGGTGCGCCGGAGATCGCCGTGCAGACCGCGCTGGCGAAGATCAGACGCGCGATGCGCCCCCGGGACGCCGAGCGGGTCGACACCGCGCTGGCGGTGACGACGCGCAGCGCGCCGGGCGAGGCCGCCGGTCCCGACCCCGCCGTGACGCTGACGCTCGCCGAGGCCGTGGGCGCTCGCCGGGTGGTCGACCTGCGGTACCGCAGCACCCGGGGCGTCCCGTCGCGGCGCAGGGTCCACCCGCACGGCCTGGTCGCGCACTCGGGCCGGTGGTACCTCGTCGCGTTCGACGCGGACAAGCGCGAGGACCGGACGTTCCGCGTGGACGGGATCCTCACGGCCCGCACGCTCCCCGAGACGTTCCCCCCGCCCGGGCGCGCCGACGCGGCAGCCCGGCTGATCGAGCGCTTCGCCGAGGCGGACTACCGCTGGACGGTCGTGCTGCGCATCCGGGCAGCGGAGGACCAGATCCGCGCCCACCTTCCCCCGAGCGTGGCGCGGCTCGAGCGCCTGGACCCGGCGCCGGCGCGCCCCGAGCCCGGACCGCCCTGGCACCGGGCCGAGATCCACGCCGAGAGCCTCGGGTGGATCCCTGCAGTCATCGCGGCGCTCGACTGCGAGGTGCGGGTCGAGAGCCCCGGCGAGCTCCGAGACCTGGTGCGGGACGCGGCGACGAGGATGCTGCGCGCGGCCTCCGGCGCGGGAGCGTGACCGGCGGGGCCGCCACCGCGACCGGCGCCGCCTCAGTACCGCAGGACGCGCCGGGCGAGCCTGTTGCCCAGGTGCTGCAACAGCTGCACGAGCATGATGATCACGCCCGTGGCGACCACGGTGACGTCCCACCGGAACACCTGGTACCCGCGCACGAGCGCGAAGTCGCCCAGCCCGCCCCCGCCGATGGCGCCGACCATGGCCGACATGTCGACGATGCCGATGACGATGTAGGTGTAGCCGAGCACGAGGGGACCCAGCGCCTCCGGGACGAGGACTGCCACGATGATCCGCAGCGGCCGGGCGCCGGCGGCCTGCACCGCCTCGATGACGCCCGGGTCGACGCTCACGAGGTTCTGCTCGACGACGCGGGCGATCGAGAACACCGCGCCGATGCACATCACGAAGATGCCGGCGTTGGTGCCGATGATGCTGCCCGTCACGGCCTTGGTCAGCGGGCCGAGCACCGCGACCAGGATGATGAAGGGGACCGGCCGGAACACGTTGACGACGAGGTTGAGGACGGCGTTGACGCCGCGGTGCGCCAGGATGCCGCCGGGCCGGGTCGTGCTGAGCAGGATGCCGACGACCAGCCCGGCGAGGCCGCTGACCACGAGCGTGATCGCGACCATGTAGAGGGTCTGGCCGAGCGACTCGAACAGCAGGGGCCACAGGACCTCCCAGGGGGTGTTCACGCCGCCTCCTCCTCGACAGTGGTGTGCTCGCCGAGCCGGGTGAGGACCCGGTCCACCGCGGCGTCGTCGCCGAGGAGCTCGACCGTGACCGCCCCGTACTCCTGGCCCTGCAGGATGTCGATCTCGCCGAAGTGGAGGCGGAACCTGACGCCGTCCTCCGCGACGGCGTCGGACAGCACCGCGCCGACGTCCACGCCCGCGCGGACGGTCACGGTGAACAGCCGGCCCGCGCCGCGCGAGCGCAGCGCTGCGAGCTGGTCGGGCGCGGGGCGGGTGCGCAGGACCGTGCGCAGGAAGGCGCGGGTCGTCGGCGCCGCCGGGTTGGCGAAGACGTCGAACGTCGTGCCCTGCTCGACCACCCTGCCGCCGTCGAGCACCGCGACCCGGTCCGCGATCGCGCGCACCACGTCCATCTCGTGGGTGATGACGACGATCGTGACGCCGAGCTCCCGGTTGGTGCGGCGCAGCAGCTCGAGCACGTCGCCGGTGGTCTCGGGGTCGAGCGCGCTCGTCGCCTCGTCGGCGAGCAGCACCTGGGGCCCGCCGACCAGGGCGCGGGCGATGCCGACGCGCTGCTTCTGGCCCCCCGACAGCTGCTCGGGATAGGCCCAGGCGCGCTGCGTCAGGCCGACGAAGTCGAGCATCTCCCACACCCGCTCCTCCCGCCGGGCCTTCGGCCAGCCCGCCACCCACAGGGGGAAGGCGACGTTGCCGAAGACCGTGCGGGACCGGAGCAGGTTGAACTGCTGGAAGATCATGCCGATCTGCTCGCGCTGCTTGGCGAGCGCTCGCGCGTCGAGGGCGCTGATCTCGACGCCGTCGACGACGACGCGCCCGGAGGTGACCTCTTCGAGGCCGTTGACGAGGCGGACCAGCGTGCTCTTGCCCGCGCCGGAGTGGCCGATGATGCCGAAGACCTCGCCGCGGCCGATCGACAGGTCGACGCCGTCGAGAGCGACGACCTCTCCGCCGCGGGAGGGGAACGACTTGGAGACCCGCTCGAGGCGGATGATCTCCGGCGTCGGGGACGCGGAGGACGGGGGGGGGGTTGATGACTTCTGGCGTCGGGGACGCCGCGGACGTTGACGACACGGGCCGGGACGGTAGGCGGCCCGGCGGCGTGCGCCGCGGTCAGGACCCCAGGTGTCCACGATGTGAGCAGCCGGCCGACCGGCGCGACGACGTGCCCGGCACGTGCGCAGGATGCCGCCCCGCCGGCGAGCACCCCTCGCCGGTGACCGGAACCCACGTCATCAGCCCACCCGGGAGAAGCGATGTCCCAGATCACCCCCTCCACCGAGCGTCCCGAGAAGCCGAGGTCCCGCCTCCGTCTCTGGACGGTCCTGGCCGTCGTCGTCGTGCTGGCCGTCGCCGCGGCGATCGTCGTGCCGAACCTCACGGCCCGGTCCGCCGACGCCGACGCGGCGTCGGGGCGCACCACCGTGCGGCTCGGCGTCAACGACATCGGCAAGGAGTACTGGGACGTGCTGGTGGCGAAGGCGGCCGACGAGGGCATCGACGTCGAGCTCGTCTCGTTCACCGACTACAACACCCCCAACCCCGCGCTCAGCGCCGGCGACATCGACATCAACGCCTTCCAGCACGTGCGCTACCTCGCGCAGTACGACGCGTCGCAGGACGAGGACCTCGTGCCGCTCGGCGCGACGGCGATCTATCCCATCGGCTTCTACTCGACGCGGTGGAAGAGCGTGGAGGAGGTGCCGCAGGGGGCCGAGGTGACGCTGTCCAACAACCCGGCCAACCAGGTGCGCCCGCTGCTCGCCCTGTACAACGCGGGGCTGGTGGAGTTCACCAAGGAGGCCGACTGGTCGGTCACGCTCGACGACGTCGACTACGACCGGTCGCGGATCGGCAAGATCACGCCGATCGACCCGACGCAGACCGCGGCGTCGCTCGACAGCGTGGACATCGCCTTCGTCGACGGCACCTTCGCCGAGAACGCCGGCCTCACCGACGCCCAGCAGATCTACACCGAGGACGTGGACCGGCCGGACCTCGCGCAGTACATCAACATCTTCGCGGTCCGCGGCGAGGACAGGGACGACCGGGCGCTGCAGAAGATCGTCGAGCTGTACCACTCCGACGAGGTCGTCGCCGCGCTCGAGGCCGACCCCGGCTTCGACGGCGTCATCAAGGACGAGACCGCCGACGAGCTGCAGGCGGTGCTCGAGGAGCAGCTCGAGGAGTTCGAGTGACCCGGTGACCGCACGGCGGTCCCTGACCGGCGGTGCCCGGTCAGGGACCGTCGCCGTCGTGGCCGGCCCGCGCGGGTCGGGTCCAGCGCGACCACGGAGCCGCTGCGCACCCGGGCGGCCGTGCACATGGGGGACGACCGGCGCCGGGCCGGCCGTCGATCGGCCCGGGCGCGATCCCCGCGGCCCCGCGGCACGCGCGAGCAGAAAGCCATCGCCGCCAGCGTGCGCGCTGTCCGCCAGTCGATGCTCTCCCGCCCACGGCGGCGCGTCCGCGTGCTCGTGCTCCTCGGCAGCTCGTCAGGCGGGCGGGCGTGGCCCTCGCCGCGCGCGCTGACCTCGCCACGCGCTGACGTGGCCACGCGCTGACCCGGCCGCGCGCTGACCCGGCCGCGCGCTGACCCGGCCGCGCGGCGACCTCCCGCGAACGGGGCCGGGGACCGGTTCTCACCGGTCCCCGGCCCCGTTCGTCATGCCGTGCACGGTCCCGGCTACCCGTCGCGGGTCACCGCTCGGTGACGATCTCCCGAAAGCCTTGACACGGCGGCGGGCGGCTCCTTGACTGCGTTGTCAACACACGTACGTGTGAGCGCTGTCGACGGAGATGGCCATGGCGGACGGTGTGCTGCAGGATCCGGGGCGCCAGCCCGTGATGGCCGACGCCGCGCGCCTGGCCGGGGCTCGCCGAGGACCGTCTGCCGCGCCGTCGGCGGCGCGATGCCCGGCACCACCGGCGACGGACCCTCCGCCCAGGAGATCGAGGTCGAGGCTGCCGCCCGGCACCTCGGCCTCACCGCCGTCGCCTCGGCGCCGCCCTCGACGGAGGGCTTCGCGCTCGCCGTCGGCCGGCGCGCGTCGGTCCCAGAGCCGCCGGCCCGTGACTGGTCGGCCAGGCCTGCCGGCGGTCACGGCCCCTGACCGTGCCCGACCCACTCACGAACTCCCCCTGATCGTGAAAGTTGGTCCGACGATGTACCGATCCACACACCGGCCGGCCGCTGGGCTCGGCGCCACCGTCGCCGCCGGCGCACTGCTCCTGGCCGCCTGCTCAGGCGGCAGCGGGGGTGGCGGCGGCGGGGGCGGCGGTTCTTCCGCGCCCGCCGAGCAGGTCTCCCAGGCCGAGATCGACCAGGCGATGTCCACCCCGACCAAGCTCGTCTTCTGGACCTGGGTCCCGAACATCCAGAACGAGGTCGACCTGTTCATGAAGCAGTACCCCGAGATCGACGTCGAGGTCGTCAACGTCGGCCAGGGCGCGCCGCACTACCAGAAGCTGCGCACCGCGCTGAAGTCCGGCGAGGGCGCGCCCGACGTCGCCCAGATCGAATTCCAGTACATCTCCTCGTTCCGCCTCGGCGACGACCTGCTGGACCTGGCCCCCTACGGCGCGGCCGACCTCAAGGACCAGTACGCCGACTGGATCTGGGACCAGGTCTCCGACGGCTCCGCCGTCTACGGCATCCCGCAGGACGTCGGCCCGCTCGGCAACCTCTACCGCGAAGACCTGCTCAAGCAGGCGGGCGTCGAGCCGCCGAAGACCTGGGACCAGTTCGTCGACGCCGCCCGGACGTACCGGGCCGCGAAGCCGGACTCATACCTGACGAACCTGCCGGGCAACGACCCCGGCCAGTTCACCAGCTTCCTGTGGCAGTCCGGCGCCCGGCCGTTCGCCTACGACGGCGCGGAGACGGTCACCATCGACCTCGACACCCCGGAGGTCGCCCGCGTCGTCGACCTGTGGAACACCCTCGTCCAGGAGGACCTGGTCGCGGTCGACCCCGACTTCACCGACCAGTGGTACCAGGGGCTGGCCAACGGCAAGTACGCCTCGTGGCAGACGGCGGCCTGGGGCCCGGTGTTCCTCCAGGGCACCGCGGCCAACACCTCCGGCCTGTGGCGGGCCACGACGATCCCGCAGTGGGAGGAGGGGCAGAACGTCTCGAGCAACTGGGGCGGCTCGACGGACGCCGTCCTGTCGACCACCCAGCACAAGATCGCCGCGGCCGAGCTCGCCAAGTGGATCAACACGGCCGAGGAGCCGGCGCTGAAGCTGGCGACGGAGCAGTTCCTGTTCCCGGCCTACCAGCCGGTCCTCGAGAACCCCGCCTTCATCGACCAGAAGTCGGAGTTCTACGGCGGGCAGGAGGTCAACAAGGAGTTCGCGGCCATCTCGAAGACGGTCAGCACCGACTTCGGCTGGCTGCCCTTCATGGACTACGTGTACTCGTCCTTCAGCGAGACGGTCGGCAAGGCGATCGCCGACAGGGCCGAGCTGCGGCCGGCGCTCCAGGCGTGGGAGAAGGACATCACCGCGTACGCCGAGGACCAGGGCTTCACCGTCGAGTGAGGCCGCGGGGGGCGGGCCGGCCGTGCGGCCGGTCCGCCCCGCAGACCCGCAAGGGAGGTGGACGACGATGTCCAGCACCACCACCGCGCCACCGAGCGCCGCCCGACCGCCGGTCACGGCCGCGCACGGCAACCGGCGCTCCCTCCAGCGCCACGAGAGGACCGCTGGCTACCTCCTCGTGGCCCCCTTCTTCCTGATCTTCCTCGCCATGATCGTCGCGCCCCTGGCGTACTCCGGATACCTGTCGCTGTTCCGCGAGCAGCTGCTCGGCGGCAACGCGTTCGTCGGCCTGGAGAACTACGTCGACGCCGTGCGGGACAGCGCGTTCGTCGAGGGCCTGCTGCGGGTGGGCCGGTTCTTCCTGCTGCAGGTGCCGCTCATGCTGGCCGCCGCGCTGCTGTTCGCCCTCGTCCTCGACAGCGGCCGGCTGCGCCTGAAGCGGTTCGTGCGGCTGAGCATCTTCGTGCCCTACGCGGTGCCGAGCGTCATCGCCGCCATCATGTGGGGCTACCTCTACGGGCCCGACTTCGGGCCGTTCACCCAGCTCGCCGACGCGCTCGGGCTCCCGCCGCCCCGGTTCTTGTCCGACCAGTGGATGCTGCCGTCGATCGCCAACATCGTGACCTGGACCTTCGTCGGCTACAACATGATCATCCTGTACGCCGCGCTGCGCTCGGTCCCCGCCGATCTCTACGAGGCGGCCCGGCTCGACGGCGCCGGCGAGGTCCGCATCGCCTGGTCGATCAAGGTGCCGGCGATCCGCCCGGCGCTGCTGCTCACGCTGATCTTCTCGGTCATCGGGTCGTTCCAGCTCTTCAACGAGCCGAAGCTGATGTACAACCTGGCGCCCAACGTCATCGGCACCTCGTACACCCCGAACCTCTACGCCTTCAACCTCGCGTTCGTGAACCAGGAGATCAACTACGCCGCGGCGATCGCGTTCGTGCTCGGGTTCGTCGTGATGGTCGTGTCGTACGTGGTGCAGCTGAGCTCGCAGCGACGGGAGCGCCGGCCATGACCACGCCACCCACCTCCCAGCCGCTGGCCGCCCGGCCCGAGGCGGGCGTCGACGGCGTCGGGCAGCACCCCGGCGCCGGCGCGGCCCCGCGCCGGCGCCGCCCGGTCGGCGGCCGGCCGAGCACCCTGCTGACGATCTTCATGCTGGTGTGCGTCGCGTACTTCCTGCTGCCGCTGCTGTGGCTGGTCATCGCGTCGACGAAGTCCAACGCCGACCTGTTCTCCACGTTCGGGTTCGCGTTCGGCGGCTTCGACCTCCTGGCGAACCTGCAGGACGTCTTCACGGCGCAGGGCGGCATCTACCTCTCCTGGCTGCGCAACTCGATCGTGTACGCGGTCGTGTCCGCCGTGGGCGCCGCGATCCTGGCCAGCATGGCCGGCTACGCGTTCGCCAAGCTGCGCTTCCCCGGCGGCACGCTGCTGTTCTCGATCATCCTCGGCGCGATCATGGTCCCCACCACCGCGCTGGCCATCCCCACCTACCTGCTGTTCGCGAAGGTCAGCCTGGTCGACACCCCGTGGGCGGTGATCGTCCCGTCCCTGGTCAGCCCGTTCGGCGTCTTCCTCATGCGGGTCTACGCGGCGGGCGCGGTGGACGACACGCTGCTCGAGGCGGCGCGGGTCGACGGCGCGGGGGAGGGGCGCATCTTCCTGCAGGTCGTCCTGCGCCTGCTCGCCCCGGGGTTCGTCACCGTGCTGCTGTTCCAGCTGGTCGCCACGTGGAACAACTACTTCCTGCCGCTGATCATGCTCAACAGCGCGAACCTGTACCCCCTGCCCGTCGGCCTGGCGCAGTGGCAGGCGACGTCCACCTCCGGCTCCGGCGCCCAGGCGCTGTTCTCGACGGTCATCACCGGGTCGCTCGTCTCGATCGTCCCGCTGGTCGTCGCGTTCCTGTTCCTGCAGCGCTACTGGCAGTCCGGCCTGACCACCGGCGGCGTCAAGCAGTGACCCCGCGCACACGGGCGGCTGCTCGCGGCGCCGCTGCGAGCGGCGGCGGTTGCCCCGATGCTGGTCGCGACCCCGCAGAGCAGGACCCGCAGAGCAGATGGGAGCACCGCATGTCCGACCAGACCACGCCGCAGGACCCCACGACGCAGGAGCCGCAGCCGGAGCAGCAGCCCGCGGAGCAGATCGAGCACCCGGGGCGCACGGGCGACATGTCCCAGGAGCCGGACCACGGCGAGCAGAGCTACAAGGGCTCCGGCCGGCTCGAGGGCAAGCGTGCGCTGATCACCGGCGGCGACTCCGGGATCGGCCGCGCGGTCGCGATCGCCTTCGCGCGCGAGGGCGCCGACGTGGCCATCTCCTACCTGCCCGAGGAGGAGGAGGACGCCAGGACCACCGCGCACTGGATCAAGGAGGCGGGGCGCACCGCCGTCCTGCTGCCGGGCGACATCCGCGACGAGTCGTTCTGCCAGCAGCTCGTCGCCGACGCGGTCGCCGGGCTGGGCGGCCTGGACGTCCTCGTCAACAACGCGGCCTACCAGATGTCGCAGGACGGCGGCCTGCGCGACATCACGACCGAGCAGCTCGACCGCGTGCTCAAGACGAACATCTACGCGCTGTTCTGGACCACCAAGGCCGCCCTGGAGCACCTGCCGCGCGGCGGCTCGATCATCAACACCACGTCGGTGCAGGCGTACCAGCCGAGCCCGCAGCTGCTCGACTACGCCACCACGAAGGCCGGGATCCTCAACTTCACGCGCGGCCTGGCGCAGCAGCTCGCCGAGGAGGGTATCCGCGTCAACGCCGTGGCGCCGGGCCCGATCTGGACCCCGCTGATCCCCGCGACGATGCCGGAGGAGAAGGTCGACTCGTTCGGCGGCCAGACGCCGATGGGCCGCGCCGGACAGCCCGCCGAGCTGGCGCCCGCCTACGTCTTCTTCGCGTCGCAGGAGTCGAGCTACATCACGGGCGACCGCATCGGTGCCACGGGCGGTCAGATCCTGGGGTGACGCCGGGGCCGCGGCCCCGACGGCACGAGGGCCGCCGTCGCGAGGAGCGCTCGCGACGGCGGCCCTCGCCGCGCCCCCCTGCGGTCCGCGGCGTGCTCGCCCACGAACCTGGTGCTCGGTCCGATGGGTCAGTACTCGGCGCGTGCTGACGGAGCACCTGACGCGGGCCCGCGAGCGGGTCCTGGCCGAGGTGCGCGAGGCTGCCCGCACCGCCTAGCTAGCGCCCGTCCGGCCGGCGCGTCACCGCCCCTACCCACACCCACGCGTCGTCGGGCCGGCCGTGCCTGTCGGTGTACCGCACGTGCACGGCCCGGCGCGTCCAGGCGACGGCCTCGCCGTCCACCTCGAGGTCGTCGCCGGCGACCGTCACGATCCACGCCCGCACGGGGAACGGGCGCGGCGCCCGCACCGGCTGCTCGTCGGCCCCGCGGTACTGCCGCGGGGCCAGGGACCGCGCCCGCTGGGGCCACGGCGTGCGGTCGGTCGGTCTGCTCACGGACTCACGATATCGAACATACGTTCGAACACGCACGCCCGGGGTGCCGCCCGGCGGGTGAGGCGCGACCCGCCACTCTTCACCCGCTCGCGGGGTGGTGCCCGTCGCCCGCCCGGGTGCAGGGTGGGCAGAGGTGCGGCGTCACAGATGACGCTCAGGTGCCCCGCACCGGCACACGTGCCGGCTCGCTCGGGCCGCTCAGGCTCGCGCACCGCGTCGATCGCAGGGGGCGGTCGAAGATCGCAGGGGGCGACGCTCCCCGATCTCGCTCACCCTGGGAGCACACCCATGAAACGCCTTCTCGCGGCTGGTGTGGCCGCGGTGGCAGCCACCGGTCTCGTCGCCGGTCCCGCCGTCGTCGCCAGCGCCCGGCCCGCAGCCCATGCACCGTCCTCGACAGTTCTCGCCGACGACCTCGTCAGCCCGCTGAGCGTGGCGGAGGGCCCACGGGGGATCACGTTCGTCACGCAGAACTTCGCCGGCAAGCTGACAGCGATCGGCGACCACGGGCGGACGCGCACCGTCTACCAGGCCCGCCTCGCACCCAGGTCGCCGGCGTGAGCTACGACCGGAGCTCCGTCACGTTCGCACAGGTCGGGCGCGACAAGGAGGTCTGGCGGCTCGCCGTCGACCGCGACGGCCGGGCGGACGGCAGGCCGCGCCTGGTCGCGGACACCGGGCGGTACGAGAAGCGGCACAACCCGGACGGTCGCGTGGTCTACGGCTTCCGCGACGTGCCGCGGTCCTGCCTCGACCGGCTGCCCAAGGACGTCCCGGGCCGCTACCACGGCAAGGTCGACTCCAACCCGTACGCCACCGCGCGCAGCGGCAGCACCACGTACATCGCGGACGCGGGCGGCAACGACATCCTCGCCGTGAACCGGGACGGCCGGATCCGGACGGTGGCCGTGCTGCCGGCACAGCCGACCGTCGTCACCCGCGAGGCCGCACGCGAGCTGAAGCTCCCGCGCTGCGTCATCGGGGAGACCTACTGGTTCGAGCCGGTCCCCACCGACGTGGAGGTCGGCCCGCACGGCCAGCTGTACGTCTCGACGCTCCCGGGCGGCCCCGAGGGCGACACCCTCGGCGCTCGCGGCGCCGTGTACAGGGTGGACTCGCGCGACGGCGACACCGACCGCGTCGCGCGCGGCTTCGCCGGCGCGTCCAACCTCGCGGTGTCGCCCCGCGGCACCGTCTTCGTCACCGAGCTGTTCGGCGACAGGATCACGGTGGTGTCCCACCGTGACAGGTCCACGTTCGTCCGGGTGAACGAGCCCGCCGCCGTGGAGTGGACGTCGCGGGGCCTGCTGGCCACGATCAACGCCCTGACGCCGGACCGCGGCCCGGCCGACGGCAAGGTCGTGTTCTACCCGTTCCACTCGCACCGCTGAGCCCGCCGCGTCGCCGGACGCGACGGCCACGACAGCGGGGCCGGCCGACCACCTGGTCGACCGGCCCCGCCGCCGTGCCCCGGCGAGCGGCCGGGGGCGCGGGTCACCAGTCGGTCGCGCTCCCCGGGTACTGCTCGGCCGGCTCGCCCTGGACCAGCTCGCCGTCCTCGATCGTGAAGGGCACGTAGTAGTCCACCCAGGCGTCCGAGGTGACCTCCTGGTCGCTGTCCCACGAGCTGTCCGGGTCGGCCGGGTCCAGGCCGGTCATGCTCGCCGTCGCGGAGACGTGCACGATCACCGAGGTGGCGGTGTCGACGCTGGCCTCGAGCTGCGGCTCGTCGTCGAGCGACCACGTGACGTCACGGACGTCGTCGTCCCAGACCCAGGCCTCGAAGAAGCAGTCCGGCACCTCGACCTCGGTCGACGCCATGCACCCGTCGAGGTGCGCGCGCGCCTGCTCCTCGGCCGTCCGGAGCGTCTCGTCCGCCGGCCAGTAGCCCAGGAGCGCCTGGTCCACGTCGGTGGACTCGAGGCCCTCCGTCGACCCGTCGGCGCCGACGGTGAACGACAGCGAGGCGCTCTCGAGGAGCGGCTGCTCCGGCACGGTCACCTCGTACGCCCCCGGCAGCAGGTGGAGCACGAACCCGGCGTCGGCGGTCGTGCGCTCGACGCCGTTGACCGCGTAGCTCTCCAGCGACGGGTCGAGCACGTAGGCCGACAGGTCGACCGTCACCACCGGGGGAGTCTGGAGCGTCCAGCTGTCGAAGACGCCGAACCGGTGCCCCTCGCGCGTCAGCGTGTACGTCTGCGAGGCCTTCGCCCCGTCCTGGTCGTACACGACCTCGACCGTCGCCGTGTCGCCGGAGACGCTCGCGCCCCGCACGTCGGCGCCGGTGACGCGGTGCTCGACGTCGGCGTAGAACTGGTCGGTCAGCAGGTCGCGCTGCTCGCTCGGCACGTCGGGGTCGGCGACGGCGAAGGCGGCCGAGGGGCGACCGTCGGCCAGCGCCTCGGCGTACCGGGCGACCACCTTCTCGGGGCCGAAGACCGTGGCGTTGACGACGGAGCGCGCTCCCACGGCGAGGCCCACGAGCACCACCGCACCGACGACGCCGAGGACGACCCGCCGTGCCTTGCGGGGGTCGATCGTCCGGCGGGGCGCGGCGGGTCGCGGCGCCGGTGCGGCGGCGTCGTGACCTGGCGCCACAGGAGCGCCGGCGGCGGCCGACGCCGCGGGACCCGCGGCGGCCGTGACCGTGCCGGCGTCCTGGGAGGGGACGTCGGCAGGGGCGCCGGGGACGCCTGCGGCGACGGGGGCGGCGACGGCGGTGGCGGGGCGCTCGGTCCCGATCCAGCGGACGAGCGCCGGGAAGGCCGCCACGAGCCAGGGGGCGACGTACCGGCTGGCGGCCTCGACCGCGACCCCCCACACGAGCGCGAGCGGGACGACGCCCCAGCCCAGGCGCAGGGCGGCCGTCACGTCGGCCTCGACGCCGAGGCCGGACGCGGCCAGCGTCCCGCGCGCCTGGGTGAGGGCGAGCGCCAGCACGGCGACCACGCCGAGCGCCGCGGGCGTGAGCCAGGCGCCCGACCAGGGGAGCCGCCCGCCCCGGACGTGGAGCACCGTCGCGGCGGCGACGGTCGCGAGCAGAGGCAGCAGGACGAGCAGCAGGGCCCACGCCGGCATGTCGCCGAGCCAGAACGAGCGGGGGATGTCCGCGGGCACCGGGAAGCCCGCGACCTCCTGCGGGAGCGCCAGGTGCAGCGGGGCCAGTCCGCCGAGGGCGAAGGCCGCGGCCACGACGGTGGGCAGGTACACGAGCGTGCCGACGCCACCGCCGACGCCACCGCGGACGAACGCCAGCACCACGATCACCACCGAGGCGAGGGCCCCGACGAGGAGGCCTCCCACCCCGATGCTCCGCAGGACCCGGGAGACGTAGGTCGGGACGCGGACGCCGAGGCGCGCCAGGTGCGGCCGCCGTCCCTGCCAGGCCTGGCCGAGGGTGGCACCGGCACCCGCCACGACCGCGGCGCCGACCAGGGCGGCGAACCACCCGGCGCCGAAGGAGACGGCGGTCTCGGGGTCCGGCTCGACGCTGCTGCGACCGAGCGCGGCCACCAGGGCGGCCAGCGCGCCGGCGCACGCGGCGGTGAGCGCCGCGGCGGTCCAGCGCGAGCGCACGCTCCGACCGCGCAGGAGCGGCGCCGCGGTGGCGCACGCGGCGGCGAGCGCCACGAGCGTGAGCCCTGTCGGCACCGCGAGCACCGAGACAGAGGCCGTCCCGCCGACCCAGCCGTACGTGCCGGAGACGTCCGCCTGGAGCGGCGCGCCGAAGGCGGTGAGCCCCAACGTGAGCAGGAGCGCGAGCGCGGCGCCGGCCGACCCCGTCTCGCCCAGGTCCTCGCGGGCGCTGTCCACCGTGTCGGTGCCGCCTGCGAGGAGGAGCACGAGCAAGGCCGCCGCGCCGACGACCAGAGGGGCCGCCACGGTGGCCAGCGCCACCAGTGCCGGACGGGCCAACGGCCGCAGCGGCGCCAGCGGCAGCGCCGGCGCCACGGACGGCGCTCCGGACGGCGCTCCGGACGGCGCTCCGGACGGCGCTCCTGACGCGTGGGGCGCCGGCGGGGTCTGCGGCGAAGTCTCCGGCGCCGGTGCCTGTGGCGGGGCCTGCGGCGGTGCCGGCTGTCCCGCCGTCCCCGACGTCGACGTCGTCCCCGACGCCGCCGACGGCGCTGCTGCTGCCTCCGGTGCCTGCGCCGCTGTGGCCTCTGGTGCCGGCGCCGTCTCCGGCGCCTGCGGCGTCTCCGCCGTCACACGGCCCGGGCCGTGCTGATCCGTGGTCATCTCGACCATTCCCCCCTGCGAGTCCTTCGTGACGGGGGCAACTGCTATCACAGGCCGGTGACGAGATCCCAGGTCCGGGCGGAAAACTCACCCGCTGGTCGCGGGCCGGGAGCGCCCTGCTCGGGAACAGCGCGCGGACCCGTGCGGTTGCACGGTCACGTGAGCGAGACCGTCGAGAACGACCCGATCAAGGTGGACGTCTGGTCCGACGTCCAGTGCCCCTGGTGCTACATCGGCAAGCGCCGCTTCGAGCAGGCGCTCGAGAGCTTCGACGGCGACGTCGAGATCGAGTACCACTCGTTCGAGCTGTCCCCCGACACCCCGGTGGACTACGAGGGCACCCCCGTGCAGTTCCTCGCCGAGCGCAAGGGCCTGCCGATGCCGCAGGTCGAGCAGATGATCGCGCAGGTCACCCAGATCGCCGCGTCGGTGGGGCTGCGCTACGACTACGACAGCATGCACCAGACGAACACCGTCAAGGCGCACGAGCTGCTGCACCTGGCCAAGGCGCACGGCCGCCAGGCCGAGATGAAGGAGGCGCTGCTGCGGGCCTACTTCGTCGACGGCGGGCACGTGGGCCGCCTCGAGGAGCTCGCGGACCTCGCGGCCGAGGTGGGCCTGGACCGCGCCGAGGCCCTGGCCGCGCTCGAGTCCGGCCGCTACACCGCCGACGTCAAGGCCGACGTGGCGCAGGCCGCGGCGTACGGGATCCAGGGCGTGCCGTTCTACGTGTTCGACGGGCGCTACGGCGTGTCCGGCGCGCAGGAGCCGGGCACGTTCCTGCAGGTGCTCGAGCACGTGCGCACCGAGCGGGAGGCCGCGGCGTGAGCGACGGCGCGGGCGTGCCGGCGCCGCGGTTCCAGATGCTGGGCGCCGCGGGCCTGGTGTGCGACGGCGACGTGTGCCTGGTCCCGGGCCCGGCCGGCACGGACACGGTTGCCAGCACGGACACGGTTGCCGGCACGGACACGGTTGCCGGCACGGACACGGTCGGCGACGCCGCGCGGCCGGCGGACGGCGGTCCCCGAGGGGCCGCGGCGGACGGCTGACCGTACGCTGCCGCCATGCGATACACGGTGCGCGTGGTGCAGCTCGACGGCCGGTGGCGCGCCGAGGTGGACGGCATGGAGGCCGCGGTCGAGGTGGCCGAGTGGGCCCAGATCGACACGGAGGTGCGGGCGCTGCTCGGCGACCTCACGGGCGCCTGGCCGGACGACCTCGAGCTGAGCTACGAGCACGGCTGAGCGGGCACGGACCGCCCGCCGCCGGGGGGCGGCGCACGTCCCGGCGGTGAGCATTCCGTGCAGGTGTGCAGCCTCGGCTCGGTGAGCGTCGCCCCGGACACCGGCCGTGCAGGAGGATGAGTCGCGTGGACCGCCGGAGAGCCCGATTCGTCCCGACTGCCCTGATCCTCCTCGCCCTCACCGGCTGCACCGCCGACCCCGAGCCCGCCCCGGACCCCACGGCGGCCGGCACGGCCGCGTCGGACGTGCGCGTGCGGGACATGGGGCTGCGCACGCTCGCCCTGGACGCCCCGGACCCCGCGGAGCTGGCCCTCACCGCCAGCCAGCTCGTGTTCGAGGCCGCGCCCGTGGTCGTCCTCGCCGTGGCCGGCGACGACGCCGCGCTGCCGGCCCTGTCGGCCGCCGCCGTCGCGCTGCACGCGCCGGCGCTCCTGGTGCCCGCCTCGGGGGCCACCGACTCCCTGGCCCGGGAGGCCGACCGCCTCGGCGCGCGCGCCGCCGTCGTCGTGCAGGACGCGCCGGCGGAGATCGAGGCCGAGGACGCCGCGACCCCCGCAGTCGACCCCACGGTCGGCCTCGCCGAGCGCGCCGCGCAGGCGGCCGGGCTCGAGGTGGTGCGCCTGGACCCGGACGACGTCGGACGCCCCGGGGGCTCGGCGGCCGCCGACGACGCCGCGCCGACCCTCGGCCCGGACGACCTCGCCGACCTGCGCGCCGAGCTCGCGCTCGACGGCGACGAGCCGCCGCTGCTCACCGAGGTGCTCGCGCTGACCGACCCCGAGCCGGGGCAGGAGGCCGCGCTCGCGACCCTCGAGGCGGCGGGCGCGGTGCCCTTCGCCGTGCCGGGCGGCGACCTCGGCGCGGACGGCGACACGGTGCGGCGGGTGGACGAGGCGCAGGCGCTCACGGTCGTGGGCGTCGGCCCGCGGTTCGCGGACGCCGACCGGCTCGCCTGGCAGGTGCGCGCCGCGGAGGCCGGCGCCCTGCTGCCCACCGGGTCGCAGCGCGCGCTGCCCGCCCGGTACGTGGCGACGACCGCGGTGCGCGGCCAGGACCCGCGCCGCGCCGTCGAGCGGGCCGCGGCCGCCGCGGCGTCCGCGAGCGACGC
>NZ_WUWN01000048.1 GCF_009846865.1 Puerhibacterium puerhi
ACGTCGGGCCCAGCGGCGTCGTCGGCGCACCCGGGCGGTGCGCCGGCCGCGGGCGACGGCTCCGCGGCGGCCCGGCGGCGCCGGCGCGGCGGCCGCGGTCGTGGCCGTGGTGGTAGCGGTGGCGGGAACACCGGCGGTCGCGGCACGGTTGCCCGCGATGGAGGTGTGTCGCGATGACCGAGCAGACCAAGTACGACGTGACCAAGACCGAGGACCAGTGGCGGGTCGAGCTGAACCCCCAGGAGTTCGCCGTCCTGCGGCAGGCCGCCACGGAGCGGCCGTGGACCGGTGAGCTGCTCGGCGAGCACCGCACCGGCGTCTACCGGTGTCGGGCGTGCGGCAACGAGCTGTTCCGCTCCGACACCAAGTTCGAGGCGCACTGCGGGTGGCCGAGCTTCTACAGCCCGCTCGCGGGCGACCGCGTGGAGCTGCTGGAGGACCGCAGCCACGGCATGGTGCGCACCGAGGTGCGCTGCGCGCGGTGCGGGTCCCACCTGGGCCACGTCTTCGACGACGCCCCGCAGACCCCGACGGGCGACCGCTACTGCATGAACTCGATCAGCCTGACCTTCGAGCCGGCCGAGGGCTGAGCCCACCTCCTCGGCGGCCGCGTCCGCCGGGGCAGGCCGGGGGCGGTCGGACGCCACCTGGACAACCGGAAGGGCCGGTGCACGCCGTCGCGTGCACCGGCCCTTCCGCATCCGCGGGGTGCCCGGGCCGGCCTCCGGTCACGGGTTCGCGTCGCGCCAGCGCACCCAGTCCTCGGAGTAGCGGCGCAGCAGGGTCGCCAGCTGCGCGACGTCGTCCGCGTCCCAGCCGGCGAGCGACTGGCGCATGGCCTCGACCCGGCTGTCCCGGGCCCGGGCGAAGCGCTGCTCGCCGTCCGCGGTGAGGGTGATGCGCTGGCCGCGGGTGTCGTCCGGGTCCACCTCGCGGTGGATGAGCCCGAGCGCCTCCAGGCGCGAGAGCTGGCGGGACACGGTCGCCCGGCCCACGCCGAAGTGGGCAGCCAGGTCGGAGCCCCGGGTGCCGGGGTTCATGTGGATGTGCGCCAGCAGCGGGTACGCGCTGGCGTCGAGCTCCGGGTGCACGCGCCGGGCGGTCTGCGTCCCGGTGGACTGCGCGCGGCGCACGATGAGGCGGATCTCGCGCTCCAGCGCCCCGAACGGGTCGGTCGCGGGGTCGGGCGGGGTCTGCTGCGACTCGGAGGCCATGCGCCCCATCATGGCCTGCCGATGGGTGCCCCGGGACCGGAAATCGCCCCGGGGGAGCGGAAATCGCCCGCCCCGGGTGAGGGGAAGTGGCGTACTTCACCCGGGACGGCCGGCCGGGACGCCGACGGCGCGGCACCCCGGGTGAGGGGTGCCGCGCCGTCGTGGGCCCGAGGGCCCGAGAGCACGTGCAGCGGTCAGGCGCGCGGCGTACCGGTCGCGTCGCCGGCGCGAGCGCCGTCGTCGCCGACCGACGCGGCGGCGAGCTCCTCGCCGACCGTGTCGGCACCCGCCGCCATCGCGGCCTGCGAGCGGTCGCCGGCCGACTGCTGCTCCAGCAGCTGCTCGACGCCGGAGCGGGTGCCCAGCGGGATCTCCTTGAGGAAGATCACGCAGACCAGCGCGATGATCGCCATCGGCACGGCGACGAGGAAGATCTGCGAGATGCCGTCCGCGTAGGCGTTCTCGATGATCGTGCGGATCGGGCCGGGCACCTTCGACAGGTCGGGCACCGCGCCGCTGTCGCCCATGGCCGAGGCGGGGACGCCGGCCTTGGCCAGGCCCGTGGCGATGTCGTCCTTGACCTGGTTGGCCAGGACCGCGCCGAGCGCCGAGACGCCGATCGCACCGCCGAGCGAGCGGAAGAAGGCGACCGTCGAGGTGCCGGCGCCCATCTCCCGGATGTCCAGGGTGTTCTGGACCGCCAGGACGAGGTTCTGCATGAGGGCGCCGACGCCCAGGCCCAGGCCGAACAGGTAGATCGAGATCAGCACGAAGCTGGTGTGCGCGTCGATGGTCGACATGCCGAACAGCGCCGCGGCGAACACGACGCCGCCGCCGATCATGATCGCCTTGTAGCGGCCGGTCTTGGAGATGATGCGGCCCAGGACGATGCCGGCGAGCATCGTGCCCACGACCATCGGGATGGTCAGCAGGCCGGACTCCGTCGGCGTCTTGCCGCGCGACAGCTGCAGGTACTGCGACAGGAACACCGCGGTGCCGAACATGCCCACGCCCACGGCGATCGAGCCGATCACGGCCAGGACGAAGGTGCTGTTGCGGAACAGGTGCAGCGGGATGATCGGCTCGCTCACGACGCGCTCGACGAGCACGGCCGCGACCAGCGCGACGACCGCGCCGCCGACCATGGCGAACGTCTGCCACGAGACCCACTCGAAGTCGTTGCCGGCGAAGGTGACCCACAGCAGCAGCAGGGACACGCCCACGGAGATCAGCGCGGCGCCCCAGTAGTCGATCTTGGCGGTGCGGCGCGGCAGCTGCGGCAGGTGCAGGGTCTTCTGCAGCACGAGGATCGCGACGACGGCGAACGGGATGCCGACGAAGAAGTTCCAGCGCCAGCCGACCGCGTCGGTCAGCACGCCGCCCAGCAGCGGGCCGCCGACCTGCGACACGGCCATGACGCCGCCCATGAGGCCCATGTACCGGCCGCGCTCGCGCGGGGAGACGATGTCGGAGACCAGGACGGTCGCCAGGGCCATGAGGCCGCCGGCGCCGATGCCCTGCACGGCGCGGCAGGCGATGAGGGTGCCGATGTTGTGCGAGAAGCCCGCCGCGGCGGCGGACAGCACGGTGATGACGAGCGCGATCTGGACGAGGGCCTTGCGGTTGACCAGGTCGGCGAACTTGCCCCACAGCGGGGTGCTCACCGTCTGGGTGAGCAGCGTGGCGGTGACGACCCAGGTGTATGCGTGCTGCGAGCCGCCCAGGTCGGACACGATGCGGGGCATCGAGGTGGAGGTGATCGTCGCCGCCAGCAGGGCGACGAACATGCCGAGGATGATCCCCGAGAGCGCCTCGAGGACCTGGCGGTGGGTCATCGCCGGGCTGTGCCCGGGTGCGGCCGCCGCGGGGGCCGTGGTGTGACTAGACATTCGTGCTCTCTTCTTTGCCGTTCTCGTAGCTCGTGATGGCAGCCGCGACTCTGCGGATGTGGAAGGCGGCCTCGGCGACGTCCTGGTCGGACCAGTCGACGAACACCTTGGCGAAGACCTCGGAGAACTCGTCCTTGACCTGGTCGACCAGCGTGCGCCCGGCGACCGTCAGCTCGAGCAGCCGCACGCGCCGGTCGGACTCGTCGACGGTCCGCTGCACGTACCCGGCGTCCACCAGCTGGCTCACCTGGCGGCTGGCCACCGACACGTCGACCCGCAGCTTGGCGGCGACGTCGGTGATCTGCACCGGACCGCACAGCGCCAGCAGGCGGATCACCCCGATCCCCGCGCGGGGCCAGCCGAGCCGGTGGGCCAGCTTGCCGGCCGCCTCCCGCTGGGCGCGTCCGAGCTCCTCCAGGGCGGTGAGGATGTCGCCGGCGCTGCCGGCGGGGGTGTCGGCGCCGTACGCGGCGGGCTCGGAGAGAGATGCGCTACTGAGCATCACGTCCTCCTTGGTTGCTGCATACAACTATATTTCTGGTGCTTGCAGCAAGCAAGTAGTTCCCGTGTGACGTGCACGACGTCGGTTCCGGGTGGGCGCCGGCATGCGCCGGGCACGCGCCGGGCGTGCCCGCCGCCGCACGACGACGGCGCGTGCCCCCTCGCGGGGACACGCGCCGTCGTCGTGCTGCAGGCCGCGGCCGAGCCGGCCGCGGCAGGGTCAGGCCACCGCCGGGCGGGGAGCCTCCTCGCCCATGTCCTCGAGCTCCTTGCCCTTGGTCTCCTGCACCTTGCCCAGGACGAAGAAGAAGGACAGCGCCGCGAAGATCGCGTACATGAAGTAGGGGATCGAGGCGCCGAACGCGTCCAGCAGCGGCGGGAACGTCATCGTGATGGCGAAGTTGGCGATCCACTGCATGGCCGCGGCCACGCCGAGCGCGGCGGCGCGGATGCGGTTGGGGAACATCTCGCCGAGCAGCACCCAGACCAGCGGGCCCCAGGTGGCGCCGAAGAACACCACGAACAGGTTGGCCGAGACCAGCGCCACGACGCCCCAGGCGCCCGGCAGCGTGATGTTCTCGCCGGAGCCGGTGGACTGCGTGAACGCGATCGCCATGAGAGCGAGCGTCACGGTCATGCCCGCCGACCCGATCAGCAGCATCGGGCGGCGGCCGACCTTGTCGACCAGGGCGATGGCGATGAACGTCACGACGACGTTGGTGATCGAGGTGATCGTCGAGACGGTGAAGGCCTGCGACTCGTCGAAGCCGACCGCCTGCCACAGCGTCGTGGAGTAGTAGAAGATCACGTTGATGCCGACGAACTGCTGGAACACCGACAGCAGGATGCCGACCCAGACGATCGGCTTGAGGCCCAGGGCGCTGCCGCGCAGGGAGCCCAGCTCGGCGTTCTTCTCGTCCGTGGCGATCGAGCGGTGGATCTGCCCGAGGCGGTCGTCGACGTCCTCGTCCGGGCCGAGCACCGAGGCCAGCACCGAGCGGGCCTCCTCGTCACGGCCCTTGGCTGCCAGGTAGCGCGGCGACTCCGGCATGCGCAGCGCGAGGATGCCGTAGACGGCGGCCGGGACGACGCACACGAGGAACATCCAGCGCCAGGCCTCCCAGCCCAGCCACAGCTCCTCGGCGGCGCCGCCGGCGGAGGTGGCCAGGACCTGGTCGGAGAGCAGGGCGGCGAAGATGCCGACCGTGATGGCGAGCTGCTGGAGCGAGCCCATGCGGCCGCGCAGGGCGGCCGGGGCGATCTCGGCGATGTAGGCCGGGGCGATGACCGAGGCGATGCCGATGCCGACGCCGGCCATGAACCGCCAGATCGCCAGGTCGAGGGCGCTGAAGGCCACGGCCGAGAGGATCGAGGAGACGAAGAAGAGCACGGCGCCGAGCACCATGACCCGCGTGCGGCCCCAGCGGTCGGCGAGTCGCCCGCCGGCCCAGGCGCCGAGCGCGCAGCCGAGCAGGGCGACCGCGACGACGAAGCCGGTGACGGCCGCGCTGAGCGAGAACTGCCCCTCGATGGCGTCGACGGCGCCGTTGATCACCGAGGAGTCGAAGCCGAAGAGGAAGCCGCCGACGGCGGCGGCGAAGGCGAGCCCGAGAGCCTTGCGGTGCGCGGAGCGCGCGGTGGTGGCTGTCGGGCTGGGTCTGGTGCTGGGCGCGTCGCTCACGCGGGGCTCCTCGGGTCGGGTGGGACGTGTCGAGTTCGGCGGGACGCCGCGGTGCGCCGGCGGTGCTCGTGGCGGGCGGGCGCGCGCAGGTCCGGCCTCGATGCTACGACTGGTCCGGACCACCGGCGCGCCAAGCCGGGGCGCGCAGCCGCCGGGACACCGCGCCGGGCGGGCGCCGGGCGCGGTGCCAGACTGGCGGGGTGAGCGACAGCGACCCCCGCCCCCGCTTCCGTCGTCCCGCCATGCTCGACCCCCGCGACGCCGAGCAGCTGCCGGGCGCCCTGGACCCCGCGCTGCGGGACGAGGTGGCGCACACCACAGCCCGCGCCGTCGTGCACCGCGCCCGGGCGTCCGAGGACCCGGAGGTGGTCGCGCGCCTGGTGCAGCTCGTCGAGCGGGAGGGCCTCGACGTCGTCGCCTCGCTGTGGGCAGACGCGGCGCCCGTCACCCTGCCCGGCGCCCTGTGGCGGCTGTACGTGCTGCGCGAGTGGGTGCGCCGCGACGCGCACACGATCGGCCTGCGCTACCGGCTCGGCGTCGACGCCGCCCCCGTGCACGAGGTGGTCGCCGGCGTGCCGCGACCGCCCGCGCCGGAGGACCTGCGCTCGCTCGCCGACCAGGTGCTGTCCGGGGTCTACGCGGGCGACCTCGCCGTCGCGCTGGAGCGCGCGGCGTCGTTCTGCCGCATCCTCGCCACGGGCGCCGCGTTCGACGCCGACGCCCGCGAGGTCGCCGACCCGGTGGGCGCCACCCGCATGACCCGCGGCGCCGCCGACCTGCAGCGCACCGCCCAGGAGCTGGAGCAGGCGGCGGCGATGTGGCGGGCGGACAGGCTCGACTGAGGCCGCCGGTCGCCCGGGGCGCGGTACCGACGTCGTGCAGGCCACACCCCCGTGGGAATGCGGGGTGGGCGACGTCGGTTAGTGTGGAACGTGCGACGCCGGGCTGCGGTAGCCCCGGGCTCCATCTTCAGCCGCTACGAGCGGCCACGCGCCGAGAGGCGCTCCCGGTCCGGCGTCGCACACAAGCACCCCCGGGACCACCCGGACCCTCGGCGCCGTCAGGACGGCGCCCCGGCGCTGTCGCCGCTGGCCGCGGCGCCGCAACCCCCGACCGGACGACACACCGCGCGTTGGTCGGCACCGCTCACGTCGCCCTACGCTGTGAGGGATCAGTCCTCTCGACCAGGAGAACGACGTGCGCCTGCGCCTGACACCGCGCGACACCACCTACTTCGACCTCTTCGCCGCCCTCGCGCAGCACAACGTCACCGGCGCCGGCCTGCTGGCCGAGCTGCTCGGTGCCGACCGGGCGGGCCGCAAGGCCATCGCGAAGCGGTTCGTCGACGCGGAGCACCTGGCGGACGACGCCGCCCACGCCATCATGAAGCGGCTCAACCAGACCTTCGTCACCCCGTTCGACCGGGACGACATCTACGGCCTGGCCTCCGCGCTGGACGACTGCATGGACGCGATGGAGGAGGCCGCCGACCTCATCGTCCTGTACAAGGTCGAGGACCTGCCGCCGCGGGTCTCGGAGGTCGTGCAGGTGCTGCAGCGCTGCGCCGAGCTCACCGCCGAGGCGATGCCGCGGCTGCGCTCGATGGAGCAGCTCTCGGAGTACTGGGTCGAGATCAACCGGCTCGAGAACCAGGGCGACAAGCTGCACCGCAAGCTCGTGGCGCAGCTGTTCGACGACCTGGCGACCGACCCGGTCACGCTCATCAAGCTCAAGGAGATCGTCGACGTCCTCGAGGACGCCTGCGACGCCTTCGAGCAGGTGGCCAACATGGTCGAGACGATCGCGCTCAAGGAGTCCTGAGGCGTGGAAGCAGCCCTCGTCGTCCTCGTGGTGGCCCTGGCCCTCGGGTTCGACTACACCAACGGCTTCCACGACGCGGCGAACGCCATCGCCACGTCGGTCTCCACGCGGGCGCTGACGCCGCGCGTGGCGCTGCTCATGGCCGCCGTCATGAACTTCGTCGGTGCCCTGCTGGGCACCGAGGTGGCCGAGACGATCGCGCACTCGATCGTCGACCTGGACAGCCAGTCCAACCACACCGTGCTGGTCGTGGTGCTGTGCGCCCTCATCGGCGCGATCGTGTGGAACCTCATCACCTGGTGGTTCGGCCTGCCGTCGTCCTCCACGCACTCGCTGATCGGCGGGCTCGTGGGCGCGGGCCTCGCCGGCGGGCTCCTCGTGTACTGGGGCAACGTGTACGAGAAGGTCGTGCTGCCCATGGTGATCTCGCCGGTCGTGGGCTTCGGCCTGGCGTTCCTCGTCATGGTGGCGGTGCTGTGGATCTGGCGGAACGCCGCGCCTGCCCGCACCACCCGCCGGTTCCGCCACGCCCAGACCGTCTCGGCCGCCGCGATGGCCCTGGGCCACGGCCTGCAGGACGCGCAGAAGACGATGGGCGTCATCTACATGGCGCTGCTGACCGTCGGCTGGGCCGACCGCGACGCCGGCATCCCGCTGTGGGTCAAGCTGGGCGCTGCCGCGGCCATCTCGCTCGGCACCTACTCGGGCGGCTGGCGCATCATGCGCACGCTGGGCCGGCGCATCATCGAGCTGGACCCGGCGCGCGGCTTCGTCGCCGAGTCCGTCTCCGCGGCGGTGCTGTACGTCAACGCGTTCGCGCTGCACGCCCCGGTCTCCACGACGCACACGATCACCTCGGCGATCATGGGCGTCGGGGCCACCCGCCGGCTGTCGGCGGTGCGCTGGGGCGTGGCCAAGAACATCGCCGTCGCGTGGGTGCTGACCATCCCGGCCGCGGCGCTCGTGGCCGCGCTCGCCACGTGGGCGCTGACCCCGCTGCTGAGCTGACCGGCCCCGCCACCCTCGGTTGTCAGTACCAGCGCAGGCCATACCGTGCGCCGGTGCTGACAGGCGGTACCGCCTCTCCCGGTGTCAGTACGAGCGCAGGCCATACCGTGCGCCGGTACTGACAAAGGTCCGTGCGGGGGTGCCCGCGGGGGCGGGGGACGGGCGCAGGTAGTGCTCGAGCACCGCCCGCACGCGCTCCGGCTCGGCCCGGAGTGCCGCGGCCGGGATGCGCAGCCGGACCGTCCGCTCGTCCGGCAGGAGCTCGGCGTCGCGCATGAGGTCGGCGTACCACCGCGCTGCCTCCATGTGCCCGACCCCGTCGACCTCCACCACGAGCCGCCGCCCGTCCGGGAGGTGCCAGACGGCGTCGAGGTACCGCCACCGGCCGCGCGCGTCGCGCCGCCGCTCCTGCTGGAGCGGTGCCGGGAGGTGGGCGTCACGGCACAGGCGGGCGAGGTCGATCTCGCTCAGCGCGTCGGCGCCGCCCGCGATGTCCGCCAGGCTGCGCTGCATGAGCGTGCGGAAGCGCACCCTCCCGACATGGTCGAGCTGCTCGGCGAGGCGGTCCGGGGTCGTGAGCCCCTGCTGCACCGTGGCGGCGAGCAGGCCGACGGCGGTGCGTGCCGACGCCTGCCAGGCCGCGGCGTCGACCGCGCACCGTTCCACGCGGAACACGGGCAGCCCGTCGCGACGGACGACGTCCTCGGGAGCGAACCGGCGCGACTCGTGGACCACCACGCCCGGCGGCCGGAAGGGCTTGGCGCCGCGGGGCACGACGACGTGCAGGCCGGGCCGCTCCCAGCCGACGAGACCGTGCCGCGCCAGGCCCGTCCACGACCCGACGGCGACGTCCCCCGGGGCGCCGAGGACGGCGAGCCAGAGGGTGGCGTCGTCGTCGAGCGGACCGGTGTGCGCGACGACGAGGTCGTGGCAGACCAGGCGCCATCGCCCCGCCGCGACGTGCTCTGCCACGTGCCCGCGCCGGTAGCCGAGGCGGCGGAGCTGCTCACGGCTCGCCACCCCGTGCTGCCGGAGCACGAGGGCCGCGAGGGCCGCGTCCTGGAGGGCTCTCCGCGATCCTGTCACAGTCTCGATCGTCGGAGCCCGCATCGGTCGCACGGCAGGGGCGTGCGGATTCCTGTGGACGACGGCACTGTCGGCCGTCCTGGGGACCGTCTCGAGCGTGTCCGGTTCGCGCCGGGGGACCTGCCAGGAAATGTGCCAGGGACCGTGCCAGGGACCGTGCCAGGAGCTGTGTCAGTACGAGCGCAGCCCATGGCGTGCGCTCGTACTGACACCTCGGTGGTGCCGGCGGGTTGTCAGTACCAGGGCAGGTCATACCGTGCGCTCGTACTGACAACGCGCTCGTACTGGCAACGCGCTCGTACTGACACGCGCACCCGTGAGGGCCGGGAGCGCGGACGAGCGGGGGAGGCCCTCAGGACAGCGGCGGGCTCACGTGCTCCGCCGCCACCACGCGCGGCCCCTTCCCCGTGAGCGCCACGTGCGCCACCAGCATCTCGCCCGGCTCCAGGTACGGGTCCTTGCCGGGCAGCGCGTCGGCGACGGAGCGGCGCGAGTGCTGGCCGAGCACGTCGAGCACCGTGGACAGCACGGGGCGGTGCGTGCACAGCGCCGACGACCGCGGGGTCTCCAGCAGCTCCCGCACCGCGGCGGCGACCCGCGCGGGGGAGCGCTCGTGCTCGACCTCGGCCAGGTGCTCGGTGTAGGCCGGCCGCACCCCCGCGGCGCGCACGTACGGCTCCACCGTGGCGGCGCACCGCTCCCACCGGGAGCTGAGCACCGTCGTCACGCCGTACGCGGCGAGCACCGGCACGGCCGCCGCGGCGTGCGCGTGCCCGAGCGGCGTCAGCGGCCGGTCGGGTTCCTCGCCGTGCCACGCGTCCCGCGGCGTCGCGCGGCCGTGGCGCACGATGACGACGGCGTGCGTGTCGAGGCGGCCGTGCTCGAACTCGTGGACGAGCGCGGCCAGCGGCTTGCGGTCGGCTCGGCGGGTGAGCACCTGGGGCGCCTCGGCGGCGTCGACCCACTCGACCTTGTCGACCTCGTCCGGGCCGGCGGGGCCGAGCGGCGGGCGCGCCGCGAGGGCGGCGCGGTCCTCGGGCACCCGGGCCTCGCGCGCCGCCCAGTACCGCACGGACTTCCACCGTCCCTCGGGCAGCTTGTAGCGCAGGCCGGGCAGGGACGGGCCGATGATCACCGGTCCGCCGGTCTCCTCGGCCACCTCGCGCACCGCCGCCGCCTGCTCCGGCTCGCCGGCCTCGAGCTTGCCCTTGGGCCAGGACCAGTCGTCGTAGCGGGGCCGGTGGATCAGCTGCACCTGGAGGCGGCCGTCCTGGACGCGCCACACGAGCCCGCCCGCGGTGCGCACCGCGGGCGTCCGGGCGGAGCCGCTCACGAGGCGTGCCCGGCCGATCGCCGACGGCGGGGTGCGCCGTCGGGCGCTGCGCCCCGCGCGGCGCAGGCGCGTGACGTGGCGCGACCGTCCGGCCTCATCGGTCGAGCTCCGGGCGGCGGCGGTGGCGGCGCACGAGCTCCGACTGCAGGTCGGTCAGCGGCTGGCCCTCCGCGTCGTAGGCGTGGCGCACCCAGGAGCCGTCGGCGTGCAGGTGCCAGCTCGCCGTCTCGTCCGCCATCGAGCGGTCGACCAGGCCGACCAGCTCCTCGATCTGACCCAGGTCGGTGATGCGCACCAGCGCCTCGACGCGGCGGTCGAGGTTGCGGTGCATGAGGTCGGCCGAGCCGATGAACACCTCGGGCCCCGTCGCGGGCCCCTCGCCGAGCGCCGGGCCCGCGGAGTTCGCGAAGGCGAAGATCCGCGAGTGCTCGAGGAACCGGCCCAGGATCGAGCGCACCCGGATGTTCTCGCTGAGGCCCGGCACGCCGGGGCGCACGGCGCAGATGCCGCGCACCACGAGGTCGACCTTCACCCCGGTCTGCGAGGCGCGGTACAGCGCGTCGATCGTGGCCTCGTCGACGGCGGAGTTGACCTTCATCTTCACCCACGCCTCGTGGCCGGCCCGGGCTGCCGCGGCCTCGCGGTCGATGCGTTCGATCAGGCCGGCGCGCACGGAGCGCGGCGCCACCACCAGGCGGTGGAACCGCGACTGCGGCGCGTAGCCGGACAGCTGGTTGAACAGCCGCGTGAGGTCCTGGCCGACGTCGGGGTCGCAGGTCAGCAGTCCGTGGTCGGTGTACAGGCGGGCGGTCTTGGGGTGGTAGTTGCCGGTGCCGACGTGGCAGTAGCGGCGCAGCCCGTCGCGCTCCTGGCGCACGACGAGCGAGAGCTTGGCGTGCGTCTTGAGGCCCACGATGCCGTACACGACGTGGACGCCGGCCTCCTCGAGCTTGCGCGCCCAGGAGATGTTGGCCTGCTCGTCGAACCGCGCCTTGATCTCCACGAGGGCCAGCACCTGCTTGCCGGCCTCGGCGGCGTCGATCAGGGCGTCGACGATCGGGGAGTCGCCCGAGGTGCGGTACAGCGTCTGCTTGATCGCCAGCACGCGCGGGTCGGCGGCGGCCTGCTCCAGGAACGTCTGCACCGAGGTGGAGAACGAGTCGTACGGGTGGTGCAGCAGCACGTCGCGTCGGCGGATCGCGGCGAAGACGTCCGTGGGCTTGGCCGACTCCACCTCGGCGAGCTGGCGGTGCGTGGTGGGCACGAACGAGGGGTAGTGCAGGTTGGCCCGCTCGATGTCCGCGATGATGTTCAGGCCGGTCAGGTCGAGCGGCGCGGGCAGCTCGTAGACCTCCTCGTCCTCGACGCCGAGCTCGCGCACGAGCAGGTCGCGGATGCGGGGGCTGATGGTCTCGGCCAGCTCGAGGCGCACCGGCGGGCCGAACCGCCGGCGCAGCAGCTCCTTCTCCATCGCCTGCAGCAGGTTCTCGGCGTCGTCCTCCTCGACCTCCACGTCCTCGTTGCGGGTGACGCGGAAGGTGTGCGACTCGACGACCTCCATCCCGGGGAACAGGTGGTCGAGGTGCTGGGCGATGACCTCCTCGAGCGGCACGAACGACGTCGGCGACGTGCGCCGCGCCCCGCCCGACGCCGTCGGGTCGCTCGGGCGGCCGCGCTCGTCGACGGCGATGAACCGCGGCAGCAGCGGCGGCACCTTGACGCGGGCGAAGTGCTCCTTGTCGGTCAGCGGGTTGCGCACCACGACCGCGAGGTTCAGCGACAGGCCGGAGATGTAGGGGAAGGGGTGCGCCGGGTCGACCGCGAGCGGCGTGAGCACGGGGAAGATCTGCCTGCGGAAGAACTTGTGCAGCCGCTCCTGCTCGCGCTGCTCCAGGTCCTCCCAGTGCACGATCGTGATGCCCTCGGCCGCCAGGGCCGGCTGGACGTCCTTCTTGAACACCTCCGCGTGCCGGCTCATCAGCTCGTGCGCGCTCTTGCTGATCCCGCCGAGCACCTCCAGGGGCGACAGCCCCGAGGCGGCGGTGACCGCGATCCCGGTGGCGATGCGCCGCTTGAGACCGGCGACCCGGACCATGAAGAACTCGTCCAGGTTCGAGGCGAAGATCGCCAGGAACCGCACCCGCTCCAGCAGCGGCAGGTGGGGGTCCTCGGCGAGCTCCAGCACCCGCTCGTTGAACGCCAGCCAGCTCAGCTCGCGGTCGGCGAACCGGTCGTCCGGGAGCGGCTCGGGGCTCTCCGGCGACGGCAGGGCGTGGCCGGAGGCCGCGCCGTCCGGCTCCTCGGCGATGTGCTCGGCGATGTGCGCGGCCAGCTGCGGGTCGAGCGGGCGGCGGCGCGCCGCCGCGTCGTCGTCCGGCACGGTCTCCACGGCGGTGCGGTCCGACGGCGGCGTGACGCCGGCCGACGACGCGAACCGGCCGCTCGCGTCGCGCTGGTGGGGCGTTCGCGGGCTGGTGGCGCTCATGGTGCCCATCGTGGCACCGAAAGGTGAACCATGGGTGACCAAGATCGCACGTACCCGCTGCTGGCACGTCCGACGGCGGGGCGGCCCCGGGTCGGACGGACGGCTCAGGGCCGGCCGTACTGCACGTCGACGGCGGCCCGCTCGAAGCCCGCCCGCGCGTACGTGGCGAGCGCCGCGGCGTTGTCGCCGTCGACGTAGAGCACGCCCCGCGCGCAGCCGGCGCCGGCCAGGTGGGCGAGCCCGACGGCGGTCAGCGCGCCCCCGAGGCCGCGGCCCTGGTGGTCGGGGTCGACGCCGACGGCGTAGATCTCGCCGTCGCGGGCGCCGGCGGGCTGGTCGGGCTCGACCTTGGTCCACACGTAGCCGGCGGGGCTGCCGTCGGGAGCCTCGACGAGGAAGAAGCCCGCGGCGTCGAACCACGGCTCGGCCTGCCGCTGCCGCAGGTCGGCCACGGTGAGCCGGCCCTGCTCGGGGTGCGACGCGAACGCCCGGGCGTTGAGCGCGACCCACGCCTCGTCGTCGCCCCCCGGCACGATCGTGCGCGCGGTGTACCCCGCGGGCAGCCGGCCGAGCGCGCCGGCCACGTCGTCGGCCGCCGGGAGCGGCCGGGCCAGCAGCAGCAGCTCGCGCACGACGGCGTAGCCGGCCGCCGCGGCGAGGGCGCGCGCCCCGGGCAGGTCGCCGTGCGCCCAGACGCGCAGCTCCTTGCCGCGCTGGCCCGGCGTGCCGGAGAACATCGGCAGGCGGGCGTCGCGCTCCGCGGTGCGCAGCAGCAGGCGTCCGACGCCGCCGCGCCGGTGCCCGGGGTCCACGACGAGCTCGGCGCTGGCGACCTCGCCGGAGCGGTCGACCTGCAGGTAGCCGACCGCCTCGCCGGCGTGCGAGCGCGCGACCGCGTGGGTCAGCCACGGCTCGTCGGCGCCGAGCCGCAGCAGCGGCTGCTCGGACAGCGGCGCGACGCCGTCGACCTCCTGGGCGCGGGCCGCCAGGGCGCGCACGGCGTCCTGGACGGCGGGGTCGAGCGGGCCGATCTCGAGCGGGGGAGGGGTGCGCACGGGGCCATTGTCGCGGACGGCGCCGACCGGGAGGCGGCGGGCGCCCCGGCCGGGACGGACCGGGCGCTCAGCCGAGCGGTCGGCGCATGACGAACCGGTCCAGGGCGACGCCGTGGCGGACCACCGTCTCGCGCTCGACGACGCGGAACCCGGCGCGCTCGAACACCGGCCGCGCGACCAGGCTGGCGTGGGTGGTCATCTCCGGCGCGCCGCACGCGCGGGCGTGGTCGGTCGCGCGCGCGAGCAGCGCGCGCGCCACGCCCCGCCGGCCCGACCGGGGATGGACGAAGAGCCGGTCGACGTACCCCTCGTCGCGGACCACGGCGAACCCGGCGACCGTCCCGTCCAGGACGGCGACGAACGTCGTGGCCGCCCGCAGGGTCCGGTCCCAGTCCTCGAGCTGCGGCGGTGCGCCGAGCCACGCCGCGAGCTGTGCGTCGTCGTACGCGCTGCGGCCGGTGACGGTGATCGCCGCCCGGAACGCGGCGAGGGTGGCCGGTGCGTCGGCCGGGGCGTACGGGCGGACCTCGAGGCCGCCGTCCGCCGGCGCCTCGCCGACCAACGGCGGCGGGGCGTCCCGGTGCGGGTCGCGCAGCAGGAACGGCACGACGGCGAACCAGGCCACGGCGAGGACGCCGACGACCGTGCACAGGGTGCCGACCGGCGTGCGCGCCCAGTCCCGGAAGCCGTCGGTGATCTCGGGGGCGTCCGGGCGGACCGAGGGACGCAGCGGGATGTCGACGTGCAGCCCGTTCGCCGACGCGATCATGAGGGCCAGCGCGAACGCGCCGATCGCCGCCGTCGTGACGCCCCACAGCAGCCGCTGGCGCCGCGTGCGTCCGGGCAGCGTCCGCACGTGCTCGTGCCGCTCCGCCGCCCGGATCGCGGCGCGCGCCGCGGCGTTGAGCCGCGGGTCGGAGACCGTGAGCGTGCCGGCCCGGCGCAGCAGCCGGGCGCTGGAGATGCTGCGCCCGGCGTCGTCGGTCCAGGTGTCGGGTCCGGCCTTGCGCCAGACCCGACGGGTCCGGTCGTGGGCGACGGTGCCGACGGGTACCGCCCGCAGGTGGCGCGCGACGCCGAGCCGCAGGTCGGGGAGCGTCGTCATGGGGAGATCCTCCCGCACGACGACGCCGGGGCGGGTGGCGCGCACGCCACCCGCCCCGGCGTCGTCTGCGGAGCGGGTCAGTCCTCCGTGGGCTTGCTCGACGACAGGCCCGCCGCGATGAGCTCCATCACCGAGGAGTCCGCCAGCGTGGTGGCGTCACCGACGGTGCGGTTCTCGGCGACGTCGCGCAGCAGGCGGCGCATGATCTTGCCCGAGCGCGTCTTGGGCAGCTCGGGCACCACGAGGATGCGCTTGGGCTTGGCGATCGGGCCGATCTCCTTGGCCACGTGGCCCCGCAGCTCCTGCTGCACCTCCTGGGCGCCCTCGGGCGTGGCGGCCCGCTCGGCGTGCTCGCCGCGCAGGATGACGAACGCGACCACGGCCTGGCCGGTGGTGTCGTCGGCGGCGCCGACGACCGCCGCCTCGGCCACGATGTCGTGCGACACCAGGGCCGACTCGATCTCCGTCGTCGACAGCCGGTGGCCGGAGACGTTCATGACGTCGTCGACCCGGCCCAGCAGCCAGATGTCTCCGTCCTCGTCCTTCTTCGCGCCGTCGCCGGCGAAGTACAGGCCGGGGAACCGCGACCAGTACGTGTCCTTGAACCGCTGCAGGTCGCCCCAGATGCCGCGCAGCATCGACGGCCACGGCTCGGTGAGCACCAGGTAGCCGCCCCCGCCGTTCGGCACGGGGTGGGCCTCGTCGTCGACGACGTCCGCCGCCACCCCGGGCAGGGGCACCTGCGCCGACCCGGGCTTGGCGGCCGTGACGCCGGGCAGCGGGCTGATCATGATGGCGCCCGTCTCCGTCTGCCACCAGGTGTCCACGATCGGCGCGCGGTCGCCGCCGATCACCCGGCGGTACCACATCCACGCCTCGGGGTTGATCGGCTCGCCGACCGACCCGAGGACCCGCAGCGACGACAGGTCGAACTGCGCCGGGACGTCCTCGCCCCACTTCATGCACGTACGGATCGCGGTGGGTGCGGTGTACAGGATGGAGACCTTGTACTTCTCCACCAGCTCCCACCACCGGCCGCGGTGGGGGGTGTCGGGCGTGCCCTCGTAGAGCACCTGGGTGGCGCCGTTGACCAGCGGGCCGTACACGACGTACGAGTGGCCGGTCACCCAGCCGATGTCGGCAGTGCACCAGTAGACGTCGGTCTCCGGCTTGAGGTCGAAGACGTACCTGTGGGTGTACGCCGCCTGGGTGAGGTAGCCGCCGGTGGTGTGCAGGATGCCCTTCGGCTTCCCCGTCGTCCCCGAGGTGTAGAGGATGTACAGCGGGTGCTCGGCCCCGACCCACACCGGCTCGTGGAAGGTGTCGGCGGCCTCGACGGCCTCGTGCCACCACACGTCCCGGCCCTCGGTCCAGGCGACGTCCTGGCCGGTGCGGCGGACCACCAGCACGTGCCGCACCGAGCTCGCGCCGGCGCCCGACAGCGCCTCGTCGACGGCCGGCTTCAGCGCGCTCGGCGCGCCGCGGCGGTAGCCGCCGTCGGCGGTGATGACGAGCGTGGCCTCGGCGTCGGCGATGCGGCTGCGCAGCGCGTCGGCGGAGAAGCCCCCGAAGACGACCGAGTGCGGCGCCCCCAGGCGCGCGCAGGCGAGCATCGCGACGACCGACTCGACGAGCATCGGCATGTAGATGACGACGCGGTCGCCCTTGCCGACGCCGAGCGCGGCGAGCGCGTTGGCGGCGCGGACGACGTCGCGCTGCAGGTCGGCGTAGGTGACCGTGCGGGTGTCGCCGGGCTCGCCCTCGAAGTACAGGGCCACGCGGTCGCCGTTGCCGGCCTCGACGTGCCGGTCGACGGCGTTGTAGGCAGCGTTGAGCGTGCCGTCGGCGAACCACTTCGCGACGGGGGCCTCGGACCAGTCGAGCGTCTGGGTGAACGGTGTCTTCCAGGTGACCAGGTCGCGCGCCTGCTGCGCCCAGAACTCCAGCCGGTCGGCCCGCGCCTCGTCGTACAGCGACGCCTGGGCGTTGGCCTGCGCGGCGAACTCGGGGCTCGGCGGGAACGCGCGCGACTCGTGCAGGAGGTTCTCGAGGCTGGGGCCGCGGTCGGCCGCGGTGCCGCCCGCCGTGCCCCCCGCCGTGCCGCCCGACGTCGTCGTGGGCTGGGTGTCCGTCATCAGATGACCTCCGTGCGCGTCGTCGCGTGTGCAGTGCGGGCGGGGCCGTGAGCCCGCGGACCCCGCTCGGGGCGAGTGTAGACCGGGGCGTGACCACGCTCACGCCGGTGCGTCACACCGCCGCCGCGGGCGACGACGCGTGACCGACCAGACGGTCGCCCCGGGAATCAGTCAGCTGCCGCCGGCTGTTGACCACGACCGTGAGCCTCCTCTTCGAGCCCCTGCGGCTGCGCGACCTGACCGTGAAGAACCGCGTCTGGCTGGCCCCGATGTGCCAGTACTCCTCGACCGACGGGATGCCCGACGACTGGCAGCTCGTCCACCTGGGCGCCCGCGCCCAGGGCGGGTTCGGCCTCGTCCTCACCGAGGCCACCGCCGTCGTGCCCGAGGGGCGGATCACCCCGCAGGACGCCGGTCTGTGGAACGACGCCCAGCGCGACGCGTGGGCGCGCGTGGTCGACTTCGTGCACTCCCAGGACGCGGCGATCGGCGTGCAGCTCGCGCACGCCGGCCGCAAGGCCTCGACCTACCGTCCCTGGGCCGAGGCCCAGGGCACCGTGCCCGCCGCCGAGGGGGGCTGGGACACGCTCGCGCCGTCCGCCGAGGCGTTCCCCGGCTACGCGACGCCGCAGGAGATGACGCCCGAGCAGGTCGCCGCCGTGCCGCGGCAGTTCGCCGACGCCGCGCGGCGCGCCCACGAGGCCGGCTTCGACGTCGTCGAGGTGCACGCCGCGCACGGCTACCTGCTGCACCAGTTCCTCTCCCCGCTGTCGAACCACCGCACCGACGCGTACGGCGGCTCGCCGGAGAACCGCGCCCGCCTGCTGCTCGAGACCGTCGACGCCGTGCGTGCCGTCTGGCCCGAGGGCAAGCCGGTGGTCGTGCGCGTCTCCGCGACGGACTGGCGCGAGGACGGCCTCCAGGTCGACGACGTCGCCGCCGTGGCCAAGGAGCTCGCCGGGCACGGCGTGGACCTGGTGGACGTCTCCACCGGCGGCGTCGCGCCGGCCGAGATCACCGTGGGCCCGGGCTACCAGGTGCCGCACGCCCGCCGCGTGCGCGAGGTCTCGGGCATGCCGACCGGCGCGGTCGGCCTCATCACCTCGCCGGCCCAGGCCGAGCAGGTGCTGGTCGACGGCGCCGCCGACGTGGTGCTGCTGGCCCGCGAGGCGCTGCGCGACCCGCACTGGCCGCTGCGCGCCGCCCACGAGCTCGGCGTCAAGGCCGGCACGTCGCGCCGTCCGGCGCCGGACGGGCAGGGCATCGCCTGGGCGCCGCAGTACGAGCGGGGCGCCTGGCGCTGACGCCGTCGGCGCCGCCGGGTCCCCGGCGGCGCCCGGTGCCGGGCGGCGGCCGCTGCGCCCGGCCCCGGAGACGATCGCGGCACCCGGTGGATCAGGTCGGCCGGGTGCCGCTCTCGCCGTCGGGCTCGGGGAACAGGCGCATCATCCGCTCATCGTGACGGGGAGTGCCCCGCTCGATGTGTCCTCGACGTGGACTTTCTTTGCGTGGGTTCCGAGCCCGGCCGTTCTGTGGTGCTACTCCCATGCAACGCCTGCCGTGGGCCGCGCGCAAGGGGGAGCGGGGCAGGCCGCAGAGCGTCGCCCCCAGGTGCCGGCGCGGCCTCGTGACGCGGTTCAGCGGCGGCGCAGCAGCCGCCACGCGGCCCAGCCGACCGCGCCGGCGGCGAGCGCGCCCGCGGCGGCGAGCACCGGCGTCGGCGGGCGCACCGCGACCCGCAGGGCGACCGGCCGCGTGAAGGTCAGCACGCCCCAGCCGTGCTCGGCGGCGAGGCGTCGCATGGTTCGGTCGGGGTTCACGGCGAACGCGTGGCCGGCCGCGCGGAGCATCGGCGCGTCGGTCACGGAGTCGGTGTACGCGTAGCTCTGCGCGAGGTCGTACCCGTGCTCGGCGGCGAGCTCGCGCATCGCCGCCGCCTTGTTCTCGCCGTAGGCGTAGAAGTCGATCTGGCCGGTGTAGCGGCCGTCCTCGACGGCCATGCGGGTGGCGACGACGTGGTCGGCGCCCAGCACGGTGGCGATCGGCTCGACGAGCTCCGCCCCGGACGCCGAGACGATGACGACGTCGTGCCCCAGGTCGTGGTGCTCGGCGATCAGGCTGACGGCCTCCGCGTAGACGTACGGGTCGATGAGCTCGTGCACCGTCTCGGCGACGATCTGCTGGACCTTGCTCACGTCCCAGCCCGTGGCCAGCTCGGACAGGTGCTTGCGCATCCGCTCGGTCTGGTCGGCGTCGGCGCTGCCGAGCGCGAAGAGGAAGTGGGCGTAGGCGCTGCGCAGCACGTCGCCGCGGGTCACCAGGCCGCCCCGGTAGAAGGGCTTGGAGAAGGCCGCCGAGGCGCTCGTCGCGATGATCGTCTTGTCGAGGTCGAAGAACGCGGCGACGCGTCCGGGGGTGCCCCCGGCCGCGGGGTCCGCGTGCGTCTCGCGGTCGGGATCGGGCGTCGGCTCCGTCACGCCGCCGAGCCTAGCCGGGGGCCGGCCGGCCGCCGCGTGCTCCTCCGCCGCGTGCTCCTCCGCGTGTGCCTCCGGGTGCCCCGCCGCACCGGGTGGAACGCGTGCACAACTCTTGTGCACGAGTTCTGTGCAGAGTTGCTGTGCACACATGTCGTCGGAGCTGCCGTACACCCACGTCGAGCTGACGCCCGAGTCCGTCAAGGTGCTCGCCCACCCGCTGCGCTCGCGGCTGCTCATGGCCCTGCGCAAGGACGGGCCGGCGTCCGCCACCCGGCTCGCGGCGGCGCTGCGGACCAACACCGGCGCCACCAGCTACCACCTGCGCCGGCTGGAGTCCGTGGGGCTCGTGGCCGACACGGGCGAGGGGCGCGGCAAGGAACGGATCTGGCGCGCGAGCACGGAGAGCCACGGGTGGCACGGCTCGGCGTTCCGCGACGACGAGGACGCGCGGACCGCGCTCGACTGGCTCGTGCGTCGCTACCACCGGCAGTTCGACGAGGAGTACGCGCGCTGGCTCGACGTCGCCGACGAGTGGCCGGCGGCCTGGCAGGACGTCAGCGGCATGAGCGACGCGTGGGTGGAGGTGACGCCCGCCCAGGCGCGGGCGATGCACGACGAGCTCATCGGCGTCGTCAACCGGTACCTGCACGCCGGGGCCGGCGACCCGGCCGCACGGCGGCTGCACCTGTACCGGGTGGCGTTCCCGCTCGACCCGCAGGACGTGCCCGGCGACGCCGGCTCCGGCGACGAGGAGAGCGGCGCCGCGGCGGACGGGGACGCGCCGTGACCGCCGCCGGAGCGCTGACGCCGCAGCGGGTGCGCCGCGTGCTGCTGCTGCTCACCGTGACCCGGTGGTTCCCCGTCGGCATCGCGCTCACCGCCACCACGCTGCTGCCCGTCGAGCGCGGGCTGTCGGTGGCGCAGACGCTGACGCTCGCCTCCGTGACCGGCCTGGTGGTGTTCGCCCTCGAGCTGCCGACGGCGGGGTTCGCCGACGCGGTGGGGCGCCGGCCGGTGCTGCTGGCCGCGGCCGCGGTGCAGGTGCTCGCCGCGACGCTGTTCGCGAGCGCGCAGTCGTTCTGGGGCTTCGCCGCCGCGGCGGCCGCGACCGGCGTGTTCCGGGCGCTCGACTCTGGCCCGCTCGAGGCGTGGTTCGTCGACACGGTGCACGCGACGCGGCCGGGTGCCGACGTCGACCGCTCGCTGTCCCACCAGGGCACCGTGCTGGGCGCGGCGATCGCCGCCGGCGCGCTGGTCTCGGGTGGGCTCGTGTGGTGGCACCCGATCGCCGCGTGGTCGGCGCTGACCCTGCCCTCGGTGACCTACGCCGCCCTCGCGGTCGTGCACCTGGTGGCCGTGGCCGCGCTGCTGCGCGAGCCGGCGCGCGCGGGAGGTCCCGAGGCGCCGGCGGGCGTCCGGCGCTCGCGCCGACGCGTGCCCGCCCGGCTGCGCGCCGCCGCGGCGTCGGCGGGCGGCGCCCCGCGCGCGGTC
>NZ_WUWN01000049.1:0-10138 GCF_009846865.1 Puerhibacterium puerhi
GAGAGCCCGGACCTCATCGTCACCGGCTTCACCGGCGAGCAGGAGGCCGCCCTGCGGGAGGTGTTCGGCGAGGACGAAGGGCAGGCGGACGGCGAGGACGACGGGAGCGCCGACGGGGAGGACGACGGGCGCGCCGACGGCGAGGACGTCGGCGGCCGCCGCGGCGGCGGCGTTCTGCCCGGCCCTCTGCCCGGTACCGCCGCGGCGGAAGCCCTCGGCGCCGCCCGCGGACACCCAGGCGCTCGCGGCGGCGACGGCGTCGCGCACGGCGTCGGCCACCCGGCCGCCGCGGCCGAGCACGTCGACGGCGGTGGCGGCGAAGCGGTCGCCGGCGCCGCACGGGTCGCCGCCGGAGGCGGGCACGGTGGGCACGTGGACCGCGGGACCGCCGGCCTCGGCGACGAAGGCGCCCCGCGAGCCGGACGTCACGCACACCGCGCCGGCGGACCACGCGGCGGCCAGCGCGCTCGCGAGGGCGCCCGCGTCGTCGGCGGGCACGTCGAGCTCGAGCCGCGCCGCCTCGCGGCGGGCCTCCTCGAGGTTCGGCGTCACCAGCGCGACGCCCGGCACGGGAGCGCCGCCGCGCGGGTGCGGGTCCCACACCACGGGGCGCTGCCGGGCGATGTCGGCGAGCACCTCGCGCAGCGCGGGGTCGGTGGTCACGCCGCCGCCGTAGTCGGCCACGAGCACGGCGTCGCACGCGGCGAGGGCCGCGGCCACGTGCCGGGCGTCGACGTCGCGGGGGCGGCCGGTGCCGCCGTCGTCGAGCCGCACCAGGCTCTGGCCCGAGCTGCGCACCCGCGTCTTGCGGCGGGTGCCGCCCTCGTGGCCGAGCGCGACGACCGTCATGCCGCGCAGGTGCTCGCGCAGCGCGCGGCCGCCGTCGTCGTCGGCCAGCGGCGCGACGAGCACGACGTCGGCGCGCCCGGCGCACAGCAGCGCGGCGAGGCCGGCTCCGCCGGGGCTCTCGCGCACCGCGTCGACGTCGACGACGGGCACCGGCGCGTCCGGGGACAGCCGCGTGACCGTGCCCTCGACGTCGCGGTCGAGCAGCACGTCGCCGACCACGGCGACGACCGGGCGCGCGGGCACCACCGACGCGGCGACCGGGGCGGCGACGGGGGCGGCGGTGCCGCGGGCCGCGCTCACGCCGTCGCCCCGTGCAGCCGGGCCGGGCGCACCCGGCGGCGGCGCTCGACCCGCGCGTCGATCGCGGCGCACAGGGCGTGCACCGCCACGAGGTGCACCTCCTGGACCGCCGACGTCGACGCCGCGCCGACGGCGATGACGTCGTCGCACGCGTCGGCCAGCGGGTTCGGCCCAGGGCCGGTGAGCGCCCACGTGTCGATGCCCAGCTGGCGCGCGCGCCGCACGGCGGCCAGCACGTTGGGGCTCTTGCCGGACGTCGACAGGGCCAGGAGCACGTCGCCGGGCCGGCCGTGCGCCGCCACCTGGCGGGCGTACATCTCCTCGGGCCCGTAGTCGTTGACGATCGCCGAGAGGCTGGAGGTCTCGGCGTGGAGCGCGATCGCGGACAGCGGCGTGCGCTCGCCCTCGAACCGGCCCACGAGCTCGGCCGTGAGGTGCTGCGCCTCGGCGGCGCTGCCGCCGTTGCCGGCCACGAGCAGGCGCGCGCCGCCCAGCAGCCGGTCGGCGAGCTCGCGGCCCCAGCCGTCGAGCCGGGCGCCGTCGTCGAGCAGGCCCTGCAGGCCCGCCATGAGGTCCCCGGTGTGCTGCGCGAGCCAGCTGCGTGCGCCGGGCGGCGTGCTCGGCAGCGGGCGCGGCGGCGCCGTCGGAGGAGCGGTGACGGGCACGCTCAGCGGCGCGGCGAGCGGCGTCGCCAGGGCGCGGGTCGTGGGCTCGGTGGTCATCGGGCACCTCCCGTGGTCGTGGCCGTGACGCCGTCGGCGGCGCCCGGCGCCGGGACGGTGAGCGGGGCGGGCCAGGGCGTCGCCGCCTGCGGCGCCAGCTCGGCGTAGACCTCCGCGGTGCGGCGGGCCACCGTGGCCCAGCCGTACAGCTGCTCGGCGCGCACCCGGGCCGCGGCGCCGTACCGCAGCCGCGTCGGCCGGTCGGTGAGGCGGCGCAGCGCCCGGGCCAGGGCCGCCGCGTCGCGCGGCGGCACCAGCAGGCCCGTGCGGCCGTCGACCACGGTGTCGAGCAGGCCGCCCACCGCGCTGCCGACGACGGGGCGGCCGCAGGCGGCCGCCTCGAGCGGGACGATGCCGAACGGCTCGTACCAGGGCGTGCACACGACGACGTCGACGGACCGCAGCAGGGCGGGCACGTCCGGGTGCGCCACCGCGCCGAGGAACCGCACGCGGTCGGCGACGCCGTGCTCGGCCGCGAGCTTGCGCAGGCGCCACACCTCCGGGTCGTCGTCGAGCGCGGCGGCGGGCGGGCCGCCCGCGACCAGCAGCTCGGCGTCGGGCACGCCGGCGAGGGCCTCGATCACCGTGCCGACGCCCTTGCGCTCGACGAGCCGGCCGATCGACAGCAGCCGCAGCCCGGTGCCGCCGTCCTGCGCCGCGCGGTCGGCGCCCGGCGTGAAGTGCCCGAGGTCGACGCCGCACGGGACCACGCGGATCCGGTCCGCCGGCGCGCCGAGGGCGTCCAGCTCGTCCACCTCGTCGTGGCAGGTGGCCACGACCCGGTCGACGTCGCCGCACAGCCGCGTCTCCAGCTCGACGCGCCGCGCGGGGCTGGTGTCGGCGGCGCCCTGGTGGCGCCGCTTGACCGACCCCAGGGCGTGGAACGTCTGCAGCACCGGCACGTGCACGCCCGTGGCGGCCTCGACCTGCCGGGCCGCCCGCACGGCGGCCAGCCCGGACATCCAGAAGTGGGCGTGCACGACGTCGGGGCGCCGCGCCGGGTCGGACCAGGCGCGGGCGAGCTCGTCGCCCATGGCGTCCATCCACGGCAGCAGGTCGTCCTTGGGCAGCGGGGCCGCCGGGCCGGCGGTCACGTGGACCACCTCGACCCCGCGGTCGAGCGGGACGCGTTCGGGCAGGGTCGCGTCGTCGCGGCGGGTGTAGACCTCGACCTCGTGGCCGGCGGCGGCCAGGTGTCGCGACAGCTCGGCGACGTGCACGTTCTGCCCGCCGGCGTCCGCCCCGCCGAGGGTGGCGAGGGGGCTGGCGTGCTCGGAGACCATGGCGATCCGCATGCGGTCACCTCCTGTGTCGGGTGCCGGACGTCGTGCGACGTGTCCGGGACGAGCGGGTTCTCGTGCGGCTTTCTCGTTCGGGTCGGGGCGGGCGCACACGGCCGCCTGGGTCAGGTGGCGGCGGCCTCCGCCAGGAGGTCGGTCCACCGGTCGGTGAACCGGTCGAGCGAGTAGCGGGCGAGCACCTGCTCGCGGGCGGCCTTGCCGTGCGCCGCCGCCTCGGCCGGGTCGGCGAGCCAGCGGCGCGCCGTGGCCGCGAGCACGTCGGGGTCGGCGCTGAGCACGCCGGCCTCCGGCGGCACGGCGACGGGCGCCTCGGTGACGGGCAGGGCGAGCACGGGCAGCCCGATCGCCATCGCCTCGAGCAGCGACAGCCCGAGGCTGGTCCACCGGTAGGGGTGCAGGTAGGCGCGCGCCCCGGCGACGGCCGCGTGCATCGCGTGCTGCGGCAGGTCGTGCAGCCGCCCGGCGCTCGCCGCGGCGGCGGGGGTGCCGACGCCGCGCAGGTGCTCGGCGAGCTCGTCGGTGCCGATGCCGTAGACCTCGAGCGGCACGTCGCGGGCCACGTGCAGCAGCACGTCGGTGCCGGCCACCCGCCAGCGGCGCACCGGCTCGTTGACGACGGCGGCCACGTGCGGCCGCTCGCCCGTCCAGAGGTGGCCGGGGTCGGGGATGCCGTGGTCGACCACCGTGGTGCGCGCGGTGCCGCAGTCCCACATGAGCCGGTTGAACGCGGTGACGTGCACGATCGGCACCGTGCCGTCGGCCACCACGTCGAGGTCGGCCAGCGGGTGGCGGCTGCGCGCGGCGTGGTCGGTCGGCGCGTTGTGCTCGACGTACACCGCGGGCACGTCGCGGCCGGCCCGGCGGCCGGTCCACTCCTCGAGCAGGTGCACCTCGTGCGGCCGCTGCAGGACGACGACGTCGATCGCCCCGTCGTCGAACGCCGCGCGCAGCTCGGCGGGGCTCGCCTCGGTGACCGACGCCGGCCAGTCCCACGTCTGCGCGCGACCGCGCCCGTCGGGACCGCGGTCCGGCAGCAGGGGGACGACGTACTCGTGGGGGCCCTGGACGAACGCCGTCGCCCACGACCCGTGCACGTGCCACAGCAGCACCCTCATGCGGGGACCTCCGTCCGGTGGGTCGTCACGGTGCGGGTGGTGCGCGGCGCCGGCCGGCCGGTCAGCCCGGCGACCGCGCCCACCACCTGGCCGGCCGGCACCGACGCCAGGCAGGGGTGCCCCGCCACGGGGCACTCGCGCGCCCGGGTGGCGCGGCACGCGGCGCCCTGGTCGCCGAGGACCGCGACGGGCACACCCCACGGCGCCCACCGGTCGGCCGGCACCACGGGGGAGAACAGGCTGACCACGGGCGTGCCCACGGCCGCCGCGAGGTGCGCGGGCCCGGTGTTGCCGACCACGACGCAGGCGGCCGCGGCGAGCACGGTGGCCAGCTCGGGCAGGGTGGTGCGCCCGCCCAGGTCCACGGCGTCCGGCGCGCCGGCCGCGACGTGGCCGGCCAGCGCGCGCTCCCCGGGGCCGCCGGTGACGACCACGTCCCAGCCGGCGGCGGCGAGCGCGGTCACGTACGCCCGCGCGTCATCCGGCCGCGGGGCGCGGGCCGGCACCGAGGCGCCGGGGTGCACGACGACGAACGGGCCGGCCGGCAGCAGCGCGGCGACGTCGGCCGGCAGGGTCGCCAGCGGCCGGCGCACGGCGAGGCGACCGTCGTCGTCGGCGGGCCGCGGCGCCCCCGCGGCGCGGGCCAGGTCCAGGGCGGCCTCCACCTCGTGCAGCCCGTCGGGACGGCGGTGGCGCACGTCGAGCAGCGCGCCCGGGTAGTCCTCGCTGGTGGCGCTGACGCGCCGGATGCCGGCCATGCGCGCCAGCAGCGCCATGGGCAGCGGGGACTGGTGGAACGACGTGAAGACCACCGCCTCGTCGTAGTCGCGTGCGGCGAGCTCGGCGACCAGCCCGCCGACGGCGGCGGCGTCGAACGCGCCGGGGGCGTACCCGCTCCACGGGGCGTCGAAGCGCAGCACGTCGCGCACGCCGGGCAGCAGGCGCGCGGCCTGCAGGCCCTGGCCCGAGACGAGCAGGTCCACGTGCTCGTGCGCGGCGGCCAGCGCCCGCACGGCCGGCCCGGTGAGCAGCACGTCGCCGTCGCTGTCGAGCCGCACGGCCAGCACGCGGGCGCTCACAGCAGCCTCACCGCCTCGGCCAGGTCCGCGGCGACCCGCGGCGCGGCCGCCACCTCGTCGGCGCGGGTCTCCGGCGTCGGCACCAGCACGGCGCGCGCGCCCGCGGCGACGGCGGCGCCGACGTCGGCGCCGATGTCGCCGACGACTGCGCACTCGGCCGGCAGCACGCCGAGCTCGGCGGCGGCGCGCAGCACCATGCCGGGCTCGGGCTTGCGGCAGGCGCAGCGGTCCTCGGGGGTGTGCGGGCACCGCTGCCACGTGGCGAACGGCCCGAGCAGCTCCTCGACGCGCGCCTCGACGGCCGCGACCTGCTCGGGCGTGAGGAACCCGCGGCCGATGCCCGACTGGTTGGAGACCACGCCGACCGCCACGCCCTGGGCGCGCAGCCGGTCGAGCACGCGGCGGGCGCCGTCGACGGGACGCACCTGCTCCGGGTCGCCGTTGTACGGCACGTCGTGCACCAGGGTGCCGTCGCGGTCGAACAGCACGGCGCGCACGGGCGGCGGCCACGCGGCGGCGCCGGTGCCGCCCAGGGCACGCCGCCAGCGCCAGGTGCCGGCCGCGCGGTGGGCCACCGCGGCGAACGGGATGGCCACGCTCGTCCACGCCATCCGCCGCACCTCGGCGGCGAAGGCCTCCTCGCCGGGGCGGGGACCGGGACGCAGCCGCCGGGCGAGGAACTCCCCGGTCAGGCCGGCCCACGCGGCGGCGGAGACGGCGGCGAGGCGCGGGCGGCGGGCGGCGGCCAGCACGCCCGTGGCGGCCGCCGCGGCGACGGTGGCCGCGTGCCACGCGAGGCGGCCGCGGCCCGTCTCGGCGAGCTCGCGCCAGCGCGGCCCGTGCAGCGCGCGCATCAGGGCGTCGTCGGCGTTGCCGCGCTGCACGCGCAGGCTGACGCCGTCGTCGGCCGGGCGCACCGGGTGGGTGATCTCGCGCTCGCCGCGCACCAGCCGGGCGCCGGTGGCCCGCACCCGCAGGGCCAGGTCGGCGTCCTCCCGATAGGCGCGGGGGAACCGCTCGTCGAAGCCGTGCACCTGCTCGAGCACCGCGCGGCGGTAGGCCATGTCGGCGGTGGCCCACGCGGCGGTCTCGAGGCCCGCGGTGCTGCGCTCCCAGTCGGTGGGCCGGCGGTGGGCCGGCAGCGGCACGACGATGCGGCCCTGCACCCCCGCGACGTCGTCGGCGGCGTTGGCGAGGTCCTTGGCCAGGCCGCCGGCCCAGTCGGCCGGCAGCAGCACGTCGTCGTCGAGGAAGGCCACCCACTCCACGCCCGCGGCGGTGCGCCACCCGGCGTTGCGGGCGGCGGCCGGCCCGCGCCCGCCGGTGCGCACCGCGTGCACCGGGGCGCCCGCCAGCAGCACCGGCAGCTCCAGCGGCGGGTTGGCGTCGTCGCCGACCGGGCGGTCGTCGACGACGACCACCTGCGTGGGGCGGGGCGCCTCCGGGCTGGCCTCGAGCGTGGCGCCGAGCGAGGCGAGCAGCCCCGCCAGCTGCGGCCGCCCGACGGTGGGCACCACCACGGCGTACGACGTCGTCATCCGGCCACCCCCGCGGCCGCGCCGCCGCCGGCGAACAGCGCGCCGCGGTGCACCAGGTGCGGGCCGAGCACCAGCAGGTCGACCGGGGCCGAGCCGAACAGCTCGAGGGCGTCGCGCGGGTCGTCCACCATCGGGCGGCCCGCGGTGTTGAGGCTGGTGTTGACGACGACGGGCAGCCCGGTGCGGTCGCGGAAGGCGCGGATCGTGGCCTGCAGCCGCGGCTGCGAGTCGTCCACGGTCTGGATGCGGGCGGTGTGGTCCACGTGGGTCACGGTGGGGATGCGCTCGCGCCAGGCGGGGGCGACCTCGTGCACGAAGAGCATGTACGGGCTGGGGATCGGGCCGCCGGAGAAGATCTCCGGGGCGTCCTCCAGCAGCACCATGGGCGCCACGGGGCGGAACTGCTCGCGGCCCTTGACGTCGTTGAGGCGGCGCACGTTGTGCGCGTGGCCGGGGTGGGCGAGCAGCGAGCGCTGGCCCAGCGCGCGCGGGCCGAACTCGGCGCGGCCCTGGAACCAGGCGACGACGCCGTCGGCGGCGAGCACGTCGGCGACCGCTCCGGGCAGGTCGTCCGGCGTGGTGAACGGGACGCGGGCCTGGCGCAGCCAGGCGGCGAGCTCGTCGTCGGACCACTCGCGGCCCAGGGCCGCCGAGCCCATGGGCTCGACCGGCACTCCCGCCTCGGCGGTCAGCTGCAGCGCGGCGCCCAGCGCCGTGCCGGAGTCGCCCGCCGCGGGCTGCACCCACACCTCGTCGAACGGCGAGTCGCGCCAGATGCGCGAGTTGGCCACGCAGTTGAGCGCCGTGCCGCCGGCCAGCGTCAGCGCGGTGTCGCCGGTGCGCTCGTGCAGCCAGGTGGCCAGGTCGACCAGCACCTCCTCGAGGCGGGCCTGCACCGACGCCGCGAGGTCCGCGTGCGCGGGCGGCAGGCCGCCGTGCGCGTCGTCGGGCGCCAGCGCGTCGGCCATCGCCGGGTCCTGCAGCGCGCCGGGCGTGGCGCGCGGCGCCCACCGGGTCCAGTCCGGCGCCTCGGCCACGAACCCGCCGTCGGGCGTCGCGTAGAAGACCTCGCGCAGCTCCTCGAGGAACCGCGGCTCGCCGTACGAGGCGAGGGCCATCACCTTGTACTCGTCGCTGGAGCGCAGGAACCCGAGGTGCTCGGTGAGGGACTCGTAGATCAGGCCGAGGGAGTGCGGCAGCTCCTGGCTGGCCAGCACCTCGAGCCGGCCGTCCACGTACCGGCCCGCCAGGTGCGAGGACCGCTCGCCGCGCCCGTCCAGCGACATCACGCTGCAGGTGCCGAAAGGAGAGGCCAGGGCCGCCGACGCCGCGTGCGCCACCTCGTGCGGCACGAACCGCACCGCGGCGGGGGACAGGCCCGGCAGCGCGGTGGCGATGAACTGCGGGGCGCGCTCGGCGTACTGGCGGCGCAGCCAGTCCCACGGGTCCGGCAGGCCCATCTCCTCGGCCGGCTTGGCCAGCGCGGGGTCGAACGAGTACGCGACGGCGTCCAGGTCGCCCGGCTCGAGCCCGCCCACCTCGAGGCACCAGCGCATCGCCTGCTCCGGCAGCTCCCACGCCGCGAACGGCACCGGCCGCTTGCCGTGCTTGCGCCGGGAGAAGCGCTCCTCCTCCGCCGCGGCGACGACCCGCCCGTCGACGACGAGGGCGGCGGACGGGTCGTGGAACAGGGCGTTGACTCCGAGCACGCGCATCCGGCTGGACCTCCACAGTGCGATCACGGGCGTTGCGGTCGGATGCACCGTGTGCACGGTTCTCGGCACTCGCAAGAGAAGTGGCTCTCGCGCTCGCAAGTGGAAGCGGGCGAAGTTGAGGCCCGCGCCAGGCGCGACGAGGGGCGGGCGCGACGAGGGCCGGGCATGACGAGGGCCGACGGCGCTCGAGCGCCGTCGGCCCGTCATCGGCACCGCCCGGGGGCGTCAGCCCTCCTCGCCGCTCTCCGGCTCGTCGATCGTCGAGCGCGGGTTCAGGTTCGCCGGCTCGGCGTCGGTGTCGTCGTCGGACCCGGCGTCGCCGGACGCCTGCGCCCCGGTGCGGGGGTTGAGAGACGCCGGCTGCGCGTCCGGGTCCTGGTCCGGGTCGTACGGGGCGGTGCTGTCGTTCTCGCTCATCGTTCCTCCTTCGCGTTCCAGCGGCCCGCGGCGGGCCGTCGCCCTTCGCGGGCCCTCTCACGCTGGCACGGTCCGGCGGCGCTCGCAGGTGGGCGCCATGGGTGCTCACCTGCGAAAACACTTCTCAACTGGCGCGATCTTCACCCGCCGCTACGGTTGGGGGCACGGGAGGTCAGGAAGCGGCCCCCAGGATCTCGGTTCTGGGAGGTAGTCACATGACAGTCGCGCTCGACGCACCGAAGTCCACGGCCTCGTCGCGCTCGCAGAGCGGCGCGTCGGCAGCCGATCTGGCGAGCGTCACGCAGGCGATCGCGGTCGGCACGCCCCTGCTGGTCGGCCGGTACCGGGTCGACCTGGCGAGCGGCCGGTGGTGGTGGTCGGACGAGGTCTACCTCATGCACGGTCGGGAGCCCGGCGAGATCGAGCCGGGCCTCGACACGATGTGCTCGCGCAAGCACCCCGACGACCGGCAGCGCCTCATCCGGGCCGCCACCGTCGCGCTCAAGGCGGGCAAGCCGTTCTCGTGCAGCCACCGCATCGTCGACCCCAGCGGCAAGTCCCGCACGGTGGTCGTCACCGGCCAGGGGCGCCGTGACCACGGCGGCAAGCTGGTCGAGGTGGTCGGCTACATCGTCGACGCGACCACGCTGCAGCGCGAGGCGCTGGAGCGGGAGGCGCAGCAGGCGGTGTCCCGCGCGTTCGTCCACGCCGCCGCGGTGGAGCAGGCCAAGGGCATCATCATGCTGGTGCGCGGCGTCGACGACACCAACGCGGGCCGGCAGCTCGCCGAGGTCGCGCAGAACGTCGGCGTGCCGGTGCACGTCGCCGCCGCGCAGATCATGACGGCGATCTCGAAGGCCGGCAGCGCCAGCCCGACGGCGGAGGCCACGCTGGAGGCCGCGCTCGCTGCCGTCCACCCGGTGGAGCGCCCGCGGGGCCACGAGGCCCAGCTCACGCGCCGCCGCTCCCGCGGCTGACGCCGCGGGGACCTCGGCGCCCGTTCCCGGAACCTCGCCCGCGCCGGGCGCAGCACCGCCGTCGACGGCTAGGGAAGTGGGGCGGAACAAACGGGGGTTGGGCCCCCAAACCCACCCCGGGGCCC